>NZ_QJJP01000018.1 GCF_003201565.1 Nitrosomonas sp. Nm84 | reverse complement strand
CTCCGACTAAATGTCGGATATTTAACAATCCTGGGTGGAAACTTTTCAACGCCGATTTACCCAAAATCCCGGTAAGTTTTGCACGCCGATTGACACGGCATGGTGCTCAGGAGATTTCAATGAAGAAAGACCATATCAAGATTATTCGAAAATCCGACATGAAATTATTAGGCGAGTTTATTTTATACCGACGAGCAGGTGGAGACTTACCTGGACCCTGGGTGCCTTCATCGCATCGATGTCCGAGTTCTGAGATTCATGAAATTGTATTAATGAACAAAATTTTTGTTAAATTTATTGAAGAGGTTGAAAAATGAGCAATATTAACGATTACTTCGCTCAATCAGAATTGGCACAGGCGGCTTATGGTACGTTTCCTAGTAATGTCATGACGGCCACGGAATTAACCAATGATGTCGTTGGTATGTCATCGAACCAAGCCAACGAGTTCATTTCTAAATGGCAAGTCGTTGCCCAATCCCCTTATTCCATCACCGGTTTTTCAGCCACGGTCTTCGAGTCCAGAGAGGATGGCGCCAAATACCTGGCGATACGCGGCACGGAGTTATCCGCCAATGACGTGGTTTCCAGCACGCTATTAGCACTTGGTTGGCCATCCAACTTCAATCCGCAATTCCTTGCGTTGAAGTCACAGATTGAAAATGTCTGGATGCAAGACCCCGCTGTACTTCAAAATCAGAACTTTGTTGTCACCGGTCACAGCCTGGGTGGCCACCTTGCTGCGGCGATCAAATCCAGTTTTCCGCAAGCAACGCAAGGCTATCTTTTCAATGCGCCCGGTGTGGGTGGTATTTTGGGCAATGTAGCTGATTCCCTGGCCAGTGTGCTGGGATTGGGGAATATTTCGACCGACAACCTCTGGAATGTGCGCAGCTCAGAAGGCATTTCATTTGTTGCAGGTTTAGGCTATCAACTCGGAACCGCCACCAGTATACAAACCGAAGCAACGAATAGTCATGGCATCAGCACACTGGTCGATGCATTGGCGGTGCAGGCGGTTTATGCGAAATTGGTGCCATCGATATCGGAAACTCAATTGAACTCCATACTTGATGCTCTCGGCTCACTCAATGATTCTACGAGTGCGCCCATCAACAAAACCCTGGAATCCGCGCTGGATGCGTTGCGCTTCATTGCATTAGGGCCATCGGACGCTAAAACTGACACCAGAGCGAAAATGAAAAATGAATGGAGACTTGCCGCATGAAAACTTTCTTTCTCTTTCTACTGATACTGCCACTGATTACTGCCTGTGCAAGCGGGCCGAGCAAGGGACAACTGGATGCTGAAGTGGATCGGTTGTGCGCCATCGATGGGGGTGTCAGAGTGTATGAAACAGTACCTTTGCCACCGGATAAGTTTGATAAGAAATATGGGCAAATCAATTTTTATCGACCCACACAAGGTGAAAATGCGTTGGGACCGGAATATATCTACCAATGGGATATTCACTATTACAAAAAAGGACATCCTGTTTCTCAGGGTGCTCAGGAAACCGCTATGCGACGAGACCATGTCAAGATTATCCGAAAATCGGATATGAAATTGATGGGAGAAGTGGTGAAGTATCACAGAGCAGGTGGTGACTTGCCGGGACCATGGATGCCTTCATCGTATCACTGTCCTGGTGTTCTAGAGGCAAATGAAGGAGTTCTAATGAATCATATTTTTATTAAATCTGTAGAGGAAAAGGAAAATGAGCAGAATAAATGATTACTTAACTCAAGCTGAACTAGCGCAAGCTGCTTATGGTACTTTTTCTGAGGGTGCGATTCTGCCCTCTCTTTTGACTGGCGACGACGTTGAAATGTCCACTTCCCAAGCAGCCGCATTCGTTGAAAACTGGCAAGTTGCTGCCCAATACGGCAATGGCACCGGTCTTTCAGCCACGGTCTTCGAGTCCAGAGAGGATGGCGCCAAATACCTGGCGATACGCGGCACGGAGCTATCCGCCAATGACGTGGTTTCCAGCACGCTATTAGCACTTGGTTGGCCATCCAACTTCAATCCGCAATTCCTTGCGTTGAAGTCACAGATTGAAAATGTCTGGATGCAAGACCCCGCTGTGCTTCAAAATCAGAACTTTGTTGTCACCGGTCACAGCCTGGGTGGCTATCTGGCGGCGGCGATCAAATCCAGTTTTCCGCAAGCAACGCAAGGCTATCTTTTCAATGCGCCCGGTGTGGGTGGAACCCTTAGTAGCACCTGGGGGGAGCAAAATACCTCAATATTTTATTCCTAGAGATGTAACACGCGCGCAATCCATCAAGGATTTTTATGCAATGCATCCAAATTGTTGTGAAGTGACTGACCAAGTCAGATTTGATTTTCTCCAATCTGAATTTATAGCAAGACCAGGTCAAAAAGTACCCTTAATGATGCGGCTTACGGGTATGGTGTCGAGTTATGTTCTCGCCCGCTACAAACTCCATTATCTGGATGAGAATGGCGAAGAAAAATTGTGGAAGAACGAGATTATTCCTACACAGCAATTACAAACTGCGGCACAACACGCAGCCCTATTGCCGGTTTTTAACGAATAACTAAGAGGAAATACAATGAGTTTATTAACTGCGAATAAATCACTCCTCCGACAAAGCAAATGCTTTCGTGATTTTTATATCAGATGCCGTTTGAAGCGCTTCGATAGGTCCTAGAATGGTACAAATCTTTTGAAATTGATTGCGAATAATGGCCGGTGATTGTTGTAAGTAAGGAGCAAGAATTTTTGTATTGGTGGTTTCCAGAATAAGGCATGCTTCCAGTAGACGGTGCAGGGAAGGGGTTAACATTTTCTTGTCATCCATTGCCTCAATGAGACGTGCTGCATGCATTTTTGCACGTCTGAGCTGGCCGGATTCATAAAATAGAGAGTTGTTTTTTTGCTTGCTTAAGTGATTGCTGACATTAGAGCTGGCTAGAGTTTCAGATTGTCTCATTTGAATTCACTCCTTACGTAAGGTGATAATTCCAGGATAGCAAGACTATATGACAAGAATATAACAAAAGCGCATCGACTTGCTTTCAATCAATAATGTAACCCAAAAAAAATGAAACGACAATGTGGCAAATTGCCGCTTCATTTTGCGATACTTACACCAACTTAAACGCCGGAACTGAAGCATGTGTTCCGGTTTTGTTTAATGCAGCTTGAATGGCATCATCTGCGGTTTCCAACAAAATAAACTGCATGGCCGTGCGCGTTGCTTCGGGTACGTCACGCAGATCCTTTTGGTTGCGCGCAGGTAGCAAAACTGTTTGCAGGCCGGCGCGCTGTGCCGCCAATATCTTTTCTTTGATGCCGCCTACCGGCAGTACCAATCCGCGCAGACTAATTTCGCCGGTCATTGCAACATCGTGGCGCACCGGTCGATTGCTAAACAATGAGGCAAGCGCGATGAACATCGCGACACCTGCGCTCGGCCCGTCTTTGGGAATGGCACCTGCCGGCACATGTAGGTGCACATCAATGCCATCAAACAACGATATCGGAATATTGAGATCGCTGGCGCGTGCCTTGATCAAGGTAAGCGCTGCTTGCGCGCTTTCTTTCATGACATCGCCCAGTTGTCCGGTCAGAATCAGCCGCCCGGAACCGTTGACCCGTGTGGCTTCAATAAACAGAATGTCGCCACCCACCGGTGTCCAGGCCAGACCCGTAGCGACCCCGGGTAAATCCGTATGCAGCGCCAGCTCATGCTCGAATTTTTTCGCACCCAAAATGGCGTCCAGTGCCGTTTCATCAATGTGTACTTGCTGCTGTTCGCCTTCCGCAATGCGCAAGGCTGCATGTCGCATCACCCGGCCGATTTCCCGCTCGAGCTGACGAACACCGGCTTCCCGGGTGTAATCCGCAATAATACTACCCAGTGTTGTGGGTGTCAGTGTGCACTGGTCCTCGCGCAAGCCGTTCGCTTCGCTCTGGCGCTGTACCAAATACCGCAGCGCAATTTGCAGTTTTTCCTCTTGCGTATAGCCGGGCAAATCAATAATTTCCATGCGATCGCGTACTGGTGGCGGCACATTGTCGATGACATTCGCGGTGGCAATGAAAATCACCCGGCTTAAGTCAAACGGTACGCCCAGATAATTATCGCGAAAAGTCGAATTCTGCTCCGGATCGAGAATTTCCAGCAGCGCAGCAGACGGATCGCCCTGTATGCTGGCAGTCATTTTATCGATTTCATCGAGCATCATGACGCAGTTGCGCGCACCGGCCTTGCGTAAACTTTGCACGATATTGCCCGGCATGGCGCCGACATAGGTGCGGCGATGGCCGCGCATTTCAGCTTCATCATGTACGCCGCCTAATGACACACGCACGAACGGCCGCTGCAAGGCGCGCGCGATGCTTTGGCCCAATGAGGTCTTGCCTACGCCCGGCGGGCCGACAAAACACAAAATAGGCGCGCGGCCCTGGGGCTTCAGTTTTTGCACAGCGAGAAACTCGATAATGCGCTGTTTGATGCGTTCCAGCCCAAAATGATCGGCTTCCAGGATTTGGCGCGCAGCATTCAGGTCGATCGGTGCTTCTTCAGGCAAGCGCCATGGCAATTCGGTCATCCATTCCAGATAAGTATGTAGCATCGAATACTCACTGGATGCGCTCGACATGCGCTGCAACCGATGTAATTCCTTACGCGCTTGCGCTTCGATGTCGCTGGGCATGCCGGCATCGGTAATCGCTTGGTCCAATTGCGCAATTTCCTGATCATCTTCACCGTCTTCACCCAATTCTTTTTGGATCGCTTTTAGCTGTTCACGTAATAAATACTTACGTTCGCGATCTTCCATCTGTTCTTTGGTGCGCTCACCGATTTCCTGCGATAGCCTTAGCACTTCAATGCGGCGAGTCAGAATCTGTAGCACCTTCTGCAACCGCTCTTCGATATTGATCGTCTCGAGCAGCATTTGTTTTTCGCTGATTTCGGTATCGAGCAAGCTGGCAGTGATGTCGGCCAAGTGTGATGGTGTGCGCGTCGCTTGCAATGCGTGTGCGAGTTCTGCCGGTACGCCCGGCAATAGCGACAGGATTTCGATCGCGCGTTCGCGTAATTGCAATGTGAGTGCTTCTGTTTGCGTTGCGATATGCGTCGATTCCTGGATGCGTTTTATTCGCGCGGCAATGAATGGATAGCCTTCGATAATCTCTTCAATTTGAAAACGTTCCATCCCTTGGCATACGGCATGATGCGTGCCATCTTCCGATGCAACGTGGCGCACGACATTGGCGATCGTACCGATGCTGCACAATGTGTCAAATCCCGGATTATCGATGGTGGAATCTTTCTGTAAAACGATGCCGATGGGTGCTTGGGATCGCAGTGCGTGTTCAATGGCAGCGATTGATTTGACTCGACCAACCGTGATGGGCATTAGTACATGGGGAAACAGCACAACGTTACGCATGGGTACCAATGCGACGACATCAGCAGGCAACTCGAATTTGGTGGTGGTAGACAGTTCCATAGCAACTCTTCCTCCAGGAATTTAAAGGCTGGTTTTAATATTCTTATGGAATATTTGAGTGCTTCGCTAGAAATTCAAGTAAAACCCTTCGCTATTATTCAATACAACTGCGCAATAAACCTCGGAAATGTCTAAATAACTCATTTTTGTCATTCCGAATATGGTTTGGGAATATTTGCAAACCAACCGCATAGATTTTCGCTATGCTCGAAATGACAGTTATTCAGAGACTTCTTGGGAACCTCATCTCACTGAAGTTTCCAGGTTGAGTATAATTTTCCGCTTGCCTGAAATCCCTCGCTATTATGGGCGATGCCGTACTTCTTTTTTTTGCTCGTACCTGACCAATTTGGCAAGATCAAGTAATTCTTCGGATACTATTTGCAATGCATCATCCAAAGTCAGTATGCCGACCAGTTCACCGGTTTCATTCACAACTGGTAAGCGCCGACTGGTCTTGCGGCGCATCAACTCAATCGCATCATGCGTTGAGGCGCTTTCTTTTACTGTGAATACTTCCGGCGTCATGATGTCCCCGACGGTGATGACGGTTTCATCCAATTCCGTCGCCAAAACCTCCACCACAAGGTCGCGGTCAGTCACAATGCCTACCGGTATTTGGCGATCACTATGTTTGTCGACAACGATGACAGCGCCCACATGATACTGACGCATCAATCGAGCTGCTTCCACAATGGTCGCATCCCGCTGAATCACGATTACTTCACGATTGCAAATTTCACCGACGGTCATAGTCTTCTCCTTTATTTTTGTACAAAAATAGCTGAATTCATAATTCATGGTCTCGTATGACCAATTTGCACATAACAGATTTTCCAGTCAGATGATAATGAAATGAAAATTCTTAACTCCTATCGAATCTTGCGCGCTTTAACAATTTTGTCAAGCACGCTTGGCGAATTCTTATGCCTTATGCTGCGCCGCTTTGGAATAAATTTTTAGTTATACGAGAAATTGCTGCCACGATCTGGCTTTTGAAATGCTCAAGATAGATCTGTGGTATTTTATTAATCAGAAGCTTATTTGTGTGCGTACGGAAATTGCTGACAAATTATCGTTCCGTTCTGGCGTGCCAGAACCGGTATGGCCCATCATGGCTTCCGACAGATAATAGTTCAGCATAAAACGGATACCCTGATAAGGGTACCAGTTAACACCGAATGTGATGACCTGAACCTGGCATTTTGAAGTACCCGTTCCACAGGGATTGGCAATGAGACTTTGATCGATATTTTCGGCAAGATCATAGCGCCCGACAAGTTCCAACGCTCCCCATTTGCCACTCGGCTGAGGTTTGCCGAAAGCGCCGCGATCCTTTCTATAAATCGCATGTTCTCCCGTCACAAACCAGCTTGCCTGTGCATAATAAGCATGAATGATGGAATTTCTTAAGTTGCCATTGACTTGGTGTGTGTTATCCAACCGCGATAGTGCATATTCCCCTTGCAATGTGAGCGGTCCGATAGCGTAAGCGGCCTCTGCAGAGAAAGTCGACTGACTATTGCTATGCGGTGCGCCGAAGCCTGCTCCTGCGACTCCCAAGGATTGCGTGACGCCCAGCCGTCCACCATAGACATCGACGATCCTGGCGGGCAGTGAATCTTTATTGGAAGTATCTCTGCTGATAGAAAATCCAAGATGCAGCCTGTTACCATCTTTATCTAAAGGCAACCAAACAGCGCGCCCGCCATATGTGATGCCTTCAAGCGGCAAGCCGAAGTGCGACAGGCTCATCACATGAATGCCCATGCCAAGATTGTCTCTGAGCATGGATCGATAACCGATGCCGGTTAAGAATTGCCGTCCGCTGTAGATTCCGGTCGATGAAGTCGATGGGCGTTCCATCAGGGTAATTTCATTGGAACTGGTTATTTCTTCCAGGCCGCGATAGGGCTTGAATTGCCCGAGTGTCAGCTGACCGGGCCCTAGCTGGGTGGATACCCAGGCTTCGCGCAGGCTGTGAGGGAATGGGCTGGCCGCATTCACAGCAAAGTCGTTCTCAAACTTAAAATTGATGCTATGAAATCTTCCGGTTATTGTGGCGTAGGTTCTGCGCCAATTGGATCCATCGCGATCATTGCCTTTGATAAGTTGACTACCGAATGCCGGATAATCGGGATTGGCATGATCCGAGTACAATACGTGGCCATCGAAATGTCCGCGGCCGTTGAGTCCTATCTCAAAATTACCATCATCACTCTTGATTCTGGGGCCACCTTTATAGGTGATATTGAAGGCGTGGCATGACGCAATGCTTAGGTTGATCAGCATCACGGCACCACAAAGTTTTATCATGCTTTCCATGTTTTATTTGTTCGCTGACACGTGCTATCACCTGACGAATAAAACGTGTCAAATTATATAGCTGCTTGAGACGAGTGCATGGCGCTGGCGCTACTGCAGTGGATTGACCGCGACACAGCGTTCACCGACCCAACGGCCAACAGTTTCAGCCGTAGCAAAGATCGGATTACCGCTGACGGTACTATCGAATTCAGTGCTTCCCGAGAAATTCTCAGGATTGGTAAATGTACCGTGTGCGGATCCGGTACCCTGGAAATGCTGGTTTGAACATACCAAATCCATTTTGTAGCTGTTGCCGGTACGCGTGGCATTTTGCACGGTACAGCCGGAGCGATTTTCATAAAAATAAGTAGGGATTTCCTGCTGCGCCATTTCCGGCGTGATGCATAAATGTGAAGTGGCTGCGCCATTGTCGATTTTTGGCAATTTGAGGCCATAGCGATTGGCGAAGTTATTCAATTGCTGCATTTGCTCAGCGGGAATATGCGGCACTAACGCCAGCAAATCTGATTTGGTCGTGATTTCCCATAACCCGGGGCGGATGTGCTGATGTGCCAAGCTGGGAGTGATTAGCACCAGGCTGAATATAATTGAAATAAAAAGTGTACGCATTGAGTTTTCTGCCATTGAACAATGAAGTAATCCGCATTAACGGGCGATTGAAAAAATTATCTACGGTGCCACTATGGTGTTAAAAACAGACTCAGAATGCTCACTGATTACGCATAAGCTGCGTTTTCCCGCCTGTTTTTACCGAGTATCGGCTACCTCGAAAATGTTTTTCAACGGCCTATTAGAGCGATTGGATGTGCACAAGTTTAGCGGATATATGAGAGATCTTCTGCTATTTATTGTCTGTTACATGATTAAAACCACCACCAATTTTTCCACAATAACTATAGGAGAAGAATCATGTAATATAACTTCCAGGAATGGAATGCTTGATATCTTTGTGTACAGATGAGTTATTCTATCCTTGCAATACTAAGTTTGAATTTTATGAGCACATATCGGAAGCTGGAATAAATTGAAGGCGGTAGTACAGGGTATATCAATTTACTTGTGGAGGGTTTTAGCATGAAAAAAACTACTTTATTGGCAACCGCAATTGCTGGGTTAAGTTTTTCGGGAGTTGCTATGGCCGAGGTTTTCTCATTTATCGAAATGCCATTGACAGCGAGTCAAGAGGCGGTTACTTTGCCTGTCCCTACACCTGCTCCGAATTCGAACGGATATGGCAGGATAACAGCATTCTATGACAACAGTACCAAGGTGTTAACTTACAATATTAACTGGAAACTGGTGGATGGCGCCGTACCTCGAACGCACGCGGCAGGAAATAATCATATCCACGGACCTGCAGAAGTGGGTACTTCGGCAGCTATCGTTATTTCGCTTCCTGATTTGCCCCTGATAAACTCAGGCAATGTATCAGGTTCGATAACACTCACCGCTGATCAAGTGACTGCAATTGAAGCTGACTTGATCGCGGGCCGGATGTATTACAACATACACAGCACCCTCTTTGGCGCAGGTGAGATCAGGGCACAGTTGATTTCAAACGGAGCGAGCGCAACAGGCCCTGTTTTCCAGAATTCCGAACTCACACTCTCGAATGTTCTCGTACCTGGGGAGGCAGGAGCACAAGTTTATGATGCCGTGCTCAATTACACTAATGGCACCTTTGTTCTGACGACAGCAACACCAGTACGTTGAATGTTGTGTATTTTGTACCCATTTTCAACAACCTGTTAATACCCCACCGCCTGCAGTGGGGTATTTTTGAATAAGATTTGAAGGCGACGGTCCACCATATGGACTGCGCTGGCACCTGTTTTTAACTAAACGTGTGGCGTTGACAAGTATTGCTGTTTCATAGCTTAGTAATATCGATTTTTTTCATTTGCAGCATGGCCTGCATCGTTTTCTGGGATTTCTCGGAATCAGGATTGCTCAGTAATTCGCCCAGCACCTCAGGGACAATTTGCCAAGAAACACCGAATTTATCTTTCAACCAGCCGCATTGCTGCGCTTGCTCGTCACCGCCTTCGGAAAGTCTGTTCCAATAATAATCCACCTCGTCTTGTGTTTTGCAGAATACCTGAAACGATATGGCTTCGTTGAATTTAAACGTCGGCCCACCATTGAGCGCGGTAAATGTTTGCCCATTGAGCTCAAATTCCACTGTCATGACGGAACCTTCCGGCTGACCGTGAAACTCAAAACCTGCTGTTCCATACCGAGAAATCTTTTTGATGCTGGCATTGTTAAAAATTTTCGTGTAAAAATTGGCCGCTTCCTCGGCTTGGTGATCGAACCATAAACAAGGGGTGATCTTTTGCATGACGTTATACCTCACCAAAAATATTCAAGCCGCACCCATTTGCTGGAATGCGGCCAACTGAGTATCCTAACTTATTGTTTTCTCGTATAAGTGGTTTCCAGCATTTTCATTTCCTTGCTGCCATGATGAGTACCATACATCACAAACTCCTGGGTATTATTATCCACAACCTTCCACATAGCGCGATGCGCCATCTGTCCTCCGCCCACTTCCGCATGCTGCCCGGTGAAGGTGATGGTCTTGCCGTCTTCGCTGGCTGTGCCATCCATCTGAAAAATGCCCGTACCCATCGTAGCGATCCATGTCGACACATATCGCTTGAGAAGATTGTCATATCCAATAGTCCAAATCCCTGTGTAAGGTTTTCCGTGCATACTGCCACTGTTTTCTTGTTGCAAGAAACGTCCGTCTAACAATACCTTCCCATCAGAAGATCCAGTGGACTCTACAGGTGGTTTTTGTGGATCCATCCATTCTTTGGTTTTGGTCGTCCAGCTACCCGCGAGGCCGGTCAATAGTTTGTGAGGCTCTCCAGGCGTGGCCAATTTTTCGTAAACTGCCATCATTTCCTGCATATCCATCGGTTTATGTGCATGTTTGTCATCTGCAACGGCAGCGGAGGTGAATAGTAATGCACAAGAAAAAACGGGTATAAACTGCATATAACGCATGATTCTCTCCTTATCAAAGACTGTTCTTAAATAATCTTGTAACGCAATTGAATAAATTATTTAATGACTTACAATTACCTTAAAACCACCGTATGCCATTCGCTTGCAATCAAAAAGCATTGCATCGGGATTTGCCATACATGCCAGACGCGGATCGGCCATGACTGCTTTATTGACCTGATCACGGTGTTCTTTCGATTCAAATACGATCCATGCAAACACAACGGTCTCGTTTTGTTTGGTGCCTGCCGCTGTTTTGAATGAGATCAATTCCTGCTGATCGAGATCGTCGCCCACGCATTCGATATATTCCAGCGCGCCGTGCTCTTTCCAAACCGAACCGGCCAAATCGGCCATCTTCTTATATTCTTCCAGGCTATCTTGCGGCAATGGAAGAACATACCCATCTACATATTTTCCCATAACATACTCCTCTGTTCGTTATTGTTTTCTTGCTCACAAACGTTGGTAGTTACCGTTCAACCACATCCTTTTTCTGCTGCTTGTTGAGTTTCCTCGGTACTAACATCGCGGACATGCGTTGCAATCGACCATTGATGTCCGAACGGATCTTCGATTCTGCCGTAACGGTCGCCCCAGAACATATTCTCGATAGGCATGGTGGCTTTGGCGCCGGCTTTGACAGCCTGCGCAAAAACTGCATCCACATTTTCAACTTGCAAATGAATTGTTACGGGTGAGCCTTTTAGTGCGAGCGGCCCGACGCAACCCCATTGCGGATTCTCATCGACCAGCATGACCAGCGAATCGCCGATTTGTACACAGGCATGCATCAGTTTGCCGCCAGGACCTGCAAGCCGCATCATTTCAGTTGCGTTGAAGGCTTGTTTATAAAACTCAATTGCTTTGGCGGCGTCGGCACAAATTAGATGCGGGGTGACGGTATGCATACCTTCGGGAATCGGTTTCACTTGAGACATTCATTTCTCCTTTATTTTGCGGTTTAACATCAATAGGCGGTGTCGCTCAGGCGTATTTGCCGGCATCCAATTCACGAAATCGCTCAACAGCATCGCCCGGCTCAAAATCATCCAGCTCGAACAATTGCCGCACTTCGATTTCTGCATCGCAGCCTTCACCAATAGGGTTGGGGAAGCGTTTGCTCCATTCGATCGCTTCAGTCTTCGATGCCACCTGAATCAACGTGTAGCCGGCGATCAGCTCCTTGGTTTCGGTGAACGGGCCATCGATCAAAGTGCGCTTACCGCCGCTGTAGCGGATACGCCAACCCTTTGAACTGGCCTGCAAACCATTTGCGTCCAGTAATGCGCCTGCGGCAGCCAGTTCTTCATGGAATTGCGCCATCGCCGCAATGAGTGGTTCGCTGGGCATGACGCCTGCTTCCGAATCATTATTGGCTTTTACGATGATCATATAACGCATATCGCTATTTCCTTAGTCTTTGAGGATTGAAAATAAACCCAATCTTATTATCAATATCTTGTATGACAATAAGATTTCACGTATTAGTCGAACGAGAAACGGACAAATCGACAATCAGAGAAAAATTTTTTAATTGTCTTGCTGAGCCGTTTCCCGAATCGGTCGTATCGGTCTGACTTCGATGCTGCCGACCTGCGCCGGTGGAATTTGGGCAGCCAGTTGGATGGCTTCGTCCAGATGTTGGGCTTCAATGAGATAAAAGCCCGCCAATTGTTCTTTGGTTTCGGCAAACGGCCCATCGGTAATGTTGACTTTACCATTACGCACTCTGACTGTCGTAGCGGTATGTATCGGCTGCAGCGCTTCAGAAGCCAGACAATGTCCGGATTGGCGGATTCTTTCGTCATAGGTGAGACAATCGCTATCCGGCAGAGCGTCCAGCATGCTTTCTTCACAATAAACCAAACATAGGTATTTCATCGATGACTCCGATTGATAAGATAATTTTTGGAGCGCGGGTAATATCAACCCAGGCCCAGCACATCCAGGGTTTGCGGATCATTGGCAACCGGCCGGATTTCCACGCAGCCGCGTGATGCGCCGGGTATTTTTGCTGCGATCTGGATGGCTTCATTCAGGTCGCGTGCTTCAATGACATAATAGCCGCCAAACTGCTCTTTGGTTTCCGCAAACGGGCCGTCCGTGCTGGAAATTTTGCCTTTGCGCACCCGGATCGTAATCGCAGCCGATGGTGGCAACAACCGGTTACAGTCGACAAAATGCCCGCTTGCACGAATGCTGTCGGTAAACGCCCGGTATTCTTCATATTGCTGGTCTGCTTCGGTTTTAGGCATTTGCTCCATCACTTTTTCGGCGCAAATCAAGCAAAGATATTTCATGGCGCGTTCCTTGAATTGAATGAGTAGTCTGATTAGTCGATTGGGATTGCCTGAAATCGACACCGGATTTATTTATTTCTTAATTCAGCCAGTCTTTTTTGCAGAAAACGCCGTTCGGGTTCTTGTTGTGCGAGCTTTAATGCTTGCTGATAAGCCTTGATGGCCGGTGCGGTTTTACCCAGCCTGCGATAACAATCCGCCTGTGCGGCATAGATCAAATGATAATCCTTGAGTTGACCTTGCGCGATGAGTGCTGCGATCTGCGCTAATCCGGCATCAGGTCCATCGCGCATCGCTATGGCGACGGCACGGTTCAGTTCGACCACCGGCGACGGATAAATGTGCAGCAAGACATCATACAAAGCGACGATTTCTCGCCAATCCGTGGCATCGGCGCTGGATGCTTCGGCGTGGACGGCCGCGATCGCCGCTTGCAGCGTGTAGGCACCGAAGCCGGACATGCTCAGCGCTTGTTTCACCAGAGTCACACCTTCATCGATTTGATCACGATGCCACAGCGCGCGATTTTGTTCGTCGAGCAGGATCAAATCGCCTTGCGTGCTGGTGCGTGCCGCACGCCGCGAATCTTGCAGCAGCATGAGTGCCAGCAATCCGCGGATTTCCGCTCCTGTCGGCAGCAATTCCATTAACAGCCGGCAAAGACGGATCGCTTCGGCGGAGAGATCGTGCCGCGTTAACTCCGTGCCGGACGAGGCTGAATACCCTTCATTGAAAACCAGATAAATGACTTGCAAAACGGCATCTAAGCGTTCGGCAAGTTGCTCGGGTTGTGGGACTTCATAGGGTATGCGGGCTTCACGGATTTTTGCTTTGGCTCGCACAATACGCTGCGCTGCCGCTTTGGGCGCTATCAGGAACGCGCGTGCGATTTCTTCGGTAGTCAGGCCGCAAATTTCACGTAAGGTCAAGGCAATTTGCGCTTTCGGCGACAAACTCGGGTGGCAGCATGTAAAAATCAACCGCAATTGATCGTCTGGCATGTTTTCATCACTTGCTTCATCCGGGTTTGCGATCAAAGCTTCGTAATCTTCCGGAATTTCGCCAAGCGCATCAAAGCGGGCATCACGCCGGATTTTATCGATAGCCTTGAAACGCCCGACCGACACTAACCATGCGCGGGGATTGCCGGGTATGCCTTGTTGCGGCCACTGCTCCAACGCAGCCTTGAATGCGTCATGCAAGGCTTCCTCAGCCTGATCGAAATCGCCCAGCAAACGTATGAGTGTTGCCAGCACACGCCTGAATTCATTGCGATACAGCTGCTCCAGGATTGCGGCAAAGTCTTGCCGAGATTTGTCGTCCAACTTGATTACCTGTCCGTGTGATCATGAAACCAACTGAGGCTTTTAGAGTTAAGCCCAGCGCTTCAATGTATCACAGGAAAGTTTTAATGGAACCCATTCTGATGGGTCTTGAGAGATTGGAGATTGAATTTAACAGGTCTGTTAAATTCTTGAAAAGAGTAAATCCCATACATCGTGCCCAAGCTTCAATCCTCTTTGCTCAAACTTGGTTAAAGGCCGGTGTTCGGGACGTGGCGCATATTCCAATGCAGTATTGGATAATTGGGGTTCGTGACTCAGAACTTGCAGGATTTGTATCGCGTACTCTTCCCAGTCGGTGGCCACATGAATATAACCGCCCGGTTTCAAATGTTCACACAAGCGGGCAACCAGCGCAGGTTGAATCAGGCGGCGTTTGTGGTGCTTGGCTTTAGGCCAGGGATCGGGGAAAAAGATGTGGATGCCGCTCAAAGATTCAGCAGGCAGCATGTATTGAAGTACTTCGACGGCATCATGTTGAATGATGCGCAGGTTGGTCAATGCAAGTTTTTCGATCTGATTGAGTAAACTGCCGACTCCTGGCGTATGGACTTCAATCGCCAGATAGTCATTGTCAGGGTGCGCTTGGGCGATGGTGGCGGTGCTATCGCCCATGCCAAAGCCGATTTCCAGGATTTTAGGGGCTTCTCGGCCAAAAACCTGATTAAGATCCAACAGGTTCTGGCTGAATGGAATGCCATATTGCGGCAGCAATGTTTCGCAGGCGCGACGCTGCGCATTGGATAGGCGTCCCTGACGAAGAACGAAACTGCGTATGGTGTGTTGCATGGGTAAATAAGATGGCAGTGACGAATGGAACGATCAGGCGGATTTGTTGGTTACCGGTTTGGTTGTGACCGTATCCGAGCGGGCGATTACGCCATCCACTGGAGAGCTGGGGCTGGCGCTGTAGAGTTTTTTCGCCATGCGTCCGGCCAGGTAGGCTTCGCGTCCGGCTTCTACCGCTTTGCGCATGGCCGATGCCATCAATACCGGATTTTTTGCCGCGGCAATGGCAGTATTCATCAATACGCCGTCGCAACCCAATTCCATCGCAATGGTGGCATCCGATGCCGTACCGACGCCGGCATCAACCAGCACGGGGATTTTGGCATTGTCGATGATGATCTGCAGATTCCACGGATTCAAAATACCCATGCCGGAACCAATTAATGAAGCCAACGGCATGACGGCAACGCAACCCATGTCTTCCAATTGTTTGGCAATGATCGGATCGTCCGAGGTGTACACCATCACCTGAAAATCTTCCTTGATCAGGATCTCCGCGGCTTTAAGGGTTTCCACCATGTTCGGGTAAAGCGTTTTGGGATCGCCCAGCACTTCCAGTTTGACCAAGCTGTGGCCATCCAGCAATTCACGCGCCAGACGCAAGGTGCGCACCGCATCTTCTACGGTATAGCAACCGGCTGTATTGGGTAACAAGGTGTATTGCGAAGGCGGCAAAGCATCCAATAGATTTGGTTCATCAGCATTCTGCCCGATATTGGTGCGCCGAATCGCGACGGTAATGATTTCGGAACCGCTGGCTTCAACCGCTGCGCGGGTTTCGTTGAAATCCTTGTATTTGCCTGTGCCGACCAATAAACGCGATGCGTAGGTTTTACCGGCGATGACTAAGTTATCCATGAAATTCTTTTTTGTATGAGAGTGTATGCGCAAAATAATGGGATTTAACCGCCACCGACGGCTACCACGACTTCCAGTTGGTCTCCATGAACCAGAATTTGTTCCGAGAATTGGCTGCGTGGAACAATTTCGCCGTTACGTTCGATGGCAATGCGTTTGCCATGCAATGCAAGATGGTCGATCAACTGCGAGACGTTAATCGGCGCTTCAAATTGCTGTGGTTGTCCATTAATGGTGAGTTGTATCATGGGTGATAAAGCTGGGGTTGATATTTCAGGTTAGCCTGATGAAAGATCAAAAATTAGCGTGAATTTTATCATGTAGGGGGATGGGTAATTTGAGAAATTTATGAATATCACTTCGAATTGATCCAGCTCTACCTAAGAATCCTTTGAATAACTGTCATTTCGAGCATAGCGAGAAATCTATACGGTGAATTGTCAAAGATTCCTCACTACGTTCGGAATGACAAAGGTGGGTATCGTCGTTTGCCCGTTTATTTTAATACATATTAGGCAATCACATCCAAAGAAGGAGCGAACCCTGCTTCTAAACCTATCATTTTAATCTGTAGGTCTGCGCCATTAATAACATCAGCCGTAAATATTCCAGTGCTAGAGTTATAATTCATTTGACCAGTGGCAAACGATTGATTTCCAGATAAAAATAAATTTGCATCAATAGTCGATAAGTCAATCTTATCTCCTTCACTCCATTTAAAGCTTGCAATAGTATCAATTGCACCACCTGATGGACTATCGTTCGAAAAATCATAATCAAAAATATCCATACCTAATCCACCAGCCAGATAATCTTGACCCAAACCTCCATTCAAGTTGTCATTTCCATCCTGGCCTAGTATAGTATCATTGCCGCTATCTCCGATGAGAGTATCATTGCCTGAACCGCCATCCAAGATATCATTTCCATTATTATCAGCTCCCCAAGCCCATCCTCCCCTTAGATAGTCATTGCCGCTTTCTCCTGATAACCGATCATTACCATTATCCCCATAAAGCGTATCATTATCATTGCCGCCATTAATATAGTCATCACCATAAGAGCCACCGCCAACATCATCACCATTACCGCCATAAATCGAATCACTGCCATCAGCAGTAAGTGACCAATGAGCACCCCATAGCGTATCATTTCCATCATTTCCCACTAGAGTATCCGCACCAAGGGATCCATCAAAAGTATCTTTACCGTTTGCCCCTCTCATTACATTATTTAACTCATTTCCCACAACTTGAGTGTCAAACCATAATTCAGAAACAGTTAATGTTATATTTTCAACATTTGGATTCAGAGTTAATAAATTAACTGCATAACCGTTATCTACCCACATAGTGTCAATCCCTGCATTTGCAGACTCAAAAACTTCCGTAGGTTCAGCGTTGTAATAATTATCGTCTCCTGTTCCTCCATAGAGTGCGTCAGTACCAGCGCCACCATCGAGACTATCAGCTCCACCATACCCATAAAGAATATCATTCCCACTCAGACCGCTCATGTCATCTGATGAGTCAGTACCTTGTAATGAGTTATAAAAAACATTTAAATACATATTCAGTACAGAAAAATAGGTCCATTGCCATGTGTCATTATCGTTTGAATTGGTTCCACTTATCTTTGCCATTTTGCCTCTCCTTAACTAGTTTCCATTATTTAGAGATCGATAAAATTTATCCATTGATACTAGCTACAATGAATTACATTTATAGATTGCGGTCTTTATGCAAAGGATGATGTGATTTTTCCCACAATCATTTTAGTTTTATGTAGAGACGAGTGGTAAGTATCCTGAAACAATAGCTTGCACAAAATGAAGACAGCGTAAGAATGTCGGAGGTTGTAAGGTAATTTCCCTAAATATTAAGGGGTAAATGCAGTAGAACTTTCTATTCTAGGCGAAACGGATACATCACAGCATATTTGAATAGGCCGCGAAACGCATAGAAAAGAATTCAGATCGCGACCTGACAAAGTCAATGCCTTTTTAGTGTAGTTAATTACTTTTATCTTATAGCGTGATTCTGCCGAAACTTTATGAAGTATTTTTTGCATTCTTTAGACACAAATCCCAATAAGGCAACCCTTCAAACCGCTTCACCAGAAAATCGACAAATGCCCTGACGCGTTGTGAAAGATGACGTGTCTGCGGGTAGATGGCATAGGCTGTCAGTGGTGCAGCGTGAAATTCCGTCAATAGCGGTTGCAATGTGCCACTTTCAATTTCCTGGTACACGATAAATACCGGCAACAGTACGATGCCCGATCCCGCCACGGCGGCATCGCGGAGGAATTGGCCGTCGCTGGCTTTCAAATAGGGAACGATTTTCGTTCTGACCAATTGCTCCTTGGCATCGTACAAATCCCAGTTTTCAAAATTGCTGACCAAGTTATAAGCCAAGCAGCGATGGTTGCTGAGTTCCTGCGGCGATTGTGGCGTGCCCATGCGTTCGAGGTAAGCCGGGCTGGCGCACATGACGGCTTGGATGGGGGCAAGACGGCGGGCAATGAGGCTGGAATCCGACAGATTGGCGATCCGAATGGCCAGATCAAATCCTTCTGACAGCAGATCGACTTGGCGGTCATTAAAATCCAGATCGAATTCAATGTCTGGATGAATTTGCAAAAATTCATGGATGGCAGGACCCAGATGCATCAAGCCAAAGCTGAGCGGCACAGCTACTTTCAGGCTGCCTTTCAAGGCGCCATGAAATTGTGAGGTGGCATGTTCGGCTTCGAGAATATCGTCGAGGATGCGTACACATTGTTGGTAAAAGGTGCGCCCGCTGTCGGTCAAATTCATTTGCCGGGTGGTGCGATGAAATAATTGAACACCGAGGTGTTCTTCCAATTCTTTTAAACGTCGACTGACGACGGATTTTGCCACATTCATGCGATCCGCCGCGGCACTGATACTGCCGACTTCAACCACGCGCACAAACGCATTCATATTTTCATAACGATCCATTGAACGACTCCATTGTTGCTTATGCGAGAACAGCTATTTCGCATAACTGCTGTTTATTCTTATTGTGGCAACAATGATAATACTCCCAGCAACTACGACATAATAATTTTTATGAAAGGAGAAAATGATGAACGCATTCGTTAATTCGTCACGATTAATTCCCGCAATGGCAGTACCGGAAGGCGCCGGTGTTACCGTGTACCGCACGATTGGCGCGCCGACATTGCGTAATTATGATCCTTTTTTGTTATTGGATCATATCAGCAGCGATAACCCGGATGACTATATTGCGGGTTTTCCGGCCCACCCGCATCGGGGTTTTAGTACATTTACTTATATGATCGACGGTCATATGGAACATCAGGACAGTATGGGCAACAGCGGCGATTTAGGTCCCGGTTCTGCGCAATGGATGAAGGCTGCCAGTGGTATTATTCATTCCGAAATGCCGAAACAGGATAATGGCTTGATGCGCGGATTTCAATTGTGGATCAATTTGCCCGCAGCCTACAAGATGGATCATCCGGAGTACCAGGAATTTTCTGCTGATGCATTTCCAGTGGTAGAAACGCCTGATTACTCGATGAAAGTGTTGATCGGCAACATAGGTAATGCAAAAGCGCCTATCGTGGATAATCTTACCGAGGTGGTTTATCTCGATGTAACCGTCAAACCCGGCAAACGGTTTCACCATGCATTTCCGGTTGGGAGCCGCAGTTTTGTTTACGTGTTTGAGGGTACAGGGCAGGGTAATGGAGAAAACATTCCTACGCATTCATTGGTGATTCCGGATACGGAAGATAACGTGTTCGATTTTATCGCAGGACCTGACGGCGCACGCATGGTGGTTGCGAGCGGTAAGCCGATCGATGAGCCCATCGTACGTTATGGCCCGTTTGTGATGAATACTCGGGAGCAGATCGATCAGACGATGCGCGATTACCAATCCAATGATTTTGTGCGCAATCGCGCCTGGGTCAAACGTGATCACTGAAAGACAAATAACAACTACATCAATTAATAAGGAGATTTCAATGGAAAAAGTAACTCAACTCGTCGCACGAATCATGCTTGCTCTTATTTTTCTAATCGCCGGACTGCAAAAGATTGGTGGCTATGAAGGCACCCAAGGTTACATGGAATCAGCAGGGGTGCCGGGTATGCTATTGCCGCTGGTCATACTTTTGGAGGTGGGCGGTGGTCTGGCGCTCATCGCTGGGTGGCAAACCAAGCTGACAGCGGTCGTATTGGCGCTATTTACGTTAGCTGCTGCCGCGCTTTTTCACAATAATTTTTCAGATCAGATGCAAACTATCTTGTTCATGAAAAATATTGCGATGGCCGGCGGGCTTCTGTTGTTGGCTGTTTACGGGGCGGGAGGCTGTAGTGTTGACAGCTTCCGTGCTCGGAAGGCAGCCTAACGGCTACTAGCTGTGCGGCAACTGCTTACGCTGCAATAGAAAAACAAATTCACCTCCGGCGCTGGTTTCCAGCCAGGTAAATGGTAATTTGGGGTAGGCTTGCTCCAACGCTGCCCGGTTATGACCGATTTCAACCACCAGGATGCCATCGTCGGTTAAATACCGGGCAGCTTGCTGCAGGATTTGACGGGTGGCATCCAGTCCATCTTCGCCGCTGGCCAGTGCGTTCTGCGGTTCATGCTGGTACTCCTGCGGCAATCGTTCCATCGATTCGGCATTGACGTAGGGCGGATTGCTGATGATCAGATCGTAGCGCTTCCCTTGCAAGGCTGAAAACAGATCGGATTCGACCAGGTCAATCCTTTCTCCCAGTTCGTAATCCTGTACATTCTTACGCGCCACAGCCAGTGCCTGAACGGAAATATCGACAGCATCCAGCCGTGCATACTCAAAAGCGTGTGCCATCAGGATCGCCAGACAACCCGATCCGGTACATAGATCCAACACCGCAGTGATATCATCCGGTTCGGTGATCCAGGGTGCCAGTTGTGTTTGTAGCAACTCGGCAATGAAAGAGCGGGGTATGATCACGCGTTCATCCACATAGAAACTGTAATCTCCCAACCAAGCCTCATGCGTAAGATAAGCTGCAGGTATTTTGTGCTTGGCGCGGCGTTCGATGACATCCAGTATCTGGCCACATTCGCTATCAATCAAGCGCGCATCCAGGAATGGCTCCAGTTGATCCAGTGGTAAGTGGAGGGTTTTCAGAATAAGATACGCAGCTTCATCGTAAGCATTCGATGAGCCATGGCCAAAATACAGGCCGGCTTGATTGAATTGGCTGACAGCAAAGCGTAAGAAATCCCGGATCGTGAGCAATTGAGGTGAGTCTTGAGTGGTCATTAGAAGATTGAAAGCAATAGAGTGTTAATATTAAAGACTGATTAAGAAATGGCGGTCTGTCAGGATACCTGATGATCGATTCGCAGCAATGTAGCATAAAAATCCGGTGATGAAAGTATCTCCGGATATTTGAAGGATTCTTTTTAGCTTATTATTTTAAACGAGACCCAATTGATAGTGAACGCTGATGACGATAGCAATTTTATGCGGATCGCGTTGGAGTTGGCGCGTCGGGCGCAAGACAATGGCGAAGTGCCGGTAGGTGCGGTAATTGTGCAGAATGGAATTATCGTCGGACGGGGATATAATTGTTCGATTACTAGCGCCGATCCTACTGCACATGCCGAGGTGATGGCGATGCGCGATGCCGGCAGTCGTTTGGCTAATTACCGCTTGCTGGGGTGTACGCTCTATGTGACGTTGGAGCCTTGTGCCATGTGCATTGGCGCTATGTTTCATGCGCGTATCCGACGTCTGGTGTATGCCGCGACGGATCCGAAAACCGGCGCTTGCGGGAGCGTCATTGATCTGCCATCAGAAACGCGGCTTAACCATCATGTGCAAGTCACCGCAGGTGTCATGGCAGATGAGGCAAGCGCGTTATTAAAACAGTTTTTTGTGCAAAAACGCAAAATGACCGGATAAGATGATGATGAAAATAACCATTAGCATTGCTACCCAACAGCTTGATGTATTGAATGAGCAAGGAGAAGTCATCAAGCGATATTTGATTTCATCGGCAAAAAAAGGCACCGGGCAGGAATATGGCAGTTTTTGTACGCCGTTGGGAAATCACATCATTCGTGCCAAGATTGGCGCGGGGCAGGCAGTGAATACTGTTTTTATCAAGCGGCGACCAACCGGTGAAATTTATAGTTCGGAATTAGGTCAGCAATATCCGAAAAGAGATTGGATTTTGACGCGCATTTTATGGTTGTCGGGTTGCGAACGCGGCTTTAATCGATTGGGCTCAGTCGACACGATGCGCCGTTACATTTATATTCATGGCAGCCCGGACAGCGCGGAGATGGGTAAGCCGGGGTCAATCGGATGCATCCGCATGCGAAATGACGATTTATTGGAACTGTTTGATCTGGTTAGAACCGGAACCCAGGTTGAGATTCATGCCTAACAATAAGTAAAAATATTACACAGCATTGTCGGATTGATGGAAAATGAGCAACTTTAGTGATGAATAATGGGAGAACAACGATGAAGTTTCAGGCAAAAATTAACAAAAGGAACGGATTGATTAATTTCATGTTGGCGCTAATTCTGTCTTCGCCAGGCATACTGCTGGCAGAGGAAATCGGTAGTGTTTCAACGGTATTCAAGATGTTGGGAACGAATGATAAAATTGTCGTTGAAGCATTTGACGATCCCGAGATTCCAGGGGCGACGTGTTATTTAAGCCGGGCAAAAACAGGAGGCGTTAAAGGAATGGTGGGTGTGGCGGAAGATACTGCGGATGCTTCCATTGCGTGTCGTCAGATTGGTGCCATTTCGCTACCGGAAAAAGTGAAGAACGGCAAGGAAGATGGTGAGGAAGTCTTTAAGAAAAGCACATCACTGTTGTTCAAATCATTGCAGGTGGTGCGATTTTATGATCCCAAGAGAAATGTGCTGATATATTTAGCGTATAGCGACAGGATTATTGAAGGATCACCTAAAAACAGCATTTCGATTATTCCGATTACGCCATGGCATTAATAATAGTCTGTTAATAGAATGGCCTAATAGCCTAGTACAAATATAGGAAAATAAATTATTTTCATTGATGGCATTTAGCAGTCGCTAATACTATAATGACAGGCCATTTTTACCAATTGATTAATTTGACTAATATTATCCTCCATGCAGTTATTTGCCTTTGGTATCAACCATAATACTGCGCCGCTGGACGTGCGTGAGCAGATTACTTTTCCTGAAAATACAATGGAACACGCATTGCATGATTTGGTAGGACGCAACCCCATCAAAGAAGCTGCGATTGTGTCCACCTGTAACCGTACGGAAGTGTACTGCTGTACAGATAAGCCCGAAGACGCCATGATTTGGCTGGCAGATTTTCATCATCTGCCGACGCGTGAGTTGGATCCTTATTTATACAAACTGCCGCGCGAAAAAGCCGTGAAGCATGCATTCCGGGTTGCCAGCGGATTGGATTCCATGGTCTTGGGCGAGCCGCAAATACTGGGTCAACTAAAAAGCGCCGTGAAATCAGCAGAGCATGCAGGTACGTTGGGTTTGTTGCTACACAAACTGTTTCAACGCACATTTTACGTGGCCAAGGAAGTTCGTACTTCAACCGAGATCGGTGCCAATTCGGTATCGATGGCCGCCGCCGCTGCGCGTTTGGCTGAGCGGATTTTTGGTGATATTGGTGAGCAGCGTGTGCTGTTCATCGGAGCAGGGGAGATGATTGAGTTATGCGCTAATCACTTTGCCGCCCGTAATCCAAAGAAAATTACCGTGGCGAACCGTACCACGGAGCGTGCAGAAGCATTGGCCAATCGCTTTGATGCACAAGCCATTACACTGAGTGATCTGCCGGAGCAGTTGGCACTACACGACATCATTGTGACTTGTACGGCAAGTCCGTTACCAATTCTGGGTAAAGGCATGGTAGAACGTGCCATCAAGATCCGTAAGCATCGCCCGCTGTTTATTGTCGATTTGGCCGTGCCGCGCGATGTTGAATCTGAAGTGGCGGAACTGGATGATGTGTTTCTCTACTATGTTGATGATTTATCTGACATTGTAAAAGAGGGTTTGGATTCGCGTCAGAATGCAGTCGCCCAAGCTGAAACGATTATTGATTCGAATGTGGTGGATTTCATGCGTTGGATGTCAACGCGGGAAATGGTTCCAACCATCCGTGCATTACGTGATCAGGGCGAACGCTATCGCCGACACGAATTAGCCCGTGCACATAAGCTACTGGAGAAGGGTGAAGACCCGAGAAAAGTTATTGAAGCAATGAGTAATAGTCTGACCAATAAATTCTTGCACGTACCTTCGAGTGCATTGAATCACGCAGCGGCGGATGAACGTGAGGAATTAGTCGAGCTGATCAATCGACTGTACCAATTGCATCGCCCACAATGAACAAAAATATCACGGAACGGCTCACTCGTCTGAGTGTGCGGTTGGAAGAATTAAATCAATTACTGAGCAGCCAAACTGCGACAGCAGACCTCGATAATTATCGCAAGCTTACGCGCGAGCACGCTGAGATTGTCCCCATTGTTGAACTCTATCGCGCCTATCAGCAAAGCGAACAGGATATGCAAACCGCACGGGAAATGCATGCTGATCTGGAAATGCGCGCTTTTGCCGAAACCGAGATACAGTCTGGAAAAGAGAAACTGATAAGAATTGCATCAGAAATACAGAAGCAGTTACTCCCGAAAGATCCTAACGATGAACGCAATATTTTTCTGGAGATTCGCGCAGGAACCGGCGGGGATGAATCTGCCTTATTTGCAGGCAATCTGTTTCGGATGTATTCACGCTATGCAGAGAGACGAGGCTGGCAGGTAGAAATCATTTCACAAAGTTTGTCTGATATTGGCGGTTATAAAGAGATCATCGCTAAAATTATAGGCCAAGGCGCTTATTCCCGGCTTAAATTTGAATCGGGTGGCCACCGTGTTCAACGTGTGCCGGTCACTGAAACGCAAGGGCGGGTACATACGTCAACGTGTACCGTGGCTGTTATGCCCGAGGCGGATGAAGTCAGCGAAGTGATACTGAATCCCTCTGAATTGCGTATCGATACATTTCGTGCTTCCGGCGCGGGTGGTCAACATATCAACAAAACTGATTCGGCGGTACGCGTAACCCATTTACCGACCGGTATCGTGGTGGAATGTCAGGATGGACGCTCGCAACATAAAAACAAGGCGCAAGCGCTGAGCGTACTGGCGGCACGTATTCACGACAAACAGATGCGCGCACACCATGCAGAGCAAGCGGCGACTAGAAAATCACTCGTCGGTACCGGCGAACGGTCGGAGCGAATCCGCACGTATAATTTTCCTCAAGGGCGTGTGACGGACCATCGCATCAATCTGACACTCTATAAAATGGATCAGATCATGGATGGTGACATCGATGAGCTATGCTCGGCGCTGGTAGCTGAACACCAAGCGGAATTGCTGGCAGCTTCAGTACAAGAATAATTAACATGACGTTGATGATGTGACAGTGCATTGATATGCAAGTCGTTGCCGTTACCATTGCACAAGCGTTAACAGAAGCTTATCGCACTATCGATAGATTGGATGCGCGTATGCTGTTGCAGCATGTATTAAATGTCGACCATGCTTTTTTACTGACTTATCCGGACCAAGTGCTGGTGCCACAGCAGATTGAAGATTTTTCTCGCTTGGTTAAGCGGCGGATTGATGGTATACCGATTGCCTATTTGACAGGGGAGCGTGCATTTTACGATCTGACTTTTAAAGTGACCGAAGCGGTTTTAATTCCTCGCCCAGAAACTGAATTGCTGATTGAATTGGCATTGGAGCGGATACCTGTTGGTCAGCCTCTCAAAGTACTTGATTTGGGAACGGGAAGCGGTGCGATTGCTATTACGCTTGCCAAGCACCGCCCTCAAATACAAGTTGTTGCAGTTGATGTATCAGCGGATGCGCTCGCTGTTTCCCGATGGAATGCCAAAAATCTACAAGTGGACAATCTTAGCTGGGTCATGGGAAGTTGGTTTGATGAACTTTCGGCGCAGAAATTCGATCTGATTATATCGAACCCGCCGTATGTGGCAGAAAATGATCCTCACCTGCGACAAGGTGACCTGCGCTTTGAACCACAGATTGCTTTATCTGCAGGTAGTGATGGTGTGGCATGCATTCGACATATCATCGAGATTGCACCTAAGTATCTTGTAAGCGGCGGATGGTTGTTATTGGAACACGGTTATGATCAGGCTGATGAATGCCGGCAATTGTTGCAGCATGTAGATTTTAGTAATATTTGTTCCTACCCCGATTTGGCTGGCATAATGCGCGTGAGTGGCGGTCAGATGAATGTTTCATCATAAGCGCATAAGCGGACAATGCGTTTCTGGCATGGAATTTAATGGCACTGTTTTTGTACAAATACAAAAAACTTTTTTTAGGAATAACCTCTTGGAGAAACTAGCACTATGAACGTTGAAGATTTAATCGCACAACAAATTACCACCCATCCAGTAGTTCTCTATATGAAGGGCTCGCTAGAACAGCCCCAGTGTGGATTTTCTGCAAATGCGGTGAATATTCTTAAAGCGTGTGGTGTTGATAGTATTTATGCGGTTGATGTACTGGCAGATCCGGAAATCAGGCAAGGCATTAAGGATTATTCAAACTGGCCAACGATTCCTCAACTGTATGTGAATGGAGAGTTTATTGGCGGCTCGGATATCGTGACTGAAATGTATCAGTCCGGAGAGCTACAGAAATTGTTCGAAAACTGATATCAGTTAAATAATTTAGCAGGCTGTTAATGGCGACTCAGTTTATTCATCAATATGAGTAAACTGAGCCGTATAATTTTCAATTCATGGCAGTAGCGATCACCCAATAGCGCGCAAATTTGCCAATCGCGATAAATATTAGCGCCCATAGCCAATTGGTGCGCAGCCACCCCGCAGCAACGCATAATAAATCACCAATAAGTGGTGCCCAAGACAGCAGCAGTATAGGGGTGCCATGCCGACGTACCCACCCCAAGCCGCGTAAATTTCCATTCGATTTCTTTAACAGTGCTTTTTCATCCGGTAAAAACCGGCCGATCAAATACGAGCTCATGCCGCCCAGTGTATTGCCTATCGTTGCCCAAATAAGCGCTTGCCAGTGAAGTTCAGGGTATGCCAGCAAAACACCCACAAGCACAGCCTCAGATCCACCAGGAAGCAGCGTGGCAGCTAGGAAACTGCTGGTAAATAACGCTAGCAGGCTTGATTGTTCGTCCATAAAAGCGATGCGGATTTAGAAAGTGCGATAGTTTAACTGGATATTTTTGTAAAGTAATGAAGATATACAGTGTTAGGAAAAGATCGCAAGTTAGTATTGGACTTATGCTGATTTGTTGGTATCAATTCAATTCAAGTTCAACGCTATTTGCGAGGGAAATGACATGGTCAAGTAAAACCGGACAACTCAGTTAAGCAACTTTCTTTACGCTTTCAATTTCTACCTCATATTGATTTGGGTTCTTGTACCCCAAGTATGAGTGCAGTCGATGACTATTATAAAACATGGAAATGTACTGCAACACATCTTGCTGAGCTGCATAACGGGTTTGATAATGGCGCCAGTGGATTCGCTCCTGTTTGAGGCTGCCGAAAAAGCTTTCTGCCACAGCATTGTCGAAACAATCGCCGGTGCGACTCATACTACCCATAAAGCCATGTATTTCCAGAAGCTTCCGGTACTCTCTGCTGGCATATTGCGACCCGCGATCCGAATGTACTATCAGTCCTGCTTGCGGCTGGCGCTGCCAGATAGCCATTCTTAATGCATCACATACCAGTCTGGCTTTCATTCTTGGACTCATGCTCCAGCCGACCACTTTCCTGGAAAATAAATCAATGACCACAGCCAGATACAACCAGCCTTCCCGAGTCCAAATGTAGGTTATGTCGCCAACGTAGACTTGATTGGGGGCTGCAACATCAAACTGCCGATTTAGCTTGTTGTCGAATACCGGCTGTTTGTGATCGCTATTGGTTGTCACTTTGTATTTCCTGCGATGCTTGACTTGCACACCGGCCTCCCGCATCAGGCTTCGAGCTTTCCAGCGACCAACCCGATAACCCAGCGCATTTAGCGCTTTTCCGATTCTGCGGCTACCATAACTATAATTGCTGAATTTTGCTATATCCCGAACCGCTTCAAGTATTTCCTCGTGCCGCTGACTTTCAGAACAATTATCAACGCACCGAACGTAATCATAGTAGGCGCTACGACTTACACCCATGAGTTGGCACATCAGGCCAACAGGATAGGTCTTTTTCCTTTGGGTAATGAACGAATACTTCACTTCGTTTCTTTCGCGAAAAAGACCGTCGCTTCCTTTAGTATTTCCCTCTCCAGCTTGAGCTGCTTGACTTGCGCTTTCAACTGCCGGATTTCTTCTTGCTCCGGCGTCAGTTTCCCATTACCCCGGAATGACTGATCAGCATCATCTGCCTGGTATTCCCTGATCCACCTCCTCAACATATTGGGCGTGATCTCCAGACTTCGGGATACTTCTGACGTCGTATGGCCCTGATCCAATACCAGGCTGATAGCATCTAATTTAAATTCTTTTGTATATTGTTTTCTCGTTACCATTTCTTCCTCCAATTAAGCTATTTTCTCTTAACTGGAGTGTCCGGTTTCATTAAACCACGTCAAAATATTGGTTAAACGCTACTTCTTGCACTTAAATTTCACACACTAAGCTGTTCAAGGATTTTTTTCGCTTCAATCAAGTCGAGGTTGTCGACACGCTCGTTGAATCTGGAGCACACAGCATTTAAGATGCGTTTAGCATCATCCACTTTACTGCGTTTTCTCCAAAGTTTGGCCAAACTCGTGGTGGCTCGAAGTTCAAGCATTGTTGCATGCTGTTCCTGCGCGATCTTCAAGGCTTCACACAAACACTCTTCTGCTTCCTGGACTGATTCGTCGGGCTGTCTCAGCAGCAGTTCGCCTTTCAGTCGAAGCAGTTCCGCGTGCCAAAACAGTTCTCCCCCAGGGACAGCAAGCTTTAGCGCCTCCTCAATGGCGGCCAAGCCTTCGTCAATTCTATTGCTACGTAAATAGATTTCTGCCAGAAGCGCCCATGTAAACGTGTTGTTGGTACTTGCACCTGTAGCTCGGGTAGCGGAAAGCCCGTTAATTAACTTGGCGAGACCTTCTTCTTGTCCATTTTTAGCCAACGCCCAACCTTGGAAAGACGTCGCCCACGCCAACCCCAATTTATATGAGTATTGTGTGGAAACCGCAATCGCCTCGTCGGTGAGCTCCAGCGTTCTTTCCGTGTTACGAAGCGTGGAGTAAAGCCAAGACAGGGATGTTAAGGCAAAAACCAGGGTAAATGGGTGTTCCAACTCTCTCGCCATGCCAATCGCCTCCTGTGCTAGAGATTCAGCTTGGTCAACTTCGCCTAATATCCAAAATGTCCTGGCCAGGAAAGCCCTCGCGGTTATTCCGGGATCTTGGCCGTAGAAGAAGATTTGTGAACGCTGTTGATTCGGATCATGTAGGGATTTTGCGACGAGCAGATGGGTTTTTGCTTCGTCAAACCGACCAAGAAAGAAACAGCTCACACCTAAGGCATGATACGCTTCAATCAGTAAATCCAAGTTTTGCTCGTGGCGAGTCAGTGTATAGAGATTTTCAGCTAAACCGCGTGCATTGGCGAGTTGTCCTTTAACCAAATAAAAGGCCCATAATCCTCGAATGGCTAGAAATTGTTGCACGGAACCGCTGTTCTCTTGTAACAAATCCTTTGCTCTTTGGTAATTGTGTTCCACGTCGTCGGATGCATAGCCTTTGACGGATAGCATGGGGACTCCACGTGCGAGTAAGAGCTCCAACTCCAAAGCATTGCGCTCCAGGTCTTGCGGCAGATCCTTCAGCAACGCTAGCGCCTGATTAAAATGATGGAGCGCTTCGATATTGGCTGATCGTTCCGCATCGCGACGAGCCGCGCGATGCCAATAATCAATTGCCGGACCAGTCAAACCTGCCTGCTCATAATGATAAGCCAGGAGTTCCGGTTCCAGATTTGCCCATTCAGGAAACCTACCCTCTAGGGCTTCGGCAATGCGAGCATGAAGTGCTTGCCGGGGTTTTTTGGCTAGCATGCTGTAGGCCGCGTCTTGCATGAGTGCATGCTTAAAGTGGTATGTTACAAGAGGTATTTCGCCCTCTTGGAAAATAAGTCCAGACGCGACGATCAAGTCGAGGGCATTTTTCAACTGGCTGTCCGGCATTTCGGCTATGGCCTGTAACAGTTCGTAGCTGAATTCACGCCCTATTGCTGCACCGATTTGAACAATCCCTTTGGACGATCCCAACCGATCTACCCGTTCCATGAGCAACGCTTGCAAATTGTCTGGAATGGTCAATCCCTTTAAGGAACCATTCAACGTAAATGAATCGTTTCCCTCCGTTAGCAATCCAGATTCAAGCACATTTTCCGTCAATGTTTCGATATATAGCGGTATGCCATCCGCTTTAGCTAGAATCGCCTGTTGCACTTCAAGCGGAAGCGCTTTTCCTCTTGTCATCGTCGCAAGAAATTCAGCGCTATCTCGGCGTGGAAGCCGACTGAGCGTCAGGGACGTCACGTAACTGTATTCCGACCACACCGGTTTGAAGCCGGGTCGAGAGGTGATCAACAGCAACACACGCATCTGCCCGATGTGGCCCATGATTCGCATGATCAGTTCCAGCGTTGTTGGATCAAGCCAATGGGCATCTTCCACAATGAACAACACTGGGCCGTGATCGGCTTGCCCTTGTAGATATTGCACGAGTGCTTCCAGTGTCATGTCCTTGCGTTTTTCTGATAACACATTGAGCAGTGAATTCAAGTGATCGCCTTCGATCGAGAGCAGGTCCGCCAGTAATGACACCATATCCTGGTTGTGGATTGCGCTTTCGCGAGCGAGAGCATCAAGCTTTTGCAGTTGCACCTGCACGCTGTCCTGGCTTGTGAGTCCCGCAGCTTGCCGTAGAAAAGTAATCGCCGGATAGAGTACGGTATTGGTATGGTACGGTGAACATTGAAATTGAATCGTCTGGTACGGTTCATCTGCAAGGCGATCACACAGACTATGGGCCATTCTCGATTTTCCAATGCCGGCCTCACCGCTTAGGAGCATGACCTGTCCTTCGCCACCGACGGTCTCGCGCCAACGACCCAACAGGAGTGACATCTCCTGTTCTCTGCCGACAAATTTGGTTAATTGGCTGGAACGATAGGAATCAAACCGGCTGGCCGACAGCCTAATACTTAGAACCCGCCAAGCCTCGACAGACGTGTCGAACCCTTTCAGTGAAAAGACGCCAAGATTCAAGAATTCGAATTCTTTTCCGACAAGCCGTTTCGTCGCCGGATCAACGATCAATTGATCGGGTTTAGCCAGTGCTTGGAGGCGGGAAGCGAGATTTGGGGTTTCGCCGAACACTGAGCGTTCCTTGGCAATGTCCTGACCCATCAGTTCGCCGACTACAACTTGACCAGTCGCGATCCCGATTCGTACAGCAATACCGAATGGTGGATGGGGATTGTCTCGATTAAGCATCTTCACTTCATCCAGAATAGCTAGTCCGGCATGTACCCCTCGTTCCGCATCGTTTTCGTGGGCATGGGGATAGCCAAAATAGACTAACATTCCATCTCCCATATATTTTGCGATATAGCCATCGAACCGGCCAATCGCTTGGCCACAAGTGTCTAAAAAGCGCCGAATCACCTCCTGGAGATCTTCAGGATCCAACCGGCTAGACAGTGCTGTTGAATCCACAAGATCACAAAACATCACCGTCAACTGGCGACGTTCTGCTTGATCTCGTTCGGGAGGAAATGGTTGCTCTTCCGCCATGACGGCAACGGGCATAACCTTCGGATCTGTCACTTCATCGCTTTGTGACAATTGGGCAATCGCGCGCAAGAGTTTTTTTCGATGACCTAGTAAGACACCCATTCCCTTCAGATCGTCTGCATTCAGATCGGGTAGAACATCCCAAGTGATCGCGTTGTCTTGAAACGACTCGCGATACATACTGAGGCCAAGGTTATCCAGCCACGCTGATACACGATCATTCATCATGGATAACGTCGATGGTGGATGTTCCGGTTCGGCATGGGCAGGAAGCGCAAGAAGTTACTCGTTGCGGATCGTAATCCTTTAATCGATAATAGACCTATGATGAACAACCCTTCCACGGATACGATCTCTAGAATGTCCTTCACTCGAAAAATGGAACGTCGATTAGTAGGCATGCTAATGATGATTATTGCCTATCTAATCGAGAAAGCTGTGTTGCGTTCGATCAAACACAGTAACGCGAAATCTTCGGCACCAAACAATCCTGCGTCGTAAATCATTTTTATCTTCAACGCCCTCGCAACAGATCGATAATCAAACCAAGGGTCAGCAGAGCTGCGACGACCCCGAATGTAATCGGTACCCACTCGGCAACAACCGTCGACGTGGCGGTAAGTCCGCTGGCCAAAACATTGGCTACAGCAATTAAACCGAGTGTCAGGCGTCGTCCCGTGTGACGCACTATATCCTCCAGCGAATTCGCCTGGAAATTCACCACAAGCTTTGAACCGCCAGGGCGAGCACCGACGAGGGTTTCGACCGCTTCCATCACGCGCAGAACACGTACTTTCAACTTCTGCGATTGATAAACGAGTGTCTTTGGATTGAGTGCGGTACCCATGCGCTTGACCATCAAGCGTACCAAGTACTTGCCTGCTACATCGTAAGGATCGAGTTCTGGATCGAGTTCGGCAGTCGCCAGTTGTACCTGCGCCAGTGCCTTGATGGCGAGCGTGAGCGAAGCCGGTAGCGGCACCTCGTGCCGTAACGACACTGCGCTCATTTCTTGCAGCAGCGGCCCAATCTGCATCTCAGCAAGCGAGGCGGTACGATATTTTGCCATGACTTGCCCGATATCGCTTTGGAATTGAGCTACATCGAGGTTGCCGCTGTTGGTAACATTCGCCATCATCAACGTGACATCGGTGAGAAACCCGGCATCTTCCTGCCACATGGCCATCAACATTAACAAGAGATGCTCGCGAAGTTCGGTTCCTACTGCGCCAACCATTCCGAAATCGAGAAAATAGATGGAGTCTTTCCACCACATCAAATTGCCTGGATGGGGATCGGCGTGGAAGAACCCATCGACGATAATCTGTTTGTAGTAGCTCTCCAACAGTTGCCGAGCAGCCTCTATGCGCTCTGGACCATCCGGTGCCTGCTTGATTGATATGCCCTGAATCTCTTCCATAACCAATAATCGAGACGTGGACAGATCCCGATGGATTCTGGGTACGGCAAGCTGATTATAGTCTGCGAGTACTGCCTGCATCCGCTCAATATTGTCGGCCTCTTGACGGAAGTCGAGTTCACGATGGAGCGAGGTAGAGAGATGTTTGAACACGGCCTCCATATCGATCACTTGATTGAGCGCAGGACGATTTCCGACTTTCTCTGCAAACACCTCGAGCAGAGCGAGATCCTGTTCGATATCATCACGAGCGGTGGGACGCTGAACCTTGACCACGACCCGGTCCCCACTTTCGAGTGTGGCACGATGGACCTGAGCAATTGTACCTGCGGCGAGCGGATCCGGATCGATCGACTGGAATACATCCTCCCACGGAACGCCCAATTCTTGTTCAGAAACTCGCACGACCTCGCTCTCAGCCATTGGCGGCACACGAGACTGCAGTAGAGCAAGCTCCTCAATGAATTCGGCTGGAAGGAGATCGGGGCGAGTTGACAACACTTGACCGAGTTTCGAAAATACCGGACCCAGCTCTTCCAAAGCAGCACGTAAACTTTTGGCGTGCTGACGGCGAATAGACGTATCCGCTTCGTTGGATTGGCCGAAAAGCTCTTTGATGCCATGTTTCGCCATCACGGCTGTGATATGCGTAGCACGCGCCACCAATCGAGGCTCAAATGGCGGAGGTTCACCCCGCAATAGATGCGCTCGTACCGAGTCAGATGGACGTTCACCGGTAACGTGCGCAGTATTGACAATCATCACACTGCAGTGGGCACTGTGACTGATGCGATTCGGTATGTTACCAAGCAAAAACTCTTTTCGACCCGCCATGCCGAAATTACCGATCACCAGTACATCGATTGCCTCCTGCTCAGCGGAGCGCACGATCGCCAATGCTGGATCAGCATCAATGACGACAAGAGCATGACCGCGATCCCCGGCGAGCTGCTGCGCGAAGTGCGTCAGATCATTGCTGTAGGCCGTAGCGCGCGTTTGTTCGGCTTCGCCGAATTCTGTAGCGGACGGATACCGCGGCACCATCACCTGTATTACGAACAACTCTGCGTCGTAGCGATCGGCGAATTCGGCGGCCCAGTGGACGGCCTGGTCGGCGGTTTCGGAGCGGTCGGTGCCTACCATCACGCGACGTATGATATTACTCTCCATATGATTTATCATAAACGTAGTAAACCTTTTAGTAAGTACAGGATCGGTATTACAAGATCAGTTACTGTAGCAGGATTGAAATATTCTATCAGCCTGCCTTGTTTGTTTGGTTTGTCCAGTTTTTGTGGATGCATGAGACTGACGTTCTCCCGGAAAATTGATAAACCACTACGGATCATTTTCGGATTTTATACCCTGCTTTCAGCATTCGCAGTGTACACCACGATACCGCCAGGAACCATGCCACCAGAATCCCAAGGCTGAGGTAAGGTGAAACATCTGAGGTGCGAAAGAAGCCGTAGCGAAACCCGTCTACCATGTAGAAAAACGGATTCATGTACGATAATTCTCGCCAGAATGGAGGCAACGAGGGGATCGTATAGAAAACTCCCGATAAAAACGTCAGTGGCAGGACAATAAAGTTTTGCAATGCAGCAAGCTGCTCAAATTTTTCCGCCCAGATTCCCGCAATGATGCCTAAGGCGCCCAGTAACGCAGTGCCGATCAAGGCAAATGCGAATACCCATGCGAACGAGTACAGGGGAAGTTCAAAAAACGCCAGCGTCACCACGCAGATACCTAGTCCTACCACCAGGCCACGAACGACCGATGCCAGTACATAAGCAGTGAATATTTCCTGGTAAGAAAGCGGTGATAACAGCATGAAGATGTGATTGCCCGAGACCGTCGATTGAATCAGGCTTGATGAAGAGTTAGCGAAAGCGTTTTGCAACATAGCCATTATCACCAATCCCGGAATCAGAAAAACCGTGTAGGTTACACCGGGATATGCCTGCACCCGTTCTTCCAGCGCGTGAGAAAAAATCAACAGATAAAGCAAGGCAGACAACATGGGTGCAAATATGGTCTGGAACCCGACTTTCCAGAATCGCAGCAGTTCCTTGTAGAGTAGCGTAAGAAATCCATTCATATCGATGTAGACTCCAGATTCTCTGTACCGTGCATCAGCTTTACGAACACTTCTTCCAGATCAGGTTGCAATATCTGCAGATCCAGAATTCGGGTCTGGGCCGCGTGTAATGCTGTCATCACATTTCCAAGCTGAGAGTATTCCTCGATTGCCAGAACGTAGTAGCCTTGGTCGTGGCTGATTGTCAGTAGCTGTAACGCTGCCGGCAGCGTATCGGGAGATAGCCGCAGGCGTATCCGGTGTCCTGAAATGTTGCTGATGAGATTTCTGACGCTATCAAGCACAACGATACTGCCATTTTTGAGCATTGCCACGCGGTTGCATAAAGTCTCTGCTTCTTCGAGATAATGCGTAGTGAGTACAATGGTATGACCGTTGCGGTTTAATTGCTTGATGAAACGCCAAAGGGCCTGGCGCAATTCCACATCTACGCCTGCGGTGGGTTCATCCAAAACGATCACCGGAGGCTTGTGGACCAATGCCTGCGCTACCAGTACGCGCCGCTTCATGCCGCCGGACAGCAAACGCATGTTGGTATCCGCCTTATCGGCAAGGTCGAGATGATGGATTATTTCGTCTATCCAGTTGTTATTTTTCTTCAAACCATAATAACCGGATTGAAACACAAGTGTTTCCCGAACGGTAAAGAACGGATCGAATACCAGCTCCTGTGGTACCACGCCCAGCATGCGACGTGCTTCACGATACCCGGTGACGACATCGTGCCCCATTACCCTGACACTGCCGCTGCTGGCAAGGGCAAGACCTGCGATGATATTGATCAGCGTCGTCTTTCCCGCTCCATTGGGACCAAGCAAAGCAAAGAATTCGCCGGCGTTGATTTCGAGATCAACGCCGCATAAGGCATGCAATGTGCCGAAACGCTTGTGCACCTGCTTGATTTCGATTGCCGGCGTCATGGAGAAAGCTCCTTTTTAAGTGGAGAAATGACGACGGGAATGGGCCTCAACATGGCCATTCCTTGCCGGTGCCTGCGTTGTTTGCATGGGCTTACGAAATTCGTCGAGTAGCCTGGCTGAGGTGTTTTGCGAGAAATAGTTGCTCAGGTATTGATCGAAAGGGATCTCATCCGTGGCCTCGAGCTGTTTCTGTTGCGCCAGCGATGCTTTGATCTGGAGATCAAAATTCCTCTTTATCGTTGCATCCAGCGCGGCATTCCTGAAATAACGGGTGTATTCATGGGACTTCTGCAATACCAGCTCGGTAATCGACATCTTTTGCGCGCGCATGGCCGTTAGCATCCTTGCTGAAGCCGTCAACTCGGGATGGCGAATTTTTTCGATCTGCTGGTGCAATGCGCAGGTGTAGGGGGTATCGGCATTGCCGTTATCCAGGATCTCGCAGATCTCCTGCATCTGCTCACACAGCATCAGCGCCCACTGCCGTAGCGGGACTTCACGCCTGTTGTCCAGCAGCTTAAGACTTGGATCCCTGCCACGATTAGCCACCAACAATGCGTTATTGCTGATCTCGTCATGCTGCTTCAAATCATGCCCCGAATTGGGCTGAAACAAACACAAAAGACTCAGTGCCTCAAGAAAACGCATGGTTTCGATCGCAATGCCCGTAGGTTCAAACACATCCACATCCACAGAGCGTATTTCAACATATTGAATCCCCCGGCTTCCCAGCGCCTGCAGCGGCCTCTCGCCGGATTGCGTCGGCTGTTTCGGCCGCACCGAAGTGTAATACTCGTTCTCGATTTGCAGGAAATGGGTATTTAATTGCCGGTACCGGTTGCCTGCCTTTGTTCCGATCCTTTCATATTCGAGATAAGGGATCGTTGTCGCTCTGCTCAGGTCGCGGATATATTCCTCAATACTGTTAAAGGAAATATGGAACGTAGATTGAATGGGATTAAAATAGCCGATCTGGCTCATTCTCAAAGAGGTCGCGAAAGGCTTGTAATAGGAAGTTTCATCGAATTTCTCCAAGGTGCGGAAATGCGCAGACTGACGGCTATCGATGAAGCTTTTGGCGACCGCCGGGGACGAGCCGAATAAATATAGGATAAGCCAGCCATAGCGCTGCAGATTTCTGATCATTCCCATATAAGCCTGCGTCGTGAAGGATCGCAGATCGTCGACATTTTTCATGGAATGCTGGTATTGCGGCCAGAATGCCTCAGGAAGCGAGTAGTTGAAATGGATCCCGGCAATGACTTGCATGCAGCGGCCATAGCGATAGCTTAAGCCCTGCCTGTAGATGTGCTTCATCCTCCCGACATTGGAGGAACCATATTCGGCAATGGGAATGGCCGGGTTCCGTAAATCGCCGACAGGCATACTGGCCGCCAGCAATAATTCGTCATTGATATTTGCGCAGACATATTTATGCAAATCCGTCAAGGAATCCAGCACTTCCGTTCCATCCGATAATGCTGGCGTGATCAACTCAAGTAAGGCTTCAGAATAATCAGTTGTGATATTCGGATGAGTCAACGCGGCTCCAAGCTGAGCCGGATGAGGTGACAATGATATTGATCCCCCCCGGTTAATTCGGAGGCTCTCTTTTTCGATGCCTTTCAAGCCATGAATTAATAACGGCCGAAGAGATTCGTCGATAGTTGTCGCGGTTGTTGTGCGTTCGCTGCAAGATAATTGCTTTGACATTTATCCTCCGATAGTGCTTGCAATAAAGTAGTCAAAGTATAGGCCTGAGAACGGATGACGTGTAGTCTGCTAAATAGTTATCAGGGTTCTATTTTTGAAACGATGAAGAATGCAATAGCAGAAATGGATCCGTTGCGCAGGTTCTGGTAGTGTTAACAGGCCCTAGTCCTCGTGCAGTATCTCGAAACGTTGTGTGAGAAAATCGATCAATGCTCGTACGGATGGCAGAAGACCGCGCCGGGACGGAAACACCGCATGAATGATTTCCCGGCGTGGCGCCCAATCCGGCACAAGCCTGACGAGTGAACCAGCCGCCAGCTGATCCCGCGCTATGACTATCGGTAGCTGCACTACGCCCACACCGGCCACTGCGGCATCTCTCAGCGCAATCATGTCCGTCGTCACGAAGCGTGGCGTGTGATGAAGCGTTACGTGCGCGTCATCTGGCCCATGTAGCGTCCAGGCGTGGATTTGTTGCAGGACCCCTAGGCCCATGCTCGGCCAGGTGTTCAAAGCAGCTGGTGCAGCAGGGAGGCCGAGCCGGTCGACAAGGGCCGGACTGGCTACCAGGCATTGGCCTCGATCAGTCAGAACACGCATAACCAGGTTGCTATCCTGCAGAGGCGGTGGCCGCACACGAAGGGCGATGTCGACCGACTCATTGACCAGATCGACACGTCGATTGGTCGCTTCCATCTGTACCGTGACGTGCGGATAGCGCGCCATGAAATCGGCCAGCATCACTCCCACATAAGCATTTACCAGCGGTATGGGGCATGTCATCCGGATTACACCTCGGGGTTCGGCTGTTAACGTGTCTATTGCTTCCTGGGCTCTCTCAGCCTCCACCAGCATCGCCTTGCAATGCGTGTAATAAGCCTCGCCGGCATCGGTAACTGCAAAGTGACGTGTCGAGCGCTGGATCAGGCGCACACCCAAGCGTTCCTCCAACTTGGCGATGCGGCGGCTAAGCTTCGATTTCGGCATACTCAGGACCCGGCCTGCCGGAGCAAAGCCGCCATGATCCACGGCTTGGACGTAGTAATAGAGATCATTCAGGTCTTGCATAGGAATTACCTATTTATTGTTTCAAAAATAGAACTCTGATAATTAATTTAGCAGACTACACGTCATCCGTTCTCAGACCTATACTTTAACCACTTGCTAATCGCAGGCAATATTTGCCAATCGCGCTAGCAAGAGATTCTCTACAGAAAGAAATGGTAGCGAGCTATTCAAAAGGGGTGCTGAAATGGCAACAAAGTACGAAGATTGCAGTAATTTAATTATTCAGAAGCAGTATTCGTGTTTCCAGCATGCCGTCATCGCACGAATCAGCGATGTATAAGTTTGGCCCGCTGGATCTGCTTAGAGTAGCACTATTCTGGAATGGGTTTCAAACCTTTGCCTGACAGGTGAGGTATTTGCTAGAGCGAGTGGTGTGACGGGACTTATCCTCATTTGATATTTATGGAGAATGAAACGAACGCCATTGGCACTACTGTCGGCATATCAGCACCATGCCTCTGATTGGCATCTCTCAACATTAAACCGCAATGCAAAAGGAGTTTTACCATGTCCACACAATCAAACGTCGAACGTACGCTGTACGGATTCTGGCTCTCACCTTATATGTGCCAAGTTGCGCATATCCTCTCGGAAACCGGTCTAGCTTATCAATATGAACGAGTGTCTCCATTTCAAGGGAGCACGCTCAAGCCAGAGCACATGGAACGAAATCCTCTTGGGAAAATTCCCACTCTTAGGGATGTCAATGGTATTGATATTTCGGAAAGTCACGCAATCTGTCGTTATCTCGCGAGAATCTACCCAGAAACACGAAAATTTTATCCTATTGATGATCCAATGCTCTGTGCAGAGGTCGATGCCAAGAATGACTTCATCACTTTCTCCATAGCAGGTCCATTCTTCAACTGGTTTGTTGTCAGCGGATATTTTCCAAAAGCTTGGAAACTCAAGATTGAAAAAGAAGCGCATATTTATAATCTATTTTCTGTCTTGCTGAGCAAAATGTGGCTATCCCGACTAGTTAGTGGCTCAAGAATGGAGCCATTCCTACTTGGCAAAGAACCTTTTCTGCCAGATTTCCAGTTGTTCTACACGCTCGAGCTTAGCCAAATGTTTTCTGAACTGTTCGAAATACCAGAGATGCATCTGTTTCGAGACGACCCAGCATTGCAGACGTTTTACGATGCTATGTGCGAGCGTCCTTCTACCCAAAAAATACTGGTGGCTAAAGAATTGGAACTGGATGTTACGAAGAAGGAACTCTACGGTGGGTTTGGTGCGGCCTATCTTGACAAGCATATCGACAGACGAATCCTTGGAGGACTATTCGGACGTGAAGTCTGACCCACACATACTGCTGATCATCTGAATATGATCTTGCATCTACTGCACTTTCGCAAGGGATCAAGGACCTCTTCTGGCGGTCTATTTTACCGTTCAGCAGCATATTCGCCTAAACATCCGATTTGCGTAAAATGAACTTTAAAAAAAGAGTATTTATTTTTTCTATATGCCACTCAAGATATTGAATTATTGACTATTTTCTGTCCTGTTGCTATAAATTTCTTGATATATGGAATGGTTTTGTCAGGCTTTCGCAGCGCCAGGTACAATTTCTGAAATAGTCCTTTTTTGCCGATCCGGATTTTTTTGAGCCTGAGGTCTTTGTTTTTAATATCGACGAGCCATTCCGGTAGTACGCAAACGCCACGTTTGAGCGCGGTCGTTTGCAGCATGATTTCGAGTGATTCAATTTGTTTGATTTTTTCCGGTGCTAAGTGCGCGGGTGTTAAGAAATGCGTCAGGATATCCAATCTTTCCAGTGGCACGGGGAAAGTCAGCAAGGTTTCCTGACTCAAATGTTCTGGCGTGAGTTGTTTAATGTTTGCCAGCGGATGGTCGGTAGAAGCGAGCAATACCAGCTGGTATTCCGCCAGAATTTCATAATCAATATGTGCTTTTTTCACGAGATCGGGCGTGATCAACACATCGATATGATGATTGAGTAATCCTTCCAAGCCTGAGAATTGGAATTTTTGCACAATGTCGATATCGATATCGGGCAGTTGCTGCATGAATTGTCCGATCATTCCGGTGAGCCATTCAAAGCAGGGATAGCATTCAACGCCAATGCGTAAAATCCCTTGCCGGCCTTCGCTATATGCGGCAAGCGTTTTTTCCGCCTGCGACAAAACTGGCAAAACCTGATTGGCCACTTCCAATAGCAATGTGCCCGCCTGGGTCAGGCGCAAGCTGCGGCCCTCGCGTTCCCATAGTGTTATCCCTAATTTCTTTTCCAGATAACTGATTTGATGCGATAAAGCAGGCTGGCTCAGACATAGCGCATTGGCAGCTTCGGTCAGTGTGCCATTGGCATGCAGCGCTTGGATGATTTTAAGGTGACTGTGCTCAATCATCTATGAGAAATCCTTATTGGAATGTCAAAACTTATCATTATTATTCATTACTCATTGTTCATACAATAGCCGGACTATTATTAATCGTTGAGTGGTGATGGAATCATGGTAACAACACATAATCTTGGTTTTCCAAGGATCGGTAGAAATCGGGAATTAAAATTCGCGTTAGAAAAATACTGGAAAGGCGCGCTTTCTGAACAAGCTTTATTAGAAATTGCAGCAGCGCTGCGAGCGCAGCATTGGCAAGCCCAGGCTGCGCTCGACTGGATTCCGGTAGGCGATTTCTCGTTATACGATCATGTGCTGGATACCAGTTTCATGTTGGGTAATATTCCGTCGCGTGTCAGTACTTTGCCCGGCGACGAGATAGACAGCTATTTTCGCGTGGCAAGAGGGCGTTCCGTCAGTGACAATGCCGCTTGCTCCTGTGTTAATGCCGGTGAAATGACGAAGTGGTTTGATACCAACTACCATTACATCGTGCCGGAATTTGACAAGAATACGCGATTCTCATTACATGCTGGTCATTTACTGGAGCAAATTCAGCAAGCGAAGCAACTGAATTATCAAATAAAGCCGGTGATTCTCGGTCCGGTCACTTATCTATGGTTGGGAAAATCCAAAGACGGCTCAGATAAGCTGGCACTGCTAGATGATTTGCTGAGTGTCTACGCGCAATTGTTACATGAACTCAAAAATGCGGACATTCAATGGGTGCAGATTGATGAGCCGGTGTTGGTCATGGAACTGACCCAGGAGTGGAAGCATGCATTGAGACAAGCGTATTATCAGTTGCAAGCCGCATCCCCCAATCTGCTATTGACGACTTACTTCGGACAATTGCAGGATAATCTGCAATTAGCCTGTGAATTGCCAGTGAGTGGATTGCATCTGGATACCACCACAGCCTACGACGAAGTGGCTAAAGTCATTGATTGGTTGCCCAGCCATAAAATTCTGTCTTTGGGTGTCGTCAACGGGCGCAATATCTGGAAAACCGACCTGACGAAAACACTGGATTGGCTGGAACCTATCCATGCGCGCTTACAGGATCGTCTTTGGCTTGCGCCTTCATGTTCATTGCTGCATGTGCCAGTCGATCTGGATAGCGAACAGAAGTTAGATGTGGAAATTCGCTCGTGGCTAGCGTTTGCGGTACAGAAATTAGGTGAAATTGAACTACTGGCAAACGCGCTTGATCATGGCAGAGATAGCGTTGCGGCAGCGTTGTGGGAGAATAGCGCGGCGGTAATCAGCCGCAAACAATCCAAGCGCGTGCATCAGGCAGCCGTAAAAGGGCGCGTGCTTGAAATCGATGATGCGATGGGTGCGCGCCAATCGCCGTACCATCAACGTACCATCGTGCAACGGAAAAAATTTCAGTTACCGCCTTTTCCGACGACGACCATCGGATCTTTTCCGCAAACACAGGAAATCCGCCAAACACGGCGTGATTTCCGCGAGGGCAGGTTATCAGAGTCGGCATATCATCAGGCGATGCGGAAAGAAATTGAAATTTGCGTGCACGAGCAAGAAGCATTGGGGTTGGATGTCCTGGTGCACGGCGAACCTGAACGTAACGACATGGTGGAGTATTTTGGCGAACAATTGGCGGGTTATGTCTTTACCCAGCTTGGTTGGGTGCAATCGTATGGATCGCGTTGCGTGAAACCGCCGATTATTTATGGCGATGTTTTACATTCACAAGCCATCACCACGGAATGGATTCAATACGCTCAGTCGCTCACTAGTAAACCGATGAAAGGCATGTTGACTGGGCCCGTGACAATGTTGAATTGGTCCTTTGTACGCGATGATCAACTCCGTGCAGATACGTGCATGCAATTGGCGCTGGCGATACGCGATGAGGTGCTGGCATTGGAAAAGGCAGGTATTAGCATTATCCAGATTGATGAAGCCGCATTGCGAGAGGGTCTGCCGCTAAGAAAATCGCAATGGAGCGATTATCTGGACTGGGCGATCCGTGCGTTTCGCGTGACTGCTAATGGCGTAAGCGACGCAACACAGATCCACACGCACATGTGTTATTCGGAATTCAATGACATCATGGCGGCCATCGCGCGCATGGATGCGGATGTGATTACGATTGAAACTTCCCGCTCGGATATGGAACTGCTCGATGCATTCGATCAGTTTCATTATCCGAACGAAATCGGTCCGGGCGTGTATGATATCCATTCGCCCAATATTCCTTCCATCGATTCAATCATCGAACTGATGGAAAAAGCCGCACAACGCATACCGGCCGAGCGATTATGGGTGAATCCGGATTGTGGATTAAAAACACGCAATTGGGATGAAGTGAAGCCAGCGTTGCGCAATATGATTGCAGCGAGTCGGCATCTATCCACTCATTTGAGCGCTGCGCGGACCGGCTAAATTTGACTTGGCAGTGTTATTTAGCGATGATATACAGCGTACTTTATCTATCTCGGTTTAACAGGAGTAATCATGACAACCAATACCATACTCAAACAAAAAATCAATGCCATTATTGGCGAGAAACATCTGCTCAAGCATCCTTTTTATGTTGCTTGGACCGAAGGTAAACTGACTAAAGAGCAACTGCGTCATTATGCCGAGCAGTATTTTTACAATGTACTGGCTGAGCCCACCTATTTAAGTGCGGTGCATTTCAATACACCGCATATTCATGCAGAAACGAATAGTGGAGATATCAGCGTACGGCAGGAAGTATTGAAAAACCTGATCGACGAAGAACACGGTGAGAAAAATCATCCGGCATTATGGAAAAACTTTGCGTTTGCCTTGGGTGCAAATGATAAAAGTTTGGCAAATGCTGCCGCATTGCCGACGACAGAGAACTTGGTTGCCACATTCCGGGATATTTGCTTAAACCGTCCGTTTTATGCCGGATTGGCTGCATTGCATGCATTTGAATCGCAAGTGCCTGACATCGCCGCCGTGAAAATTGATGGCTTGGCAAAATTCTACGGCATGAAAAATCCTGAAGATTATGAATTTTTCTCGGTGCATGAAAAAGCCGATGTTTATCATTCGCAAGCCGAGTGGGCAATCATCGAGCGCTTTGCCGACACCCCGGAAAAGCAGGCTGAAGTGCTGGCAGCTACCAAAGAAGCGTGTGACGCATTGTGGGGTTTTCTGGATGGTATCCACGAAACGTATTGCGCCAATTTGATCTGCGAGCAAAAAGAGGTCGCGACAGTACACTAAAGATGTAAAGCTTACGGCAAGCTCAACACGAACGCATCATGACGTCTGTGCTGAACTTGCCGGATTAACATAACCGGCTACGGTGTCATGGAAGCCAATTGATAACACTTCGCACGATCCGTGCAATCCACAGTCAACGCACGATAAATGTTGTTCCATTGCACCTTATTTCAAGATTCCAAACGGTCAACATGCCAACTTCAAAAATCTTTGCGAACAATTTGTTGCCAGGGCAAATAAAGAGCAGAAATGTCTTTATTATGGATTCAGTTTTAATGGCGATGAAGCGTATTGCCGCGAAGGGTACGAGGATGCGGAAGGAGTGTTGATGCATCTGGATAATGTGGGCGATCTGCTGGATAAGGTGTTCAGTATTGCTGAACTTGTGCGCTTGGAAATCCATGGACCGGAACAAGAATTAAAGAAGCTGTATGAACCGCTGGCACAATTCAAGCCGCAGTTTTTTATTCTGGAATATGGGTTTCGTCGGTAACTTTGCTAACCCAAGATAAACGATCAGCTATTGCTGCGGGCATTTTCGATACCTGTCTCGATCGCATCCAGCATCATCCCTGCCACATGGAATCCCGTTTGCCGGGTGATTTCCTGCATACCGGTCGGACTGGTGACATTAATTTCCGTCAGGTAATCGCCAATCACATCCAATCCAACCAGCATTAAGCCACGTCCGGCCAGTTCCGGTCCGAGTGATTCCGCGATTTCCTTGTCGCGCGTGGATAATGGTTGCGTTGTTCCAGTACCGCCGGCAGCCAGATTGCCGCGTGTTTCACCCGGTTTCGGAACGCGTGCCAGTGCATAAGGCACCGCTTTGCCGGCAATCAGGAGTATGCGCTTGTCCCCTTGCGCAATTTCAGGAATATAGCGCTGCGCCATGATGGTGCGTGTTCCATAGTGGGTGAGTGTTTCGAGAATCACATTGATGTTGTGATCGGCGCTGTGAACGCGAAACACGCTGGCGCCGCCCATGCCGTCCAGCGGTTTCAGGATGATATCCTGATGGTTGCTGAGAAATTCCCTGATCAAATGCGCCTGACTGGTGACCAGGGTGGGGGCGATAAATTGTGCAAATTTTGTGATGGCCAATTTTTCATTGTGATCGCGGATGCTGCGCGGACTGTTGATGACCAATGCGCCTTGCGTTTCCGCCAGCTCCAATAAATAGGTGCTGTAAACATACTCCATATCAAAGGGCGGATCTTTGCGCATCAGAATCGCATCGAACTCATATAAAGGCATGGCCGACGTATCGCTGGTGTGATACCAGTGACCATCTTGGTGAGGCGTATCCGTTAAAGTCAGAGCGCGACAGAAGCCCGTGACGGTATTATTCAACAATGCAAGATCATGCTGATAGAGCACGTGAATTTGATGGTTCCTGGCAATGGCCTCGCAGATCATTGCGAAACTTGAGTCTTTGCTGGTTTTGATAGAATCCAGCTGATCAATGATAAAAGCAAGTTTCATGTTTGCTTCAACCAGGAATTTCAGAGCTATCTTGTTCTAATTCTAATGCTGCAGCCAGCAAAGCAAGGCGTGCAACCACACCGTATGCGTAAAACCGATTGGGAATGGAATCGGGCTGCGCGGCATTTTCAGGTACCACACAAGCGGTTTCAAATGCCAACGGAACAAAATGCATGCCGGGAGCATTCAGGTTTTCATCAATGCCGCGCCCGGTATGTACCCGGTAAAACCCGCCGACGACATGGCGGTCAATCATGTAAATGACCGGTTCCGCGACAGCTTGGTTGATATTTTCAAATGTGTAAACACCTTCTTGCACCAATACATTGGAAACCTGTAATCCTTCTTTTACCACAGCCATTTTATTGCGTTGCTTGCGGTTGAGCTTATAAATATCCGCGCCATCCTTGACGGTCATAATGCCCATACCGTAAGTACCTGAGTCGGCCTTGACGATGACGAAAGGATCTTCTTTGACATTATACTGCTGATATTTTTTTTGGATTACAGAGAGAATTCGATTGACAGAACTGGCTACGCAATCCTCTCCCTGTTTTTCGCGGAAGTCGATTTCACCACACGAAGTAAACCGTGGATTGATCAACCAAGGATCGATGTCGATCAGGTCAGCAAATTCTTGCGCGACTCGATCATACGCGGCAAAGTGATTGGATTTTCGTCGTGTTGCCCATCCAGCATGTAAAGGTGGAATAATAATTTGGTTCAAGTTTCGCAGAATTTCCGGGATACCGGTCGATAAATCATTGTTCAGAAGTACCGCACAGGGATCGAAGTTACTGACACCTAGCTTATTATCTTTACGTATGATGGGTTCGAGTGTGATGGTTTGCCCATCCGGCAAATCAATTTTGGTGGCGGTGGTGATTTCAGGCAGCAAGCTACCAATGCGCACATTTAGTCCGGCGTGTTGCATGATATTCTGCAACGTTGCGATGTTTTGTAAGTAAAACGTATTGCGGGTATGGTTTTCCGGTATCAATAACAGGCTATGTGCATCGGGGCATATCTTTTCGATAGCGTTCATCATTGCCTGTACGCATAACGGAATAAACTCCGGATTGAGATTATTGAAACCGCCAGGAAACAAGTTGGTGTCAACAGGCGCCAATTTAAAACCGCTATTGCGCAAATCGACCGAGCAATAAAAAGGTACCGTGTGTTCGCGCCATTTGCTCCTTAACCAGTGTTCGATGGTTGGCATGGCATTGATGATACGATTTTCAAGGTCGAGGATGGGGCCACGCAGGGCAGTAGAAAGATGAGGTACTGGCATTTCCGTATGAAGTATTAAACCAGCGCGATTATAGCATTATGTGTTGAATAGATTGTGGTCAGTCCGATCCTAAAGTATTGTACGACTTTCCTTGCATTTAGTTAGATTGCTTGTTACCCATGCTGAATCCCTTACAACCTGTTCTCATTTTGTTAGCTACCGCGGTATTGGCCGTCGTTGTTTTTCGTTTATTGCGGCTGCCGCCCATGCTGGGGTATTTGCTTGCGGGGGTCATCATCGGGCCTCATGCTTTGGGGTGGATCGCTGAAAGTGATGAAACGCGTCATCTGGCAGAATTTGGGGTGGTATTTTTGATGTTTAGTATCGGTCTTGAGTTCAGTTTGCCTAAGCTTATTGCCATGAAACGTATTGTGTTTGGTTTTGGTACCGCACAAGTTGTTATTAGCATTTTATTAGTGATGGCTGTCGCCTGGGTACTTGGACTGGATTGGCGTGTTGGATTTGTATTAGGAGGCGCTTTGGCGATGTCTTCCACCGCCATCGTGATTAAGATGCTGGCAGAACGGCTAGAGCTTAATTCCGCCCATGGCAGGCAGATTATTGGGGCATTGTTACTTCAAGACCTGATGGTTATTCCAATGCTCATTATTCTTCCCGCATTGGCAACCGAAATTGATCGTGATACCAATGATCTTCTGGTTGCCATGCTGAAGGTGATGATCGTGCTGGCAATTATTTTGTTTTTAGGGCAGCGGCTCATGCGTCCCTGGCTTCATGTAGTTGCCCGTCAGAGATCGTCGGAATTATTCGTGTTGAATGTGTTGTTGATTACTTTGGGACTCGCATGGTTGACCCAATTGGCGGGTTTGTCGTTGGCGCTAGGCGCATTTCTTGCGGGTATGCTCATTTCCGAAACGGAATATCGTTATCAGGTTGAAGACGATATCAAACCGTTTCGCGACATTTTACTGGGTTTGTTTTTTGTGACGATTGGCATGCTATTGGATATACACGTAGTCGTTGAAAATTTTCTTTGGGTATTTGTTATTCTGGTAGCACTTATTCTAGCCAAAGTGATCGTGATTACTGGGCTGTCACGTTTATTGTGTACGGATTTCAGTGTGGCGGCTAGAACCGGGATGAGTCTGGCGCAAGCGGGAGAGTTTGGATTTGTGTTGCTGGCACAAGCCGGCTCAAGTGGGCTGATTGAAAATCCGGTACTGCAGCCGGTACTGGCTGCCATGGTGTTGTCGATGCTTATCGCCCCCTTCCTGATTGAGTATAGTGAATCGATGATGCGACGCTTTTACAGATCTGAGTGGATGCATCGAGCCATGCAGATCACATCGATCGCGACTCAAACCATGGCAACACAAGATCATGTCATTATTTGCGGTTATGGGCGCAGTGGCCAGAGTATCTCACGGATATTGGAGCAGGAATCCATACCGTTCATCGCTTTGGATCTTGATCCGCAGCGTATCCGTGAAGCGACTACAGCGGGAGAGTCCGTTGTTTATGGTGATGCAGCACGACGCGAAGTGCTCATTGCTGCAGGTTTGATGCGCGCAAAAGTATTGGTGGTGAGTTATGCCGATACTGTTTCCGCCTTAAAAATCCTCAGATATGTCCAAGAATTACGTCCGGAATTATCCGTAGTTGTTCGGACGCATGATGATAGTAATATTGATATTTTGAAGGAAGCTGGCGCAACGGAAGTTGTCGCAGAGATCATGGAAGGGAGTTTAATGCTGGCATCTCACGCACTTATGTTTGTTGACATATCGACCGGACGTATTTTACGACGCATAAAAAAAATTCGTGAGCAGCGCTACAATTTGTTACGTGGTTTCTATTATGGCGTGACTGATGAGGTAGACGATGGTAGCGAGAAAATATTTCCACGGTTATTAACGATTACCCTGATTCCAGGTGCGGCAGCTATCAATAAAACTTTGGGAGATATTGATTTGACAAGCCTGGCGGTTGAAGTGACTGCGGTAAGAAGGCGCAATATTCGCGGTTTGTTACCTACTAGCGAGACAAGATTGGAAGCAGGTGATGTTATGGTGCTTAAAGGTACACAAGAAAATTTGGCTGCTGCTGAGATGAAATTGCTACAAGGCTAATAACCCTGATTTCATTGTGATAGTAGGCTATTAAGAATGGACAGTTTTCCTCAGAAAGTGTATAGTCGCGCTTCCGCCCTTTGCTCTTAAAGGGCAGGTGTTGATGTAGCCTCAACGGTTATACAACAGAATAGATTGGCGCATAAAAAGAAGCGCAAAGTTCATCATTTATGGAGGGAGATATGATTAAAGCTGTTCAGGCAGTTGTAGGATTAGGATTGCTTTGTTTTGGCGCAACTCAAGCTGTTGTGGCCGCTACAGACATTTCTAAATTACCACGTGTAAAACAAGAATTGGTTGCTCCACCGAATGTACCTGTACATGACCAGGTGAGCAAAGGACCTAAGATTGTTGAAGTGCACATGGAAACCACAGAAAAACTGGTGGAAGTTGCTCCTGGTGCAAAAGTATGGGGCTTGACTTTCAATGGTAGTATTCCTGGTCCGCTCATCGTAGTACATGAAGGTGACTATGTTGAGTTAACATTATCTAACCCAAAAACCAGTACGTTGGCACATAACGTGGATTTCCACGCAGCAACAGGTGCATTGGGTGGTGCCGGTTTAACGCTGGTACAACCTGGTGAAGAAGTTATTTTGCGTTGGAAAGCAGTTAAACCGGGCGTATTTGTTTACCATTGCGCACCAGGTGGAACCATGATTCCATTCCATGTCATTTCTGGTATGAATGGCGCGATTATGGTATTGCCAAAAGATGGCTTGAAAGATGCAAAAGGCAAACCATATAAATACGATAAAGCTTTCTATATCGGCGAACAAGATTTCTATCTGCCTAAAGATGCTAGCGGCAAGTTCAAATCCTATGGCTCACCAGCTGAAGGTATGGCGGATATGCTGGAAGCTGCCAAAGGACTCGTTCCAACACACGTAGTATTTAATGGTGCTGTTGGTGCAATTACAGGCGACAATGCGCTGAAAGCTAAAGTAGGCGAAAAAGTACTGTTTATTCACTCACAAGCCAACCGTGATTCCCGTCCACACTTGATTGGCGGTCATGCTGATCTGTATTGGGTGGGTGGTTCATTCACCGATGTTCCTCTGACCAGCCAAGAAACCTGGTGGGTTCCAGGCGGTGCAGCAGTTGCTGCCGCATATGAATTCAAACAACCAGGGCTCTATGTATACCTCAGTCATAACCTGATTGAAGCTGTATTGCTGGGTGCTGCGCTTCACATGAATGTTGAAGGCAAATGGGACGATGACATGATGACCCAAGTTAAAGCACCAAAGAGCTTTGATGCAAAAGCTGCAATGGATCACTAAGATTTATAAAATAGTGTAGCTATTGAAGTGATATTAAAAGGCCTCAACCATTGGGTTGAGGCCTTTTGTTTTTGATACTTTCATTACGTATCCGCTAAGGATTATGTCGATTAAATCTCATATTCGTACCGTTCCGCATTATCCACATCAAGGGATTATGTTCCGTGATATAACGACATTGCTGAAGGACCCCATTGGATTACGTATGACAATCCAGGAAATTTCCAAACGATACCAAGATACTGAGCTGAATAAAGTTGTCGGGATCGAGTCGCGCGGTTTTATCATTGGGGCACCTGTGGCGTATCAGTTAAATAAAGGTTTTATTCCCATTCGCAAACAGAATAAATTACCGGCAGAAACAATTGGCCGAGATTATCAATTGGAATATGGCACCGATCGTATCGAAATACATGTAGATGCCATTCAACCGGGCGATCGTGTGCTGCTGATTGATGATTTGATTGCAACAGGCGGGACAGCGGAAGCGGCGGTTAAGCTCATTCATGATATGGGGGGAGAGGTCGTGGAATGTTGCTTTGTGATCGATCTGCCGGATGTAGGGGGGAGGGCGCGCTTGGAGAATTTGGGATGCAAAGTATTTTCGTTGTGTGAATTTGAAGGTGGCTAGTGACCTGTCAGAGGCATTGAATCAACGATTATGCAGGGCCGTTAGTATTTTTTCATGAATACCGCCAAAACTGCCATTGCTCATAATTACAATATGATCGCCGGCCTTGCTAACAAGTAAGATATTTTTGATGAGCAGTTCTAAGTCATCATAACAACTGATTTTCTTGTCCAAGTTATCCAAAGCGGTTTTTGCCCACTGAGCGTCTCGAGTAAAACAGAAAATTTGATCAGCTTCTAGTAAGCTGTCTGCAAGGCTATTTTTCCATACCCCCATTTTCATGGTATTCGAACGAGGCTCAAATACAGCAATGATTCTTTCCTTACCGACATGTGTTCGCAAACCATTTAATGTGGTTTGAATGGCGGTCGGATGATGTGCAAAATCATCATAAACGGTAATACCGTTAACTGCACCACGTTTTTCCATACGACGTTTGACATTTTTAAACCGCGTCAACGCCTCAATTCCAAGCTGAGTCGGTACACCAGCATGCCGCGCAGCGCCGAGTGCGGCCAATGCATTCATGCGATTGTGTTCACCTAATAAATCCCACTGCAAGTCGCCTTGATGGATTTCATTAAAGTAAACATCCATCTCGGTGTTTGTCGGCAATTTTGAATGCCAACCGGTTTCTACCCCAAATTCTTCGACAGGAGTCCAACAGCCTTGTTTTAAAACACGTTTTAAATTCTCATCTTTTCCATTGGATAGGATCAAACCATGGTTAGGGATGATTCGAACAAAGTGGTGAAACTGACGTTCAATGGCTGACAGATCTGGAAAGATATCAGCATGATCAAATTCAAGATTATTTAAGATGGCTGTCCGAGGATGGTAATGAACAAACTTAGAGCGTTTATCAAAGAAGGCGGTGTCATATTCATCAGCTTCAATGACAAAAAAAGGTGAAATGCCCTCAGCGCTTGCTGTGGAATGGCGAGCGGGTAACGACGTGTTGCCAATTCTTGCTGATACGCCAAAATTTTCAGGGATACCGCCAATTAAGAAACCTGGATTTAATCCAGCATAATCGAGAATCCAGGCCAAAATCGAGCTAGTCGTCGTTTTACCGTGTGTACCGGATACTGCCAGTACCCAGCGATTTTTCAGAATATTTTCTGATAGCCATTGTGGCCCAGAAATATAGGGCAAATTTCGATTGAGTATTTCCTCCATCAATGGATTGCCGCGAGTCACAACATTGCCGATTACAAATATATCCGGTTGCAGTTGGATTTGCTCCGAGGAGTAGCCCGATATCAATTCGATACCTTGGGATTCCAGTTGCGTACTCATCGGTGGATAAACACCTTGATCACAACCGGTAACCTTATGCCCGGATTCGCGTGCGATGACTGCGATTCCACCCATGAAGGTGCCACAAATTCCAAGTATATGAATATGCATGATTTACTCTAATAGTTTTTGATGGATTTCTAATATTTCTAATCGAATAACAAATATGACCGGTATTCTTTTAGAATTATAATGGATTAGGCGAGTCCGCATGGGTTGTCACTATTGATTTCTGTAGTTGAATAGACTGGAAGACTGTGTTGTCGATAAATTACTTTATATCTGGATCATTAATTCTTCGTGGAAAATAGCCGCCATGTGAGTCCAAGGTATCGTGGTAGATTTGCGCCGTCGCCTACGGGTTCGCTACATTTTGGTTCATTAGTGGCTGCAGTGGGTAGTTACCTTGATGCCAGATTCAACCACGGTGATTGGTTGGTGAGGATTGAGGATCTCGATCGACAGCGAGAAATGCCTGGTGCAACCAGTAGTATTTTACATACACTTGAAACATTGGGTATGGAATGGGATGGTGATGTGATGTATCAAAGTCAGCGTTCTGAGGTTTACCGGAACGCAGTGGATATGCTGGGTAAGCTAGGATTTATCTACCCCTGCATTTGTTCGCGTAAAGAGATTGCTGATTCCAGCATTATGGGAGTGAGCGGGCCGGTGTATCCTGGAACCTGCCTTAGAAATCCTGCCCCTATCAATAAAGCATATGCGCTCCGTGTTCGCACCGGGAATGATGTCATAGAATTCAATGATAGGTTGAGAGGATTGTATTCTCAACGATTGAGGGATGATATTGGTGATTTTGTCTTGCGCCGAGCTGATAGCATGTACGCATATCAATTGGCAGTGGTCGTAGACGATGCTGAACAACAAATAACGCATATCGTACGTGGTATGGATTTGTTGGACTCTACGCCACGTCAGATATTGCTACAGCGGTTGCTGGGGTATGCGACGCCAAGCTATTTGCATTTGCCCGTTGTTACCAATGCGCTGGGTGAAAAGCTCAGTAAACAAACCCACGCTGCGCCAATCGATGTATCTAATGCACTTATGCAATTGGTGAATGCGCTACATTTTTTAGGTCAGGAGCCACCATTAGAGATGATAGAAGGTGACATTGCTTCCTTCTGGCACTGGGCTCAGGAAAACTGGCGAGTCGATCAAATTCCTCACTAACTGCTATCAGTAATGTGAGGGAATTCCGAGTGATATAGTAATGAAAACGAGACTGTAACTATGCGAGGTTGTGTTAGGCTAGTAGAGAGAAGGGATCAATATTCTTCGAACACAGTGAGTAAGGAGTCAATGTGGCTTTTTTGCCGTTTTATATATCGAAACATAAGCGATTGAAAGTAGTAATAGTAGGCGGCGGGTATGCCGGTATTGCCGCATTAACGACCTTGTTGCGCTATGCGCCTGATACGGATATCACCATTATTGATCCCAGGGAACAGCATGTAAAAATTACGCATCTACATGAAACATTCCGGTATCCCTTGACAGATTTGCTGGTGCCCTTTGCCGATATAGCAAATCGCTATGGTTGTCGGTACATATCCGCTTCAGTATGCGTTGATCAAGACGAGCTTCGGAGATGTCAGGAAGAAAAGCAGTTGATCCTGGATAACGAAGTCTTGCGTTTTGATTATCTGTTCATTGCTTCCGGTTGTGCAAGTAGGGACGCAGATCCTACAGACAATGTGCTGGATCTGCAGGATTTCACCACTGTCGCCGGTTCTGAGTTGCTGACAAAATGGCTCGGCAAACATAATCAGTCCGAGCAATCGATCTCTGTTGTGGGTGGAGGAGCTACAGGCATACAGTTTTTGTTTGAAATCAAACAATTTCTCCATCGAATCAAAAGCAATGCTGAGTTACGATTGATTCATTCGGGTGAGCATGTGCTGGAGCAATTTCCCCATGGGTTTAGTACTTATGTGCAATCTCGTATGCATGATATGGATATCGCTTTTTATCCGAATACCTACTATCGTGGACAACAGTCCAACAAGGTTTTGTTAGCAGAGAAACAAACGGAAAAACAATTTGAACTGCCTTCCAGTTTATCCATTTTGCTTTTAGGCAAGAAAACACAAAATATTTTTACTGCTAACGCCTTTGGGCAAGTTATTGTAGATAAGTCACCGTTATCCAATATTTTTGTGGCTGGCGATTGTTCTTATTATCAATCCTTAGGCTCTAATACATTAACAGCGCAATCTGCTGTCCGCAAAGGTAAATTAGTCGCACGCAATATATTGCGACATTCAGGCTTCCCCGGATTGCTTGAGCCATACCTTCATCATGACTTAGGTTATGTAGTGAGCTTGGGGCCAGCGGATGCTGTGGGCTGGCTGGGTTCTGAAGGCAATTTAATAACCGGTGTGCCGGCGTTGGCAATTAAAGAGCTCGTTGAAGCACAATATGATTTATTATTGGTAGGAATCGATACTTACCTGGTTTAACAAACGCTACGCAGGAGACATGATTATGCTTGGTTTGTTCAAAGACAGTCCCGTAATGGGTAAGGCCAGCGCAATAATCCAGAGTCCAAACGACAAGCTTTTCAATTTTATCGGAATTGATCTGCTGGTTAACTATCCGAGATGGTCACCAGAAGTCAAGGATCTGGAGAAGCTCACCGATGGCCCTATAAGACAAGGAGTGATCTGTCGTCAAGTGCGCATCGATCAAGGTAATCGGTCCGAATCAACATTTAAGATCAAGATCTTCGATGCAGGGATGCGCATTTGTTTTGAAGGTGTTTCCAATCCTTATCGATGTGATTACATGATTGAGTCCATTAATTCTGCGGATAGCCGACTGACTTTTATTTTTGAATTATTAAGCCTCGATTTACATGTGAGACCATTTGAGAAACTGGTACGAATCGCTGTGCAAGATGGGACCGAGAGAACAGTAAGAAATATCAAAAAATTAATTGAAGCAGAGCAAGTTGACTTGAAGTAATGGAACCACATGTGCCCGCGTTCTTTTTTTATTTAGCTGGTAATTGATTAACCTGGAGAGAAAATCATGGATTTTATCGTTGAAAAAGACCCTGGATTAATTCCGCAAGTATTGTCCAAGATTCTTGATTCATGCGTAAATGGGGTGTCACTAGCTGATCCTGATCAAGAAGATATGCCACTGGTCTATGTTAACAAAGCTTTTGAAACCATAACCGGTTATACGCTGGCGGAAACGGTGGGTAGGAATTGTCGCTTTTTGCAGGGAAAGGAACGCGATCAAACGGCAGCTAGTCAATTACGGGAAGCAATCAAGAATAAGGAGTCCGTTGAAGTGACATTACGTAATTATCGTAAGAGTGGTGAATTGTTTTACAACCATCTCGTAATGTCACCGCTGTTTGATTCTAAAGGAAATTTGCTGTATTTCCTGGGCGTTCAATTGGATGTTACGCCACGCATTCGCGCAGAAGCGGAAATCAAGGAACTGAAAGAACAATTAGCAAAGCTTAAGAAATGAGGGCGCTTTGTTTCTGAATCGTATAAATGTACTGGCTCAGAGCAAAATTTCCATTAAGGTATTCCATAAATCCTCGAATGCTTCGGGTGGCATATCGGGGTGGCGAACAATATTATGTGCGCTTTTCCCATTAACCCTTCTTCTGAGAATCCACTGGCTCCTATGAATGCCTGGCTGACATAGGTTAATCTTTCCTTGGAGTCGTTGTCGATAATAATCAATGAGATATCCTATTCTTTTATGATTTTGTTACAGTAAGATAGGGTTTAACGGCATAAGAATAAATATATCGTGCCGGTAATCTCCTGTTTTGCATTCAGCATTGGTTTATTATGAGCGCAATAACTGTCTGATAATTAATGTATAACATAGTAATTGCAGTCTTATGAAGACATAATGCTGCTTTTTTGTATCTTGTTTGAACTAAAAAATAAGATGTGTATTTATTTTTCATTTATAACGGATAGGTGAAAAATTTGTTTTGGAGCCAGCAACTGCATTTACATATACGCTCGATACAGATTGATATATTTTTCGGATACTGATGAATTAAATCGAATAGGTGCTGAGGTTGAATGATTCATTGATGATAGTCAGAAATAGCCGGTCTTGATTGAATAAAAGAAGTAGCAAATAGTAAGAATGTTCCTATGGTCTTTGGATTTCCAGCCAGATACTATGAAACGTTATTTATATTAGCTGCTCGATAATTAGGAATATGTCCTTGATACCAGTGTAAAGATAAGAAACAGATGCATAAACAAGATCCTGGGTTGGCACAAAATGAGTTTACGTAAAGAATGTGGTTATGGTAAGCATCCGTTATTCAATCAAATTTTTCATTCAATGATGAATCAATTTGACGATTTCAAAGGAAAATCAACACCTAAAACTACAGCGTATAAAACTCAATGTATTCCCAATTCATTTCTTGATAAGAATAATCTTACGCACATGAATAAGGCCGAGAGCCAGGATAACTGGGTTAAGTTGGCGTATTTGTATGAAATTTCCCGAGCAATATGAATGACAGAATGTGCGAACAGGTGTGCTTTTTCTATGAAGATATCAATCTTATCAAATGGTCAAACAACGAGGATTCTATATTTCTACGAAATATAGCGAATGATATTGGATTATGGCTAGAGCAAAAGAACTCTATGGTGTGCAAGCAGTTCTCTTGAATGAAGTCCAATTGATTGAAAGCGCACTCAATGAGCATGTAAGCATAGCGATTACAGACAAGAGTGGCAGAATCAAATACGTCAATGAAAAATTTTGCGCAACCCCTAAATATTCGGCGGAAGAATTGTTAGAAGAAGGTCACCGCATTGTTAATTCCGGTTTTCATTCTAAAGAATTTATGCGTGTTTTATGGGACACTCTCACGGCAGGAAAAATTTGGAAGAAATGGTTTAAGAATCGGACGAGAGAAGGTACTTTTTATTGGATAGACGCGACCATTATTCCACTGCGCGATCGCGCGGAATCTCCCTATCAGTATGTTGCACTCTGGATCGATGTCACAGGATTAAGCAATTAGAGGGAAAAATGGAAGGCAAATCAAAGAATTGGCTCGCTCTAATGATGAGCTCGAGCAATTTGCTTATGTCGTGACGCATGATTTAAAGGAGTCGCTTTCGGCTATTAATAGTTTCGTCCAACTACTGAAGAAATACTGCGATCACCAATTAGATGACCGTGCTGACGAGCTGATTTTGCATGTGATAACAGGAATAAGTCGCATGCAGATGCTGACTGATGATTTATTAACCTATACGCAAGTTAATGCAAATCAAACCTTCACGGAAGTTGATTGTGAGAGATTGTTAGGTAATGTATTGACAGACTTATCGATCATCGTCAGCGAATGTAATGCGATAATTACACATGATCGACTTTCTGTAGCTAGAGGCACTCCTTTTCAATTTATTCAGTTGCTTACTAACTTAATCAACGATGCACTTAAATTCCAAAGAGCGCAGCCATCTAAAATTCATATTGGAGTAAAAGAAAGTTTTTGTGAATGGATTCTTTCGGTAACTGATAACGGAATTGGCATAGGGGAACAATATCTAGAACGTATTTTTCGGGTGTCTCAGCGATTACATAGCCGTAGGGAATATGCCGGTACGGGTATCGGCTTAGCAATTTGCAAGAAAGTCGTGGAGTATCACGGTGGAAGAATATGGATCCAATCCGAACCGAATGTTGGTTCAGCCGCTTATTTTACAATTCCGAAATTTAATTGATCACTCACATGCGTTATAAAAAACACTCGCCCAAATGTGATTCTGATGATCAATGATAATCCGACTGATGTTTTATTGATTAAGGAAGCCTTTGCATTTTGTGAGGGAATTTATGAGATTTATGTAGCTAAAGATGGGGTACATGCCATAGAATTTCAAAAGCAACAAGGACAATGTTGTGAAGCACTCCGCCCGGATATCGTCTTGTTGGATTTGAATATGCCCAGAAAGAATGGATTCAAGGTGTTGACTGAAATAAAAGCAGATTCTGATTTTAGAAGTACTCCTACTTTGATCTATACTTCTTTTGTAGTAAGAGAAGATATCAGGATTGCTTATAGTAATTACGCGAATGGTTATGTCAGGAAATCGATGGATTTTGATGAATGTATTAAGATAGCAAAATCAATTAAATATTTCTGGTTTTCTGCTTCAATATTGTACGAACCATAATTTGTCATGACGATGCCCAAGATTAATATTTTGTTAATTGAAGATAATGAAACTGATGCATTCCTGGTGCAAAGTGATTTACAGCGGGCCATGGGTGATCAAATCAGCTTGGTTCACGCAGAGCGATTAAGTTCCGCGCTTGAATTACTTCAACAACACTCATTTGATTTAATTTTGTCAGATCTTACTTTACCCGACAGCGACGGCATTACGACGATTAATCGATTGCGAGAAAGTGCTGGGGATATACCCATTGCAGTATTGTCTTTTAGAGATGATGAGAAACTTGCAATAAAAATAATAAAAGCGGGCGCGCAAGATTATCTTGTGAAAGGGAGTCTGACTGAGGGTGTTTTGGCACGTGTTATCCGTTATTCAATAGAGAGAAAGCGCATAGAAGAAAGTAATAGAAAAGCGCAAAAGCGGTTTCAAACTATCTTTGAGAAAGCACCCCTGGGTATTGCGCTGATCAATTTACAAACTGGAAAATATTACGATGTAAACCCAAAGTATGCATCCATTGCGGGCAGAAGTGTGAATGAGCTTCTGAGTATCAATCAATCCGATATCATTCATCCGGATGATTTGCCATTTTACAAGGATGACATAGCGCACATTATCAATCAGCAGTTGCATGACTCTAAAATAATAAAAAGAATCTTGCGCCAAGATATTTCTGTTATCTGGATTGAAATGTCGATCGTACTATTTGAAATGGTTGGAAACTTGGAAGTATGTTATTTATGTATGATTGAAGATATCACTGAACGGAGAAGGATGATCGAGAATCTACGTCATTTAACAACCCACCTGCAAGATATTAGAGAAGAAGAAAGAACTCGGATAGGCCGTGAAATTCATGATGTGCTGGGAGGAACGTTGACTGTCTTGAAAATGGATTTGGATTGGCTCTCAAAGAAAATAAATACTGAACCAATGCATGAAAGAATTGTGTCACTTTATCAATTAACCGGAGAAGCAATTGAAACTGCACGCAGGGTTTCGGTTAATTTGCGACCCAACGTACTGGATCACTTAGGGTTATACGGCGCCATTGAATGGTTGGTACGTGAATTTGAACAGCGGACAAATATTAAATGTTCGCTTGAATCGACCATACCAAATGTATCGTGTATCAACAAGCATCATGAGACCAGTATTTTTAGAATTGTTCAGGAAGCATTTATCAACATAGCACGACACGCCAAAGCGACAAAAGTGGATATTGAGCTTCTTGAAGATCAGGATGGTTTGGTAATTACCATTAAAGATAATGGCATAGGCATCACTGAATCACAATTGCTGAATCCTGGATCTTTTGGAATAATTGGCATGAATGAAAGAGTGCAACAATTAGGTGGAAAACTAGAAATAGTCGGTTCACCTTTGGAAGGAAGTATGGTAACACTGAGAATACCTGTGGCGACTATTGGACTATTTGAGGAGTCAATCAATGATTAAAGTTCTGGTTGCAGATGATCATGCTTTATTTCGTGATGGACTGAGAAGGATATTTAGTGAAACAGAAGATATTGAAGTTGTTGCAGAAGCGGTTGATGGTAAGGATATTTTAAAGAAAGCCCGAGAATGCGAATGGGACATCATTTTGCTGGATATTAATCTACCGGATATCAATGGGTTGGATATCTTAAAAAGAATCTTATCGGCAAATACTGCCGCGCGTATTCTGGTGTTGAGTATGTATCCCGAAGAAGAATATGCGATTAGAGCCATTCGTTCAGGTGCTTCAGGCTATTTAACTAAAGATAGTCCAACGGATCAACTGATTAATGTGATTCGGCGTCTCGCTAGAGGTGGTAAATACGTAAACCCTGAGTTGGCGGAAAAACTTCTGTTTAATCCAGTGCTGGATTCGGCAGCATTAACACATACTACTTTCTCGGATAGAGAACTCCATGTTTTTAAACTGATTGTATCAGGAGAATCTTTGACAGCCATAGCCAATAAATTATCACTCAGTGTCAAAACGGTGAGTACTTATCGGTCTCGAATTCTGGAAAAAATGAATATGAAAAATAATGCGCAATTAGTTCGTTATGCTATCCAGCATCGGTTAGTCGAGTAGCCAACTTGTAAAACATTAAGCTTTTCTGGCAAATGCTCTGAGTATCACGTGCTTGAGTATCGCTAATTTGCCATGGAAGAAATGTTCGGCACCTGGTATAAAAACAATCGGTTGTGAGGTGGGTGCTGCCCATGCGAGGACTGCATCCGGCAATACGATATTATCGTTATCACCTTGTATGATCAAAGCGCATTGCGTGGTTTCCGGCACGGCCGGTGCGTTCAAATTAACCACCGATGGCGCAACCAAAATGAGAAATTCGGGGTTAAGCTTTTCCGCAACGTGCAATTGAATTGCGCCGCCGAATGAGAATCCTGCCAGAAGTAGCGGCACATCGGTTACATGATTGCTGAATTGGCTGCGAATTGTCTGAGTAACTGCGATCACATCGTCTATCTCGCCGTTGCCATGATCAAATGCACCTTCGCTCTGACCTACACCACGGAAATTAAATTTCACCGTGATAAATTGGAGTTCCAGCAAGGTATTGAATAGCGTATGCACTACCTTATTCTCCATGGTTCCACCGTGCAGAGGGTGTGGATGGGCAATGATGGCGATACCCTGCGGGGTTGATCCGGGCTCTCCCAAAATAGTTTCGAGTTTACCTGAGGGGCCGTCAATGAAGAATTTTTGAATGACAGCAGAATTCATGTGCTCGCCTTAGAAGTTCATCAAATCAGATCCGGTTTTAAATTTTCAGGCGCTCAACGATATTTCCCTTGACCAAGTGTTCATCGATGATTTCGTCGATGTCTTCCTTATCGATATAGGTATACCAAGTTTCCTCGGGATAAATAACGATGATCGGACCTTCGTCGCAGCGATCAAGGCAGCCTGCATTATTGATACGAATTTTTTTCTTGCCATTCAGTTTTAACGATTTAATACGCTGCTTGGCATAATCCCGCAGATCCTGTGCGCAAAAATTATTGCAACATTTGGCATCGCCTTCGCGCTGATTGGTACAGAAGAAAACATGATATTGATAATAGCTCATAGAAGTATCATAGAAAAAATATTGATATATCGATAGTTTAGCGCAATTTGATTTCTATCCACATGCGACTGAGTATGCAGCGTGTGTATGATTCAAGTCAGTGATAATAAATCGTTTGAATAACTATGCACCACCCATAAATCGCCAATGGCGATTACTTGTATTACTAAAAGCCGCCCAATAAGGCTGTGATGGAAACGACTTCGGCAGACTGGAAAATAATTATCTCATTTTTTCGATTAAACGCTCATACGGTGTTTTCCCTCCCAAGCCTCCCACTCGGCCAGTTTGATGTGCAGATCAACATCATCTGTATAAGTCAATAGTTGGTAAAACTTCCGCTGATCAGTGCCATGCGAGCGTTCTACCTGCCATTTAGTCGAGGCGTTCTAGGTTTGATGTAAGCATGTCGTACCCCCGTCTTCCAGATGTCAATAGCTTTTGTGCCATTCAATCCAGGCGTACTTCAGACTGATTCCTGCGCAAAGTACGCCGTTGAAGATTCAACCGGTCATTGTAACACTACCGAAATATGTGGTACCGAGCGTGATGGGGTACATCAAGGGGAAGAGCGCGATTGCGATAGCGAGGCGATTCGGAGGCCGAGTAAAGAATTTTACTGGCGAGGTTTTCTGGGCTCGAGGGTATTTTGTTTCGATAGCCGGGCTTGATGTAGGGATAGTCAGGGGGTATATCCGCAACCAAGAGCATGAGGGTGACTACGACCAAATGAAATTGGACGGGACGTCTAGCCCGCCTTGGACGGCTCATGATTTGGGGCGCCTTCGAGGCGCTCACCCAATAAGCCTCGGGTTTTGCCGGAAGTAATTTAATTTAGAAATTTATATTCAATTTAGTTGATATAGATCAATACATTTATTTTCTTAATGTGATTAAGGTTTATAGGAATATAAACCTAAATTGACAGATTGTTCTGGCAAAGCTTTAAGAGAATTAAGCCGCTATATTCTGTTGCTTGCAAGACTTTATAAACTAAAGATGGATGAGAATCATGAGAGTAAATTTGCCAGTTTCAAATATAGAATACCCGATCGGGGATGATACGTTAATTCTATCCACCACGGATACAAAGGGTCTCTTGACTTATGTGAATCCAACTTTTGTTGAGGTAAGTGGTTTCTCAGAAGATGAATTGCTGGGAAAGGCACATAACATAGTACGTCACCCCGATATGCCACCCGAAGCATTTAGCGATTTATGGAAAACACTTCAAGCAGGTAAACCTTGGACTGGACTGGTTAAAAATCGCCGCAAGAATGGTGATTATTACTGGGTATTAGGTAATGCCATACCTCTAATTGAGAATGGAACTATTGTTGGATATTTATCGGTACGTACAAAACCTTCACGTCAACAAATTGAGCAAGTAACGCCCATATATCGTCAGATTCTTGATGGTAAGGCTAAAAATCTCAAGATAGAAAATGGTGACATTGTTCGAACTGATTTTATTGGTAAAGTTGCTTCATTCTTTCAAGTGACGTTGGGAAAGCGCATCGCTTTTTATTTATCTTTACCAACATTGTTATTAGCAAGCGCTGCAGCTGCCGGTTGGTTGGGTTTAACTCAAACCGAAGTAGCTCCATGGTTAAGTAATTTTATTGGAGTTACCTCTGTCAGTGGTGTTTTGTTAATGTGTGTATGCGGGTTTCTGATAAGACAGAATACGTTGAAACCTTTAAACAAAGCTATCAATATGGCAAACACACTCGCAGCCGGTGATTTACAAACTAAATTCACAAATGAGTATTCCGATGAGTTCGGAGTTTTGATGAAATCACTTACTCAAATGAGCATCAATCTAAGAGCAACTGTTTCAGATGTTCGCAATGGCGCTGAAGCAGTACGTCAAGCATCCAGTGAAATAGCCAGTGGTAATCTGGATTTATCACAGCGCACAGAAGAACAAGCTTCATCACTTGAAGAAACCGCATCTAGCATGGAAGAACTAACTTCCACAGTGAAACAAAATGCTGATAGTGCAAGACAAGCGGATCAACTCTCAGCAGATGCAAGTGTTATTGCAATGAAGGGAGGTGATTTGATGCAAGATGTAGTTAACACCATGTCTTTGATCAGCGATAGTTCAAATAAAATTGCAAGCATTATCAGTGTTATTGACGGTATCGCTTTTCAAACTAACATACTTGCATTAAATGCGGCTGTGGAAGCAGCTCGGGCTGGAGAGCAGGGTCGAGGATTTGCGGTTGTTGCGACTGAAGTTCGGAATCTTGCCCAACGAAGTGCAGCCGCTGCTAAAGAAATAAAAACCTTGATTGATGATTCAGCAGAAAAAGTTGAAAATGGAACCAAATTGATAAGCGAAGCAGGAAAAACGATGGGAGAGATAGTTACTTCAATTAGACGTGTTGCTGAAATCATGTCAGAAATTACAGCTGCGTCTCAAGAACAGAGCTCCGGTATTGAGCAAATCAATCAAGCAGTCGTTCAAATGGATGATGTAACGCAGCAGAATGCTGCTCTGGTAGAAGAAGCTGCAGCATCTGCGGAATCACTGGAAAATCAAGCCAAGGATTTGGCAGGTGCAATTTCAATCTTTAAGGTGGGCCAACAGCTTACTACTGGAAACACAGCAAGAACTCATAATTCATTGATTGCTAGAACATCTAGTCCAACGAAAAATAATTTAATTTCTATGGAAAGGAATCAGCATCGGGCTATGAACAAGAGAATTGTTAACGATAGAAGTGGAGACTGGCATGAATTCTAGTATTGGTGCTTGAGCGAGTTTGGAGTTTCTCAAGAAATCGCTAATTGAATTGTGATATCAGGATCACTGTTGTCCCGTTAACGAGCAAGTGCTGCGGCCCGATTCAGGTCTAATTGGTATAATAAGTTTTCGCATAACTTGTTGAACCAGATAGGAGAATCAGGCCATGTGTCATTGTAATATAATCTTTTTCCAAATACTAAAACTTGTGCCGAGACATGAATTTGAGATGCTTGCAAAGCAGCATCATTCAGGTGTACTAGCTCAGACGACCTGTTGAAAAACCCCTAAAACTACTTTGATTTGATTATAAAATAGGGCTTCACTATCGACCACCGATAAAAATCAATGCAAGGCAAACAAACGCATCAACGGGAATTATTCACGACGTTAGATCTAGAAAGCTTTATTCCTAAGGATCATCTATTAAGGGAGGTCGATAAGCTACTAGATTTGGACTTTTTGTATGACCTGACAGAAGGACTCTAGTGTATGGACAATGGACGAGCGTCCATCGATCCGGTATTGTTTTTTCGGATGCAATTGATCAGTTATCTGTTTGGGATTGAGTCTGACCGTCAGCTTTGCCGTGATATTCACCTGAATTTAGCATATCGCTGGTTTTGTCGGCTTCCCCTCTACCAATCTGTACCTCATCAGAAACGCTCGACCGGAGAATTATCCCAACAGTTTCCCTTTCTGCTCATTGAGCAAACCATGCCATGCCGTTTAAGCAATTGCTGATATGCATGGCTGGCATACTGACTGCCGCGGATGCCCTTCTAAATGTCAAGCGGCAATCTGTGCGCTATTGATTAAATTATTTCTTTTTCTCAAAGTGTAATATACCTCTCTAGCGATATAAC
>NZ_QJJP01000017.1 GCF_003201565.1 Nitrosomonas sp. Nm84 | reverse complement strand
ATGATGAAATTGATCATCAATAGCGCAGCTGTAAACCGCTTATTCGCGAACGCCTCGCGCAGTTGAAGAAAAGGGATTTGCGCAAACATGCTATATAGCAACAGCGCAAGCACGGGGGAAATCAAATACTCCAGGCTGGCGCCGAAGCTAGGATGCCACAATCCAAGCCCCATCCCGGCAGTCAAGGCCACAGCGTATAACCCTATCTGATTTTCTTCCAGTTGTTCTCTTCGCATAGTGTTTCCTTAAAATACTTACCGTAATGGTGCAGCGGAAAATTTGTGCCATAATTTGGCGCAGCGTTTTATTTCAATGTTTCTGATCATTTTGGTATAACCATTGTAGTTCAGTCTACGAATCTCCGATCAGTTCCATATAATTTTAGTTAATCCGCTATTTTTAGAAATTAACATGTCGGAAAGAAAACCTATATATGGCACATAACCACTCCCACGATCATGATCATAGCCACGTTCCCAAAAACTTTGATCACGCATTCGCAATTGGGATTGCGCTAAATGTAGGTTTCGTTGTGGTTGAAGTTATTTTTGGTTTACTTTCAAATTCTCTCGCGCTGTTGGCCGATGCAGGCCATAACCTCAGCGATGTTTTGAGTTTATTATTTGCATGGGGCGCAAGCGTCTTAGTACGCAAGTTACCAACACAGCGGCATACTTATGGTTTGCGCCGTTCTTCTATTTTGGCTGCATTGATTAATGCACTGGTTCTGCTTGTTGCTGTCGGCGCTATCGCCTGGGAAGCCATTCTCAGATTTAGCCATCCCGAGGCAGTGGCAAGTGATACAGTCATTTGGGTGGCGTCAGTTGGCATAGTCATTAATGGGTTCACGGCATGGCTGTTCATGTCCGGCCAAAAGCAAGATATGAATATTCGCGGTGCCTATTTGCACATGATGGCTGACGCAGCCGTTTCTCTTGGCGTCGTTTTGGCAGCTATCGCCATAAAATTCACGGACTGGTTGTGGTTGGACCCATTCATGAGCCTTGTGGTCGCCGTAATTATTGGTATTGGCACTTGGGGCTTGCTCCGTGAATCGCTAAGCCTTGCTCTTGATGCTGTGCCAGCAAATATCCATCCGGCCAAAGTTGAGGCTTACCTCGCTAGTCTTCCAGGGATTGAAGCAGTTCACGACCTACATATCTGGGCAATGAGCACGACGGAAATTGCGCTAACCGTGCATTTAATCAAGCCGGATGCAGTCATTGATGATTTGCTATTGGTTCAAATTAATAATGAATTGCGTGAGCTGTTTGGAATTCAGCATACCACTGTCCAATTTGAGCGTGGAGATACATCCCATTCCTGTAAGCAAGCACCAGCAGAAGTGGTTTAAAGTAGAAATGAGTAACTTTTGTTTTATCATCACAACAAATAATCATTCGAGAGCTCCACAGGTTTTGTAAACTTAATAATTACGTGACAAATATACACAAATGAATACGATACAGTTGCAATCGACTATTACTTGCCCGAATTGTGGAACTCAAAAATTGGAGACGATGCCGACCAATGCCTGTCAATTCTTTTATGAATGTGAATCTTGTCACCATTTATTGAAGCCTAAAGCGGGAGATTGCTGTGTTTACTGTTCTTATGGAGATGTACCATGTCCACCGATTCAACTGTCCGGTAGCAATTCTTCTTGCTGTACAGATTCTTGATCACAAGTGTTAAACGTTTTTGAGTTTTTTAGTTCTTCTTGGAATTCTGTCAAGGTTGTAATAAAGCTGCTTAGACTTAACTTAAAAGGCACTCAATTTGATAAGCTAATTTAAGTTAAGCAGTGCACATTAAATAACTATAGTAATATTATGGCTTTCCTGTACTTTATTAATCAACGACAGTACTATGGTAGACAAGGTATAGATATGGAAACAAATTGCCGAGGCATGCTCCATTTATATGAACAAGCTGTAAAAAGGGAATATGGAGATGGCCGATTCTCATCGCAAGTTGGCTGCAGAGATTAAGTAATATTTGATCGCTGAAATAGCACGATTGAACTACTTACTTTTTTACTGTAGTTCAAGTTTGTGTTTTCTAAAATGAAGCACTCGGCTATATATACCCGTTCCACTTTATTTTCCTTTCTATATTTAATATCGAATGTTAAGCGGATTCATGCTTACTAATATGTATACAAAACTATATAGTTACGCGTATCCAATCTAACAAATAGGCATAGCCCTCAAAGCCACTTTTAGAATAATATAATGTCAACTCTGGATATGCGCTTTTTAACCACATACAAGTTTTTAATAATATTATTTTTATTAATACCAATTTCAGCTTTAGCGCATGGTATTTCTGATGAAGATAAACTGAGGATGCTAAGCGGTGGATATCTTCAGTATATAGGACTTGGTGCTACCCACATGTTGACTGGATATGACCATTTACTGTTCCTATTTGGGGTAGTGTTTTTCCTAACCAGCTTCAAGGATATAGCCAAGTTTGTAACAGCTTTCACGGTCGGACACTGTATTACACTGATTTTTGCAACCTTCTACCAGATTACTTGGAATTATTTTTTGATTGACGCGATTATTGCACTTAGTGTTATCTATAAGGGTTTTGACAATAACGGCGGCTTCCAGAAGTATCTGGATATGAAATCTCCTAACCTGCTGGGCGCGATTTTTCTATTTGGTTTACTACACGGCTTTGGCCTTTCAACCCGCCTTCAGCAGTTGCCACTTGGCGACGACAGTACTGGCATTCTGTTACGAATATTGAGTTTTAATCTGGGTGTAGAAATAGGGCAGATCGTTGCTTTGGTGGTTATGGTGTCTGTGCTTTCTCTATGGAGACATAAACCATCTTTTAAACGCTTCAGCTTTGCGTCTAACCAATCTCTTATTTATGCCGGAGTAATCTTGCTGTTTATGCAATTGCACGGGTATCAACATGATTCTGATCCGGATAGTTTTCGCTTTCCCATCCAAGAACACAAACATGCACATGAAGATCTAGAAGTTGAGCAAAGCATTGATACGGGACGTGAAAGTCTTTAATTTACTAACTGCTAAGGAGTGATTTAATGAAAAAAATACTGATGATAACGATTTTAGTTACTGCAATATTTGGAGTCGGCGGAGCGATGGCAGGGGAAGACAGCAGTTGCCATTTTCACGGCAATAAAGTTGCAACGGAAGAAACTGTAATAAAATGCGCGTCTGACCGAAAAGAGATATTAATAAAGCAAGGCAAGATTGATCCATCCTGGAAAACAATTGAACAAGATAAGATCGAGATGGTAGATGGGAAAAAAGGCAAAGAATGGCTAGTCACATTTACTAATCCTGCTGTTGATGATAAGACAAAAGAGAAACTTTATTTGTTTTTCACATCCACAGGCAATTTTATTGCTGCAAACTTTACCGGCAATTAAGCTCATTCATACTTAGGGATAACACTTGGTGCACCAATTCTTGACCGCTCTGGCAGCGATCTTTCTTTTACAGTTGAATCCCGATTCGAGGTAGAAAAAACATGAAACTAAAATAACAGCCAATGGTGGCCACTGCGGATAGACTAAGGCTAAACCAAAAACCCAAGCCATGCTTAAGTAATATTGGGAACAGTATGAAAAACAGAAGCGATGGCAATACGAACCAAAATATTTGCTTTGATAGATCTGCGATCTGCGACACTGCAGCTCCCTCAATATGGAGCCAGATAAAAGCTAATAACGATGTCAGCGGCAGAGACGCTACAAGTGCAGCAAGTCCTGTATTTCGCTTGGCAATCTCTGCAATCGCCACTATTACAATGGCCGAAATAATTACTTTGAGTGCGTAATAAAGCATAAAGTCTAATTTTTAATAGCCATAAGTATGGCAATACTATTCATAGAAAACGAATACTTATTCATGAAAAACTTCTCTAGAGTGTCATACCAAACCGGCTATCAGGCACTGACCGCGACCCTGAACGTGGCAGCCAATATTGCAGTGCTGTTTACCGTGCATTACAAGCCAGTTGTGGCATACAAACTTCCATGAATTGTAAGGGTAATTGTTTCTTTGACACGCTAACAACTGAAAGCTCACATTATTATTGATTTAAAACGAGAGAAAACGTTATATGGCTTATTTTTGAGTATATCGAAGTATATTATAATTGTACGAGGTGACAGGCAAAGATCAGTAACTAAATACCTGCTCATTGACTCTGATGTGAATGATTTTAAATACCGGAGCTTTTATGTGTCAAATATGTGACAAAAAGAACGAATACCTTCAGCATGATTCACGAAAACGTTCATTCCTGAAATTGGCGGCAGCCTCTGCGCTGGGTTTGGGTATTATTAGTAGTGCAGGTATTGCCAGTGAGGAAGAAAGAAAGGTACCTTTGCCGTCATCTACCAAAATCCCGCCTCAGCCTGAAAACGTGCTTACCCCTGACCAAGCTTTGGAAAGATTAATGGCAGGCAGCAAGCGGCATGCTAGTGGTCAATCGACTGTATCCTTGGACATACATACTTCCCAGGACGCTCTGGTTAAAGGGCAAAACCCTTACGCTGCTATCTTGGGTTGCGCCGATTCCAGAGTCGGTCCTGAACAGTGTTTTGATGAGGCTCACGGGGATCTATTTGTGGCTCGAGTTGCTGGTAATTATATAACTGTCGATTTTCTGGCCACGCTTGAATATGCGGTTGCCGTATTACATACACCGTTGATCATGGTGCTTGGCCATGAAAGCTGTGGAGCTGTGGGAGCCGCTATTGATGCCATTGATAAGAATAAACAGTTTCCAGGACACATCCAAACAATGGCAACTGCATTATTGCCCGCAGTCAGGGCAGCGAGAAGTATGCCCGGAATGCTATATGAAAATGCAGTCAAGATGAATGTCATCCTCACTGTTACCGAGCTGAAGAATAGTACCCCGATCTTGAGTCAATCAGTGAAGGAGAGAAAAATTCGGATAGTCGGCGGGATATATCGACTAAGCACAGGAATGGTAGAATTAGTCGCTTAAATTAAAACCTATTATCGCCACGAGGTTACATCCGATGTTTCGCCTTTCTTCATTTCCGCGATCAGGTAATAGGCATTATCCAATGCCACTTTTGAGTTTTCAGGTAATGGTTTAAGGAGACTGATTTCCACCCAACCTTGATTAGAAATACCTGTTCTGATTTCAACAGGATTAAATACCCATTCCATTTTATTATCTTGCTCGTTTGTTTCTACAAGAAAAATGTAAGGCTTACCATTCTCTATAATAATAGCTTCTTCTGGTAGAGTGTTGACTGATGAATCACCCGTATAGATTTTTCCATGTATGCGCATACCAGGAATAAAAAATATTCTTTTTGATGAATTTCGGCATGCACACGAACTACCCCAGGATTTCGCTTGAAATTTTTTTCAATAGAGAAAACTGTAGCGGAGAAGTTTCTTTTCGGAACTGAATCCACCACAAATGATACTTTTTGACCCATTTTTACTTTGTGTATATCTTTCTCGAATACCAGTATATCGGCATGTATAAAATCATTATTTATAATACTTAGTATTTGCGCTTGAGGATCTACAAATTGACCTGTTTGCACCAATATCTTCTCAATGTAACCATCAATAGGACTTACTACTGGTAGGTATTGAGAAATATTCCCATTCTCCAATTTTTTTACATCAAGATTTAATTGTTTTAATTGTGCGTCATAACCTTCTAATTCACTCTTTATAATTTGATAACGAGCCTTTGTTTGCTGATAAATATCATCATCAGAGCCAATTTTCTCATCGTGAAGCCTTTTCTGGTGATGGTATTCTCTCTCTAGAAATTGCATCTGATTATAGGTTCTTGTATATGCAGTCTGTAGGTTAATTAGATTGGGATGTGAAAGGTAAACCAATATCTGATCTTTTTTTACTTTTTCTCCTTTAATTACTTTGATCTCAGTAATATTAGCTCCAAAAATAGTTGTAATGACGGCTTTATGTTGAGGAAACAATTCCAACCAACCATTGGCGTTCACCACCCCGGAAAGAACACGTGTGGGTATATTGCCGACTTTTATTCCGAGACTCTTAAATTTTAGTGCAGAAAGACGGACTGCACCCACCTCTTTTTCGTTATCAGAATAGTGAATAGGATCCATATGCATATCTTTAAAAAGAGCTTGATTTCTATCTGCTTCAACATTCTTGTTATTAGCCGTTTTGCTCATACAACTAGCAAAATGAAACGTTGCTAATATCAAAATTGATATGAATAAGATATGGATTTTCATCGTTATTTTATCTTTACCTACTGTACTAATTTGATGTTTTTAAGAAGTATTCCAACTGATATTGGGTATCAAAATAGCTGCCAAATAACCCTATGGAGTACAATTACAAAACTTGAACTAGTCAGGCTTCACACTTCTGTGACAACTCAGGCGGTTCAGCAGCTGGTCATAGTGCGGATAACTTATCAACTATCCTCAATTGGGCATACAGCTTAGAAAATTCGCTCTTCGCAATGTACGACGCAGAACTGGGTACCGAGCGCGTTGCCCTCACGGTGAACTGGTGGCACTATCATTAATCTTGTATCTTTTTCGTTTCAGGATCTACCGATGTGACCTTATTCGAAGTATCTCGTCCATGGACGAGCCGATACAGTACTGGCAATACCAGCAAAGTCAACGCAGTCGACGACAAAATCCCGCCGATCACCACCGTTGCCAGAGGCCGCTGTACTTCCGCGCCGGTGCCGGTGGCGAGCGCCATTGGCAGAAATCCGATCGACGCCACCAATGCGGTCATTAATACCGGACGTAGTCGAGTCAAAGCGCCGGTTTGAATCGCATCATCCAAAGATGATCCTTTCTCTCTCAAGCCCCGAATAAACGCCAACATCATCAGACCGTTTAGTACCGCCACGCCGGATAGCGCGATAAACCCTACCCCGGCGGAAATGGAAAGAGGGATGTCACGCAGCCACAAGGCGAATATTCCGCCGGTTAAGGCAAATGGGACACCGGTAAACATTAACAGCCCGTCACGCACATTGCCGAACATCGTGTACAACAGAATAAAAATAAGCCCGAGTGCAATCGGTATCACGATCTGCAAGCGCTGCGCTGCGGAAATCATCTGCTCAAACTGACCGCCCCAGGTAGTCCAGTATCCGGGCGGGATAGGCACTTTTTCATTGATCAATTGTTCTGCTTCATGGACGAATGAACCCAGATCGCGGCCACGCACATTGGCAGTAATCACTATCCTGCGCTTACCATTTTCCCGGCTCACCTGATTGGGGCCTTGAGTCATTTCGAAGTTGGCCACTTCACCTAAGGTAACAAAAACAGGCCCAGCCGCCTGTGTGGCTTGAGTTGCTTGAGACACTTGCGGATTCAATGGAGCTACAGCGACGCTCTGTGCCGGCACATTGATGGGTAGCCGTTTCAGGACTTCAATATCGGTTCGCAAATGCTCCGGCAGCCGTATTTGCAAATCAAAACGGCGGTCGCCTTCAAAAATCATGCCGGTACTTCTACCACCCACTGACATGGCCACGACATCTTGCACATCGCGACCATTCAACCCATAGCGCGCCATTTTTGCACGATCCATTTGAATCGAAAGCACCGGCAATCCGGTAATCTGCTCGGTTCTCACATCCGCTGCGCCGGGAACGGTTGCAAGCAGATGTTCTATGGCTTCACCCAAAGCCAACAAAGTATCCATATCATCACCGAATACTTTGACTGCGACATCGGCACGCACACCTGAAATCAATTCGTTGAAACGCATTTGGATCGGTTGGGTAAATTCGTAGTTATTACCCGGAACCTTGCGTACAGCCTGTTCTATGGTGTCAACTAACTCTGCCTTGGTACGATGTTCCCCTGTCCATTCGGACTGCGGTTTAAGGATGATAAAAACATCCGCAACACTCGGTGGCATAGGGTCGGTGGCTATTTCAGCAGTGCCAATCTTGGAAAACACACGATCGACCTCAGGGAATGTTTTGATCGTTTCTTCCAGTTTATTCTGCATTTCAATCGCTGTCGTCAGGCTGGTACCCGGAATGCGGATGGCATGCAGCGCGATATCGCCTTCGTTCAGACTGGGAACAAACTCGCTCCCGACACGCGTCGTCAACAAACCCGCCAAGATGACAATCACGATGGCAATCGTAACCGTGAGTTCACGATTATTCATGGTTGCTGTCAATACCGGCACATAGGCTTTTTTTGCCCACGCCATCACAGGGCTTTCTGTCTCTTTCACCTTGCCGGACAAAAAGAAGGCAATCGCTGCCGGAACAAAGGTAAGGGAGAGAATCATCGCTCCAATCAGCGCTGTCACAACAGTGAGTGCCATGGGGTGAAACATTTTTCCTTCTACACTCGTCAATGCAAAAATAGGCAAATACACGATGATGATAATCAGCTCGCCGTAGATCAACACCCGTCGTGCTTCCCTGGAAGCATCAAACACCAGTTCAAGACGCTCAGCAAGCGTCAGTTCCCGCCCCAACCGCATCTGTTCATGCGCGAGACGGCGAATACTGTTTTCGACAATAACAATCGCACCATCCACAATAATGCCAAAATCAATCGCGCCCAGGCTCATCAAATTGGCGCTCACATGATTGGTGACCATGCCGGTGAACGTGAACAGCATCGACAATGGAATCACAAACGCCGCAATCAGCGCGGCACGTAAGTTGCCCAGAAACAACAGCAATACCACGATAACCAGTGCAGCGCCCTCAAGCAGATTGGTCGCCACCGTATGAATGCTTTTTTCCACCAAAGCGGTACGGTCATAGACCGGTGTAGTGACGATGCCTTCCGGCAGGTTGCGATTGATTTCCTCCAATTTCTTGGCGGCAGCTTGAGCAACGATTCGGCTATTTTCTCCAATCAACATGTGCACCGTCCCCAACACCACTTCCTTACCGTTCTGAGTAGCAGCGCCGGTACGTAATTCTTTCCCAATCAGAATATCGGCTACATCCTTGACCCGAATGGGTGTTCCCTGCCTCGAGCCCAGAATAATGTTGCCAATTTCATCCAGGTTAGCGATTTGTCCCGGTATGCGAACCAGATACTGTTCCCCACTCCTTTCAATATACCCAGCACCTACATTCAGATTGTTACGCTCCAAAGCGGTCACCAAGTCAATCAATGAGAGACCGAAAGAAATCATTTTCTCCGGGTACGGCACCACATGAAACTGTTTGACAAAACCGCCTAGCGTGTTAATTTCTGTCACACCTTTAACCATCCTAAGCTGCGGCTTGATGACCCAATCCTGTATTTCTCGTAAATCAGTCGAAGTATATTCCGTGCCGTCGGGTTTTTTTGCACCTGTCTTAGCGTCGACGGTCCACATGAAAATTTCACCCAAACCAGTGGAAATAGGCCCCATCATTGGTTCAATACCTAGCGGCAATCGGCCTTTTGCTTCTTGGATTCGTTGACTGACCTGCTGGCGCGCAAAATATACATCGGTGCCGTCCTTGAAAATCACGGTAACCTGAGATAACCCATAGCGCGAAATCGAACGGGTATAGTCCAGGTGAGGCAAACCCGCCATGATAATTTCAATCGGAAAAGTGATGCGCTGTTCGGCTTCTATCGGCGAATATCCCGGTGCAGTCGTATTGATTTGCACCTGCACATTGGTAATATCAGGCACCGCATCAATTGATAACTTCTGGTAACTATAGACGCCGATGACGGCCATCATCAACACCGCCATCAGCACAAGGCCGCGTTGGTAAATGGAGATATGTAAAATTCGTTCAAACATGATAGCTAGCCTTGATTAAGTTCATCGATTTAATGATCGTGGCTTGCGCCCGCTTTACCCAATTCCGCTTTAAGGGCAAAGCTGTTACCGCCGGCATATTTCTCTCCGGGAGCCAATCCCTTGAGTACCTCGATCATTTCACCATCACTGCGCCCCAGTTCCAAAGGGCGGACTTCGAAATATGGGTCATAGCGACCGAATACCACTGACCAATCTCGCATCGTTTGAATGGCATCGACAGAAACTGCGACGGGCACTTCTATTTCTTCCGCCACCAACTCAGCATTTAGAAACATGCCGGGACGCCATTTTCCTTCTTTATTATCCAATTCGACCCGGGCTGTTGCGGTACGGGTTTGCCCGCCGATTAACGTCGAAATATAGGTAACAGTTCCTTCGCTTTCCACATCGTAAGCAGTCGCTTTCACTGCAACTTTCTGACCGAGCCGAATCACATTAAGATCTTTAGGGTAAACGGTAACAGCCGTCCATACCGTGGATACATCCGCGATGGTATAAATCTCCCTGTCTTCCTTCAGCGCTTCACCCACTGCAATCGCTCTGGCAATAATGATTCCGGAAATGGGCGCGCGTATTTCATAATGGGTATAATTGTTCTTCAAGTGATTCGATTCAGGCTGTACCCCCAGTGCACGCAATTTGACTGAAGCGAGCTTCAGCGCAATCTCAGCTTCATTCCACAGTTCCTGAGCCAGAAGAAATTCCTGCTTGGCAGAGATCTTTTCTTCCCACAACTGTTTTTCCCGCTCATAGGTCGTCTTTGCCAGAGCTATTCGTTTCTTCGCAACAAAATATTGACTGCGCAAATCGGCCAGCATTGGGCTTTCAACAACAGCCAGTACCTCGTCCTTTTTCACTTGTTGGCCATATTGCCCATGAACTGCAGTTACAACGCCGGGAACTCTCGGCACCACCCGCACAATGTTATGTTCGTTGAAAATTACTTCACCCGGCAGTTTCAACTTAGGCTTGATCGTGGCTGGCCCAGCTGTCAAGACTTCGATTCCCATGCTTTTCAGCATGGCATCCGGTATTTCCACCCGACCTTCTACCTGATGATAGCTCCAGCGCATGAGTTTTCCATTGCGTCCAGCTGCGATAGCGATATCGAATGAATGCGGTTCTTCGACGATTTGATCGCCCAACAGATAATCCGCTTCAGGCGTAAACTTGAACAATTGCGCCGACGCGCCCAGCCGGGAAAGCGTAATCGCGACAGTGGCTGCTGTAGGCGGCAATAACTTACCCTTCTCATACAAATAAATGCGAAATTGCGGCGGCACCCCTTTTTCAAAGATCGTCATTTCCACACTAAAATCACCGTCGATGAATAGCTTGCCTCCTCTGGGCCCAATACCAGGCTGATTACTTGCACCGTGCCCCTTCATATCTGATGTACCGTGTTCATCCACTTTTCCATCGGTATCCATACTCGCCGCATCTGTTGTAACCGAAGAAGGTTTTTCCGCAGTAAGAATCAACCCACCCAATACAATCCCTATGACAATCACAATAATGATTGGCCTTAATCGAGTTTTGTTCATCATTTAATCCTTTTACTTTTAATATCAACGTGCGGAAGTTTTTTGTGCGGTCGGTAAGCTATCGATAGGCATTGCAATTAGGCGTTCAATGTCATTGACTAGGCGCTGATAGTTTGCCAATGCGCGCACGTAGAGAAGCTGATTCTGAAACAACACACGTTGCGCATCCAGCAACTCCAGCAAACCAAACTTTCCTAATTCGTAACCTCTGCGTGTCACGTTAAAAGCATCTTTGGCCCCAGGCAACACCTCATCACGCAGTATGTTGATTTCATTCCATGCCGCTGACATCGCTTCATACGATTGTGCCAATTCGGTTTTTAGGCGCAACTCCATCGCGGTCTGCTCATCCACAGCTTTGTCCACTCGCTCGTAAGCTTCTTTGAGATTACCCTGATTACGATCAAATAGCGGTAATGGCACCATCAAACCTGCCACAGCTGTGCTTCCGCCCAAGAGTGCATGATGTACGACGCCCGCATTCAGGGTGAGATCAGGTATACGGCGTGTCTGCTGCACCTCCACCAATGCTTTACGATGTTCGATATTTTTCATGGCACGAAGCGCCATCGGATTATCTAAAATACGCGTCTCCAGCGCTTGAAAATTTGGAGGAGCAATTAATGACTCAAGATTTCCCAAGGCCTTATTAAATTGCGGGAATGAGCTATTCCACAATAAAGCCAATCGCTTCCGTGCAGATGTTAAATCTCGCTGTGCCTGCTCCAGTTCAATGCGAGTAGTCGACAGTCCTACTTTAACCCTGGTTTCCTCAATGGGCGGCACTTTACCGCCTAGCACACGTTTGGTCACGGTATTCACCACGTTCTGTGCCACTTGCATGGTTTCTTCAGCAAGCCTAAACCGTTCTTGGGCAGCGAGTACTTCAGTGAACACATTGGCAACCCTGGCAATCATTTCCACCCGCCTGGTTTCATAATCCTTGGCAGCCAATTCTTCACCTAATGACGCCGCATTGACCCGCGCGGCACGTTTTCCACCCAGCTCAAATAACTGACTCACACGAATAGTTGTCAGTTGCTGCACGATCTCCTTAGATACTGATTCGGATGAATTGATGTCACCACTCAGCTTTTGTATGTTTCCGAGATTTTCAACGTTTACCATTAATTCCGGATTTCTCAGTAACCCAGCTTGCAGGGTTGCTCCTTCCAATGCACGGATCTCCTTGGAAAAAGCCGCCAATTCAGGATTGTGGAGTAACGCAAGATTAACCGCGTCACGCAAAGTAAGATCATTTCCCGCTTTATTCACTACTGAATTAGTTAAATAACCTTTTATCCCAATCCCATTGGGCGAAATATTAAAAGAATCCACACCGGCTTTTATCTGAGATGAAAAACTCAGTAATAGGATGGAGCTCAGCAATATGATTCGTACTTCTGACGATACCCAATAGCGCAATGCTATTAATAGATCGCTCAATTTCATGGAATTCCTCCGCGCGTACTTAAGCATATACAAACAAGTCACAAGCTAAGCCTGAATGACCCGTTTCAGCGGTACTGTGGATCAAAGAAAACAATCCACAAACCGCACTATTAAAATTCAGCTTAAGAAACGCTACGGGGAGGACGCAGGGGTAAATCCGGAATGGTTTCGGGAATAATTACGGAAATAAATACAGTCAAAACTTCTACGATTGCTTGGTCAGGTATCAGCGGAAAGGAATTAAAGAAAAAAGGTTGATATTGTCCTGACGAATGCAAGCATAAATGGGTTGCTGCATCAAGATCAGCACCGTCTTCGGAAGTATTGTGGTGATGTAATTCTAGATGTGTCGCGGGATCAGAGGATAGTTCTTGATGGATATGATCCAACTCATGTGCAAATACCTCTCCTCGAAAGGATAAACTGAGCCCATTTATCAATATGCTAATTATTAGCATATTGATAATAGGATAAGTTGAATATTTCCGCATTGGATCCGAATTTTATATATAAGTAGGATTTTACTCGGATATGATCATTTCACATTATTCGTATATTTGCAACTTAGAAATTTTTCTAAACAACACTGGCTTTATATATTTTTTAGGCGTGGAAAAATATAAGCAGATTTAAACCAGAATACCTCGTAATTTATATGCGAGAATCATCACTTATTTTTAATGATTCATAATCAAATAGATGAACCATCCGGCGACTATGTGACGTAGAGAAATAAATTCATGGAGTGTGAAGAATGTTGTTATCAAGACTCCATTTTCTTGGCATGTCGTTCAATTAATCATTAAATTCTAGGTGCAGAATCATGGGTGCGACATTTTGTCGCATTGCTTTTTATTGCGGGCAGAAAGATACTATTTGAAGGTATTAGCAACAGTATTAGATAGTCAAAATTACGAACAAGGCTAAATCCCTATTACACAATTACTTTATTAGTATCTCTCTTAGGAAATAGAATAACCATGAACAAAATGAAATTACTTGCTCGTACATTGACTGGCATCATGTTGATGGGTTTGGGACAGAGCGTGCTGGCGCATACGCGCCTAGATGTGCCCACGCAAACTGAAGGAACCCGATTAATCAATAACATCGTGATTGGTCACTCTTGTAGTGATACTGTCCGTGTCATTGGAACATCAGTTGTATTTCCAAATGGTCTGGATTCAACTATTCTGGTGGATGGCCAGCCGCATGGTGGTTCATTGAGCGATTTTCTGACAAATTATGGAAATAATTTTCAGCTTTTATGGAATCGCGGAGCATTCGATGCGATGGCAGAGAAAAAAGATTCAAACGGCAACGTGGTTGGATTCTGGGTGGGCGGTGGACCCGGTATGCCGAGCGATTTGAATGTTGCCACGCCTGTGAGACTAACAGCAGCCGGAATCGAACCGGCATCCTGCGCCCAAAACGTGAAAATCAGTGTTTCGATTGCTAATATCTGTGAAATTACCAGTGTGGGTGATTTTGGCAGAGAAGGTGTCGTTGATTTGTGGACGCATAATAACCTGGGTACCCCGTATGATCGCGTGAGCGCAACCGACGATGGCCCAGCTTCGTTTACTATTACGCGCGATCTGGTGACAAACCCATTGCCTTCATCGTGTAGTGGTACTGGCGTAACGGTAGAAGTAAAACCATCAGCCGCGCAGATTAATCGCGACATGCCAGTTGTAATTGACGGGCAACAGATCTGGCCGCTGCCGTAGATCGCTGAATCAGTAACTTCCTTGCGGCTTACCGCAGCGGTAAAAATCGACAAGCTTGCAATAGCTTGTCGATTTTTTTGAGGTGCGACATTTTGTCGCATTGCTATTTGTTTGTCTGAACAAGATAATAAGATTAGGTAGTACGATAAAGGTGTAGTTCCAAAAATAGCTTAATGTGTCTTTGCGACATAAGGAGAATTAATTATGCAACCCAACATCTTGAAGAAATTATCAATTAGCATTTTCATGTTGGCGTATACGATAGGTTATGCGCAGCTCAGTGGGGCGGATGAAGGTGGTGCAGTATTGGATCCAACGGGTACCGTTAGAAATTTTACCGGTTATGCGCAAATCACCTGCTTTGATAACGGCAATGGACCGGCTGATTATTTAGAAGCCGATATCATAGACCTCTCTGCCCCAGTGGAACATTTATTGGTTAATTTGCTGTTGCTAAAGGGTGACAGGGCGATTAGTGTCAGCGATACAGTTTCAGGGGATGCAAATCCAAGTCCATCCATTATACTGCAAGGAGGGAACGGGGTTTATTTGTTGGTGGTAAACAAAACCGATGTGGGCGCAAGACAATTTGTCGTCGACTATCATTGTAAGACAGCAACAGGTATTCATACCGGAACAGATATTAATGTCAAACAATTTGAGTGATTCTTGACTTCTTGAATGCTAAATCGTGATTTATTTGATACCCCAATTTCTTATAGTATGAACCTGGAAGACGATTGGATAGTATTGTCAAATGATTCAAGTAATTAATGAGGGTACCAGGACAATGATTAAGAAAATAAAATTGTTGTTTTTTATAATTCCAGTGTTGAGTTTGTTTGCAACAGCGTCACTTGCAGAACACCTGAAGCAGGTATCGTCTGCTTGTACATTGACGACATTGGATGGCAAGCCTGCGCATGATCTGCAAGAATTGAAGGGGAAGGTTGTCTACATGGATTTCTGGGCATCGTGGTGCCCTCCCTGTGTCAAGTCTTTTCCGTTTCTGAATCAACTGGATCATGAGCTGAAAGATAAAGGCTTGCACGTAATTGGTATTAATCTGGATGAGAAAATTGCAGACGCCGAGGATTTTCTTGCTAAAAATCCAGTCGATTTTTCGATTGTTGCGGATCCAAGCAAACAATGCGCCAAAGGCCTGGAAGTGATGGCAATGCCAACTTCCTATTTAATTGACCGGAAAGGAAACATCCGCCATATTCATCAAGGATTTCGTCCTGATGAATCGGAAAAATTGCGTGCATTGATTACGCAACTGGTGATGGAGCCTTAGACATAGAGGGATTTTTCTAAATTTGCCTTCCTTCATGAGAAAAATTCGCTATTACGCAACGATTTTCGGATCATTACTCGCAATGGGTATTGGGGGAACCGGTTGTGTCAATATAGCGCCATGGGAACGCGGCATTCTTGCGAAACCTCAGATGGAATTGGATCCACATCCGCTGCAAAGTGAATTACAATCACATAACTACAGCAGCCGCGAGGCAGCGCCAAGCCATAAATCCTCGTCAGGTGGCGGCGGTTGTGGTTGCTACTAAGCGAATCCCCGTTAAACGTTGTTTCTAGGTGAATGAAATTTGCAACGGAATAGAATGCCGCAGCGCCAGGGTGGCAGCCATCAGTTGAGCGATCCGGAAGTCTCGTCTGTAAAATCAAGAAATACGCTCCATGCATTGACATCTGCCGCATTGGTATTGCCAGGTCTGTTAATAACACCTGGGCATGCCGTAGGAAAAGACCGGATCAATTTTCAATATAGCCGCTACCAGGAAGGCGAGCGTAATCTGTATGGCGTTCCAAGCCTAAAACCAATCAGCGCCGACGTTTTGCATGGCATTGGTATTTTTTCACTGACAGACCGCACGAAATTTTCTTTTGGTTATACGCAAGATACCTGGTCGGGCGCAACACCCGTGACAACGACCCCATTGGCTACCGATGGCGGTAATCGTCCGTATTTCAATAATGGCGTAGTGGTTGGTGCCTCTCCTCTTCTACAGAGCAATGTGCTGTTAGATCGTGATCTAAATCCCATTGGACTAGATCCCATCACGAAACAATCATTGGGAGTCGTCGATACCCGATCCGTGATGGTCATGTCATCAGCCTCGCCGGAAACGCGCCGACAAGCCACTTTCGGCTTAAGTCATGAATGGAATGAAGCAGCCATCAATGTGGCAGGTGGCTTTTCACGAGAGCGTGACTATAAGTCAAGTTTTGGCAGTATTGGCGGACGCCTTGATTTTAACCAGAAGTTGACCAGTGTTAAGTTTAATGGCGGATATACGCATAGTGAAATTGGCGCAATCCTCGATCATGATTCGTCCCCTTATATAACGAAGACTGCCTATTTGCCACAGATTGTAAGCCGTGGTGGTTCCGAGATCCTGCAAGGCAATCGGCAGGACTGGGTAGCGAATGTCGGTGTGTCACAGGTGTTGACCAAGAACGCATTGCTGGATGTCAATATTGGCTATACCCATAGCAATGGCTTTCAGGAGAATCCTTATAAAACGATGTCGATCATTTTTATTGATCCGGCTGAATTGAATAATGGACAATCGGATTTAATTACCGGTAAGGTACGCGCACTGATCGAACAGCGACCGGATATTCGTAATCAGGTGGCCTTAAATACAAAGTATATTCACTATATCAGCCCGTTTAATGCGGCCTTACATCTTGGTTACCGGTTGTCGGTAGACGATTGGGGCGTCAATACGCATACCTTTGATGCAAATTGGGTACAGCCGCTTGGCAGCGGATGGACATTGACACCGCGCATTCGCTATTACTCGCAAGATGCTGCCAGTTTTTATCGGCCTTATTTATTCTCACAACAAGCTTTTCAGAAACAAGCAGTTGATAGTCTGGGGCGGGAAATTTTTTTCAATCCCAAAAATCCTAATGAGCAATATTTTCGTGACGGCTTTTTTAATTATGTAGACCAGAATGGTAATCGGATTGACGATGCCTTGTCTCAAACCGTGCAACCCAAATTCATTACTTATGATGCCGGAAAATTACCCGAAAATTTTTCCAGTGATCATCGTCTGGCGGGTTTTGGCGCATTAAGCGGTGGCGTGGTATTGAGTAAGATGCTCGCTAAAGGCGTCGCGTTGGAAACCGGTTTTGAATACTACACCCGCGCCAGTTCGATGCAGATAGGCAGTGGAAATAACAGTTTTGCTGATTTCGATTACTATGTGGCGAATGCGGCGATAAAGTTTGATATTGAACCGACTACTTCGCTGCCGATCGGTGGTTCCAGCGGATCTTCCGGATCCCATGTTCATGCTTCCTCGCATCACCATCACAAAATCCCTCCTGCGGGTATCATGTTTGGCCATATGCTCGATAAGCCGGGGGATTTCATGGCGGGATACCGGTTTATGTATAACTGGACCGGTGGGAATATGATGCATGGTACCCATAGCGTGGCTGACCAGACGATTGTCGATCAGGGTTGCAGCGATGCTTCGCCGTGCCGGTTTACGCCGACTTTTATGAACATGCGCATGCATATGCTCGATATCATGTATGCACCCACCAAATGGTGGAACGTCATGCTGATGCCCACATTCATGGACATGGATATGAATCTGCGCAGACTGTCCGGAGCGCCGCCCGCTGCACCGGGTGTGCATGAACATACCGGCGCGGCAGGTCATGAAACCGGTGCTGTTGGGGATACGTATTTTTCATCATTAGTTAAGCTGATTAATATTCCAGGTCATCGCGTCCATATGAATCTGGGACTCAGCGCACCGACCGGAAAGGTGGATATCGAATTACGCCGCATGGCCAAGATTGATGGCGGATTGATCCATTTCGGCATGCAACTCGGCAGCGGTACTTGGGATTTCATGCCCAGTCTGACGTATGCCGGTGAGAAGAGCCGCTGGTCCTGGGGTGCGCAACTCAGCGGTGTGAAGCGACTGGAAGAAAAAAACAAATCGGGTTATCGCCTGGGCGATATGTTTCAGGCGACAACCTGGGGCGGTTATGACTTGACGCAGTGGTTGACCGCTTCAGTGCGTGGTGCGTATACCTTGCAAGGCGCGGTACACCGGGACTTTGATGCGTTCAACGCGCGTATTGGCCCGATGGATTTTCCCGCAAATTATGGCGGACAATTCTGGGATATCGGGTTGGGGCTGAATGCCATCATCCCGGGCGGGCGGTTTGCCGGTAACCGTTTCGGCTTTGAATGGATACAACCGGTTAGGAATGATTTCAACGGATTCCAGCTGGATCGTAAGGGAATGTTGTCGGCAACCTGGAGTTATCGGTTTTAAAATCCGAAGGAAACTCCAAATAAGTAGCCGTCTCTGAATATTGCCGAATACTGACGTTGAATGGCATTCAAAAAGCGTGAAATTTGCCAGGATTGAAGTTGGACACCACCGAAAACCTAATAACTTTGTCATAATCTCTATTTGATAGAAGAATCACTAAGGAACCGGAGGTTGAAGAAAGGCATGAATCAATTTGGATTATTTGATCTGGACGAACGCATGGCGAAGTTGTCGGAGAAAGGTCATAGATTGAATGAGTTGGAATCAATAGTTGATTTTGAGCAATTCCGTCCCCTCTTGGGTCAAGTTGTTCGTCGAGAGATCGCCGTCGTGGCGGAAGGCTTGCCTTTAATCACGTGTTGGTGTTCAAGATTCTGATACTGCAGGCGCATAATAGCTTGTCATACGAACTGTATGAGTTTTATATACGTGACCGCCTGAAGTGGATGCGGTTTTTTGGACTGGGATTAAGTGACCGGATACCAATCCCATTCGCGACTTTTATGAATCGTTAGCCAAAGCATGAGCGATCAACGCGCTTTTTGATCAATTCGATGGGTGCCTACGCAGCGGTTGCTATGTTGCCCTGAGCGGACAATTGATGGATGCTTCCATCAAAGCCCCACATCAGCATAACAATCAGGAAGAGAAAGATGCCATCAAAGCAGGTAAGCTGGCCAGCGAAATTCGGGCCAATCCTGCGAAAGCAGCACAAAAGGATATCGATGCGCGCTGGATAGTGAAATAGAGCAAGGCAAAAATCAAAGAAGATAGACGCAAACTTGTTGATCTGGCGATACCTGAGTTTGGCTATAAGGATCACATCAGTATCGACAATCATTTCAGTTTTATCCGCAAATGGACAGTCACACCCGCCATCAACTCACGATGGGGCGCAACTGGAGAGCTTGATAGACTCAATGCCACGGTTTATGCGGATACAGCTTACCAGTCTGCCAGGAATAAGCAAATACTGATTGGAAAGAGCCTGACATCGAAAATCCACCACAAAAAACCCAAAGGCGAACCCAGGCCCGAGCACTTGGTCTGCACCAACACACTGACATTCAGATCGCGCCTGGGTAGAACATGTCTTTGCAGAACTCTAAGATCGTATGGGGTTGATAATCAGAACCATCGGAATCACGAGAGCTCAAATCCGCATCGGGTAAACCTTATCTACAATATGAAGCGGCTACGATTCTGGACAAAACGAGCAGGTCTTGTCTAGATCATAAGTATAAAATGGGCTGAATTGCCTGAAATACAGAAAAATAGATACTCTTCTATAACATATAATTGCTCATGAAAAGCTTCGGCTTATCTTCACGGGATTTTTTCTCGGCTTTTGGAGGTATCCATATTCGAGCCAAGCAAGCTGATACTTCTGCGCATGGATTAATAGCATTTTCTTGGTCATGAATCTGCTCATTTTGGTGCGAGTTTTTATTTGTCTGAAGAAATTTGCTGTCAAAATAGCAATTGGGGTGACAGAAAAGAGCATGCTCAGAGAAATTGGGGTTGCGCGTGCCTGCCAATTCATCTCAAACCAGAATCTTTATTTGGCAGTGTATGACTGATCGCTGAATTTCTGAGTAAGCCCTATATAGCAAAACGTACCGTGGGCGGTCAAGCACGGTGGTTTGGCAGCAAATTCTACGTTACCTATGCTTATTACACTTATTCAAGCGGTGAGATTGTGATGTCTATTACAACAAATATACACATATTTATCTCTCCTGCATGGCTAAGGATAAGTCGTCAAACTTATCCTTAATAAGTGTTAGGATCACGTCATATTTAATCGAGTTATCGGCAAACTGGGTACGCTCCATATTCATATCTACTGTGTTTCCATCTGCACTTGGTTGCAAAGGAACACGATATAACAAGTTATCGCCTCCGAGGATCCCTGCTGGACTGGTACTAATATGCCCTGATGATGTTGTTATTAAACCAACCTGGGTTATATTTGTTGTTAATGAAAGTTTTTCACGCAGTACACTAGAGAAATCAATATCTCTCGCCTTAAAATTAGGAGTGTCTGCATTAGCCACATTGCTTGCAAGTAATTCTTGCCTTGCAGCTCTTAAATTCAAAGCTTGGTGGTATAAATTCAACTCCTTATCATTATCAAGTTTGCTAATCATTGAATAAATCCATATTAAATATAATATCTGTAAGAATTTCTAGCATTTAACATGGATGGTATAGTAAATGCATTTATTAAATGACTAACTCACGAAAAAGGCATGAATTAGATGCTATCTTTAAACATAAATTATTAAGCACCTGTTTAGAATATCCATATAACGACTAATTAACATTGCCCACACAATCTGCTGCGCCTTTTTTGTAAAAAATCGAGAGCTTATTCCCCCTATAACTTAGCGCATTCATCTACAGCTTTATCCAAAGATTTTTCGGAAAAGTTCTCTTACTGATTATGGGTATTTGACGAAAGGAATCGATCTTCCAACCAGTCCGCCCACTTGACCGCCCTGACAATCAAATCAGCGCGATACTTTGCATTATATTTTGGAGTACGCGAATGATAGTTAGCTACTCTCGTCCAGATATCACCTTTATCGTTCTTGATATGTAGCCGCACTCGCCAAGCAGCCAGATCATAGGCATAACAACCCGCATTGGCTACATGATCTGGCGTAATGCCATATTTGGATAAATCTTGAAGAAACAAAGTATTAAACTGCATTGAGCCAACATCATGAGTACCGTTACTGTTACGCACAAATTGCCCCGGTTTGCCGCCCTCTTTCTCGGCTATCGCGAGTAAGATATTGGCTGGTATTTCATACTTGATGGCGGCTGTAATTGAGCACACTACCCTTTCCTGCATGTCCGGCGGCAAATCCATCATCAAGCGAATCGCTTAAATGCCTTATCCATCATTTACCCCCTCCTTGCGAAATATTGTTCATACCCGCAGATTCCTGAGCCTGACCCTTTTCAATAGCACTACGTAAAGCATCCGGTCCCGTACTTCTTGCCGCTGCTAACCGATCGGCTGCCAGTGATCCACCATAAGATGCAACAGCTGCAGCGGTACCTGCCGCTGCCATAAAACCACCGGCGCCATAGCTGCCAATTCCAGTGCTCGAGCCTATGCTACTACCCGTTATAATGCCAGCCAGTAACGATGGTAATCTGGAAATCAATACAAAAAATGCAATCGTAAAAATCAGCATAACCGCCAGTTCTTCATAATTCATAACATTTTTACCCATTTTGGCGTAAAAACTGGATAACAGATCACTGCCAATGCCAACGATCAGAAGCATCACAAATAATTGAATACCGATACCCAGGACTGTTTTAAAGTAGTTAATGGCGATGTCGGATGTCCAGCGCGCTCCACCAAAACCTAAAAAGAAGATACCTGCATACATGAGTACCCAGGATGAGATCAGCAAGAGCAACATATTGACTGCAATTACAGCCAGGATAATTAAAATAATCAACGAAATAACAAAACCCATCAAACTATCCATAGGCTGCATGAATGTAAGACTATGTGTTGCCTGGTTCCAGATTAAAACACCTATATCCATAATACTGGAATGACTGGCACCACTCGGCAAACCGGCGGCAGTTCCACCTAATTGCTGCATCGAATCTATGATAGTGCCCGCAATATTGTGGCCCGATACGGCATTGGTCAGCAGCCAGAAATAAAACCCTGTAAAAATAATGAAACGAGTAAATTCAGCAAAGAAATCTCCTATATCGGCTTTACGCAATAGCATCATGCCAAATGTCCAGACCATTGAAATCAGCACCAACGTCCAGAACAAACGCTCGGCTGCAGCCTGGATAATATTTTGCCAGGATTTAACTTTGCCTTGAAACTTATTAACAACTTGATCCAAAACACTTTGATTGGTTGCTGGATCAATATAGGCAAGTTCGGCAAATGCACCAGCAGAAAAGAACAATAGAAAAAATAGGAAGTAAAAGGTAACTGGTGTTCTGAACATCTTATTTACCCCTTTATTCATAGAGTGCACAATTATTCTTGCGATCCGTTTGTAGGTTGTTGAGATATTGGTGTTTCAAACCAACTCTTTCTTTCTGGCATTTCACTTAATTCCTTCTTTGGCTCCTTCAATTCAAGCTTGCCATCGCCATCCTTATAACACCCTGACAAAAGCAGCAAAGACAGTAAACATATAACTGCAATACTCAAATCACTCTTTTTCATCGATATCTCCTTAGATTAGTGTTTTAAAAAGCGTCTCTTACCGACCAATTTCTACCAGCAGGTAATATTTCAGGACTCAATCGCTTGGTTGCTGCCTCACGCGCGGCCTGTTGCATGGCTTTTTGATCTACCTCAGCCTGATTTTTTGTATTGAAAGCATTGTGCTGAGCTATCAGCATTTGACGCATTTGCAACAGCTGATTCGCTTGATAGGCGGCCAATTGATTGGCATACTGAAAAGCTTCCATTTGCCCTTGAGCTGATTGAGTTTTTTGCTGTAAAAGTTGCAAATGAGCCGCATCCAGAGGAATCTGATTTTGATGCTCACTAAGCCCTCGTAAAAGGGAATCATTAGCATGTTTTTGTGAGTCTGTACTCGTGTTTTGTCCATCCTGTAATAGTTTCCAGGCGGAATCGCTACATTTTTCCTCTAAAGTGAAACAAGATGAGCTACGGTAATATTCGACATTACGAAACCGTTGCATGTAGCTGTCTAGACCTCCATATTGTTGTTCATAATACCGTATGGAATTGGATAAATTTATTAGCTTAGTCATGGTGTATTCTACCTTCGCCCATACATAAGCCGGTGGTGCCAAAGTATTGCGAATCATGTTTTCATACTGCTGTAACTGGGTTCTGTATTGCTCAATTTGCTTTTCAGTTTGATTGATTGCTTCAATCGCTGTAATGGTGGATTGTTTTACATTTGCCATATCTATGACAGCCATTCCACCGGCTTTATTGATTGAGGAATAGCTTAAAATACCCAGGCTTAATGATATTGCGATCCACTGAATAGCTAGATTTTTACTATTTATCATAATCGAATGCTCCTGCATTAATAATCAAACGACTGATAGGGTTTAGAAAACTTCATATCTTTGGTAACGATGATGTTAAAGCGATAGCCCGGCCTGATTTCAAGCGTTGGGGATATATTCAGGTTCTTACGGATAAGATTGGCTGTCACCAACCCCAATTGCTGACCCAGCGATTGGCTCATGATGCTACCGGCATTTTGCCGCCCAAAAGCACCTCCTGAATCACGCTGACTGTAAGTTGAACCGGCCACAATGGCCGACATAATCAAGGCTGAACCAAAGATGCGCAGGTAATGGTTATTGACCTGATCGCGAAATCCCGAATAACCCACCCCATCAGCACCCGGCATGGCACCAATATCCATGGTCTTGCCATCCGGAAAGATGATGCGCTGCCAGGCGACCAACACACGCGCCTGACCAAACTCCACTTCGCTGGAATACGTACCCACCAGCCTTGAGCCTTGCGGAATCAAACGCCATTTACCAATAGGGGAATCATAAATATGCTGACTTACCTGTGCCATGATCTGGCCCGGCAGACTGGAATTAATACCGGATATCAGCGTTGCCGGGATGACAAATCCAGTTTGCAAGACATACGGTGTGGGAGGTTTTTTGACTTCACTATCCAGATTCCAGCGTGCATCCCCTTTTGCCGAATCAAAACGAGAATAATCTTGAGCCTCTCTGCCAACATCATCATCCAGCAAACGAGGGGCGCCATCGTTCATGAATTCATCACCCCTACCCGCTCCCATTCCTCCCGCTACACTTGACTCCCCATCCTGTCTCAACCGCGCCAGACGCGCATGATAGGCAGCCGTTGGATCTTCCCGCAGGTTTGCATCGATCTGTTGACGCACCGATGCCAATTTTGCCAACATTTCCTCGCGCGTTTTAGGTGCACCAGTATTGGTTAAATCCGGCGATGATCCTGTACTTCTGGGTGCAATCACATTCACATTTGTTTTGGCCTTGATCGCTTCTTCCAGTTGCTGACGTTTCAGCATCCGAATATGCTCGATGTCAGCATGATGCGAGGGATCAGTAACTGCATTCAGGGTTGGCGGCAGAGGCGGCCTATCCAAGTCCGATGGCCGCTCGATAATGATTCTCTGAATGGGTGATTTTGCGGCTGAATCCGAATTTATAGATTGGGCTTTAGGTTCTATGATGCCGCCGATATAGTCTTTGGCAATGAGTGAAGCAAAGGAATTGCTCGACTGAATATCACTATTGGCAGCAGAATCGTATTGGCCTCGCTCAGCTGCGCGATTCATGGCGACGATCATCATAAGCAACATGAATATGAGCATGATCGCGCCAAAAATTACAATCGGAAGGTTATTGACGCGCCGCACACCGGCGCTTCTTGCGACTACATCCGGCGATGAATCGGGTGATAAGAGTTTTGAATTGGTCGACATCTACCTCACCCCTTATTCTTTTCTTACCCAAAGACCGGCAGGATGAACACTGTCGGCCTGTGCCACAAATGCACGTGACAATCGCGTATCGTCAATCGTAATATTGACATGATACAAATCACCCGACTGGTCAATTATGTAACTCAAGGCTAATCTTGCCGGTTGACTGGCACCATCTGTCTCATGATTAATAGCGATATCCGGAATGCTGTCGCCCATCAGAATTCTTGAAACAAAAAGAGAATTATCAGAATTGATTCTCTCTTGAACCGCAAACCCTTCGAGACGAAGATTTTCTATCAAAGCATGACCAAACGGGTCATTAACCGCATGACGCAGATTAAATTGCGTATTTGCAGCCCGATACAGTCGTACTATTTGTGCCGTCACTTCATCGGCCATGACTTTGCTGTATATGGTTGAAGGATTTTGAATAAAACTGCCATAGGGTTGCGTAGCACAGCCACCCAGCAGCAATAAGAAAATGATAATTAAACTATTGGGTCGCATGATCAATTCCCCCGCGTAATCGTCACCCGGCTTTGATTGCCACCTACACCCGCAATCAACATTGCCTTGTCAAACACGGCATCTACGATATAGCGATCACCTTGCAAGCGGTAATTCACCATGACCGTCTCATCCTCTCTAAACAGCCCGCCTTCCTTAGTTAACAACAGTAAAGTCGGTGCCTCCGTCTGCGCCATGATGCTAGGCATCTGTATGATAGTTTTCTGGCCGTCGTTATAAACCCGCAGCGGTTTCCAGGCGGCATCGCCAGACACTGCATACGCAAAATCCAGATTGCCCAGATATTCCCCGGTTTCAGGAATAGTGCGCGATTTTCTGATTCCCATCGCATGGCTTTCTTTATCTCTGATCGCATCCCATTTAATCAGCGCATCTTCCGGATAAGTAAAACTCACTCTCGGCATAAAATCTCGCCGGTGAGATCGAAGGCGCATGTGATACGTGCGCCGGTTGGTCGTTACTACCAGTGATGTTTCCAGGCCCACATCCAATGGTTTAACAATCAAATGTTGTACCTCAGCAGATCCTTGACCGGTAACCGCCGGTTCAATCAACCAGCGCGCCTGATCGCCCAGATGGATGGAATTAACCTGCTCACCCGGCTGCAATTCGATATCGCAAACCTGCAATACTGCACAGACGATGCTGGGCTGCTGTGAACCAAACAGAAAACGAATGGAGCCACCCGGCCCTGCAACCGGCTTTGTGCCGGTGGGATTAACTGCCTGCCATTTCTTGGCCAGATCAATAGCCGCACGTTCCTGTGGGGTTAATTGCGGGTTCTTATCGGTGAAATACGCATTAGACAGGCCATCGGCATGGATTGGAGCAGCCAGTCCAATGGACAGAATCAGCGTGCCGAGCTTACATAAATCGAATAACGGTTTCATGATGAGCGGCCTCTTTATGTTTGTTTCGACCAGGAGAAATCCTGGATATAAATACCCAGCGGGTTATTGCGGATCTGTTCATCGGTGGTGCTTTGCGTGGTCGGCTTGTTATAGACCCTAAGCAAAGCGCGCATCTTGAAAGGCGGCTCGGTTAAGTGCCCTTGCCTGTCATAGACTTTTTCCAGCCAATCGACCTGCCAGGTCTCCGGTGATTGGGGTATAACCGATATGATTTCAACGTTGACGGTTTGTGTTTCAGCCCGTTTGAAAGGACTGCTGGCTTCACTACTGTTGAACCATTCGTTAGCTTTTGCCGTGGCAGGATCATTATTGGACAGCATGGCATACGCACGAAAGATGGCGCGCCGTTGCAAGGCGATATCCGGTGTGACCATACGCAAATCATTGATGAATGCGGCAATCGATGCATGCACTACGCGCTGATCGGCTACAGCTGCGATATCCGCGCGGGAAACCGCGATGGCTTCACCCAGTTTATTGACCTGCACGACATAAGGGATGAATTTGGATTGACTGCCGATAGCAATGACTCCCCCTACTCCAGACAGCGCAATCAGTAAACAAAGAATGGCCAAGATTTGCCACATATTGCGCGAAGCCTGAATTCCGCGCATGTGATCATTCCAGCTGCGTCTTGCTGACAGATAGGGGTTTTCATTTTCACCTGAGCGGCGACCGCCTTCCATCCCGTCGCCATTGGCACGCACAGTCTCATCCGCACTCGGCTTTAACTTGAATAGTTCGTTGATCATATTCATGCGGCAACTCCATAGTCTGATAACGTTAACCCTTTAATCGCCAACCACTCGTGAACCCAGAGGTCGCCATACTTATCAGATAGGCTCTTGATGGTTGCAATCGATTCCTTATCCGTAGATCCCACAAAAGCCAGCGCTAATGGCCCGAGTGCCAGGTCATAGAGCCGCCTGCCGTTCTCGGATACGGTGTAATATTGCTGTTTGGGAATGGCAGAAGCCAGAATCTCAATCTGGCGCGTATTCAATCCCATGCGCCGGTAGAGTGCCGAAGCATCTTCATCGCGCGCAAATACGTTGGGCAGAAATATCTTGGTGGCGGTGGACTCAACAATGACATCGAGAATTCCGCTGTTGGCGGCATCGGACAAACTTTGCGTTGCCATCAATACCAGGCAATTGTTTTTACGCATGACCTTGAGCCATTCGCGAATTTTGGCGCGAAACACCGGATGACCCAGCATGAGCCAGGCTTCATCGAGGATAATCGCGGAAGGCTGACCATGAAGGCTGCGCTCAATGCGCCGGAATAGATACAACAGCGTCGGCAGTGCGTATTTATCACCGAGATTCATCAATTCTTCGATTTCGAACGTGGTGAAGGTCGAGAGATTCAACCCATCGGCTTCAGCATCGAGTAAGTGCCCCATCATGCCGTCGATGGTGTATTGCCTAAGAATTTCGCGTATAGATTCATCCTGGATCGTCACTGACAAATCCGATAAGGTTTTTGAGCCGCTTTGATGCATGTTAGTAATGGCCTGGCTGATTTCGTTACGCTGCAAAGGCGTGACGGTGATGTTATTTAATTCAACCATTAAACAAATCCATTCCAGCGCCCAGGCACGGTCTCCCTTAGTCTGCAAGAATTGCAGTGGACAAAAAGACAGCGATTCGTCATCCCCTGCTACTGTGAAATGCTGGCCACCCACGGCTTTGGTCAATGGATACATCGATAGCCCCTTATCGAAGCAATAAATCGACATACCCTGGTAGCGCCGCAATTGTGCGGCAATCAGTGCCAGGTGCGCCGATTTGCCCGCTCCGGTGGGCCCGAACATGAAGGTGTGACCTAAATCGCGCACATGCAAATTCAGCCGAAAAGGCGTTGCACCTTGTGTCACGCAGTGCATCAAGGGCGGTGAATTGGGTGGGTACATCGGACAAGGCGCGATAGGTTTTCCAGTCCAGATGGTATTGACCGGCAACAGATCAGCCAAATTCATCGTATTGATGAGGGGTCTGCGCACATTTTCAACACCGTGGCCGGGTAAGCTGCCCAGATAGGCATCCATGGTGTTGATCGTCTCAACCCGCGCGGCAAAGCCCAGATGATTGATTGCTTTCTCTACCTTTCGCCCGGCTTCTTCCAATGCTGCCCGATCTTCCATCATCAGCACAACCACACTGGTATAGTAGCCTTGCCCGACAAAGCCGCTATTGGTCTCTGCAATGGCAGACTGCGCATCTTCAGTCATATTCAATGCGTCTTCATCGATGTTGCTGCTTTGCAGATTAAACACCTGGTCAAAGAATCCACGGATTTTTTGTTTCCAGCGGCGGCGGAATTTTTCCAGATGATTGACTGCTTCATGCGCATCCATAAAGATAAAGCGCGATGACCAGCGGTACACACTTGGCAATTCAGAGAGCAGATTCAACATGCCGGGTGAGGATTCGAGCGGGAAACCCTCAATCGATACCACTTGAACAAAGTTACGGCCGATTTTAGGCACAACCCCGCCCCACATTTCCTGTCCACCGAGCAACGTATCCAGATACATGGGGTTGACTGGCAGCACCATCGGATGATCCAGGCCGGTCACGCATAATTGCAACCACTGTAAGAAATCATCCTGGGTGATGGTTGTACCGTCTTCATTCACCAGCTTGCGGCTTTTTAAGCGCGACAAGTGAAAAACGCTGGATAATCGGGATTCAAAGTTGGTACATTCGCGCTGGAAATATTCCAGCAGTCCTTGTGTTCTGGCTTTCTGATCGGGTGCCTGGGTATCGTCATCAAACATCAGCTCAACAAACTTGCGCTGCGCCAGCATCGGCGGCAAGTACGTCAGTGATACGATAAAGTAACTCTCGTATAGGGTGCCGATACGCTCGAACAGATTGCGCCGCTCCTCGTCAATGGCAGCGGTAACGGGATCGGGATAATTGGAGTGGGCTTTATCGGAATAACCTTGTGCGGGTTTTCTGATTGCATCGACATGAATCATCCAGCCATTGCCTAAGCGCGATAATGCTTGGTTAATGCGGAATGACACCCGCTCGCGCTCAATCTCGGTACTACTGGCGGTATCATCGCCACAAAATACCCAGGCGGCCATCAATGAGCCGTTCTTGCCCACAATCACGCCGTCTTCCACCACTGCCGCATACACCAGCAGATCGGCAAAACCCATTTCTTTTGATCGATGTTGATCCAGTTTTAATTCTTTGCCTGCATCACGGATACGGATAAATAGTATCAAGAGCAGCGCAGCACCGCATATTGCGATCAAGATAGAAATTGCTGCAATCATAGATGCTGTTTCTCCTGCTGGCGGGTATTGTCATGAAAAGGAGTGCTTCGCGCCGGATAGTATTTCTTGTATTGCATCTGGCGCAGGTAAACATGACGCAGTTGCGGATCATTTTTAGCCATCAGTCGTAGCGCAAACAGTGCAAAGACCCACAGTGCTATGCCGAAAAGCGTAGCCTTGAGTTCCATGGCAACAAAGATTGAAGTGGCTGCAATCAGGATAGAAAACATAACCAGTTCCCGGTCGCCACCCATAAACAAGTTAGGACGATTTCCCGATTGACGGATAGGTATGGTTCGAAGCGCCATGATTTGCTTCCTATTCCTGCGGATCAAGGATCGATTCCTGGTCTTGGGGTATTTCGCCCGGAATGACCGCGCCCTGGAATAGATTGGTCATGATGTTGTTGGCACCGACGAGTAATGCCATAACCAGCACGATAAAAATCAGGGTGCGAAAGAATGCATTGAGTTCGCCACCAAAAATCAGAATGCCGCCTGCAACGACAATGCCGACAATCGATAAGGTAAAAGCAACCGGGCCGGTAACAGAGTTTCTGAGATTCACCAGCCAGGTTTCATAAGGAAGCGCACCGCCTGCGCCAACAGCGGCTTGTGCGTTATCGGTTGAAAACAAAAGCGCAAACAGAAAAGCGATTGAGAAGAAACAAAAGAATGGAGAGATATCCCTGATATGAATCAGTTTCATAGACTGGCTCCTATGGATGATTTACAGCTTCTTGATTTGGTAACTTCCTCTTTTAAAACCTTGTACTTCGATAATCTGCTGGATTTTCCTGCCGTGTGGTGTCCGCGTGATATGCACGACCATATCAACCGCCTCAGCGATCAATGGCATGATCTCTTTGGGTGCGTGAGGATTGCGTGAAATCAGGGATTCCAGACGGGTTAGTCCTGATAGCGCATCATTGGCGTGCAAAGTTGCAGCTCCACCTTCATGCCCCGTGTTCCAGGCATCGAGCAAATCCAGTGCTTCCGCTCCTCTGACTTCACCGACCAGAATGCGATCCGGGCGCATACGCAAGGTTGTTTTGAGCAATTGCGTCATGTCGACATCGAGTGTGGTGTGATACTGGACAAAATTCTCGGCAGCGCATTGGATTTCACCGGTATCCTCCAAAATGAAGATGCGCTCATCCGGGTCACTGCGAACCATTTCATTAATAATGGCGTTGATTAGGGTCGTTTTACCTGATCCAGTGCCGCCAATGACCAGTATGTTGCGATGCTTGCGCACCGCATCTTTGATGACATCAGAGTGTCTGGGTGACAACACACCGGTTTCTACATACTGTTCAAGTGTAAAAATCTTGATGGCTTTTTTACGAATAGCAAATGTGGGGGATGAAACAATGGGTGGCAGTTGACCGGCGAAGCGCGAATTATCGAGCGGAAATTCACCTTCAATCATCGGGTTGAATCGATTGACTTCCTTACCGTGGAAGCCTGCAACCGTTTTGATGACTGCCTCAACCTGGGCAGCCTGGATATTTCCGATATGTTGTATCTTTTGACCCAGCTTCTCTTGCCAGATACGGCCATCGGCATTGACCATGATTTCAACCGTTTCAGGATCTTGTAATGCAGACAGTATTTCCCTTGCATCGCGCTCCAGCTTGCTTTTAGCGCGATCTTTAACGGTTGTGATGTGAGGTAATTGATCCTGCAGTGTCATGCGAGTACTCCAACGACTTACACATGACATTACAATATAACGAATATTATTTTAGTGCAACCCTTTTTAGTTATTTTTTAATTTCTTTGCCTCTTTCGATAAGAATGTTCTATTCTTCTTATCCCATTGCTCGACCTGGAAAGCTTCATATTCACTCAGAACGCCTCCTTTCCAAACAAAGCCTTTAGGTAAGCGCTTTAACTTTCGATTGGCCAATGCTTCAAGATCGACTGCATTCATATCCGAGCTATCCAACAGCATAGGTAGTGGAGTCTCGAGCGCCTCTGCAATCGCCTCCATAATCCTGAGCGATGGATTAGCCTTGTCATTCGTCAGATCCGTAAAGAATGCGATGGATACCCCCGCCTTCTTTGCCAATTCCGATTTGGTCACACCTTTTTCATCGAGGATGCGTAGAATATTTGTGATGAGTATCAAATTGTACATATAATAGCCCTGTCATTTCTAGGGTTTAAGCAGCTTAACTAATCGGCGCCATTGTTTTGCAGTAGTTTTGCTGCTATTTTAATCCAAAATAAAAACATAAATTCATTAATTTCAATGGAGGGCTAAATAATAGTTTCGTTATATACATAGTTTATAGATGATAATTAATAAATAAGATATGCATATCAATCATACTTACAAAACCAATCACATCATTGATTTATATCATTGTTATTAGTATTAATCATTGTTCTTATAAGCATATGGATAGAAGGTAGACGAGTAACTGATGAAAAATCTGGAGAATCTTAAAACGTAACCCGTTTTCTGATACGAAAGATCAGGCATTCAATGATAAATTGAACAAGAAGAATAAAGCGCAAAAAACACACTCTGTGGCTAATCAGGCATTGCGGGGTTGAGCTTAGACCTGATCTTTGAAGTACTGCGAAGACAAATTTTTTGCGCGGTTTAGTTTGTTGATGACTGCACCCATAGCCTCTATCTGCCCAATCATTAAATGGACAGAATTATTTGATTCAAATAAATATTTTTGCCCGATATAACGAACACGAGTTAAGCTTAAGATAAAAATGACAGAAAAAAAGAAGGAAAATAAAAATGGGCTTGTTGCGCCTATCGGCGCGACAGAAATTGATATCACGCTGATCAGTGAAGATTTCAATCAACCCAGAAAAGAATTCAATAAAGAAACGTTAAGAGAATTAACGGAGACTGTTAAATTACGCGGGGTAAAATCACCCATATCGGTACGCCCCAATCCGGATAAACCTGGAGCCTATATCATCAATCATGGTGCAAGACGTTATCGTGCCAGTATCGATGCCGGGTTAAAAAACATTCCTGCATTCATTGATACTGATTACAGCGAAGCTGATCAGGTAATCGAGAATCTGCAAAGAGATAATTTAACCTCCAGAGAGATTGCTGACTTTATTGGACGGCAACTGGCAGGCGGGAAAACCAAATCCGAAATTGCCAGGCTGATCGGCAAAACCAATCCTTATATTACCATGCATGCTGCACTTCTTGATTTGCCTGATCCACTAGGAGAAGTGTATCGGACAGGCCGTTGCACCGATGTCACAGCGCTTTATGATTTAACGCGGCTGTATAAAGCCAATAAAGAGGAAGTAATCACCTGGCTGGCGCTCAGTACGCAAGAAGAGATATCACGATTGGATGTATATCATTTCAGTCAATTCTTAAAGCTAAAAAAAACGCCCCCATCTAATTCTGCGGATGATCAAGTAATTAATGCTGAAGGCAAATCGAATACGACTCTCGATAACATCAACGATCAAAAACAAAGCACCTCACTTCCATTGCTGGACTCTATTTACAATCTGATTAAAAAAGACAAACGCAAGCCACATGATTTAATGCAAGATCTATCTAGTGAGAATAAAGAATTTCTCCAAAGCAAAATAAAGAATTATTTTGAGCAGGGCAGAAATTGCCAAAATATCGTTCAATTCACCATTAAAGCATTGCAGGATGGCAGCTTCTCAGCCAAGGGGAGCGGCGCACTGCAATTGATTGCTTTTTTGCATGGTATGGAGAGATCAGAGTCTTTTGATCTCATGAAAATACTGGAAGAAATTGCCGGACAACAGGAAGCAGGATAATTTAATCTTGCCAGTAATCCTACTTATAACTAATTTGAAATGACGACACCCGCAAAGCTACGAATGATTGTAATGAATGGACAAAAGATTCTACAAACTCAGAATAATAATGAATGGGAAACGATTGGCACCATCAAGAAGGTTGATGAAGGTATCAAACCTGGCGTCTACAATATTTACTTGGCTACAGCACCCGTTGATAAAAACCAGTATGAAGGGAAAATTATTTATATTGATAAAGAGAATACTGTTTTTTATCAGCAGGTCAAGAAGGATTTTATTGTGCACCGGCTAAATGCTGTTGATGGCAAACCTGTTGCTGGCAAAGATGTGACAATTCAATATGATGGGGAGAAAGCTACGTTAACTCTAATAGATGTGCTTAAGAATAAAAGAACGTTGAAATTATAAGTGGTTATATTTATACCAGAGCAAACTTAATCTAAACCACGCATTTTTATTCTATGATGCAAATCAGCGTCAAAACATTTACCACATTCAGCAGTCAACGTTGCACTTCGAACTTGAATCCGCCAAGGTTCTTTTTAATCGAAAACACGAAAACAAATCAAAAATAGCTTTCTGCAATTATACTCAAGGCAAAAAATACAGAAGAAGGCTATGTTGAAAGTCAATGACATTCACAAAGGCGCAGCGATTAGTGGGATTGAACCGGGGCAAGTGGTACGCGTCGTAACCTGCTGTGCTTCATAGCGGGTTTGGTAATGCTGCCAATAAAACCATATGCTTTCAGCAGATTGCGGTATGCTTTGCTGGCACCCTGGCTGCCTATCACTGTGATGAATCAATCCTGCGGTTTCCTTCCGAAACCATAGTGCCTGTTCCAATGCATCCAGTACCAGATCCGTTCGCAATGAACGACTCACTCGCCAACCAACAATATACCGGGCAAAAACATCGGTGATAAAAGCCACATAAACAAATCCTGTCCATGTCGCTACAAATGTAATATCCGCCACCCACAGTTGATTGGGCCGGGCAGCTACAAATTGCCGATTAACCTTGTCCTTTGGCCGGTCAAGCAAATCGTCCGCAATGGTTGTCCAACACTTTTTGCCACGCCGGACACCTTGCATCCCAAGCCTCTTCATTAACCGTTCGACCGTACAACGAGCAACACCAATACCTTCTCGCAACAACTGCCGCCATACTTTGCGAGCACCATAAACTCGAAAATTGTCTTTCCATACCCGCTGTATATCAAGTTCTAGTCTCATGTCCCACTTGATACGATCAGGCAATCGATCGGGATCTCGCTCACGTGCTTTGTGCTCGTAATAACTCGACGGGGCAATCCAGATTTCATTGCAGATTGGCTCGACCCTGTATTCTGCTTTGTTGCTATCGACAAATGTCACCATTATTTCGGTCGGCGATCGAGCTCCGCCTGCGCGAAATAGGCCGATGCCTTACGTAATATCTCGTTGGCTCGCTTTAATTCCCGATTCTCCTGTTCCAATTCCTTGAGCCGCTCACGATCCGCAGTCGACAGGCCGCCTCGAATTCCCTGATCAATCTCTGTTCGTCTTACCCAGGTGCGCAACGTCTCCGCTGTACAGCCAATCTTTGATGCGATCGACTTGATCGCCATCCATTGCGATTTATGCTCCTTTTGCTGCTCGAATACCAATCTTACCGCTCGTTCTCGTACTTCCGGTGAATAACTGATTTGGTTTTTCATCTCTTCCTCCTCTCAAATCATTTTATCTCCGGAAATACCGGGGCGATTCAGTCGAATCCATCGCCCACTGATTGAGGCGGCGCGGAAGCGCGCAGTCTCTGCAGTGAGTTGCGAGCTATCTCCTGCGACTTTCAGCACCAATGAACACGGCCTCCGCGAATCCAAAAATGAGAACGACAGCCCTTCTTTAGCCAGACCGACGGAGTAAGGGTGGGCCTGCCCTTGGCATCTACCGACACGTCCCATCGCGGCTTCGCCTCGGCGATGATTAAGAGCTCAATCACATGGCCACAGCCGCACGGACAACGCATGCCCACACACCAGTCCTCGCCATCATCTCGTGCGAGAACAAGATCCCGCCTGGGTAGTTGGGGCGGCAAACTATCGCCCCGAACGATGCGTAGTCTCCGGGGCGGACCGAGCTGAGCCCATATATCACGCAACCACTTCGCTATCTTCTTTGCTATTTTCATCGTATTGGGGCCTTAAATGCCGGCAAGCCCAGCAGTGGTTCGGCGTCACCGCGTGCGAGGAGCTGATTCGGCATGCGCTTGAATGCATCTTCGGAGAAGTGTTCTTCTTCACAGGCCGCCAGACTGAACTGCGTGCGAGCATAGAGACGATTGGATTCCAAGCGGAAGGGAAAGGCGCGCGATATAAACTCATTCACGCAAGCCGATGCCGCGCGCATATTGAGCGTAATCACCGCTGGTGCTTCTTCGACCAGCCCTTTGAGATAGCCGGCGTCGAGTTCTTGCTGGTGCGCATCAGGAGCCACCTTCCGAAGATATTCACCGCGCAGGCTCTCCGGCGTGTACACGCCGCGGTCCTGCAGGGTTGAGCCGCCGGGCTGGACATAGTCGATACGACCGCATACATCTGCGATCGCGAACGCTCCGCCTTTCTTGCGCACGGGAATGACGACACCGACATCAAACAAAGGAAGAAGGAACGCTGCCCCGATCAGGTCTGCGATTTGTCGGGCTTCGAGGGTATCGACACAGCAGAAAACAACATCGGACTGAGCAGCTGCAAGCACTGCATCCCGTGTTGCGATCGATGCCGTCACGGGGATGGCCACGCCTTCGCCGCGATAGGCAGCCACAGCTTCGGCGAAAGCTTCAACCTTTAGCCGATTCGCGTCGGCGTCGACGCGTCTCGAGTTGAGGATACGGTTGAGATTCTTCCATTCGAGACGGTCGAAATCGATTACGAAAACACGCCCAAATCCGAGGCGGGCTAGTTGCTCGCCCACGACTGAACCCGTCCCGGACGCGCCGATCACCGCAGCCGAAAGTCGGCCGAGTTCGGCAGTCATGCCACTGGTAAAGGCGATGGGCCGATCTTCGGGGCCGGTGAAGCTCGCCTCGTCTTCCCACCAGTAGCACAGATCATCCCCAGCGACCGTCACAAGATCGACTGCACGCGCCTGGAGGCTTGGATCATACAGTCGCGCGCGAATTGCACCGTCGGCCGTCATGATGGCCGAACCGTGCAGGCCCCCGAACGCGTGGAACAAGCTGGGGATGACCTTACGGTCGCTTTCGTCGTCTGCATCGGAGAATCCAAACAGTCCGCCGGGGTGCGAATGAATGAGGATCATGACGGAGGCGGTCGACTCGGCTAGGTCAATAGCCTGTTCGAGGTATTCGCCCGGCCACGTGATGGCGTCGCGCTCCCGGCGCTTGCAGGCGGCATATGGAACACAAATGATTTCTCGAACTAGAAAACGCCGCCTCGGACCTGGTGTACGCGTGCAGATCAAGATCGCCGCCGCCTCCAAACCGTCTCGCGGAAAAAGGTGCCGCTTCAACTGAGCATGCAGGGTACCGCTAAAGGCCAAAGTAGTTTCGGGGATCATTCGTCAACCTCCTTGGCGAGTGCAGCATCGACCAGCGCGAGCTGAGTCACCACGCTATCGGTATTGGAGTCCCAAGGCGCCGCTGGACCGCGGTTGCGAGACCAGCCGTGGTATTCGGCACCAAGTAGCACACCCCGAAGCTGGGTACTCGCGATCACTCTGCCAGATGACAATGCAAGCGGTGGATAGGCATAGAAGCCATAGATCTGTGCGCCGGGATAGGTGGGTGGAATTTCCAACGCAACTTTGCTGTGGGAAACGGTGTAGCCGACCGGCAACGGATAGTCATGGAGGAGAAGCCAGCGGCGCTCGGCCTCGACGAGAGTTTCCCACTTCAGGCCAAGGCGATTGAGATGCGCCTCGTCTATGTCGAGTAGAGCGAACGTGCGGCGAGGCACCACCGGTGCCTCGCCGTTGTTAACGTCCTTCGGCGTGAGTCGCAGCTTCTCGATACCCGGCGTGCGCAGGTCAATCACGGTGGTGAGCTCGACTGGCTGTTTTTGCTGGCCGACGACCTTGAGAAAAATATGCCAGCCCTGATCGGGGTTGAACCCGGCCTCAATCAGCGCTTCTCGCACCACAATGGTCGGTGCGAAAAGCTCCAGCATGACGCCCTGGACATTAAGTTTCCACGCGGGCTTGCGGCTGACAAAAGATTCGACACCAGCAGCGTCGAGGTCGACGAGATCTTGGTCATCAACTTGGCGATCCGGCTGATCCTGCCGTTCGAAGTAGATCACTTTGTCAGCCGGTACTTGGCCAAGCTTGCGCAGCAATCCTCCAGAAACAATGCGGCACGGCCAATCGAAACGCTGGCCGTCAATCGTCAGCCGGTAAGCGCGATCGCTCTCGACGATGACGAAGCGTCCCGCCTCCCTATGCAGGTCCACCGTCTCGTTCGGGCGAACGTCTTCCAGATCGCCGGTTGCCAAGACTTGCAGCACGCTGACGCCATCGACCGACTTGAAGCCGGCAGCGATAGCGAGCTGTGCGCCGGTTAGGGTGAAGTCGTCGATACCCACCTGACGATAGGTCAAGGTCTGATCGGCGACGTTGATGGTATGGCGAATTGCCGCACCAACATCTTCGGTAGGAATCCGGTCGTCGCCGGTAGAAGTAGTAGTTTGCATGTGATTACCTTTCTGTTGGCCCTGCGGAATTGCAGATTTCTGGCCTTCAGTTAGTCAATCGCAGCGCATTTCAGAACCGGAAAGCTGCCTACAACTTTTTTATGATGACGGCACCGTCCGGCAGCTCACCACAGATGAAGAAGTTGGGACAGCGCGGACAAGCTCGCGCCTCTGTTTTCAACGGGAAATCGCCCGAGCGGACGCTCTGCACAATGCCCTGTACTTTCTGGCGTCGGGTCTCAAGCTTCTTTGCCGAGATCGACATCGGCTCTGTCGTCTCGCTGGTCAAATAGGTCACTTCAACCTGCGTCTGCCCGCCGTAGGCTTGCACGGCAGCGAGATAGAGAATTGTATATTCGATATCGTCAAAAGCCTTCGATCGCGGCTTGCCGGTCTTGACACGCCCCACCACAACCTGTCCTTGGTCACCTCGGGCCACGCTATCCGGCTTGACGAGGATATCGCCCTCGATCCAACCCAGCGAAAGCGGCGCGACCGGGGAGCGGATTCCATTGCTTCGGGTCTCAATAAGATAGTCGACTAGGCGGCGACCGATGCGGCGGTAGTCTTCTGCATAGCCATGATCCGCCGCGCCCTTGGCTTGCCACGCTTCTTCGAAGCGAAAACTAAGCTCAGATTCGCTTGGGGTTGTCGTCTCGTGAACGGTTTTTAGCCAATCGAACACGTCGCTGACTACGTTATGCATCTTCATGAAAGCTGTTTCTGTGCGGCGTCCGCCGAGCTTGAGCACATGCGTGTACAGAAACCGGCGAGGGCATCGCTCGAACAGGTTAACTTGGTTCTCGGTCCAGACCGGCTTCTCCTCCCAAGTAATTCCGACCGTAGTTGCCGGTCTCGCAGTTCCGTTCCGCTGTGCCGGATTGGCGGGACGGACAAGCAGATGATTGATCGCAGGAATAAATTTTGAAGGGTTGCGTACCTTGCCATCGGACTGAACTGAGGATGCATAGAGAAAAAGCCGATCTCGGGCACGTGACAGTGCGACAAAGAATAGGCATTCTTCTTCCTCATCATGTCCTGCCCTGATCGCTTCCAGTCCGGTTAATCCCTGGGAACCGTGAATCAATCCATCCGGCGGCACGCAGCGTGGTGCCATGTTGTTGCGCGGCAAACCGGAGGTCACCATGCCGGGGATATGCACGATGTCGAATTCGAGACCTTTGCAGCCATGGATGGTCATTAGACGCACCGCATCAATGCCTTCTGCAACTCCCGGCAGTTGTCGAAGGCCGCGATCTTCTGACAGCAAAACAAGACGGCGAATGCGATCTAGCAGACGCACACTGGGAATGCCCGCTCCCGATGGCTGGTGGCGGCAGAAGTTGAGGAACTGCCACAGCGCAAGACCCTTCATTCGGCTTTGCGGGTCGCGCGCCAGATACAGAGTCTTCGCCAATCCAAGCTGGTCAATCACCCACGTGGCCAAGATCGTCCAAGGAGTGCCCATCGGGTTCAATCCGGTAAAAAGGGCGGCTACGCGCGACAACGCAGTCTGGCTTTCTGTCGCAAGACTCGGTAGCTTCGCGCCGGCCTGCCTCCAGTCGAGGGCAGCAGCTTTGCTTTCCCTGAGATGTCCGATGATTTGCGTGACCTCTTGCAACGGCATCTCGTACGTCGGCATCGTAACGGCCCTCACCAGTCCGACTGCATGCGGGTCCGTCAACATCGAAAGTAAGGCAAGCAGATTTTTAATCTCCGGACGCTCAAAGAGGCTGCCTAAGTGCAGCACCGGAATGCCTCTGGCCTCCAGGCCTTCGGCGATGTCACTCAAGCGGGCATTGGATGCACAAAGTAGCGCCTGCCTGCGATATGGAATTCCTGCCTCCTGCTGCGCTTGAATCACGGCCGCAACTGCAGAAATCTCATCCTCGGTTGATCTGACTACCCGAAATTCCGGCCTGGCATTCAAGACACCGCGATCAGCCGTCAGTTGCAGCGGCAAGGCACCCGCCGACGCCTTCATCGTGCTGGAGAACGCTGTAAAAACCTCGATGACCTCTCGCCCCGAGCGATAGTTGACTCCCAATTGACGCAACTGCGCGCCGGGAAAATCAACGGCGAACTGCGCCATGTTGGTGGCCGATGCCCCACGAAACCGATAGATGGACTGGCGCGCATCGCCCACAACCCAAAGATTCCGGCCATCACCCACGATGGCTTTCAGCAATCGCACCGAGGCGCGATTGACATCCTGATACTCATCGACAAGAACATGATGGTGCCGAGCCTTTAGCGCCGCTCTCACCTCGGTATCGGTTTCAACCAGACGCACCGGTAGCGCAACCAGATCACCGAAATCGATCAAGTGCCCTGCTGCCAGTAGCCGTTCATAAGTTTCGAACAGCAGCGCGACCTCCAGACACTTTTCCGCGCGTATGGTCGCTTCTTCATCATAACCGGCGTTGTCTGCCATGGCCTGCGCCAACGTTCGATATCCAGCCGCATCGATGACCTCGTCCTTAGCGCGCGATATCGCATGGAGCATGTCACTGAGATCGAGTGCCGGGTCCCACAGGTTGCGATAGTGACGAAGCGGAAGTCGTGGCAGCTCATCTTCGAGCAGCTCGATCGCTTCCGACCGGTCGACTAGGCGCGGATCCGGCGGCAGTCCCAATTTGTCATGAAAGCGGCGAACAATATCCAAACCGAAAGCGTGGAACGTGCCGATCCACATCGCTGCGGCAGCCGTGGGGCTGCTCGCAGCCAGTCGCTCACTCAGTTCATTAGCTGCTCTATTGGAGAAGGTGAGGACAAGGATGGACATGGGGTCCACACCTTCGGCTAGTAAACTCTCGATACGACGCACAAGCGTTCGCGTTTTGCCAGTGCCAGGCCCAGCTTGCAATTGGAACGCACTATTGCGATGTTCGGCCGCAGCAATCTGAGTTGGATCGGGAGTCAACGTCGCGGCAGGAACCACTGATGATTCGATCGAGGAATCCTCAGGCAGCAACAGCGCATCCAGAAGCTGTTGCTGAACCACCTGCAGCGGTACACCGAGGCGTGTGGCAATGTCCGTCGAAGAACGACCATTGCTCACATGAAGATGTCGGACCAACGAACGTGGCAGGAGGAATTCACGGGCAAAGAGGTCCATCCGGATTTCCCGCCGCTCCCGCGCGCCATAGTCAAGTACCTTTTCAATGCCGACCGGCGCATCCTGGACAGAGCGATCCGGTTCAACTTGCTCTGTCACAATGTCCTGCGTGCCACCCTCCAAGACAACATGCCCGAGCTCATGGGCAATGAGAAAAGCGCGGTCAAATTCGGACCCCTTGTCTTCATACAGAATGATCCCGGCCTGACTATCGAAGGCCGCCCGCCCGCCTTTCAGTTGGGAGTCACCGGACGGCAAGGCATACACATCCAACTCTCTTCGAATCGCTTCCCGTCGGACAAAATCAAGCAATCTCCACGGATCATCACCTGCTGCGACCGCCGCTCGGTGAATGCGCTCTGCTTCTCGGCGAGCGGCCTCGGTCGCGTCCATGACCTAGTCCTGTAGTGCCTTGAGGGCGTCCAGCTGGGTCGGCGCGAGTTGAGACGTCTCAATAGCCTCCGTAAAAGAAATCTGTTCGGTGACCGCCGGCTTCACAGTTGATCGGAAACTGTGGCCGGAAACAATTGCTGGCGGACTTTGCAGATAGTCCGTAACCACTTCTGCAGTCGCGCCCAATTCGGTTGCGAGCCTATGAACAAAGCGTCTCGGTATCGTTGCTGCGACAATAGCCCGATCACGTAGACGTATTAGCAGCAGATTGGTGATATCGAGTTTTTTTGCGAGCGACCTGAAAGCGGTTGGGTTGAGTGTGGCAAACGGGTTTGTGACCAACACGTTGCCGGGCTGATCAACAGCCGTTTGAAACCGCTGCCAAGCCCGATCGACCGCACCTTCAGAGGTAACTACAGCATCGTCATTGCGCGTTGCATCAACCATCAATTCAATCGAGTAGGTAACGAGTGCCTTCGCATGCTCTGGATACTCAATTAGGTATTGCTCCAACGTCTCGCGGTCATGCGTCGGTTCGACGGAAAAGGCCAGAAGAATCTCTTCCTCACTGTGCTTTTCAGCAGTCATTGTGCATCTCCTCTTGAAGAATGGCCTTGAGCGCCTTGCAGGCACGATCACGGCGGTTGCGAACCGTCCTTTCGTCGCACTGTAGAATGCGTGCAATGCTCATAATGTTTTTATCCTTAGAATCAATCTGAAAACCTTGCAGTAGTAGCCCGATGACTTGCTTTTGATCATCTGGCAGACAGTCAATCGCTGCAGTTAGCGCCAACCGGAAAGCAGGATCGTCAAGTTTTTCGGGATCGCTACTTAGAAAGTCGGCAGCAGCAGCCTCCACCTCGGCTGAAATCTCCAAGCCATCGTCTTCATCCGTGCCCAAAGACACCGTGTCCACCACCGTCGGGCCAATCTGGCGCAGAGCGGAGGTGCGAGAAGCCGAAAACGCTTTGTCGAAGCGGATTTCATAGAAGTCCAGCAGACCAGTTCGCCCTTTGCAGTCTTTGGCGATTCGTTCCGCGAATCGACCCATGATCTCTTCCCGGATGCCTCGGGCACCGACCATGCGTGAATCAGAGATAGCTGAGCACAACGACTGCTCAATCCGTTTCATAAGAATGCAGAATATTTCTTTAAAATCTCCCTGCATTCCGTTTGCCCAAGCTCTTCGCAGAAAGTAAATCAGTGCCTCCGACGGCACATAATCAATGCTCTTTGTGGACAGCGTCGCGAATTGTCGGAGCCGCTCTGCGACCTCAACCATCTCCAGCTTCTTGAGCCACGCTTCAATCTCGGGAGGACGCTCATACAAGGTACCGTCCTTTTTTTTCCGTTTAAGGGGTTCCGGCATTCGTTGCCTCCGCTATAGGTAGCTCAATCGATTGAGGGGTCAACATCGCTCTACCGAATGCGGATCGGCAGCGACACTTGCGGCTGGATTGGCACCAGCGTCTTCGCGTAAGCGCGCAGAATCTCGTTGTAGAGATCCGCATGCTTGGGGGCTTCGACGGTGATGATTAGCGCGTAGCGGATCTTTTCGGCACCGGTGGCTCGACCGCCTGCTTCGCGCGCGTTGTAATGGATGTCGAACACCGGATTCTTGAGACTGCTGCCACGCATGTTCTTAGCACTGTGCAAGACGGTTTCCCATTTGCCCATGTCGGAGCGCCGCTCTTCCTCGGTCGCGTACTTTTTCATGTCGAAGAAGCTTTTGGTGTCGGCGTTGGCTTTGCCATCCTTGATCTTCTCGTCGCTGGGACGGAATACAACTTCTAGGCCAGCACGCGTGTACGCCGCTGCGTCCTGTGGATCGGTCGGCGAGGCGTAGCAGAAAGTCGCCTTGAGACGGATGCTGCCATTCAGGCCGCCCGCTGGCAGTGGCAATGAGGCGCGCAGGTATTTGCCAGGCTTTAACTCGCCCTGATAGACAATGCGCGCCACGCCCTCCGGACAAGTGATGATGCTCATCAAGTCCTCGGGCACCTTGCCCCAACCCACTTCAAGTTTGTCGTGCTTCGCGATGTCTGCGGCGTGAACCAGCAGTGCCTTGATCGCCAGCGGCGACAGTTCCGCGCCTAGGATGGATCGAATACCGACAGCACTGCGTAGCAGGTACGGGGAGGCGAAACTGGTGCCCAACTGAGGCGCAAGCACAGCCTTCTTACCCGGCGACAACACGTGGAAATAGTTACCGGCATTACCGCCGAACGCCATCAGGTCCGGCTTGACAACACCAGGGCTTCGGCCGGGACCGACCGCGCTATATGGCGCGCGTGCCCAGCTCGCCTCGGTATTGTTGGCGGCACCTACTGCCAATGCGTTGACACAGTCCGAAGGCACTTGCACGCGAGCATTGCCGGATGCGCGGTCCATCTGACCGTTGTTGCCGATGGCAACGGTCATCAAGGTGTCACCGTCGCTCAGCAGGTCGTCAATGACCGACGTCCAGGCGTGTACATCGGTATCCTCGATCGGCAAGTCTGGTCCGAGACTAAGGTTGATAAACTGGTACTGCCGCGAGAGCAGAACCTGTTCGACAAAGCCCAAGGTCCGGTACAACTCCAGCGGATCTTCCTTATCGGCGTCCCTGTCGAGTACGCGCAAATGATCGACATAAGCAAAGGGACGGGCCGCAGTGCCGTTTGGCTGGATGGGACCGAAAAGGAATGCGGAGCTGACGGCAAGGCCATGTTCTATGCCTGCTGGATCGTCCTGCGCATCTTCGTCGAGAACGCGGTACGAGCGCAGCCACGGGCCGATTGCGTGCTGTTTGGGCAAGCCGCCATCAAGGATGGCAACCTTGGGCTCCGACGACAGCGGCTGCTCAGTCGGCAGATTGCAGCCCACCGACACTTCGCCGGTGCGTTGTACAGGCCGCATGCCACGCAGCTTGGGCACCGGGCGGATGACGCGCACGAACACGAATTCGGCAAGCCGTTCGATGTGGTCATGCTTGCCTTCGACCGGCACGAACCACAAGTTGCTCGCTGTGAAGCCAAGGTCGCTGTAAACCTTGACGCCGACCTCCTTGGCGTATTTCACGAAGGACTGCTGGACGAAGAGGCGGCTCTCATCAGGTAGCAAATGGACACCCACCTCGAAGAAACGATCCTTGGTGCTGCCATAGTCGGCAACGCGCTCATGGGGTGTGAAAGCGGAGAACTGCTCGATGTGTGCCAGGTCCAGCGCCTCATCGGATTCGGGCTCGATTTGTTGAGTCCAGTCATTGAGGTGGCGAAACGCTTGCCGCTTACCGGCGACGAATAATTCGGTCGTCGTGCATTCCTGTGGCGCTCCCTTCTTGGTCCAGCCGCCTGGTGTTACTTTCACGGTACGACTACCGACCGACTCCAGGCCGACGGTGCGCAGCATCGCCACTGGAAAGAACGACCGGGCGATGTAGCTGGGATTCATCGTCAGCCTTGCAACACCGAAATCGCCGGGGCAAGCATGCGCAGGTAAAGCGTCGAGTGCGGTGGCGGTCGCCAAGAACTGGGGCATTAGCCGCTGCGCGGCTTGCGCGAGGGTGTACACCTCGGTCTTGCCCGGCATGCGTTTGGGTCCCTTGATGTCGTGGGTCAGCAGTTCACCGCGTCCGATCAAAAAATTGGTTTGGCTCATGCGTCAGGCTTCCTTTTTGAAGATTTCTTGGCGGCAGGCGGTTGCTCGCTCGTGTACTTTCGGATGGTGTCGCGGCTTACCCCGGTGATGTCGGAGATCGTGTGCTGCGAAAGACGAGTCTGCTTAGCCAGCAACACCGCCAGATCAATACGCCCCTGACGCTCCAGGACGAGCGCGCGCGATTTGACGAATTCTTCGATCAGATCGGCGTCCGAGGCTGTACCTAATGCGACGGCACGCCGGAATCGTTGAAGATCCCGCTCAATGTCGCTAAATGATTCACCATTGAAGACGAAGGTCAGAATGTCAATCCAGCGCCCGAACAGCGCGTAGTCTTGACCCAGAAAGCGCTTGATCGCCTGTTTGACGGCCGGCATTTCTGGTGCCTTGAAATTGATCACCAAATCGAAGCGTCGCCACAACGCGGGATCGATCAGTTCTGCATGATTAGTGGCAGCCAGCAGCAAACTCGTGGCAGGCCACTCATCGACTTCCTGCAGGATGACGGTGACCAGTCGCTTCAACTCGCCGATATCGGCGTCGTCGCTGCGGCGCTTGGCGATGGCGTCGACCTCATCCAGGAGCAATACACAAGGGCCACGTTTCGAGAAATCAAGTGCTGTACGCAGATTGCTTCCGCTGCGTCCGAGCAGGCTGCTCATCACAGCGGTCAGATCCAGTACATACAGCGGCACACCCAATTGCGAGGCTAACCAACGCGCCGTGAGCGTTTTGCCGACACCTGGCGGTCCCACAAAAATGGCGGATCGTGTTGGGCTCAGGCCCATTGATGCCAACCGCTCCGTTTGACGACGCTCTTGAATCAGTTGACTCAAAGTTTCTTCGAGGTCAAGTGAGAGAAGGGGCTGCTCGCGACTGGGCTCGTCCTTGAAAACCTTCAGCAATGACAGTCTCGATTCGTCGTCGACCGGCAAGGTCTGCGTCGGCAGTGCGGGCTGCATGACCTTGCGCATGGGAGCGCTTGAGCGAGGCGTCTTCGCACGCAGATACAAATCCATCTGTTCAGCCAGTTCTGGATCGGTATTGCGGTACTTGCGCACGAGCCGAGCCACGAACAGTCGCACGTCCTCTGTTTGCTCGGCGAGCGCCAGCCTGATTAACTGGGCTAAATCAGATTGAACTTCATTCATTTCGTCCAACATGTTTTCAATTTATTGATTCTAATTTTGTTTTTAGTTTTTAAAAACGGAATATATGTATTTTCTCACGTTTTTACTGAGATGTGAAGAACGACGTGTGTGATGTCAAGAGGGGTGCAACGGTTGTGGTCAATGCTGCAAGTCAAAGAATACTGACTGTGGTTAAGAAATCATTTAGCACTCTATGGCGTTTCCAGTGCCAAATTTGCCCCTGGATATGAGTTTCCAGAGGTTTAAAATGGGCGAAGTAGGTTTGTTTCATAAATGGTCTTTGTTCGGAAAACTAAGACCAGATTATTGATCCGTCAATCGCACCAACCTCGGCCAACGGTCATGTATCCAGGCATATTCAGGTGGTGTGTCGATAGTCACCACATAAACCCGAGTTTCTTTGTCTCTTTCTGCCAATAATCCCTGAATTACCATCCGCTTATCCAGCTCTATCCAGTGGGATTGATTGTCATGGTCTTTTTCCATGAACTGGTCAGCGGAAATTTACCGGTGGCTTCATCCTTGCGCCTACCCCACGCCATCCAAGTAACTCTGCCATCTCGCAAACGCACCGGCAACCGCGCACTCGGTTGCGGGAAATATATCTTTTCACCCTGATATTCAATTCCGCCGCACATAATAAGTCGGCCATTACGTGTTACGTGAACGTGAAATTGTTTGTCTAGTCATTGTGATTAACCGTTGACTATCTTCATGCTCAAAGGACGGTGCCATACGCTTGATTTCATCGCTGCGTAATTGATGGCGTTTTGCGGTCAGCTGCCAATTACCCAGACTTTTCCCGATCTTTTTTAATGCAAGATCGGTTACTGATTGATTTAATGCAAAGTAGTCTGCCAGCTCCCGACAAGTATCTAATGATGGCTTAACGCTTTGGTTAAACGCCAGTTGATGCACTCGTTGGGTAAAAGGCTGGGTTGTTGGGTTTAAATCATAAGCAGGTGCCAGCCGCCATCCCTGGGAAACACGCAAAAAACCATGATTACGGAGATGATCATCAATATTGCCGGTCATGGCGTTGAATGTCATGCGCCGCCATAATTCCAGGCGATCCTGTCCTGGTTGTGCAGATTCACGATTAATGGCATCGGCAATTTCCAGATAGCTCGCACCCTCCTTGGTATCTTCATTGCGTCCTAATAGCGTCATGGCGGACATAAAAGGGGTACGCAGTGTTTTCTCACGGTCAAATCGCTTGACCAGTAGAACAGGTGAATCACTCTTTGCATTTAAAACCCTGAATGCTGTTACCTCAATTCCGGCTTGTTGTGCAAGATCCAGCATAACGGCTTCCCATAAACTGACTCGTTCGGTATCGTTCTGTGAAGAAAACTTGGCAATCCACAGTTCACCGGCGTCTTCAATCGCCGCTTTAGGTCGCGCTCCGCCAAGTGATGAACCAGGCTGCGCAAGCATGGCAAGATCAGCTGCGGTCTCAGTACCGCTCTCAAAATGTCTGGCTGCGGTTTCAAGTTGTCGCATATGAATCAGCTTTGGGATATTTGTATGTTCTGCAAGAAACACGTCCGGCATATGACTGTGACTTAAGCGAAGTCCACCCATGCGCATGTAATCACTAACACCCAACATATAGTCACTGTCACTTAAAAAAATACCAGTTGTGCGTGTCTGAATCAGTCTGCCCCAACGATCTGGTGAAATATCCTGGAAAGCACCCCATAAGCGGTTGTTCAAATACGGCATATCAACCAGTAAAGGGAGTTCCGGGTCAATGGCAAAGCGATTGGGGTGTTTGATCCAGGAGCGTTCATAGATAAAGCGGTAATTTTCCCTGCCACGGCTTTTATGAATTTCCAGGTGACCAATGCGATGCAATTGTCCTTGCCAATCTAATGAGACAAGCAGGTGCGTATCACTCATTTAGAGACCCTGACCCGTTTGGGTAGTTTTTCATCCATCAGATCCAGACCGAGAGTATCATGGGTACGATCCATCAGCATTTCGAGTTCATCGGCTTTGCCAAGGATGTATAACGCCATCGCGTAATTGCCCATACTGGTATTAGGCTCACCGCGTTCAATTTTTGCAACCGTAACCCGTGTGACGCCCATGCGCTCAGCCATCAATTGCACAGTAATTCCCCGGCGCTTTCTTGCGTCACGAATGTCACCACCGAGTTTCTTCAGGACTTGTTCAATACGAAATGATCTGACAGACATAATGAATACTATAGCACACATGCAATGATATAAAGATCATTATAGTATACTATAGATATCAAATACCGAATAATTGTCAGCGTGTACGACTTCTGCGTTTGCTCAATCCGCCATCTTCCTTCACAAAGGTTCTGGGTTTCCTAAAAATGGCGCTTATTTCACCAGATATCGATGCAAATAACCCTTCTTCCCGCAATGAACGATAATCAGAGCCCTCTACGGTTAGCACATCTTTTAGTATGCCAACTTCACAGGCTTTGGATAATACCGGGTGCCTATAATCATTGGCATTCGTGATGGCAAATACCGTATTGACGCCGGAATTGCGTGCAAAATTTTGTAGCCGCGCCAGCAGCAGATTTTGAGGACGATTCAGTACAGATAGAGGTAATTCACTTAACGACAATACAAAACCATTTGCACTGATGCCTATCAAGTTAAAAAACTGGTCTCGCTTTTTTAAAGCATGGCCTATCTTTGCCAGATCCTCCGGTGAGGCTATTTTCTCCAGGAGCAGTTCATGACTTTTATAATGATTATTCTGATAACCTCCTGCCTGATTACCCATCCAATCCACAAAATCGACATGACCGTCTTTATCAATGACACTGTATTGACTGGTGTTGATAACGACATGGCCTTTGAAACTCGGAACAGTTGATGCAAGAATTTCCGTGAGTCTGACATCCTGACTCGATGGCGTAGCATTACCCGATGGATGGTTATGCAATAACCAATAACCATCTGCTTTAACATGACGTTTAGTCTTTTCTACCAAAACACCCAGATCATGTTTGTCATGCCCAATCTTTTCCAGATAGACTGCGCCCGGTAATCTGGAACTCACAGCCGTATGATGAACGATGCGATTCATACGGGTATAGAAGATTCTCAGTGTTTCATAACGCGGATCGCGTAATATTTGCGCCATTATTGCCAGATCATGGCCTGACTTGATGCGCTGATTCAGGAAAGTGGTTCCTCCTTTTTCTTTGAAGTCTTTTGGGAAATCACAACCCAGTAAGGTGCCACCTGCCCATCGAGCATGAGATTCGAGCCGTTCTGTATAGGCGCCTCTTCCTGCTTCCTTTTGCTTTTCGGTAGTACCGGGACGAGTCTCAATTTTTTCATAAAGATCACCTTCATCAGAATTGGATGGGGTTCCTGGAATCTTCAGCCTATTATCGCGCATCTTGTAGCCTCCTTAAAAGATTACCTGGTCAATACTCGTTTTTGCTTGATTTCCTGCTGCTTAGGTTCAATAGGGACTTGTAACTTCAATAAGCTGTCCTGTTTAGCCTGCTGAGATATTTTTTCAACAACCGATCCAACCTGACGTTTAACCGCCTCAATACCTAGCGCGCTTTTATTGGCCAGATCATTAAAATCATTTAATTTCTTTGAGGCCTGCTCACCTGGCGCAAAAACCGGAAATACCGCTACACCATTTACCAATGCCGCTGCTTCCAGCGCTTTTTCCTTGCCGGGGTTTTTGCCAAGGGTGGATTCCAGGTGATGATCATCGTCACCTGCGATGACGATTGGCTTGTGCGGGTATTTATGATGTAAATCCTTAGCTACTTTGGATAAGTTACCCGAATCAAAAGCGGCTATGACAGGATAGTCCAGCGCTTGGGATAGCGTGTCTGCGGTGGCATAACCTTCAGCAATTACAATGGCAGGTAATTTGTTAATTGCTGCATCCAATCGCTGACCTGCATTACCCGCCACATGAAAGTTATTCTCTTTCTTGCTACCCGCTGCAAAAAGCTTTGCACCACTGGGTTGTATCGTTTGTACACCCCATATTTTTTCATGAACATCTTGTGCGGCCAGCAACAAATCACCGGCTGTCAGTACAATACTGTTTGGATTTTTTTCTCGTAGTGCTTTGACTTCCTGCCAGTTTTGACCAATTTTGATGATTGAGTCACGGGGTAAATCATCCGCATTCTGCGGCACGATTCTCAAATCGCCTGGCCGGGCATGCTTCTCTTTCAAATAAGGATGCTCAGCATCGGCAACTGGTGCGATAGTCAGCAATTGTTGAATTGCATCAGCAACCTTATTTTGCTGTGCCTGTTGTTCAGCTTTTCTGTTTTGCTGCTTGATAGCGGCCTGTGCGATCAGTTCTGCTTTCTGCTCATCCGTTAACGAATACCCCTTGGCTTTCCAACGGGTCTCAATACCGGTTCGATTGTTCTTGAAATACCCGGCAGGATGCCCATCCAGATGCGCCACATAAAACCCCGATTTCTCACCGGACTTGTCGCTTTCAACTTTAATTCTGTGTTTGCTGCCATCCATCACCGGATGATTGCCATCAACCAGACAACTATTTGCGCGCAGCAATTCAGCAAATTCCACGTGAGGATCTATCGCAGGTTCCTGTTGATTGGCAACATTCTCCGGTAGCCAACGCTGTAATGTTTGAATATCTGCTTCTGACCCTACGTACCAGGCACGGGTCTTTTTATCCCAACGAGCGCCAGCGGCCTTTGCCAAATCTTTTTCCGTATAAGGAACAATCAAATATTGACGAGCATTGTCATCGCTTTGCTCGGTCTTGGCTCCTGATATCGATACTTCAGTGCTAATTGGATCATTTCGAATGCGGTTTTCATGGATGTGGGCAAGCTTAACGGCCTTTTCATACTCATTTTGTTCTGCGGCGACATCAATGAGTGCGAGCAGATCCGTTAAATCTTGCGCTTCTTGCTTGGATTCACAGTCTTTCACCCATTGGAAAGTTTGATCATCACGCTGCGTATACACGCCCCAGAATTGTGGCTCCGTGTTTATTGAATCAGCGGATACTATAGACTCAATACCATTTTCATCGATTCGAATCGCATTACCCTGAATCTGCATCTGTCCATTCCAGTCAGCCGGGATTCTAAAACTCAGTTTGTCTTCTGCTACCTCTTCAAACTCCAGGTTATCAATACCGCCGCCTCTCAAAAACTTGAGTGCATCAGCAACCAGAATGATGGCATCCTGATCCTTTTTTGGCATAGCCTGTGTCAGATCATTAAACCGTTTGATATTGTGGGATGCGATAGTTGCCAGATCAGGCGAGAGATTCTGCAAATAAGTGGCGGTGTTTTGCTTGATTTGATCCATCTTGATTGCCTCCTGCGTATCAATTCTCTGTGCAATTTCCTGTTGTTGTGACAATGCCAGTACATAATCCTGGATTTTTTCCGCATCAGCAGCGGCACGAAATATTTCTGTCGGATCTTCCTGTAGCGCTTTGATCCATGAACTCACATAAGCCACATGCTGCCCCGGATCATGCCCAATACCCAGTTCACCGCTGAGTAGCATGCTGGCAATCTCGGCACGCAATTCTTCTTTGGCGTAGCCTTCGCTTCCGAATGGATGCGCAAGATCACGGTTTAAGCGCAATTCATGGCCAGTCCAGTGGCCCAGTTCATGCAGTGCTGTTGCGTAGTAACGATCGGGTGTCGGAAACTGGTGTTTGTGTGGCAAGTGGATACTGTCAGTTGATGACCGGTAAAATGCGCGATCAGCTTCGCCATGACGGATCACGGCATTGGATGCTTGTAATATGTGCTCAGCCCGCTCCAGCGGATCCCAATCAGGAGCTTTAATGTCAAGTTCTGGCAGATTATCCATCTGCTGCGCATTAAATACGGCGGCATAAAACACCCTGGGGCGCTCTAGTCTCACCTGTTCTTTAATAGGATTGCCTTCACTATTGAGTACAGGATTATTGTTGTCATCGGTTTTGATGCGTTCATCGGTAAATTTCCAGTATTGCACGAGTGTGCTTTTTTCACCTTTGCGCACCTGTGCGCCAATGTTTATTGCCTGCTTATACGTCAACCAACGCGAATCCGTATACGCACGGCTCATCAGATTCAGGCTATTAATTCCCCGGTAGCGTTTGCCGGTTGTTGGATTGACAGGTAATGCAGCCAGCAGATCACCGGGTTTCCAAGGTTTTTGCCAGGGTGCAACACCTTTTTTGAGTTGCTCAATCAGATTCTCGGCGACTTGTTCATGAAAAGCCTTCTTAGCCTCTTTCATCGTCAACCTCCTCTACATAATCAATCGTGCTATCCAGTGCATCCTGTTCGGTTAAGGCATCTTCCTTGAATGCGCCCAGCCTTTCTGCCTCCAAGGGATCAAATTCAGCTTGGAAGCCCGGTATTTCTGCATCAAGTTGCTTTTCCTGTATCACCTGCTCTTGAATGTCAGGATTGTTTGTTTCAGCATCAATCGGTGGTCTATGCATGGCTTTGACTCCTATTAATTTTTGATTAATGACTCCAGGTAAAAACTGGACGAACAACTTGCTTAATCTGATCACGCGCAATCAATCCGAAATAGCGCGCATCAAAGGATTGGGGGTTCACATCGGATAGCAGTAGGTATTCAGAATCATCCAGCACAGTTTGAAGCCGATATTGCGGCAATGGTTGATCCTCAGCATCGGCTGTTAGCTGGGCGCTATTCGGCAAATGTTCACCATTCACATAGATGCCAGCCTGAGCGATCAAAACTCGATCTCCGGATTGTGCAAGCACACGTTTGAGCAACAAACCATAGCCACCAGGGCAATTACCTTGATTGATGTAGGATCTATCCTTAGCCATATCAAAAACCTCAATTTGCGGTGGACAGAAAGCGACATAAGCGCCGTTTACAATCGGTTCATCAACGACTTTGTAAAAACCCACTGGCAAGCTGGGTGTGGTATTGATATAAATCCCGCTGATCCGTGCACCAATACTCAGTACAAATAGGCTAGCGCTCATGGTCAGAATCAAAACAATCAGGATTTTGATGGGTTTTTTCATGAAGTTGATTCTCATGCGTGCGGGGTATCTCACAATCCGGTTAATTTATCGCTGAAGCTTGGGGAATTGACTTGTGCCCGTGCCGTAAAGGTTTCATCCTGGAAATACAAAGGCTGCGTTCCATAGATGGCAGGGAAACCAGCCACATAAATAATCATTTCACCCGGTCGGGTGATCTTGCCTTCAGCATCTTTCATGGGGCCGGGCAGTCGCATACACTCATCCGGCGTTAATAACGCGCGCTGCGTCTCCTGCAGGGTACGGGTAACATGTCCATGCATCATCGATGACCTGCGGCCGCTGGTGGTAATCTGCTCTTTGATAACCGTGGTCTGTCCGGTCAGTTTGGATAAATGCTCCGCTGTCTCAATCCGGTTGGGTGCAAAAGCGGTCTGGATATGGCAATTAGACGTAATTGCTTCATCATGCCCGTAGCCGGTCTCGCGACTTTTGAGTTGATTTAAATCCTGGCAGATCAAATAGGCTTTCATACCGTAGCCTGCGATAAACGCGAGTGATTCCTGAAAGATTTCAAGTTTCCCTAAGCTTGGGAATTCGTCCAGCATCAATAGCAACTTGTGTTGGTAATGCGCGGCTGGTTGACCGTCTTTAAACGTGATTCTATCGGCCAGCTTTCTGATGATCATATTGATCAGAATGCGGATTAAAGGACGCAACCGCGATTTGTCATTGGGATGCGACACAATATACAAACTGACGGGACTCTCATGGTGCATCAAATCACGGATTGCAAAATCCGATGCACTAATATTGTTGGCGACGATCGGATCGCGGTACAAGGACAAATACGATTTGGCCGTCGACAACACGGAACCGGCTTCTTCTTCAGGGCGATCCAGCATGTCACGCGCACTGGCTGCAATAACCGGATGACTTTTGCCAACCAGATAATCCTGCATGGCCATTTCCATCCACAGCTCCCTGATATCGCGATCTGGATCAGACAGCATTGAGTCGACAGTCGATAATGTGGCAGGGGATCCTTCTCGCTCTGATTTATACAAAACATGCAAAATAACACCTACCAGCAATGCCTGGCTGGTTTTCTGCCAATGCGTTTGTAATCCCTTGCCATCTGGATCGACGATTAAGGTGGTCAGGTTTTGCACATCAGCGACTTCCATGCCGCTGCCAATCTGGATTTCATCCAGAGGATTCCAATGCGCGCTAATGGTTGATGCCGGATCAAAGCGCAGCACCTTGTTTTTGGCATGATGCTTTCTCCAACCGGAAGTGAGTGCCCATAATTCACCTTTGAGATCAGTAATGACTGCGCTCTGAGTCCAAGAAAGCAGGGTGGGTATAACCAGACTCACCCCCTTGCCTGAGCGGGTCGGGGCATAACACAACACATGTTCCGGGCCGCTGTGTTTCAGATAGTGGGTTTTGCCGGAATTATCCCGCCAGCCGCCGACATAAACGGCGTCGCTCTGGTTACTTTTACTATTCTTGCCTGTTGAAAGCAGTCCTGCGGCTACAATGTCCTGCTTATCTGCCCATCTGGCTGATCCATGTAACCCCTGATTAGTTCTGGATGAATTAGCCAGCACCATTTTAATGACCAGAACCAGTATCAAACCAATGCTGGAAAATAAAATGCCGAAACCTGCTGCCAGATCGAAGATGCCTGAATACTCGCCATACCATTTATTTGCCCATAGCAGAATTGCCCAGGATTCATAAATGTTAAAAAAGTGCGCGCCTAATTGCGGCTGGTAATTGAATTGGTGGGCAAAATACTGGGTAGCTACCTGCAACCCTCCGATCAGACACACAACGGATAATAGTCGAACGATGAACCTATCCTTCTTAACTTTCCTATTGTTTTGAGATAACAGACTATTCTTATTCATCAAAGACTCCTTCTGGGAGTTGAGGGTATGGATCGTATTCCACCTACCGATTGCGCTCTGGATACTTTGTACTGTTTCATCAACTGCTGACGATATTGTTCCAGCCGCTTGTCATCAAAAGTGATGCGCATTTGGTTTTGCGCTGCAACCTGTGCTATCTGAAGGCGAAACTGTTCTGTCCCATTGATCGCCAGGTGGCTGCCGTACTTCTTCATGGCCACTTGCAAAATATCTTTCAAGGCCTCCCTTGATGTATCCGGCAGCACGATGAGCCGTTTACCGTCATCACGAATGGTGGTTGATCCTGCTTTATAAGTGACTGTGCCGATTTTGCTGATCGATTCCACCAAACTATCCTTGAAGTGGCCATCAGTGCTGAAACCATCATGGCTTTTCTTGGCCGATACCTGGTTACCCTTAAATTGACCCACTCTTCTGGATCGCAAAACAGCCAATGCTTCAGCATTGCCATTTTTTGCTTCTTTTGCTAACCAATCCAGCCATCCCATTCTGGAATGACGGGTTTTAGAACTTTGATAGTCTTTCTGGTAATCGCTTTTAATGACTGCTATCGTTATTTTGAATTGCTGATGTGCGGTTGCATATAGCGTTTTTTTAGCCAATCTCCCAGCTTTGATGCTTTTTATGATGTTGCGCTTGAGTTTGGCTTCCCGTTTGGTGCGGTCAATGAGTTGATCTCTGTTTTGTCGCAATATTGCCCACTGGCTTGAACGCTGTCTGGCGCTATTCGCTTGCTCTTGCTGGTATCTTGCATAGAGCCTTGAAGTATCCATTTGGCTTTGTAGCGGTCTTGGCTGGTATTGTTTGGTGTCTGAACGGGAAGATTGTGCAAGATGCACACCAGGTATAAATGCACCCAGTCTCTGGATCAAATTGCCTTTGGACAAAGATCGATCAACTAAACTGGCTTTAACAGCCACACCATTGTTGGCAACCAATACAAACCCGTTGCCGCGCTCCTTGATTTCAAGGCCATGTGTTTTAAGCACCCGATTTAAATCCTGCCAGTTGTCCGACTGCTTCAATTCATCCAAGCACTCACGCTTGAGCCAGCCCAGCAAACTCTCCACACCGGTTCGGATTTCAATTTCCTGCGCCACTCTGGCTGCTTTATCACTCACAGTTTCATGATTAACTGTTGTTAAGCCATATTCCTGTTCGATTTGCTCACAAAGCTTGGCTACTTTCTTGTAATCATAATAGGGGTTATGGATTGTTAAGCTTCTAGGATGTATCTTGTTGATCGCAATATGCATATGCAGGTTATTGGTATCATCGTGGACTACGCTGATGCGTTGATGACCGTTAAAACCCAGAGCCTCGCAAAATCGCTCTTCAATGGCATTCAAATCAGAAAGGGATAAACGCTCTCCTTCAGGAAAACTCAATACAAGATGGCAGGTTTTGTCTGATTTGGCGCGCTTATTCATTTCCTGTGTGTTTTGAATTTCAAGTAAGCCAGCCGTTAGATCGTCTGTATAGCAGTTTGATACATTGATCTGGCTGACACGTTCACTCTTGTCCTGAGGATCAGTTAAGTACTGTATCAGCACAGAGAAGCTGCTTTTGCGCACTGATTTGATGGGTATGATTTTAGCGATCATCGTATTTAAGCTGCTTAAGTAAAAATGACTATTCCGAAAGTTATTTTTTAAGCTTCATAATGACATCCAGCATCGTGCTTTGCGTATTCCGGATACTGTCCAAGGTCATCTGCAACTGCGACTTGCCAATTAATTTTGTACGCTTGTCGTTGGTGAGCCAGAGCTTGATTAATCCACCCAGCCTGCCAAGATCCGCGTTTATTTTTAACAAAGTATCCACTTTCCGGTTATCTATAACACTGGGCACTTGATAACCCAGACCCAGATTGCGCAGGTACTCTGCCACGGTTAATCCGGCATCCGTTGCTTTACTCTTTATTTCAGTCTCCTCGATTGGCAAAACAGGAACCCTGAGCTTCTTATCTCTTCTTTCTTTTTTGATTGTGTTGGGGTTCTTTTTGGCAATCATTCCAGTTTTCCTCGAAGAGCAAGATCAACGTTGAGCACAAAGTGCGAATAAGTTGGGGCGGAGATGGCCATCTCCACATATCTTGCCCGGTTCTGTGAGTTTCAAGAAATATACTAACACTATAATCGATGTTTGCAAATAGTTTATTTTCGTTATATCATAATTTCAAACAATGCAAAAACGCTTGAAAGAAGCTTCATTCAACTAAATAACAGTCACTTGCAAACAAAAAGAAAGGATAAGCAATTCAAATAAACTGAAAGCAACAAAAAGAAACAAGAAATAATTCAAAAGAAACTCAAGAACTGTTTGGACGCCAAGATAAATATTTTTGTGGAAATTGTGTGATGACTAAATCCTTATCAGATCGAATCGCACTTTATGCGGATAAAAACAAAAGTACCGGTAAGCAATTTTTACCGGCGTTCATTGCGTTGAAGCCTGATATTGAACAAGCATTAAAGGATGGTTGGACGATTCGCCAGATCTGGAACATTTTGCACCAGGAAGAAAAAATCAAATGTTCTTATCAATGGTTCAGGACTTTGGTCAATCGACATATTGGCGAGGACAGAAAGCAACATTCGCGCATTGATCAAGGAAAATCAGCTGGGAATGGTCATGAAGGATTTCGTTTTAATTCTGCAACTGAAAAAGAGGAGTTAGTTTAATGGCTAAAATTCATATGATTTTGCAAGGGAAGGGCGGAGTAGGCAAATCGTTCATATCATCCACGCTAGCACAACATAAGTTTGCCAAAGGCGGCAATCCATTATGCATTGATACAGACCCAGTTAATGCCACTTTTTATGGCTTTAAAAAACTCAATGTTAAGCAGATTAATGTGATGAACAATGATGAGATTGATCCGAGAAAGTTTGATGACTTAATTGAATTGATCGCTAAAGCAGACAATGACGTCATTATTGATAATGGTGCCAGCACCTTTGTGCCCATGTCACATTACCTCATCAGCAATCAGATACCTGCCTTGCTCCTGGATATGGGGCATGAACTGGTTGTACATACCGTCATCACAGGTAGTCAGGCTTTACTGGATACATTGAACGGTTTTGTACATCTGATTAAACAGTTTCCGAAAGAAGCACTGTTTGTTGTCTGGTTGAATCCCTATTGGGGTGAAATCACCATGAATGGCAAGCAGTTTGAGGAAATGAAAGCATATGTGGATAACAAAGCCCGAGTATCCGCCATTATCCGAATTCCGCACTACAAGCCTGAGACTTTCGGCAAGGATTTAAGTGAAATCTTGCAATCAAAAATTACCTTTGATGAAGCGCTTAAAAATAGTGCTTTGCCGGTGATGGTGCGACAACGATTAACGATTATCCGCAGACAGCTCTTCACCAGCATTGAAAATGTGGCTGCGGTTTTAACATGAGTAATGACAAATTAGATGCACTTATTGAGCGAGTAGCATCGGAACACGGCATCGTTCTATCACAGGATGATCCGGTATTGATGATGCACACCTTGAATGAAGTGTTGCTGGAACAAAATAAAGAAGCCCATGCTGAGCTGCTAAGCAATTACCAGGCGATATTGGAAGAGAACTTTAATCGGTGGTGTGAGTACTCTACCAAGAAATCCAATACCATTATCAGCGCATCCATGAGTAACGCGCAATTAACACGAAACCAATTCCTGGAAAGCTGTATTCAGCTGATCGATGAAAAGATAAAAAGCGGGGTGGATCAGGAAACTTATGATCTAGCGAGAATTTCCAGGCAGGCGGCCATCATTAATTTACTGGCATCAGCTTTAAACTTGGTTTCAGTTGTAACCATATTTTTGATTTTGTTATAGCAAGATTTTCTAAAAATAAGTTGGATAGTCCAGGAGAACATTAAATTTAAGTGAAGCTGCCCAATTCTTGAAGTTGCATCCTGAAGAAGTGCGCCGTCGTGCTAAAGCGGGAATCATTCCGGGTGCGAAATTAGGTAAACGGTGGACATTTATTGAAGATGATCTTGCTGACCACATTCGCTCGTTATATGCTTGCACTCGGCAAGCGTTGCAAGTGGGACATGAGGAGAAACAATTATGTCACTCTGTAAACGTGGTAAGACGTGGTGGATTAGTTTCACCACACCAAGCGGCGAGCGAGTTAGATGCTCTGCTGCAACTGAAGATAAAACCCAGGCGCAAGAATTCCACGATAAGCTGAAAGCGGAATCCTGGCGTGTTGCAAGACTGGGGGATAAGCCAAAGCGGACTTGGGATGAAGCGGCATGCAAGTTTTTGTTAGAAACACAGCACAAAGCGACGCATGAACGCGACAAGGAGAAATTACGATGGCTACAGCAGTTTTTACGTAAAAAGCTATTGAATGAGATTGATCGGATGCTAATAGATCATATTGCACACACCAAGGCCAAAGAAACTAGCCCATCAACTGCTAATCGGCATTTAGCGCTGATACGGACAATTTTGCGCAAGGCATGCTATGACTGGGAGTGGACTGACAAGGTTCCTAAAATTAGATTATTTCCGGAACCCAAACATCGAGTTCGCTGGTTAACCCCTGAGCAGGTGAAAATGCTTCTTAAGGAATTACCCATTCATCAGCAGGATATGGTGATTTTTGCTTTATCAACTGGCTTAAGACAATCAAACGTAATTAACTTGGAATGGAGCCAGGTTGATCTGGAACGCAAGGCTGCATGGGTTCATCCTGATCAGGCAAAAGCAAGAAAGGCAATCCATGTGCCGTTAAATTCAATAGCTTTGGCTGTTTTATTTCGGCAAAGTGGCAAGCATCCAAGCAGAGTATTTACTTACAAAGGTTGCTCAATTTCTTGGGCAAATACCAGCGCATGGAGAAATGCTTTAAAACGAGCCGGAATAGAAAATTTCAGATGGCACGACCTGCGCCATACCTGGGCAAGCTGGTTAGCTCAACAGGGCGCACCGATGAATGTATTACAGGAACTCGGTGGCTGGGAATCGGAGGAGATGGTCAGGCGGTATGCTCACCTATCAAAACCCCAACTTTTACAGCATGCCGAACTGGTTTCAAATGTCTTTATTGGCACAAATTTGGCACACCCTAAGAAAAAAGAGGTTAGAAATTAATCTAACCTCTTGATTTGTTGGTGGGTCTGGCTGGACTCGAACCAGCGACCAAGGGATTATGAGTCCCAGTAAAGAACTATTTATCTGTATTGATTGCCATTCTATATAAATTAAATTATATTAATATTCATACACTAAACAGCACTACCCTTGATTATTGTGTTGATTAATATTCGTCTGTATACTGCAAAAGCGGTTACAAAACGGTTACAAATATTAGGGGCGATATTATGGCAAAGGTAAAACTAACTTTCGGGCGGGTTACTCGCTTTAAATGCCCTGATGATGTTGCACAAGTCTTTTTATGGTGCGATGAAGTGCCCGGTCTTGCAGTACGTGCAACACCTGGATCAAGCCGCAATCGTTATATTTTTCAATCCAAAGTTAACAAGCAAACAAGACGGATTACCATTGGTGATGTGAGTATATGGAGCATTGTGGATGCTCAAATAGAAGCACGCCGCCTTCAAACCATAATTGACCAAGGCAATGACCCACGCGAAGTAAAGGCTGATAAAGCAGCCGCTAAGGAAACCGCAGACGCTGCCAAGAAAGCACAGGAAGCCCGCGAAACTTTGACGATAGGCAAGGCCTGGGATGAGTACGTAACTGCTATGAAGCCCACATGGGGAGCGCTTCACTTGCATGACCATGTACGCGCCATGCAAGCCGGTGGAGAGCAAAGAACACGAAGCAAAAAACTAACTGAGCCGGGTACACTTGCGTCGCTGGCAGAGATGCGGCTTATTGACCTGACCACTGAGCGCATAACAGCATGGGCAAAAGTAGAGGGAACAAAAAGACCAGCCCGCGCCCGTAATGCCAGAACCCTATTAAGTACATTTCTGAATTGGTGTATAGCTCATTCTGTCTACGGTGAAATTGTTACGAATAACGCCGCGCAGAGCAAAGAGATTAAAAGGCATCTAGGCAAACCGATAGCCAAAAATGACGCATTGCAGCGTGAACAATTGCCCGCATGGTTTAATGCAGTCAAACAAATTCAAAATCCTGTTATATCTGCATATCTGCAAGCCTTGCTACTAACTGGCGTACGTCCTAATGAGTTAGTTTCTGTTCGCTGGGAAGATGTAGATTTTCAATGGAACACTTTGACCATCAGAGACAAGATCGAAGGATTGCGGGTAATTTCATTAACCCCGTATACAGCACGCCTCATGGTTGCCTTGCCACGCCGTAATGAATGGGTATTCAGTAGCCTGACTTCAGCAAGTGGACACTTAGTCGAGCCGCGTATTGCACACGATAAAGCGTGTGCTATTGCTGGTTTGGACGTGACATTACACGGGTTGCGGCGATCATTTGCCAGCCTGTGCGAATGGATAGAGACACCTGCCGGGATAGCCGCGCAAATTCAAGGACACAAGCCGCAAGGGGTAAGGGAAAAGCATTACATACGCCGCCCGCTTGATCTGCTGCGGATGTGGCACGTCAAGATTGAGTCATGGATATTAGAGCAAGCCGGGATAGATTTCTCGCCAACAATAACCGTGCTTCATAGAGTGAAGTAATAGTGCTTGTATTTGTCGGAATGTAACTTATAATTCACAAAATGCTCAAAGTTTCCGATTACATTTCTGATGATGGCTATGATCCTTTTAAGAAATGGCTGGAAAGCTTGTTAGATCGACAAGCCAGAGCGCGTATCTTGGTACGAATACAACGACTAGCAGCCGGAAACTTTGGAGATTGCAAACCGATTGCCGAAGGTATCTGGGAATTGCGAATAGATCATGGCGCAGGCTATCGGGTGTATTACGCCAAAGCCGGAGAAAAACTGATTTTAATCCTGGCAGGTGGCGATAAACGGAGACAGCAAACTGACATTGAAACCGCTCTTGAATATTGGAATAACTGGAAGAGGAAAAATAAAGCATGATTAAATCATCCCGCCCACATGATGAAGTCGTAGTGGAATTGCTACAAAATGATCCGGCTTTTGCTGATGAATACCTAACCGCTGCACTTGATGAAGCAAATCAACCTGGAGGACGCGAAGCTTTATTAGCGGCATTGCGTCATGTCGCGGAAGCGCAAGGCATGGTCACCGTAGCGGAACGCGCCGGAATCCCGAGAGAGAGCCTTTACCGGGCATTATCCACAAAAGGCAATCCGACAATAAAAACCTTGCTAGCTGTGATTAATGCGGCGGGTTTAAAGTTGTCTGTACACCGATAGAGAAATTTAGCATGAGCAGAATGCACAACCCAGCGCACCCCGGAGAAGTATTAAAAGAGTGGTTACCGGAACAAATGACCGTCACACAAGCGGCGAAGGAATTGCAGGTTTCCTGTGTCACGCTTTCCAAGGCGTTGAAAGAAAAAAAACCACCGAAACCGGATATTAAATCACTGGAAAGATTGACAGCGTAAAGCGCAGGATGATTATGCCATTCCGCCTGCATGATGAAGTCTTAGTGTATTACTGCAGAATGATTTATCTTTTGCTTAAAAATACCTTTTCAAAATATCGATAAAGAATGGTATGGATACCTATGAATTGCTACTTGACCAAATTACCCCTTATTTAAAAAATCATTTTTCTGAAATACCAAAAGATATACAAGAAAAAATTTCACTTGCTGGCATGGGTAAAGAAACAGAGGAAACCCCCGATGGAGTCGAAGAATTTGAATGGGCATATATCGAGGCGGAAGACAAACATCTTTACGATGATGAAGTAAAAGAAATTGAAGAAGGTGAAGGAATAAGAAAAGGCAAGGGAATAAGAACCAAAACAAAATCGAAACATTATTACATTTGGGACAAACTTTTACCCTTAGAACGTGAATATGCGGTGGCAAGGTATGATTTTAAAAATTGCTTTGGCTTTAGAAAAAAAGTAGCATCAAGTAAATTAGCGGAGGCTATAACACCATATCTAAAAACAAAGTTTTCAGACTTGCCGCAAGAAATGAGAATGAATATTGCTTCTGTTGATATTTTCCAGAAATGGGATGAAATATCGACAGAACAACGTAAGCAAATGGCACGTGATTTTGATGCCAGTCTGCAGCCAGACTATGAAAAAACAGTAAATCAATACTGTGACTGGGAGCTAGAGCGACAATCTATTCCTGATCAAATTTTTAATTGGCAAAGACTTAATCCAAATGGAATTGCTAGTGAGCAAATAATAATCGATACCAAAATAAAAGAACTTGAAGAACGAGAAATTGAACTGAAAGAACTTCTTGGTTATTCAAATTCAAACAACGAACAAGAACTTAAACAAGCAGAATCTATACTAGTTACGCCACAGATATCTGTAGCAAGAGTTAACAAACTTCGCCGGAATATTTTAGACCCAGCGATAGAAGAAGCAATAAAAAAGGCTGGAACCACAGAGTTGGCAGATGTTTACTTGCAACTGAAGGAACTGGCCAAAGATGAATGCCCCCCCTTCACCGGCATATTTGAGGGTGATGCTTTGTGCTATACAAACGAGAATGACATACAAGCAAAGCTTAGTAGATCTGCATTAGGAAAACGTCTAAAGCGCCGCCAAATGCCGCCAAATACCGTTTGTTGACGATAGCTGCCGCGCATAGCAGTAAATAGCTTTATTTGATAAATCATTCGCACCTCAACAAAAAAACGAGGTGCAAAATGCAAATAGACACAAATCATAACTTCACCCCATCAGAAGCACTCGCTTCGCATAATCAACTAATATTCCCGCCGCTCGAATCGGTAACGCGTCCAACAGTTCCAACAGATGCCGCAGCGTTTTATTTGAATCGCAGACCCCAAACCTTACGTGCCTTGGCTTGCCTTGAAAATGGAGCACTGCGACCGGTGCGTATAAATGGCCGCCTGGCGTGGAATGTTAGCGAAATCAGAAATTTGCTATCTGGCGGTGAATAATGATCACTAATGAAAACGCCCCGGATGCTGGTAGGCACGAGGCGAGTAGTTTTGAAGCTTTTTGCAAATCAAAATATACTCATAATCAAGTAATTAGTCAAGCTTCTATTCTTGATGCTTTGGGTAAAAGTCATACTTTTCAAACCTTCGGGGATAAGGACAAAAGTAATAGTCTGGCTCGGGTCACGCACGGCACCTTAGAGGAGCGCCGACCTGAGCTAGAAGAACTTAATCGCCGTGGTGCTGGCATATTCTTTACCGTCAATGAAACAGACCTACAGGGAAGAGCTACAAACAATGTGGTCAGGGTGCGCGCATTAGTTGCAGATTTTGATACGCAAGACTTTAACCGCACTTTTGACAATCTCCCCTTAGTCCCGTCAATAGTAATTGAGTCGTCTCCCGGGAAACACCACGCTTACTGGATAATAGAAGACACACTTCCCCTGAATGAGTTTAAAGGGTGCCAGAAGGCTTTGGCTAACCTGCTCGGTTCTGACCCAAAGATATGCGACCTGCCCCGCGTTATGCGCGTTCCTGGATTCCTGCATCAAAAGGGGAAACCATTCATGGTGCGAGAGGTGTTTAACTCAGGTAAACGGTATACCGCTAAAGCGCTAAAAGACTGGATTGGTGTGGGTAATCTGGAAGGAATTCCGAACAAGCCCGTGCCAGTTATAACGATACCATGTGTGCAGGATGACTTTTATGTGGTAATTGAGTTTGATAATCTTCTACATAAGCTTTTGTCAGCCGTTGAGGGAAATCGTAACGATACACTTAACAAAGTCGCATATCGTGCATATGGATTCGTTAAGGCGGGCAGATTGGATGAGGATCAAGTGACAAGTAAACTGGAAGATGCCGCCAGTAGAATTGGTCTTGAGCCTTCGGAGGTTACGGCAACACTGCACAGCGCCAGGAAGGCCGCGCTAAGGGGCAATGATCTGCCCTCGCTACCAGAATTCAATGAAAAGCCAGTAACGGAAGAGGAGGCAATCTCTTGCCTACAATACCCGCCTGAACTCGTTGGGGAAATAGCGAAATATATTATCCAAAGCAGTCGCATGCCAGTTAAATCTTTTGCCATTGCTGGCGCCCTAACTACCATCTCTTATTTGAATAGTAATAAAGCTTATGTAGGAGGAAGCGATACAGCTTTGAACCTGTACATATGCTTAGTTGGTGATACAGGACGCGGTAAGGAAGATCCTAGAAAAGCAATTAAACGTTTAATTGATTCGGTGAGAAATGTGCCTCGGGGAGAAAGTATTCACGAGAGCATAGCAAGCGGCGCAGCACTGTTACGTTCCCTTGAAGGAAATCCGTCAACGTTAATCCTCATTGATGAGTTTGGCATTTATTTGCAAACCGCGCTATCAGAACGTGGATCAATCCATCAAAAGGATTTGATCAAAGACTTAATGACTTTATACGGACTAGGCCGCTCATTTTTTGCAGGTAAGGCCTATGCTGACAAAAAGCAAAACATCGGCCAGATTGACAATCCTTATATCAATCTGATCGGTACTACGACGCCGCTTGAGCTGCTGGATGGCATTACACCCAGGATGATTGATAACGGCTTGTTGAACAGGATTATATTTGTTCAAGCCGATAAAGAAAACCCGATTAATCGAAAGCCTGATACTTGGATAAGTGACGAACTCAAACACAAAATGGCAGCAATCCGCGCTATTGACACTTCGGTCATTGATTATGAGGAGGGTGCATACGACTTGCTCATTCAATTCGCCGAACAGTTAAATGAAAATGATCAATTTGCAAATTTATGGAGCCGTGCAGAAGAACAAACGATCCGAGTAGCCGGATTACTTGCGATTGGTGACGGAGGGGTTATTAAACGAGAGCATATTACCTGGGCATGGAGTTATGTTAACGGATCAATCAAAGCTTTCGCACAAAAGCTTAATAAGGACTTAGCAGAAAACCCGTTCCAGAAGCAGGCTGCGAAGGCATTGGATTTTATTAAGAATGCCATCAGTTACTCAAATGATAAACAATTTGGGGAGTATTGCCGACGGGGTTTAATGCCACGAGGCAAATTAACGAAGTTATTGAAAGCAAAATCCAAAGATATTGACGAGGTCATTATTTATTTATTGGAAACTCGCCAAATTAGGCAATGTGATGATGAGGGGACTAAATGTTTTTCAGTTCTCTAGTTCTCTTCCAGTTCTCTCACCGTAGAGAACTGGGAAATCGTTGCTGGGCAAGGGTTTTAAACAATAGTTCTCTATTCTCTCTCTGTCTCTCTACTAAGTATAAAATTACTTTTTTATGGGGGTGTAATAGAGGACTGGAGAATTGGAGAACTGTAAGCATAAGTCATTGTCCAGTATGGGAAATCCAGTTCTCTCAGGGCGAGAACTATGAAGAGAATTGAGAACTCCCTCACTTGTTAAAGCAGGAGAAAAGCAATGACAACAGCAAAAAAAGAACGTGGACGCTGGAAGAAAGGGAAAAGCGGTAATCCGCGTGGCCGCACCCCTGGTACTGGAAAGGTGGCGCGGTTAAGGGAGAACATTACTCAACATCTACCGGAAATAATCGAACAGTTGGTCATCAAAGCTAAGGAAGGCGATTCACAAGCAACCAGGTTACTACTGGAGCGGGTTATACCGCCAGTTAAATCAATGGAACAATCCGTAAAGATCAGCTTCCCGGTAGATGCGGATATATCAACTCAAGGTCAATCAATTATTCAGGCGGTTGCTAATGGAACGCTTGCTCCAAGTCAAGGTAGCTCACTACTAACCAGCTTAGGAACATTGGCAAGGATCAAAGAAATGGATGAGTTGGAGAAACGTTTAACTGCACTTGAGCAAGCCAATGAATCTAAAAAATAGATTGATGAAACTGGGGCAAATGCTCAGGCCTCAACAAACACCTTTGGTTATGATTAAATTTGAGGATGCTTGGACTCCTGAACAGCAGCAACAAATCGATGAAGCCAAAGCAAATGAACAAAAAATTATAATGGTTGAATTTGTTTAATAAATTAATAGGCTGATATAAGATGGCGATGCTGAAAAACCGACTTTCGAAACTGGAAACCAAGTTAGGTGTGAATGTGACAATTAAAGATATTTTGAAAGTTTTGCATTGTCAATCGGCGTGCAAAACTTACCGGGATTTTGGGTAAATCGGCGTTGAAAAGTTTCCACCCAGGATTGTTAAATATCCGACATTTAGTCGGAG
>NZ_QJJP01000016.1 GCF_003201565.1 Nitrosomonas sp. Nm84 | reverse complement strand
ACCTCTTTTGTTTTGATTGAGATTCGATACCTTTATCAAAACCGGTAACTCTCACTTTTGCAAGTGATGTGTCAGATCAAGTCGGAACTAATACAGTTAGACGCATTCTTCCATTGTGTTTCAAATAGTGTCCCGCTGCTGCTAGTGCCACGTTGGAATTGTTCTGCGTACTCACAGCCAATAATTTGAGTGACCTGCTCGATAGACATCCCTTCTTGAATGGCACCAAACTTATCTTCCGTAAGATTTTCTGCTTCACAAGTTTCACTGTTTCCATTTTCAACGGGTGCTGAGTTTCCTACGCCTAACACGGTAAACTGATTGAGACGCACGACTACATTAGGGTATTTGATACCTCCGGCTGTAACCGAATCCAAAGTCAGGGTATTGGTTGCCGGATCGAAAGTATTGGCTGCAATGGTAACAGCAGGAAACCCACCGACAACCAATGCAAAAAACAGAAGAATTTTTTTCATTGTTATTCCTTATTATTGTTGATTAATGATTGTTAAACCTATTGACTACACCTACTAAGTCAAAGAATTCAATAGCACTCTTCTACCCATGAGGTAACCTTCCCATCATTTACCCGATAGACTGATAATACGAAGGATCAAAGACGATCCCGTTTGCTACCAACCCGGTTAAATTGATATTCGTTAGATTGATTCCATGGTCAGCGGCAAGCACACCCAGCGATCCCGTAGTGTGATTGCCTGAAACCAGGTCATTGACGAATGGCTGCATCTGATTTGTTGTAGGAGGGGAACCGACAACATTAGTCCACAGTAAATTGACAACTTGCTCGGGAGTGTTGGCGCCAGCCAGTTGAATCGCTCCAGTAGCGAGATCCTCATAGCTTGTGCCATTGTCAAGATAATAAAGACCGACTGCGACATATTCTGGTTTGGAAACGCTTTCAGCGCCAAAAACAGCCCCGATCAATTTCGCGGTTTTACCTGCTGAATCATGCAGATCGAGCGCGAGCGCTGAGTCAGTAAAGTATAATCGTTCAATACTTTCAAGCGTATCGATTCCTTCGCTACCAGGTGCTAGTCGCTGGTCGGAAATTGCCCATTTATCCGGAAATAAGAAATCGTTAAGTAATACCATGTTATCTTTTTGGAGTACGAAATTAGATCTGGCTCCACCGTACATAGCATAATCGACTCCACCGTCACCATCGATGGTGTCATTACCAAGCCCTCCTTTAAATACCTGAGTATCTAATCCATCTATTAATCCACCTTTCAAGCTGTCATTGCCCCTGCCACCCAGCAAAATTTCTCCATTCTTGCCAGCCCTGGCATTCAACTTATCATCCCCATCCGTGCCAGGAACAATACTCATGTCCTGGAATAAAGTCTTGGGATCTAGTTGGGCTGTGATGAATTCAATGGTTTCCCGATAGCTGGCTTTTGAGTTATCAAGTGGGGAAAATATGCTATGTTCTTGAAATAAAGAACCATCATCTTCCATATCAACATTGATTACAGATCCGCTAAGTTCATAACCATTAGCTTTTCCCAAAAAGGGTACCGGATCTCCATCATGTTGAATGTTGACAAAGCGATCCCTTGGTAAGGGCATCACTATGTTAGAGCCGGGAGAACCTGAACCGGGTGATCCAAAAGTTACACCGATAAATTTAGAACTTAACGAACTATAATCAACCATGAAGTTTTGCGCTGCCGAGCCACCCAAACTGTGGCCCGTCACAAGAACTTGTTCAATATTATTAGCAGATTGCATGACATACTTATAGATTGCCTGATTAAAATCAAATAAAGAGTTATAGTAGGCATCAATATATTTTGCATCCTGGAGCAGGTCAGTAATACCATCTAATGTCAGAGCAGAATTCGTACCTTCAAATGAAACTCCTAAAGTTCGTTTACCGTCTAGTATGGTCAGGCCAACGGTTGCCGATGCATTTTTAAAGTCATAACGCAGCAAATCTCCACCGACTGCACCACCCACTTTACTGAATCTGGAATCAATTGCGGAAAAACCCAAATCTGTGGCTTCTAGAGGCTTCCAATTTTTGATGTGTTCGTTAATTGCGTGGCTAACTGACTGATCGTCATAGTGCGCATCAGAATAGGCTCGCGCAGAAAGATTGAGCGCAGCAACCATAATATTGTCGGAAGTCGTTTCAGGCCCTAGATCAAGCTCTTCAATAGGGATTGCTGACCAAGTGCCAGGAATAATCCCCGTACCAAACCACGTGCCTGTTAACGCCTGATAGTTTTGTAAAAATTTACCTTCATACTGGGCAGCAATAATTCCTGCTGTCGGCTGTGAAAGTGCGGTAGATGTGAACGTAAGCACACCATCGATTCCCAACTCAGCATCGAAATCGATCTGGAATGGAAGCACTCCGTTTGCTATCCAGCCAAAGTAACCTTCAAGATTTGCCTTACTCGTTGACAGTATCTGTGTTTCAAAAACAAGCTCGCCATCAAACACGTTGCCACGACTATCTGTTGCATCCAAATTCCAAATACTACCCTGTAGATCAGGGAATGTATTTGTTGTATTGGCTAGGAGAGTATAAGTATTGTTTTGTGTATATAAAGCCATAAGTTACTCCAACAAATATTGTTTTTATTCAATAAAACAATGTAATAAACTGACCTATCTCGCATCGGTTTTGCTTGCATAAAATAAACCTCTATTCGATTCGAAATCACCTTGTCTTCTGCTTATTAACAGCCTCTTTTATTGGCAGCATTTCATAGTTATGGCTCGGCTTGTAGTCCATGGCCCATAAAAATGGAACAAGCACAAAAACACCGCCGATGATGGCTCCAACGTTTGCATTCTCATTGCGACTGAATACAGTATTGAAGTCTTGATACCCTTCCTTTTTGAGCACCACCGTATTTGTTGAGCCAATTATTTTGGTGTCAGAGTGCGTGTAGGGAGTGGTTCCGACTCTTTCCCCGTTGAGAAAAACCGTTGCTCCGCTGGGGTCGGAGTTGATTGCGGTGGTGCTGGCGCATGCTGTTACTGATAGTGCGATTATCAAACAAATAAGTCTTTTCATGATCTTTCCTTTGCCTGAAGAGGCGATTAAGTTATTTTTATTTTTGCCATCAATTGAATCGCTTCAATCGATCCCATTAATAATCAATCTATTAATTTTTCCCATTTTTAAGCCAGTTATAATTTCCAGTAAAAGAATGAAGATTGATACTTGAGTCTTCATTCTTAGAGCTAAACTATCCGGTCTTTAAAGATGCTGCTAAGGTAATTCAACCGCCTGTATTTTAATGCAAAAAATTATTCTTATGAGCATACGCACAGTTGCAAATAAAAGATATAGTAGACGCTGCTCTTTTATCTAGGAAACCTGCCCTAGGAGCAGCGCTTAATGTTGATGTTGCAAGGTATTCGAAGTTTCTTTATTTCATATAGAACAATATGTTATAAAATTACGAGTTACTAATTCCACTTTAAATCAAAAATGAAAACTAAACTTGCAGAGCTCAACTTGCATATAAAAATGGAAATGTTCAAAAATATCCCGCACTGCAACGGAGAAGTCCTGAATATAGGCAAACAGGTTTTCCTTGATGTGATCCTGATCCCTCATCAGCTTCTTCATATCCAGCAATGAAATGTTGTAGAAGCTCTGACCTGCTTTACGCAGCAGAAATGGCTCGGGATTCACGCCAGCACTTTGTTTATTCGTGTATTCGGCTAATACAGCATCTTTTGTGGATTCCAGTTGTCAATGACGAAGTAAAAAGGTACCAGATAGCGCGTGCTGATACCGATTGAAAATTGACCGGGTAATTCACGTATCTTGCTCAAATTTTGAGCAGTAGAATTTAAGAGGTGATTAGCATGGTTATGTATGCAAAGATACGGCGGCTGTATTACCGTGAACATTGTCAATTAATGAGATTCAGCGGCGCACGAGTCTGTCACGGAACACGATAAAGAAGTGGTTGAAAGCACCAAAACGATAGCGCGGTTAAATATCAAAGAGCGAAGAAGCCTGGCAAGCTGACATCATTTGAATCCAGGTTGCTGTTGGCGCTAGAAGCGGATGCACGTCGTCCGAAGAAGGATCGGCGCACAGCGTTGATGCTGTTCAAAGAGATATTGAACGAAGGCTATACGGGCGGTTATAGCATTGTTTGCGATTTTATCCGTAGGTGGCGTAATCAAAGCGGACAGAGTAAATCGACGTATGTGCCGCTGCGGTTTACGTTGGGTGAAGCCTTTCAGTTTGATTGGAGCGAAGAGTGACTGGTGATTGGCGGCACACATCAACAAGCTATGCGCCAATCGTGCTTTCATGTTGTCGGGTTATCCGTTACAAAACCCCGCGAGATGTTGTTTGAAACCCATACCCGTGCATTCACAGCTTTTGGCGGTGTGTCAACGCGGCATTTACGACAACATGAAGACGGCTGTGGGCAAGGTGTCCAAAGGCAACGGGCGTGTGGTCAATACGCGCTTCTTTGCAATGACGGCGCATTACCTGTTCGATCCAGATTTCTGCAATGTTGCTTCCGGCTGGAAGAGAGACGTTGTCGAGAAGAGTGTTCAGGGCATGCGCCGTCGCCTTGGGAATGAAGCCAAACAGTAGCAATTCGGTTCATTCGATGATCTGAACCAATGGTTTGAGACGCGCTGCCGCGCGTTGTGGTCAGAAATTCGGCATCCGGATTATGCGAGACTCTTGCCGATGCCAGCGCCGTTCGATGGCTATATCGAAGTTATCCAGTACGTGTCTGGTCACATTGCAGCGCAATCGTTATTCCGTGCCTTGTCGTCTGGCCAACCAAGATACATGGACTTCATTTTTGACAGCACACATCAATGATCCTCTGATTGTCCATAGCAGAGCTTAACAACCTGTCCAGTTTTGCAGTACCACTTCATACAACTTAAAAAGACTACCCAAACTCTTTGCCGATCGCCAATTGATCACGCAAACATAGCAAACATTGCGCCTTCTCTGAGGGAAATAGCTGATTTAGAGCGATTGCTGCTGGCTTTTTTGCGAGAAAATGACTAAAAATCACTCGATCAAGTAAAAATAAACGCGGAATTACATCGAAATAAAAATTCGCATGATTTTTCAAAGGCCTCTTATAATAATTGACATGGGAATATTACCCACGTATTATTCTCTTATCTCATCTTCTTAACTCTTTTTATAAAGGAAATAAAAATGAATATTTTGATCATTAATCGAGAGTACTAGTTAAATGCCAAGCGGACTGTTGAAAAACCTCAAATACTACGTTGAGTAGATAATAAAATAGGACTTCATTATCGACCGTAGGTAAATGATCAATGCAAGGCAAATCCATGCCCACTGCGCTCAAGCATCATGGTCAGACTGATCGTCACCAATGCAAAGAACTATGAGAAACTGGATAACGGACTGATCAAACGATACTGAATTATGGACGGATGCTGCCGCCCGTGTCCTAAGCAATCTGATTGCTTGCCAGAATCAGCAAAAAGTAGAGCTCGGTTTGTCTATCGAAGTCTACATCAGCATGAAATTGACAAGGTTCATGCGCAGCAAGAAACCAAGTTTATCTGCCAGCTGAAACTGCGCAACAAGTTCTGAGGACTGCGATGGCTCAAAATATTAAGCGAATCGTTAAGCAATTACTTAATATTTGTTGATTCCTAAGAAGATACCTATATCCAGAAAAGAAATATTGAGCGCACAAAATTATCTGAATACTTTAGTGCATACCCAAACTTCTTCTATATAAGCCAGCCTTGATATAGAACCAGCTTTTTCAACAGGCCGCAACTTGATTACACATCACGCAATTTGGATTTAGAAGAGGCAACTCTGTTGAGCGACGAGGATGTGGGTCACTGATTTGGAGACATTGGAACGGGTGGCTTAGTATAACCATCAGCACCTGCTGAGAACTAGAGGGTATATTCCTACTGCTGAAGTAGAAAAACTTTTATCAGCAGCAGAATGAGCATGCGAACAGGATCATTTTACTATAACCAAATAGTTTCCGCAAAAACCAGAGCGATCCACTCTGTGGTGGTTAGCAATATACAGAGCAAATTCATAATATCTGGCTCGTTTCAAAACATCATAAAAAATGAGTGACGTGTAGGCGTTTCTGCCAGTAGCCCTATCTTCGACAGCCGGGTTGATAAAGTCACTAGATTTCCTCGTTATCCAATAGTTAAACGGGCACAGATGCGTCGTGTATGTTCATCAATAGTATTCTTCTGGATGCTGAGGTGCCGCCACAAAATCCATTATATCAGCGTATTAGAAGAAACTTTCATCCCGAGATCGGGAAATTGTGCAGATTGCCAGTGTATTCGAGCGTAGCTATATAGCGCGATGTGCGGCTCATTGCTGTGCATTTAGAGTGAACTAGCAAGACTCTAACTAAATACCGTGGAATTCCATCGTTTATCCCGCATTTAGCCGAGAACCGCATGATTTAAGCTATACGAATACCTGAAGCAATTAAACCGGAACCTAATGGTACTGGAAGGTGGCAGCGGAATTTATTAACGAATGTGATTATTTGGAAACAACAAACATAGTAGAACTTATTGGAGGAAAGATGAAATCAATTAAAGAACTATCAATAATTTATATTGCTATCGCGGGAATATTTTTACCGTTTAGTTTACAGGCAGCTTCAGTTACTAAAATGAAGATTCTGACGACTCCGCAATCAATCGAATTAGAGAAATGTTCCAATGTGGTCAATCTTCAAGCTCAGGATAGGTCTGGGATTGCAGCTAATGTGGATTTCGACACGGAAATCTATTTTGATCAAGGTAGCCCCGACCTTAAAATTTATAAAGATTCAAGCTGTTTAACAGAGGTTCCGACACTGCAAATGCTTGCCGGAACAAACAACATTTCTTTCTTCTTCAAAGGTAATTCGCTGGGTTCAAAAACACTCTATGTATCAACAATGAATTATGAAGACAGTAGTCAAGTAGAACAAATTTTAGCTGCTGATTCTGTCCCACTACCTCCTCCATCTCCATCTCCGAGCCCAGTACAAACTCCTCAATACGGTCGTGCCGTACCTGCACCCATCTATGGAGTGACTTTCGATAATGTTTCCAATTTTCCAGCTAAAGTAACCGCACTGCAAAAATTTCCTCATATGGCCACAGCTCGTGTGGTGTTGGATCCAGGCACGATCCCTGCAGATTATTCTACGGCGATTAACGCAATGAAAAAATCTGCATATATTATGGCGGAATTACAAGACTCTGCGGATATGAAGTCACAAACGGTTGATTCCTTCAAATCTAGAGCACGGACTTTTTTTAACGGTTTAAAAGACTCTGTGGATATTTGGGAAGTAGGTAATGAAATCAATGGTGACTGGCTCGGTACCAATGTAAAAAATAAACTCCGTGCAGGTTTTAAAGTCCTGGACGATGCTGGCGCTACCACGGCTATTACTTTTTTTTACTTCGGTGAACCAGGACAGAAGAATCACTGTATTCCTGCTGCGCAATATGAGATGTTTACTTGGATCAAAAGCCTTCAACAACTCGATCTAGCCGTTGCACAGCGTGATCCGCAAAATGAAAAAATGCGTTTAAATGTGGACTATATTTTTGTGAGCTGGTATCCGCAACAGTGTAATAATATCAAGCCTGACTGGGCGACTGTCTTTGCTAGACTTGCTGTAATTTACCCGAACGCAAGAATTGGTTTTGGAGAAATCGGAACAGCCAACCCACAAAATGGTTCAAGCTATGAGCTAGACCTAATCTACGAATTCTACCCTCTAGCATCGCGAGTTCAAATGCATAGTCGCTATATCGGTGGTTACTTCTGGTGGTATTTCGCTCAAGAGATGAATAACACCAGCATTGTAAACGCGTTACATAACGCCATTTTGATGGGACCACAACCTTAATTCGCGAGAATCAATGTCCTAATATCTTGAGCTGTCAGTTCTTATCAGGGATTAGTTCTCTTTTCAATATCATCCAGATACTTGTTATAGAGAGCATTCCCAGAACTGCCAGCCATGGGCATCATGTAATTCGGGATACTAAAAGCAACTATATTATATGAAAACTTACTTGCAATCTGACGCTGCCGGATGATTCTTAACAATCCAGCAGGAACCGCGTTAAATGTGTTTTTATTGATTGGATAACCATCAATTTGACGAAAAATTTCAATAATAACACCCATATTCCTGCCATTATCAATTGCAGACTTCTTAAAAGCTGCAAGATAACCAGGAAGCTTGGAGAACGTCAGTTTTTTCGTCCCTATACCGTCTTGAAATAATACCAAATTAATCTTTGTTCGCTTAAGTAATTGATCCCAGAATTTATTAAATTCGGTAATTTCGATTTGACCGTTACAAAATCCTGAAATTGCAATTTGATAACCAGGTGTTAATTTTTCTAATGCGTCACTTAATCGTTCTAAATAAGAAAACAGGAGCTCTCTTTTGTCATCCAATCTCCAATTTAGATCATCTATTTCCTCTGTAATATACCAACCCTTGAAGGATTTATAATTTATGGCAATTGATTTAATTTGTTCAGCAGCAAGTTTTGAGCGAATCAGCAATTCGTCTAAATAAATCTTTACACGATCTGAATTATTAGAAATTTGATTCCAATACTCGTAGTCGTAAACTAAACCTATATTAACTTTAATTTCAAACTGCTCGGCCAGTCTTAAAATAGTCTCTAGTGGGGGAAGCTTAACAGTCTGGAATGTGCTACTGTAGAAAAAAGAGTGCGTATCTGCGACGGTCCATTGTAAATATAAATCAGAAATATTTAGTTTTTTTAGATACGAAAAAAAAATTATCCATTCATTTTCACTCCATTGCCCGTGCGAATTTTCAAGAAGCTGAATAAATGTCCCTTGTATTGGATAAGTCGGCTCTGGTTCTTTTGAGTTTATAGACCGACTGCAAGTAAACATTACTATTATAGAAAAACATATCCAATAAAAACTTCTCACGCTAGAATCCTTTAATTGGATAGCCTGGTAGAGTGGCGCATCTGATTTTCAGCGACGAGGAATAAGTGAGCATATTTTAATGTAATACCGCTCAATCAATGTAAATTAAAGAAACATTCTCGACGAGATGCTGATTATTTGACTTTTCTCTGGGTAAGTACAGCTTCTCTACTTGTTTTCTGACCGCCCTTAAAACAGATCGTAACCATGATTACTTATATTCTAGATGTCAGTCTTATTTAACGTGATATATGGATTCTTGCCTCTAGCATCGAAAATACTATGAATAGTACAAATACTTACATCAATTATATTATCATCTATTTATAATCCATATCAATAATCACAAGTCACATCAACAAAGATCCTAACTATGAACATTATGCTTGCATTTGGTATATATGAAATTTTTTAAATCTAATACTTCTATTTCATGTTCAATATCTGAAGATCCCCATTGCATTAAAGCCACTGCTAATATTTACAATACCAGCTTTATAATGAAATAAAAATTCAATGTGAGATTTAGGAGCTGAATACATAGTTTGGTTAAAATAATATTTTAAAGATAGTCCACCGCCAGCTTCTAGATAGGATAGATTCCCATCTTTTGTCTGAACTCTCCCATCAATCACTGCGTGTGGCGTTAAAACTATATTTTTCCATAAGTGATAACTGATTCCTTGTCGGGCTTCTCCGAAGAAACTCAATAAAGCAGGAGATTGAACAAAATAACCTAAATCTCCAAATAGAGTTGTGTAATTCCAATACTTTTTCCCGTAATTAATATCAAACCCATTTGTCCATCCATACATACCTCTAATTAACCAATTATTTTGAGAATCGTCTCCAATTTTAATTAGTCTTTCAGCACTTAAATTAAAATTGTGTGTTTGGAATGGTTTATATCGAATTCCAACTGTAGATTGAAATGTTTCCGAATCGACCTTAAATGAATTTGGTTCCATAGACCAGAGCATACGTGAAAATAATGTGAAGGTTCGCCCATCTCGCAATCCGATTATAGGTGGGCGATAGTTCAATTCAACACCACCTTGGGAAGGAATAACACCACCGAGAACACCCGGAGCCCCAATCGAGTTTACGGTATTATTGTTTTGTCTGTATCCAGAGTAGACCGTAAAATTAAAATTATCCTCTAACTCTCTCACCTCTCTTCTTAAACTGACAAGTTCAGTATCCTTATTAACTGTATCAAACTGTCTACCGCTTAATTGCGCGATTCTCAAATCAATAGCTTGTTTAAACCAGAGCTTACTCGCATTATTATCTGAACTTTTTAGACTAAGATAAGCTAGGTCTTTATATAAACCAAAATTCTTAGGATCTTGAGGATCTTGATTTACGACTTTTTCAAGAGTCTGGATACCTTGACCAGGTTGATTATTATTTGAATACGCATAACCTAAGGCAGCTAAAAATAATTTATTATCCGGATTCTTGTCCACGGCAAGCTTAAACTGTTCAACGGCCTCCTCACTCTGTTGAGCAGATTGGAAATAATTCCCTAGCGTATAGCGTCGCTCTGCTGTTTCAGCAAATTCAAGCGCTTTAGTCTGAATTCTAATTGCATTGGAGAATTGCTTTCTTTTTGCAAACTGCTGCGCGATAAAATCATATCGCTCAGCATTTAATTCCACAGATAAGCTATCACTATCTATTAACTCTAGCTGACTTAGAGATTGATCATCATCAAATTCAGAACTAAGCAACATAGCTAATCTCATTCTGATGACCGGATCATCTCTGATTTGCAAGGATTGTTGCCATTTCTCTACGGCTTGATCATATTTCTTTTGATCGACTAAGAAATATCCAAACGTATCAAGAACTGCTTTTCTATCCTGAGAATTAACTTCATACTTATCTGATTTTTCAATCGCTTGTTGAAAATAATAATTAGCAATATCGATTTTATTGAGTTTGCCATTGGCTTGGGCAAAGTTTAATAAATTTTCTAGATTGTTTTGCTTTGATAATGCAGATTGATACTGTACAAGCGCATCATCCCAACGATTAAAACCGGCATACGCATTACCAAGAATTCGGTTGTTGATCCAGTTTTGCCCATCCATAGAAGCCGCTGACTTTAGGTATCCCAATGCTAGCTGTTCATCTTTTCGACTAAGATATATCAACCCTAGATTTGTTAATACATTGTTTTTTTGCTTTGAATCTAGTTCGTTTAGCTGAATTAAATGACGGTAGATATCAACTGACTCCTCCCAGTTTCCAAGATTTTTTTCGACCTCTGCCAACATAAATAAAGCATGAACCGATTCCTTTATTTGCAAGCTTTTCTTGAGGGTTTCTGAAGCTTCTTCTAGGCGGCCAGTTTTTAAACTCGTCATGGCCGATAAATTCAGTAATTCTAGATCAGCTGATTTAATTTTTGCCATTAATTCTGGATCATTTGAATCAATTTTTGCTGCTTTTTGGAATGCAGTTTTAGCCTGAGTATAGTTCCCTTTCTGGTATAGCAATTCTCCTTGAGTTTGATACACAATCTTTTGCTCGTCTTTAGATGCGTCAGATTGAAGTGCTGACTCTAATGAAAGTAAAGCATTATCTCTATCGCCGGTAGCGCTATAAAGATTACCTAATTTAATATATGCTTCCGCACTTTTTTCTTTGTTCAACCAGTCACGATAAACCTTAATGGCTTTACCCAAATCTCCACTATTCTCCAATGCAATGGCTAGAGATTGCATGACCTCACTGGATTGCTTTATTTCAGTGGCATGCTGAAAAGCTTTAACTGCCATATCGTAATTTTTTGCATTACTATAGGAATGACCTACCAATATATTGATACGATACAAATCAGATTCCTGTTTTGGTTTCAAAAGTAGTACTTCATACGATCTTGCTGCAGATAGATAATCTTTATTTGCAAAATAAAGATTGGCCAAAAATTCTTGGTCTTCCTCATCATATCGCTGTATCAAAAGCATATTCATAATATCAATGGCTTTATCTAGATGACCCAAGTCATAATATATATAAGATAATGACTTTAATATCTCTGGATTATCTTTATCCAATGCTAATGCAGCTTGATATGCATCATCGGCCAAATCTGTCTTAAAGTTTTTTCTATAAATATTTCCTAATGTCAGATAAGCCTGTATGGAATCATTTTTGCTTTTAGAATATATTAATGCCTCATCAAGCGATTCTCTAGCCAAATCATATTCACCTAAGCCTTCCCTTGCCATCGCATGGCTCATGAAATAATAAAAATCTCTCTTTTGAATGGGATATTGATCAAGGAGAACCAAAGATTGGCGATATGCTTTTTGTTCCAATAAAATATTCAAGGAGGATTCTAGTGCGAATAGTTTATCTTCATCTAGAACATGGCTATTTGCAATAATTGAATTATAATCCCTAAGCGCTTGAGTATTATCATTGGAAGCCTTATGAGCTAAAGCACGATAGAGAAGGAATATCACATTATTATCAACTTGTTCTAACGCTAAGCTCGTTTGTTGGATAACGTCTTTATATTCTTTGTTTTTATATAGCATCATGATATACCCTGTCCTGGCTTTTATATCGAGGGGGTCTATTTCAAAGAATCTTTGGAACTCAATTTTTGATTCCGGATATTTTTTTTCATCCATTAAACGATAAGCTTTATCCAAATGTGGAAAACTACGAAATTTTCGTAATATTGAATCCAAATAACTTTCAGATCGTTCTATGGCTAATTTGTCTAAATAATATTCTTGTTTAGTTTGATTCAATGTTGGATCAGCAGCGTGGCTAGCAAATATCATCAGCATGGACATGCTGCTTCCCAATACAACAAAAAATAACCTCAGTCTTAATTTAAGTACCCAGTTCAATAACATTTTTTAGTTCTGTTTTTTTATTAACTAATACTCCGAAAAGGAGGATTTGTATTGGTCTCTTATCAAGGCAAGAGCTGGCACCGTATGAGGGCAGACTCAACTTCAATGTTTGATCTAAGCTTTTACGTGCGATTCTCTAATACTTGGGAAATCAGGTATCTTGAGACAGAGTTGGCTAATGAATTTTTGGTGCGACAACTGTTTCATTGATTTTTCATGTTTTTAGCAATGCGCCTACTTTTGAAGGGTATGTGCTTCATTTAATATTTCTTGTCGACTCTGAAATTGAAAAATGATCTGTTTCTTTCAAAGACTTCATCTTATAAAAGCGATCCAAAACCCATAGCCTCATAGTTTAACGATTAAAAGCCTATTGCTCATCAGGTTCTAACGTACTGAAATTTAGTTACATATTTTCTATGATCCCTTCGAGATGAGCTTTTTGGATATAGCCCAACTCGCATAATATATCCCCTAATAAGCGAGGCTGTTCCATTTGTTTTGATAAGGCATTCTCTAGTTGTGCTTTTGTAAGAATTCCTGCGCCCGTCAAAAACTCTCCCAGTTTCGGTTTGAATACATTCAAAGCATTATCTTCTGGATAAACGTGATCTGTTTTATCCCAACCGATGGTTTTTTTTGTTCTTAGATATGTTATATATTGTGATAAGGCCCTAGTAGTAGCAAAAAAATTTATCACATTGCCCCACACCATTCTTGGAAAAGAAAGAAAAGCCTGAATCCATCCATGAAGTTGTTTAACACAATAGGCTCGGTGAAAAATCCTAAGCCCCAAGCAAAAAGCATTTATTGCGATTAGATACCATAGAATTGTTCCTTCCTCCACTAAAGGAGGATACTGGTAAGCATTAGGATCTAAGCTGATTATCATCCAGATTGCAACAACCACCATAACTACAATATAACCAAGTAAATTAATTAAATTCGTGATTAAAGCTTTTCGATCACGGTACAAAATATATTTAATTGATAATGGACCTTTCCATCCTAAATTCGCCCAGCCTTGCAGGCCGATTCCGAGAACCCATCGAGATTTCTGCCGCACAGCAGCCCAAAATTTGTTTGGAAAAAATTCTTTAATACAAACTAATTCTTTAACTTTGACTTGCTTCTTTTTTCCTGTAATCAGAGATTTTTTAGTTATTGTTCTATCCACAAACAAGCGGACAAACATCTGTTTTAAATTATACTCTCTGAGCTTAAATCCGAAATCATAGTCCTCTGTTAGAGAATTGGTGCTAAAAATTTGATTATTGTTGTTTTTCGCAACCACGTCGATAGCTTTACGGCTAAAAGCAACTCCTACTCCAGCCGCGGGAATACTCTTAGTAATGGATTCTCTTACTGGCAAATCCTTATAATGCAACTGAGCAAACTCATCTTGATAATGTGCTCCAGTGAATTCATACCATTTACGGTTTAATGACAATACTGGCAGCTGCACCATGTCTGCCTTTGGAAACAGGTAATTAAATAATTTATAACATAAAGGATGTATTACATCTTCACAGTCTTGCATAATAAAACAGGCAAACTCTATTCTATTTCTTTGTTCAAATGCTCTGATTCCATTACAAATCCAATTAAGGCAATCAGCTTTATTTGTTGGCCCATCATCTCCAGTGATACAAAGATGAACATGCTCGCTTTCTGCCATGACTTTCTCAACCTCTACACGGGTTTTAGGATCATTTGGGTAAACTCCAACAAAAATATGGTAATTTGTATAATTTATTGATTTAATAGTGTTCCTTAGCATGTGACCAATAACTGCCGACTCATCCCAGGCTGGTAGCATGATTGCAATAAATTGTTCAGGCTTATTTAATATTTGTTGCTCTGTTAATGGCTGATATTTCGTCATTACAAAAAATTTACGATAAAAATGCCTAATCCAAAAGTACAAATCAACAAATAGATCATCAAGCCCACTAATAAAAAAAACAATACACACAAATGTCATCAACACTTGCATAACAACTAAGAAATAAGGAATATTTTCCATGCCATAAAAAAACTATGAGTTATTTATAAATTAACCTATAAATTCATTTTCAGGAAGTAATAGTGGCATTTCATTTCTTGCCCATCTCACAACCAATTCAGCGATTCTTTCGGAAGCTCTCCCATCACCGAAAGGATTACTGCCAATCATTGACTGATAAGCTTTGTCATCAGTCAATAACAAGCTGATTTCAGAAATTATTGTGTTTGTAGATGTGCCGATAATTTTTGATAAACCCGCATTAAATGCTTCCGGTCTTTCAGTGAGTTTTCGTAACACTAATAGCGGTTTTTTAAGAGTCGGTGCTTCTTCTTGCACCCCTCCGGAATCAGTAACAATGATATGCGCATTTCTCATCAAATATAGGAAGCTTTGATAATCAACTGGCTCTATCAGGGCCACACGTTCAACATCAGATAGAATTTCCATCACTGTTTTTCTAACATTTGGGTTTAAATGAACTGGATAGACCACCATGACATCCGGAAAACGCTGAACGATTTCCTTTAACGCAAAGCAAGTATTTCTTAATTCCTCTCCAAGCGATTCTCTTCTATGAGAGGTTACTAAGATAACGCGATGTTGATTAAGATGTAAGTTTTTGAGAGGGGAATCTAAAAAAGAGAAAGGAGCGTCAAGCAGTGTCGACATTGCGTCAACAACGGTATTTCCTGTCACAAATATATTTTCTTCTTTAATACCTTCATTTAATAAATTCTTTTTTGCAAGTGAGGTGGGCGCTAAGTGAATTAGAGTCAATACAGAGGCTAGTCGACGATTCGCTTCTTCTGGAAATGGGTTATACAACTCATGACTGCGGAGTCCTGCTTCAATATGCACAACAGGTATCTTCAAATAAAATGCGGCAACTGAAGCTGCAAAGACTGTGGTCGTATCACCTTGAACCATTAACATATCAGGCTTTACGTCTGTGAGAGTTTTTTGCATTAATTGCAATACCCTACATGTTAAATCATTTAAGTTTTGATCTGGCCTCATCAAATCAAGATCTATGTCTGGAACAATGTTGAACAAGGATAAAACCTGATCAAGCATCTGTCGATGCTGGGCTGTTGCGATAACGATTGTCTCAATATCAGCTGTTCTCTGTTTAAGAGCATATACAACAGGAGCCATTTTGATGGCTTCTGGACGTGTGCCCATAATTACTGCTATTTTTTTCTTATTCATTTAAATTTTTATAAGGTTATAAGGTAATTCTAATCAACTAAATACCTAATACTTTTCGGAACATTCTTCAATTTGACTCCTAGTGTTAGACATAACACTAGGAGTCAAAGATAACGCAGGATATTATGGTTTGAGACTGTCTACGGTGACAAATGTGTAGCCTTGTTGCTTGAGTCCATCCACTACTTGAAGAAGCATATTTGGACCTAAATAAGGATGGTAAAAGAAGCTGGCAAATCCATCTCGCACTACAAGGTTGGCTTGACCGGCAGCAAGCAGGTCTGCCGGCAATCGAGCCGGATTATTATTAAATGGCTCAGGCTCGATATTCCCGAGATTCTCTGGAATAATTAAACTGCCATATATATCTTTAACGGGGTATGGAAAAAATTGCCCAGCAAGTCGACTGTAATCAATGGGTTGCTGACTTAAATTACCCGGAAAATACAATCCTCGATCGTAACGTATTCCAAACCGCTCTTGTACCACCATGTAATCGATGACCGAGCCAGCATAGTGTGGAAATTCAAAGATTGTTGGAACTTGCAATCCAGCCGCTACAAATGCCGCTTCAGATAAAGCAATGCGGTTAGCTGCCCATGCTTCGGAATCACCTGGAACCGGTCCGTCATATCTAACCGTATTAGAGTCATCCACGTGAGCAGTATAAAATTCAAAATCTTCCGCGCTAACGCCATTGTAGGGATTGATCAAGTTTTCAAACTGATGGGTGTAGCCGTGCATAAGTAAAGTACCGCCCACGGATTGCATAAATCGTAAAGCTCGAACAACATTGGGTCTGTCAGCAAGGTTATAAGCCTCGGGCACTCCGTTGTTGTATACCCCATTAGGATCTTCATACCGAGGATAAACTGCGACTGCAAATGGAACACCGCGATTAAAGAGCTGCTGGGCAATAGTCCTTAGTTGGCGGGGATTAGCGTCAGGCCCAACATCTTCAATTCTAACAAGCGCACGATGTCGTTCTACTGTCCCGGGAGCCAGTAAGTCGAATAACAAGTCAGCCAGAACGAGATAGCGGTCGGTATGATTTACATATGCGAACGGAATCTCTCCAATGTAAGTTAAATTCAAGGAACGAACTACCCAAGGAAAGCTGGTTCCATTACTTCGCTTCGCCATCGCAGGAATTTGCACCCGTGTTGAGTCGATATTGGCAAATGTCATCATACCAGCTTGGTTAATAGGATCCCGGGTCAGATCAGTCTGTTTGTAGTTAACGGTCCCAATCGAACTGAAATCGAACCCAGCCCAATTCCATCCGTAGGCCGATTGGAAGTCGCCTGAATACGCCGTTAACTGCCAAATATTGTCGTACATCCACAAAACAGGGGTAGTTCCGGCCAGCGTGTCAGTAAGGAAAGCAGGGGGCAAGGGTTCATCATAGGTTGATCCGATGTAAATCACTGCGCTATAACCCGTCATTTCTCCAGCAGTGTACGTACCCACCGGATGAGCTTGCCATGTCCCAAAATGGGACACAAGATTGGCAGTCATCTGAGCGTAAAGTTCTCCCAAGAAACCCCACGGTCCACTAGTATCATATAGAATCAGAGTGTTAATTGATGGTGCGTTCGGATCCGCGGCAAGAGTACTCGCCAGTGCTGCCCGATTGCTTGTTAAATCCAAGCTTTGTAAGTGATGAGCACCCTTAATCGTGTCTTCAGGTGGCACAACTCTACCAATCGGTTTAGGTTCGGTTGGTTTGATTTTTGGGGGCCTGGGAGGTGAAGGCAATATTCCCATTTTCTCGATGTTCACCAAATCGCGTATATTTTTGGTTTTTTTATCTATGCTTGGACGAATCGATTTCTCAATCTCATCCTGATCAAATAGGTTGCCTGGACTAGTTACAGTCTGAGCACTGACAGGAATAGCTGCCGCAAGCATACAAATGCTCACTATAACTATTAATAACCACCCTGTGCGATGCTGGTAATTCGGCTTCTTCATTATTAACCCCAATAAATTTTATTGATAATTATCTAAAATCACACTAATTTACTGATACATAAATTTATTCATTCGAAAGATACTCTGAAGAACTACCGCGCGGGTAAGTGAGACATTTATCATTTAAAAACTTACCCGTGGTATAGCTGATACCGCTGTGCTTAACTACAGTTTCATAAATTCCTCAGAGTCATACTAATAGCTTGGGAAAATTCCTTCGCTTAAAGCAGTTTCATTAGAATTCATGACATACTTCCTCAAGTAAACAGGGTATGAAATTCTCATGCAAAAATATATTGGGAAATTACGTATTTTTCTCTAAGTAATCACTTAGGTGACCTTGCCTAGGTAATTCGTACATCTTAGCGCGCGTAATATGCGATTTTTCCCAACTGTGCCACAAGCCAATTTTGCTCAAACTTCATTGGACTGATGTAATTCAGTGTCGAATGCAATCTCCTGTGGTTGTAGTAGTTAAGCCAATCAATTACTTCATCCATTGCCTGACGGCGTGTTTCAAATCGCATTCCATACAATCTGCCTACCTTCAACGATCCCCACAGGCTCGCAATGGGAACGTTATCCCAGCAGTTTCCTTTTCTGCTCATTGAGCTGCGCAGCCATACTCAACCAGTATGTTCTGAATATGTGGCTGCAATACTGACCTTGCCCTTGAACATAACGTCTATTGTAACTTCGGACAACCCATCCCACGGTATGCAATCTCTCAGTTTTACTCAGCGACTATTGGGATTAAGAATCATCCTTGGCGGTGTATCAAATCCTTCTAGGGGCAGTTTTCTGGCTGATATAACGTATCATAGTACACGGCTTTGGGTGTTAATTCACGTATTTACGTGCACTATTTTGCCAAAAAACATATTATTTATAAATTTAATCATATAGTTATGATTTATTAATAAACTCTATCTAGTTATTCAGTACTTTCATAAGTAAATGCTTAGAAAGAAATAAGCAATTAGCCAATTTATTTAATAATGAAAAAGCTTTAGCCTTTTACTCGTTTAGAATACGCGAACCTATTTCCCAATGAGTTCCTTAATGGATGAATCGGAAAGTTCAGAATTGAACAATCTTCATAACAAAATAAGCTATTTCCAATATAGCTTAAATGCTTATTAATGCTAGGCCAGGCAGATATTGCATTATATGGCTAAAGAATAATGAAAGGATATTTGTATGTGTGGGATAGTTGGTGCAATAGCGAGAAATAACGTGGTCCCTGTTCTACTAGAGGGACTGATGAAATTAGAGTATCGAGGGTACGATTCTGCGGGCATGGCAGTGGCAGATGCGAATGGCTTACAAAGACTACGCACGACCAACCGTGTTTCAGAATTGATGAAGCTTGCCAATATCGAAGGCACAGCGGGATCGGTCGGGATTGCCCATACACGATGGGCGACTCATGGGATGCCTTGCGAACGTAATGCTCATCCGCATTTTTCTGGGAAAGAGAGAAAAATTGCTGTGGTACATAATGGCATTATCGAAAACAATGACGTCATTCGGCAACGGTTACAGAAAAAAGGATTTGAGTTTTTATCCGATACCGATACAGAAGTCATTGCTCATCTCATTTCAGAATATTTGGAACAAACTGACGATTTATTGGAAGCTGTTTGCTTGGCTGTATCAAAACTGCAAGGTGCTTACGCGATTGTAGTGGTTGAAGAAAAACGTCCCGATCGTATCATTGCGGCACGTAAAGGAGCGCCATTATTGCTAGGGCTCAGTGAGAATGGCAATTATGCTGCTTCGGACGCATCAGCCCTGTTGCAAGTGACCCGGCGGATGATCTATTTAGAAGAGGGAGATGTGGCGGAACTATCGAGCGATAATTACCGTATCTTGAATTGCGTCAAAGACATTCTCGGGAAGATTGTAACTCGACCCATTCGAGAAAGTAATTTAACCTCAGAAACGATCGATCTGGGCAATTACAAGTATTTCATGCAGAAAGAAATATTTGAACAGCCGCTTGCAGTGTCGAATACCTTGGAAATGATCTTTAATGCCCATTCAATTTCCCCTCAGTTATTTGGCGCTGAAGCAGAAGCAATTTTTCGAGACACCACAGGCCTCCTGATTTTGTCTTGTGGTACCAGCTATCACGCTGGACTAGTAGCAAAATATTGGTTGGAGTCAATATCAGGGTTACCTTGCAGCGTCGAAATCGCGAGCGAGTACCGCTATCGCGAATCCGTGTCGGATCCGAATACCTTGGTGGTGGCAATCTCCCAGTCAGGCGAAACTGCTGATACATTAGCAGCCATGGCATATGCTAAATCGCGCGGGCATCGACATAGTCTGGCAATCTGCAACGTACCGGAAAGCGCCTTGATAAGGCAAGCTGACTTGCGCTTTCTTACTCGTGCAGGCCCAGAAATTGGTGTAGCATCAACCAAAGCCTTCACCACCCAACTCGCAGTTTTGACTGTATTGACTGTTGTACTTGCGAAGCAGCGCAATAGGCTTCCAATAGAGCTCGAGCAGAAAATGCTTACTGGCTTTCGGCACTTGCCTTCGGCAATAGAATTAACACTTCAGATTGAGTCACAAATAGAAAAATGGGCGGACATTTTCGCTCAGAAGCAACATGCGTTGTTTCTTGGCCGAGGCATACATTATCCCATTGCGATGGAAGGTGCCCTCAAACTCAAGGAAATTTCATATATTCATGCCGAGGCCTATGCCGCCGGTGAACTAAAACACGGTCCTCTCGCGTTGGTAGACAAGGAAATGCCCATCATTGCCATTGCGCCCAACGATACGTTGCTAGAGAAACTCAAATCCAATCTGCAAGAAGTCCGCGCCAGAGGAGGTGAGTTGTATGTGATTTCAGATGCTGATTCTAGCATTCAAGAAAGTGAAGGAATGCATGTGATCCGGCTTGCAGAACATGCAGGTATTTTCAGCCCGTTGCTTCATTCGATTCCACTCCAGTTGTTGGCTTACCATGTGGCTCTGAGAAAAGGAAATGATGTCGATAAACCGCGGAATTTAGCCAAATCTGTAACAGTGGAATAAAGAATTGGGTAAGTTGTAAGAATTTATGACGTTGTTTACAGTATGAAGTGACCTCGCAAATTCGAACAGTCGGATAAGTGCTAATCTTGCTCAATCTAAATCCGTGAAGTTTGCGGCAAGAAGGAGCGGGCGTATGAGAAGGACGAGGAGCTATAGTCAAATCTGGTGTATGGAGAATCAAGCGGCTCGCTGTTTTTGATCTCCATTTTTGTTTAACGCCGTTAATGAATTTTATGTCTTGAATGACATCAGCCAGCAATGTATAGCCCTCAACCGGAACCATTTTTTCTGTGCCACTTCCGGTGTTTCCCTTTTTATTGATCGATCTGCCGAGATCTTTACCAACAGATTACACCGCTTTCTCCTCTCTTGTCATACACCAGAATAATCATGGCTCTGTTTTTAACACCGCAGCGGCAATGCGGATAGTTTTTCAACGGTCTGCCGGTAATCTTTTCAAAGTAAAAGCCTTGCCGTCGGCTCTGATGAATTGACCGGAATTATAAGAATTATTATCAAAGATGAACTGATCTCGCCCGTGTCCCAGGTCTCTGGAGATAAATATCGGTTTACCATCCGCTGTTGTCTGGCTATAGAAAAAATGCATGATCCCTTGCCCTTTGAGCCACTTCACTTCGAAGGCCATTTTGACAGGAACAACGATGCAAATCGTATCGCCGACTTGATAGCGGCCTTCGAATTCAGATAACACAGCGGATGCCGTGGAAGAATTCAAGTCCGGTTTGGGCGAAAGTGTACTCGCTTCAGAGATCAATTCGGCCTGTGGCTGATGAATGTTCGACATATAGATGCAGAACGCGAGTATGCAGTGGCAGATGATTACTGAGATACGCATACGGTATGGTGGGATCCGATTAATTTGCAGTCGAATGATTTCGGTACACTGGATTCAATACCAATCGCTTGGTGTCAGATGATGACAAGGACGACTATAAGCTGGCAAGGTGATTCTTCGCTAACTCAGCGATTTCATTAGCTTTGTCTTTCCCATTAATACAATACCGGGCTTTTACGAAATCGGCGGTGTGCGCATTGATGTAATCGGAAATTTTCCGACCTGTGAATGCGCCGGTTTTAAATCCGTGTACCAGCACAAACAAAGCGATTTCAGGCTTTAGCGCCAACTCGGGATGATGGACCAGATCTTCACCAATCAGTTTTCCATACTTTTCATAGTTATAATCCCAAGTTAATTGTACGTATCCCCGGCCATAATATGGATAGTAGTCGGCATGATGCTGCTTTAGATAGGCATCCGGGTCAGCTAGCCAATAAGCTTCGGTAACCGGTTTGAAAGTATGATTGGTTTCGTGATCTGCGGTCGCAAGTACATAAGCAATCTGGCTTTTTAAGCCAATACCTTGGCGAATACATTCCTGCTTTATGGCGTTTATGGTTCCGGCCTTGGATGAAAAATCATAACCCTGGATTTGGGCGGCATTGTCCAGGCTTGCCTGGAGTTTGGCAATCGTTGCTGCATCAATAGTATCCTGCGTGATAGCCTGATTGGTATCGTGCAAGAATTCTGCCCATGCATTGCGGGTCTTGGCGCCATATTTGCCATCGATATCACCGGCCGGGTAACCCAATGTAATCAGGGCAGTCTGCAATTCAATGAGTTGGGTGCTGTCAAGCGACTTAAGCAATGTGGGTTGGCCGGCAACTATGCGCATCAATTCGATAAGTTTCTTCATGATCTCACTCCGAGAATTTTATTGCGATTTGAGTATTTGCCATTTTGCTGCCCTACGTACATTGAAATGGTACCTAAGCGTACACAATACTTCAACAACATTGCTTTCTATACTGCAAAGGTCTCTAGAATTATAAAAAACAATGGAATATGCGGCGCAGTAAATAGGAATTGGATTTTTATTTCAAAAAGGGGCCTTCTTCCCATTTTAAAATTTCAGATAGTTTATGGAGATTGATTGATTTTTCTCCAACCAGTGACAGAAATTTGCAGGCTGCGCCAACCCAAACATCGACTGACGTTTCATTTTCACCAATTTTAGGATTTTACGGATAGGCTATATGTCGTGATTTCGAAAGACTGGAACGATAAAAAAGGAGTCTTGGGTATCCGCGTACGTGACAACAGTTCAGGGCCATGGCCGCGTCTCGACCCGCCATATGGTGCGCGAGACAGGCGCAAGTCAGAACACATTGAAGGCAACCTTCGGCTCACCGGTGGAAAAATGCCTGCTTGTACGGCACGGCGGCGACCGATCCACATGGTATAGCCAGTCATGATTGTTTAAACTTAAATCTCCAGATAACAGTGCATTTATGTACTTTTGATCAAGTGGTTTGTTTGAATCTGTAAATAGTACCGTTTCCTCCCTGTTGCTTCCGGGAAAAAGCGACAGGGAGAGGAGCATAATTCCCCTCTCTACACTCGATGGCATCCAGGCGTGCCTTTCAGCTTTATTTTGTGGGTACCAGATCGAGTTGTTGTAGCGCGGTCAACGCCTGTTCTTGGCCGATCTCTTCCGCAACCTTGCCATTCCGGATGCGAAAAACGCTTGTTCCCGAAAAATGGATTTTCTTGCCGGTTGCAGCTGGAAGGGAACCGACGGGCAGATCGCTGAAAGCCGGACCTGTATGGGTGCCGCCGCCTTCCCAGCGCCCAACTACGTAATCGCCTTCTGCAATGATGTCACCGACCACCTTGAAACTAAGGTCGGGAAAAGCTTCGCGAAACTCGATTAGCATTTTTTTAACCGGCTCGCGGCCGTGCAGCTTTCCATGCATAGGGTAGCTAAACACGAGATCTTCCGCGCCAAGTTCATCGACAATCGCCACATTTCCCTTCTGCCAGTATTCGGTGAACCAGCGGCCCACGATTTCTTTATTTGCTTGTGACATGATATTAATCTCCTTTCGTTTTGTTGCTGTAAGAAAGTGAAGTAGGTCATCGACAGCAACACTACTGATGACTTGGGATGAATGTTAACCGCATGTTTTCACTGCGGCACTCCGCTTCTTGCTTTCAGATCGATTCTTCTTTGCTGTTTCCTGCGTCAGAATAGACCTCTGACACCGATGCGGAGCGACAGGGATGGATGGTTTTTGTTGAACCGTCATCCGATCTGGTTAAACTCAACAACGAGTTGCGGGCGCACTGGAGCAAGGCGCTATAGGAATTAAAGGGGAACAGATCAGGCAGATAAATTATGGTGCGGAACCGAATCGTGGGAACCTGCGGTAAAGTATTGACACAAACGATCAGCGGTAGAACGATTGCCGATCAGGTTTGCCACCAGCTAACTGATCATTGAATTCGAAAGCAAGACTCGGAGTGCGAGCGATTGCTGACGTTGATAAATTGCTAACTGGCATCAAATCAATCTGCAACTTTCTAAAGGAGCACATCATGAATGCGTTAGCGAAGAAAGAAAGGCTCGCTGCCGAAACAGTTAGCGACCCGCGCTGGGCCACCATTGTCGCGCGTGATCCTGAGGCGGACGGCAAGTTTTATTACACGGTCAAGACCACGGGCGTGTACTGCCGTCCCTCCTGCGCGGCCCGTCTGGCTCGGCCGGAGAATATCGGTTTTTACACCACGCGCGAAGAAGCTGAGAAGGCGGGTTTCAGGCCGTGCAAACGCTGCCACCCTGATCGACCATCACTTGTTGAGCAATATGCGGCGAGGGTTACCCAAGCTTGCCGCATGATTGAAGAATTGGAAAGCGCTACAAGTCTGGATGCACTAGCAAAGCAGGTGGGCATGAGCGCCTATCACTTCCACCGCATATTCAAGCAAATTACTGGATTGACGCCCCGGCAGTATGCAGCGGCGCTGCGTGAAAAAAGAATACGCGATGAACTTGGCCGTGGCAGTGCCGTGACGGACGCCATTTTCGATGCGGGCTATAATTCCAACAGCCGCTTCTATGAGAAGTCAAACAAGATTCTGGGCATGACGCCGAGCAGTTACCGTGCTGGTGGTATCAAAGCGGAAATACGTTTTGCCATCGGTGAATGTTCGTTGGGATCGATCCTGGTGGCACAAAGCGACCGCGGTATTTGTGCCATTCTTCTTGGTGACGATCCCGACAAGCTGGTACGCGACCTGCAGGATAGCTTCCCTCGCGCCAACCTGATCGGAGGAGATGCTAATTTCGAGCAGCTCGTCGCCAGGGTAGTCGGTTTTATCGAGGCGCCCGGTATTGGCCTTGAGTTGCCGCTGGATGTCCGCGGTACCGCATTTCAACAGCGCGTGTGGCAGGCGTTGCGCGAGATCCCCGTAGGCCAGACCGCTAGTTATACAGAAATTGCCAGACGTATCGGTTCGCCAGCCGCGGTGCGAGCCGTGGCGCAGGCCTGCGCCACGAACAAGCTGGCAGTCGCCATTCCCTGTCATAGAGTGGTGCGCAACGATGGTACCCTGGCTGGCTATCGCTGGGGTGTGGAGCGCAAGCGCACGCTGCTCGAGAAAGAGGCGGTGATGTCGGCTAGGGAGTTACAGGCATGAATACGATGAACGAGCTGAGCAGGCAAGTACAAAAAATTACACCGGCTAGGGATATTGCTGACCTTGTAAAGGCCATCGATTGGAAACGGATATCGGATAATTTGGATGCACAGGGTTTCGCGGTCATCGAAAATCTCGTTGCTCCTGAGGAATGCGAAGCATTGGCCGGCCTTTATCCGCGCAATGAGATTTTTCGCAGCCGCGTCGTGATGGAGCGTCATGGCTTCGGCCGGGGAGAATACAAGTATTTCAGCTATCCGCTTCCCGGTATCATTTCGGAACTGCGAACGTCTATATATCCGTGGCTGGCACCCATCGCAAATCGCTGGAATGAAATGATGCGCGTCAATGTTCAGTATCCAGTCGAGCATGCGGAATTCATTAAACAGTGTCATGAGGCGGGCCAGCGTCGTCCAACTCCATTGCTATTGCAATATGAGCCCGGTGACTACAACTGCCTGCATCAGGATTTGTACGGGGAGCATGTGTTTCCGATTCAGCTCACTATACTGCTATCGGAGCCAGAGCGAGATTTCCGGGGTGGCGAATTTCTATTGACCGAGCAGCGGCCGCGCATGCAGTCGCGCCCCGAGATTGTTCCTTTCAGACAGGGAGATGCGGTGGTGTTTGCCGTGCATTATCGGCCGGTGCAAGGCACGCGTGGAATATATCGAGTTAATATGCGACACGGCGTCAGCCGCCTGCACTCTGGCCATCGCTATACCGTCGGAATCATATTTCACGATGCAACCTGAGAGCGAAAAAATGACATTGAGTCTGTTTCAGGATATGGAACCATGCCAGTCAGAGCGGGAAGAGCTGTGTCCCGGCGCAATCGTGTTGCGTGGCTTTGCGGCTCTGCATGAAGTAGCTATTTTGGAAGCGTTGCACGATATTACAACCAACGCTCCATTTCGTCATATGGTCACTCCCGGCGGCTTCCGGATGTCCGTGGCGCTGACGAATTGCGGTTCTTATGGCTGGATCACGGATCGCACAGGCTATCGTTATACTATGATAGACCCGGAAAGCGGCAAACCTTGGCCTCACATGCCGGCTGTTTTCGTGAAATTGGCGCAAGACGCAGCGGCAAGCGCCGGTTTCAACGACTTCAAGCCGAATGCCTGCCTCGTCAATCGTTACAATCCTGGGGCAAGGCTCTCCTTGCATCAAGATAAGAATGAGCGCGACTTTGACGCTCCTATCGTCTCGGTTTCGCTGGGAATTCCGGCCATTTTTCTGTGGGGTGGCTTACGTCGGGAGGACAAGCCAGTGCGAGTGCAACTGACACATGGTGACATCATGGTATGGGGAGGGCCGGCGAGGCTGCACTACCACGGTGTGCTGCCAATCAAGGAAGCCTACCATCCCTTAACAGGCACATATCGAATCAACCTGACCTTCAGAAAAGCGACTTAGCCTGAATCAATCGATTCTGCGTGGATGAAGCGATCCACAGTATGAATATTATTTTCATCAGAGTTACTATTTCAGTAGCCCCATTTCTTATGAAGCGTTTCTTGAACTCATGCAGCACAAATTCCGCGACTGATGTTTGTACGTAGCGATCCTTAGCAGGTTTGTTAAGACAAATCGCAATAATGTTCCAATAATAGTTGCTGTGCCGAACGTGGTTTGGAAGTGCCGGGTTTTAAGCGCTTATACGAACCGTCGCTTTGTAATTGCCAGGCCTGCATGTTGTCTGACAAATAGCTTAATAATCCGTATTCGATCACGGTATCGCTGGTGCGTTTTTCCTCGATCGGAAAACACACTTCGACGCGGTGATGTAAATTCCGTGTCATCCAGTCAGCGCTGGAGCAAAACACCAGTTCTTCGCCGCTATTATGAAAATAATAAACACGGGTGTGCTCCAGAAAACGACCTACGATGGAACGTACATTAATAGTCTCCGAGACGCCTTTGATCCCCGGCCGCAGGCAGCATATGCCGCGAATGATCAGATCAATTTTAACGCCTGCTTGCGAAGCCTTATACAAAGCAGCGATGATTTCCGGATCGACCAGTGCATTCATTTTGGCAATAATCCAGGCTTTTTTTCCTTCGTTGGCAGCGCTGATTTCTTTTTCGATATAGCTCAGTATTCCCTTATGCAGAGTGAACGGGGACTGTAACAGCTTTTTCAATTTACCCGCACGACCCAAGCCGGTCAGCTGATGGAACAGTTTGTTGACATCTTCGCCAATCGCCTTGTCGCAGCTCAGCAGGCCGTAGTCGGTATACACGCGTGCAGTCCGAGCATGATAATTGCCGGTTCCCAAATGAACGTAGCGGCGCAAAGTGCGGCCTTCTCTTCTCACGACCAGGATCATCTTGGCATGAGTTTTATAATTAACCACGCCATAAACCACATGTGCGCCGGCTTGTTGTAATTCACTGGCCAACTCGATATTGGCTTCTTCATCGAAGCGTGCTCGCAATTCGATCACCACGGTGACTTCCTTGCCGGCGCGCGCTGCAATCTTCAATATTTCGACGACTGCGGAATCGACACCAGTGCGATAAAGCGTCTGCTTGATGGATAACACGTTGGGATCGGCGGCAGCCTGGCGCAAAAAATCAATGACCGGTGCAAACGACTGAAAGGGATGGTGTAGCAGGATGTCGCCATTGTGCAGCGCATCAAAAATATTGGAATTCTTCAACAAACGCTTCGGCACATCCGGTGTAAATCCGGCAAATTTCAGTTCCGGACGGTCAACCAGATCGCAGATGGCGAGTAAACGTCCCAGATTGACGGGGCCGTTGACCTGATACAGATCGCTTGGTTGCAATTCAAATTTTTGTAACAGAAAATGACTCAGGTTGTCCGGGCAATTGTCGGCAACTTCCAGACGTACTGCATCGCTGAATCGCCGTGACGGCAATTCGCCTTCAAGCGCACGCAACAGGTCGTCAATTTCTTCGTCGTCGATCAGCAAGTCGCTATCACGCGTGACTTTGAACTGATAACAACCGGTCGCGCTCATGCCGGGAAACAGATCGCTGACATGCGCATGGATAATCGATGAAAGCATGACAAAATCGTGATTCCCGCCACTATATTTTGCCGGAATATGAATTACCCTCGGCAACGAACGTGGTGCCTGTACGATGGCTAATCCCGAATCTCTGCCGAAGGCGTCCTTTCCTTCCAGCGATATGATGAAGTACAGGTTCTTGTTCAATACTCTCGGGAATGGATGTGACGGGTCCAGGCCAAGCGGACTCAGCACCGGCAATACTTCATCCTTGAAGTAGCGGTGTATCCAACGAATGAGTTGAGGTTTCCAGTGGGCGCGGCGCAATAGCCGGATTTTATCCTTGGTCAATGCAGGAATGATCATGTCATTCCAGACATTGTATTGCTCTTCGACAAACTGATGGGCTGTTTCGCTGACGCGCGCCAGCACCTCGGCCGGAGACAGGTTATCCGCGCCCGTCTGTGTCGAACCGTACTTGACTTGCTGCTTCAAACCGGCGACGCGTATTTCAAAGAATTCATCCAGATTGGTACTGGCAATACATAAAAACCGCAACCTCTCCAGCAGCGGCAGGCTTTCATCTTTTGCCTGTTCGATGACGCGCCGGTTGAATTCAAGCAAACTCAATTCGCGATTGATATATAACGTGGGGTTCTTGAGATCGACGATATCCATCAATAGTGGCTGTTAGGAAAGATAAGTGGAAGAAACATGCTGCGAGGCATTCTAGCGTACTTTTTAACAGGCCGTTGAAAAACTATCTGCGTTGCCGCTACGTTGTTAAAAACAAGCTCAAAATGCTCATTTATTACGCATAAACTGCGCTTTATCGCCTGTTTTTGCCTTGTATCGGCTGCCTCGAAAACGTTTTTCCATTGGCCTGTTAGATTGTACAAGCATACTAAATAGAGTTTGCTCACTTATTCCGAGCGTAGTGAGGAATCTTCATCAATTAACAATGTAGAACGCTCGAAATAACAGCTATCCAAAATGTAAGCGTGCGTTCGAATTTTGTTTTCTTAATTATCAGCGTTTGCAAAACAAACAATGCCTATGTAAGGTTTTTTATTGCTTCGGTACCAGCTTTAACAATTTACCGTTTTCTTCATCCGTCAATACATACAATGCGCCATCCGGGCCTTGTTCAACATCGCGGAAGCGGACTGTTTGCGTTAATAGTTGTTCTTCGCCGAGAATGCGCTTGCCGTCCGTCGATAGTCGGGATAGGTGCCTTCCCGCGAGTGCACCGACAAACAGATTGTCACGCCATCCTGGAAACTGATTGCCGGTATAGAACGCCATGCCGGAAGGTGCAATCGAAGGCGTCCAATAATAAATTGGCTCTTCAAAGCCTTGCTCAGTATGTTCGTCTTTGATCGGAGCACCCGAGTAATGGCTGCCGTAATTGGCTTTGGGCCAGCCGTAGTTTTTTCCGGGTTTGGGAATATTGATTTCATCGCCGCCTTTGGGGCCATGCTCATGAATCCATAGCTCGCCAGTTTTTGGGTGAATAACGGCGCCTTGAACGCTGCGGTGACCATACGACCAGATTTCCGGTTTGGCTTGGGAATCATTGACAAAGGGATTGTCGGCGGGCACCGAACCGTCAGGGCGAATGCGGATGATTTTGCCGAAGTGGTTGTTCAGTCGCTGCGCTTCATCCATGTAATCACCACGGTCGCCTAAGGTGATAAAAAGGTTGCCGTCCGGTGCAAATACCAAGCGTGAGCCAAAATGTACTGCGCCCACAGTTTTTGGCAGCTGGCGGAAGATGACTTGCAATTTCTCCAGACGACCGTCAATCAGCTCGGCTCTGGCTATGGCAGTACTGGCTTTGGCGCCCTCGGGTTCGGCATAGGACAGATAGATCAAACGATTCTTGGAAAACTCCGGATCCAACGCCACATCCAATAAGCCGCCTTGCTGTTGTGCGAACACGGCAGGAACGCCTTTGATCGGCGCAGATACGCGACCATCGGGCGTGATCATACGCAACTGACCGATACGTTCTGTCACCAGCACATTGCCATCAGGCATGAAAGCCATTCCCCAGGGGAATTGTAATTTATCGGCGACTAGCTGAACATCAAATTCTGTTTGGATGCGTTGTGCTTGCGTGCCGGATGCGAAGAAACAACTGATGCTGAATGAAATCAGCATTAGAAATATCAAGATTGAGCGTTCGCGGATCATTTTCTTTTTCTCCTTCCAATAGATCTTAGAATAGTTGCTGCCAATGTATCATCACTGCTGGTTGGTCTCAATACGTGTTAGCGGGTGGTTGCAAAACGATCAGGGTTTCCCAGGTATTAACAGGTCGTTGAAAAACGTATTCGAGGCAGCCGATGCAAGGCAAAAGCGGGCGAAAAAGCGCAGCTTATGCTTAATAAATGAGCATTTTGAGCCTGTCTTTAACACCGCAGCGGCAACGCAGATAGTTTTTCAACAACCTGTTAAAGCGCTGTCCCGTCCAGCGGTGAATGACCGGCATCCAGCCGGAGAATGTTTTCGGTGGTAACACGCGCGATTTCACCGAGGGCTTCACGCGTCAGAAACGCCTGGTGCGAGGTGATGAGCACGTTGGGAAAGGTGAGCAGGAGATTGAGCTCGTCGTCTTGCAACAGATGCTCGGAATGGTCTTCAAAGAACACGCCTTCTTCCTCCTCGTAGACATCCAGCGCGACACCGCCGAGGTGGCCTGTTTTGAGCGCATCGAGCAGCGCGGTCGTGTCAATGAGTTTGCCGCGGCTGGTGTTGATCAGGTAGGCACCGTGCTTCATCTGTTGTAGGGTGTCGCGGCGGAAGCAGTGAAAAGTCTCCGGGGTGAGCGGCAGATGCAGGGAAATGATGTCGCTGTTTTGCAGTAACGCGGGCAGGGAAGTGTATTCAACGCCTTGTTGAGCGGCCCAATCTGTGTTCGGTATGAGGTCGTGGGCAATGACGCGGCAGCCGAAGCCGCGAAAGATTTGGGCAGCGATGCGCCCGATCTTGCCTGTACCGATAATACCCACGGTTTTGCCGACGAGATCGAAGCCGACCAGTCCATTGAGTGAGAAGTTGTGTTCACGGACGCGGTTGTAGGCGCGGTGGATGTGGCGGTTGAGCGTGAGCAGCAGGCCGATGGCGTGTTCCGCGACGGCGTGGGGTGAGTAGGCGGGCACGCGCACGACGGCGATACCGAATTCCTGAGCAGCCTTAAGATCAACATTGTTGAACCCGGCGCAGCGTAGCGCAATGAGCTTCACGCCACCTTTGGCAAGTCCGGCGATACAGGTGCGGTCCACATGGTCGTTGACAAAGACGCACACCACGTGCATCCCGGCGGCGGTGGCAGCGGTTTGCGCGCCAAGGCGGAATTCATGAAATTGCCAAGCGATGCGCTCGCTGCCCAAGGCACGGTCGAAGTATTCGCGGTCATACGGTTTCGCGTCGTAAAGTGCGGCGGTGATCATGTCAAATTCCTTTGTGGAAAGCGTGCTACGAGTAACCAATAACGGGTATCAATGTGGCATTTCTGCTGGGAGGTCTTAATACATGTGGCGTTCAGAATGCCACGATACGAACGCGCACGCCGCCAAACACATTCAGCGGCGGCCCCGGTTCAAAATAGCGCCCCAGCGCGGCATTGATGCGGGTGTTGGCGTTATACTGGGCATCGAACAGATTATTGATGCCGACAAACACGGAACCTTCGATGCCGTTGCGCTTTGCTTCCCAGCCCAGCAACAATTGTCCCAGATTATAGGCGTGATTGGTGGCGGTATTGGTGTCATTGACAAAAAATTCACCCACACGCTGCGCGTGAACTTGCCCGAAAAAACCAAGGGGATGCGCGTAACGCACCAACCCTTCCCAACGGTGCGTGGGGATGCCGGGGAATACGTTGCCTTTCAGATTCGCGTCGTTCACCACATACTTTTCAAATTCAAAATTGGAGTACGTGTAACTGACTTCGCCACGCAGACCTTTCCATTCCGGCGTGGCCAGACGTGTTTCCACACCTATGCGGCGTGATTGCCCGGTGTTGCGGAAAAATGCCCGGCCCGGCGATGACGGCAACTCGAACGGCGTAATTTCATCCCAGGTGCGGATGAAAAACACCGCGGTATCGTATTGAAATCCGGCTGAGTTGCCGCGAAAGCCAAGTTCATTGCTGAGCGACGTTTGCGCGTTCAGATTAGGATTGAATCCGCCTCTTCCCGTCGGGTTGTTGAGCAATTCGGTGGTGGTCGGCGCCTCAAACACTGAAGCGATATGGGTGTAAATCTGCTGCCGTTCGGTGACGTGATACACCAGCCCGGCTGAGCCGCTGGCTTGCGATACCGTTCTGCCGCCGGATTGATTGCCGTCAATTTTATAGGCGTCTTTCACCTGGTAATTCAGCCAATCCCAGCGCCCGCCGATGACCAAGTCCAGTTTGTCCGCCATATTCCACTCATTGCGGAAAAACGGTCCGACGCTTTGCACGCGTTCGATTTGACTGAGATTCAACGAATCTCTTACGCCGAAATTGTTATTGAAGCGCTGCCGATTGTCATTTTGCACGCCGTAATCGACACCGACCAGAAAGCGATTGGGGCGATTGAACAATATATGATCATTGACAAACTGCACCATCAGTCCGCCTACCCAGCGATCAAACTGCACCTGCCCGCCGTCAAAAAATGGCTGACGGCTATTGAAATCGCGGTGCAATACGTGTGCGGTGACAGTGAGTTCCTTGCCTGCGGACAGTTTGTTGCGAAAACGCACGCCCATTTCTTCCTGCCGGATCTCCTCGCCGGCGTTGTACTGCACGTTGCGTGCGGAGGCTTGCCGGGGATTGGCGTGCACTTCGGCGCTGGTCAAGGCGCCCGGGTCTTTGGACAGCGGCGAATAGAATTCCCGAAACACCAACATCAGGTCGGAATCAACGCTCGTCTGAAGATTCAGCTTGGCTTGCGCAAATGTGTTCTGCATCGCGCTGTGATCGCGCCAACCGTCTTGCTGCAAGTGCGAGCCAAACAGGCTGTAGCCGAGATTGCCGTTGCGGCCGCCCATAAACAGTTCAGATTTCAAGTAACCATACTGACCAAACACCTGGCGCGGCATGATGACAAGCTTTTCCGGCGGTGCCTCGCGCGTGGTGATGTCAATCAGTCCGCCGGATGCATTGCCGTACAGCGCCGCCGAAGGCCCGCGTACAATGTCCATGCGCTCAATCAATGCAGGATCGATTGAATCCAGTTGCGTTTGCCCGTCCGGCAGCGTTGCCGGAATGCCATCCACACGCAATTGAATGCCGCGCACGCCAAACGGCGAGCGTGCGCCAAAACCGCGAATCGCAATGCGCAAATCCTGCGTAAAGTTAAACTGATTCTGAAAGAAAACCCCCGGCGTGCCGCGCGCAAACTCATCCAGCGTGGCGCCGGGCTGATAATGATGCTGCGGAGTATGCGTGATCTGCGTGATACTGTTCGGAATCTGCGCCGGTGACCGCTCGCTGCGGGTGGCGTTGATGTTGATGGCGTCCAGGATGGCTGGTTGGGTTGTCTGGAGTTGTTGGGCCTGGGCGAAAGCAGGGACTGGGATGGCGGCTAACAGAATAAAGAAAACGCTTGTAAGCCAATGGGTTAAAATTGTTCGGTGAAAACAAATAGTCTTGTGATATGGCGTCTTGACGGAAAGCATACCCGCAAGGATATTTATCATTATTCAAGAAAGCAACTTAAAGAAATCAAATCACTGATGATGTTTTTATGGGGGAGCTTTTTCTCTGATGAAGAATTTACCAAGGTTCCCGAGAACATTTTGCAGTTACATAAACGGCTTATTGGAGCTTATTTTGGTTAATCTCCCTGCAAATAACCATGATATTTTCTAAATATCATGATAATATTTTTGTTAAACAGCTATGGTGTACAGTAAAGTATGAATGCTTGTATACCAGAACATTCAGTGACTTAAGTGGAGGCAAGGAAACGCTTGGTTCAGTGGTTTAGTTGGTGCACAGTTCGAAGCGTTTCTAGCGAGGTCTTGATAACCAAGCACTCAATGAGATTTATATTAATTTCAAGCAACTCATCAGTCGCCTGCGGTTGATTAACTAATGATAGCAGAGCTTAATTTTACTCTCGGGTTGTACAAACAGATGGCTACTTCAATCTACTTGATACTTGATTGAGGGCTTACGCTATGAGAAAGAAATCGATTCCCGCCGCGTCGTCGTTTTTTCGACAAATGATAGATTTGGTGCCTCATTTCATCTTCGCGAAGGATGCCGAGGGGCGTTACATCTTGGCCAATGAGGCGGTGGCCAAGGCATACGGAATTTCGGCTGAGCGAATCTGCCAGCTCTGCGACGCAGACTTCGCACCCAACGCCGAAGAAGCTGCAGGCTTTCGCCGAGACGATCTAGAAGTGCTTCGGTCAGGGAAGATCAAGTACATCAATGAAGTGATTACAGATTGTGATGGCAATGTTCGCGATTTGATGACCACGAAGGTTCCGTTCGATAGTCCTGAGACGGGTCCGGGCGTGCTCGGCATTTGCATCGACGTCACCGAGCGCAACGCTGCACTCCGAAAGATCGCTTATTTAGCGGAGCATTGCCACCTGACGGGACTTCCAAACCGCTCTCAGCTTTCAGTGTTTCTCGAGGAACCCATTCAAAATGGCGAGTCCTGCGCACTACTCTTCGTTGATCTCGATCAGTTCAAGCAAATCAACGACTCTCTCGGGCACTGCGTGGGAGATGTCTTTCTCCAGCTGATCTCGGCCCGGTTCGAGCAGGCGCGCGATCCGAAAGACTTCGTGTGTCGGCTCGGTGGAGACGAGTTCATCTTTGTGCTTCGTAACACAAGTACCGATGCGGTCAGCGCGTTTTCGTCCGAGCTTCTGCGCATCGTAGCAGAGCCGGTCGCAATTAATGGAATGACGTTGATGATCACGTGCAGTATCGGCGTTGCACAGTCGCCAGAGCACGGGACGGCGGAGGACGTGCTCATGAAGCATGCCGACGCGGCGCTCTACAAGGCAAAAAAGCTCGGTCGGAACGCGTTCCAGTGGTACACGGAGGAACTGCAACATGCGGCGGATCGACGCTTGTTTGTCTATAACGAACTTCAGGCTGCAGTGCGCAATGGCGAGCTAGAACTACTCGTACAGCCCATTGTTGATGCACAATCGGGCGTTTACGGCTCTGCCGAGGCGCTGCTTCGATGGCACTCCCGCGAGCGTGGGCTCATTTCTCCGGACGAGTTCATCCCATTGGCGGAAGAATCCGGCCTCATTCGCGTCATTGGCAATTGGGTGATTGAAGAAGCGTGCCGGATGCAGCGGGCTTGGCTCGACCGAGGTATCGACTTTCACCTCAGTGTCAATCTTTCTGCGCAGCAATTGCTTGAGCCTGGTTTTGAGCACTACTTTCGAGAAACTTGCAGCGCGGCGGGCGTACCATTAGAAAAAATTGGTTTGGAGATTACTGAAGGTGTTTTGTTGGGCGATGTTGAAGCGGCATGCGGCGTGTTGTCTTCTCTTTCTGACAGCGGCGTAACAGTCTCAGTGGATGACTTCGGTGTAGGATATTCAAGCTTGAGCTATCTGCGAAGGCTACCGCTTTCGATTCTGAAAATCGACCGGTCGTTCGTCAAGGACTGCGTAGAGAATCCTGACGATGCGACTCTCGTTCGCACGATCATCATGTTGGCCAAGAATTTGAAGCTACAAGTTGTGGCCGAAGGTGTGGAGACTGAAGCGCAAGTGAACTTCTTGTGCTCAGAAGGTGTTGATTTTTTCCAAGGATACTTGTTCGCGAAACCAATGCTCGCTGGAGACGTCGCGGTGCACCTAGAAGAGAGTGCTCTTCGGTGATTTGATCGCTTGGTCGGAACCGCGCCGCCGCTTTGGTGTACCGGACAGCGTATCTTTAGCGAATTAAGTTATTCACTCGAACAGTACACCGTATTTTTACTTCTGAAAATTCAATATTGCTAATGGTTTTACAATCACCTACAAAATGCGCTAATCGCATCATCCTGCTCGGCGCCAGTAATCTGACATTATCGTTACGTCTCGTCATCCACCTGATGCAGCAACGGTTTGGCGGGCCGAGCGAGATTCTGACGGCTGTCGGGCATGGGCGGGCGTATGGGGTGTTCAGTCAGGCGCTGGGGCGTGGACTGCCGGGGATCGCGGATTGCGGATTGTGGGCGCAGTTGACTGCGGCTGAGCCACGCCCGACGTTTGCATTGTTGACGGATATTGGCAACGATATTTTGTTCGGCGTGGTGCCGGAACGGATTTTACGGGCGGTGGAGTGGTGTATCACGCGATTGCAGCAGCAGTCTGCACAGATTGTCGTGACCAATCTGCCGATGACGTCGATTGAGCGTTTATCCGAGTGGCGTTATACGTTCTTTCGCGCGGTCTTTTATCCGTCCAGTCGAATGTCCAGAGATGAAACGATGCACTGTGCCCGGGCGGTGCATGCGGGGTTGCTGGAGATGGCATCGCGGTTGCATTTCACGTTGTATGAGCCGGAACCGCATTGGTTTGGTATGGATGGTATCCATGTGAATTACTGGCAGCGCAAAGCGTTTTACCGGGATGTGCTGCAACAATTTCCTCTTCCTATCGGTAAACCGGTATCGATTGAAGCCGAGCAGGAATTTTTGTTGACTTGGCAGCGGCGGCCGGAATTCGCATACAAGACGGTTTTGGGGCGCGAAGTCTACTGCCAGCAACCCAGTGGTCAGCTTGCGGACGGCTCGAGTGTCTGCAAATGCTGATTTGATTGGGTAACTTTAGGCCGTTGAAAAACTATCTGCGTTGCCGCTACGGTGTTAAAAACAGGCGAAAAATGCTCATTTATTACGCATAAACTGCGCTTTCTCGCCTGTTTTTGCCTTGTATCGGCTGCCTCGAAAACGTTTTTCAACGGTCCGTTAGAGATTAGTCCGTATTGCCTAGCTGAATTTATCAGTAGCCATCCAATCGTAATGCGTATTTACGGCAATGCTCCAAGTAACCAGCCTCGTGACTGGCCAATAGCCATACCACACTTTTCCATAACCAAGCAGGCGTGTCGAGTGACTTGCTGCGATTGAGCTTTAGTTCGTTGCGCCAGCTTTTACGGGTTTCATCATCCATTTGCCTAGCGTGTGCGCAGCCAACAACGTACGCCAGATAACTCGACATATGAATTGCCTCTTCTATGCTCATTTGATCGAGCTCCAGCTTAAGATCCTGCGGCAATAATTCTCGGATAAACACGCCATGCTCTAGAAAACGTGTCGCAATCATGCGCTTGCCCAAGGCCGGCGTCATTTGGCGTGCACCTTCAACCACACGGTTTGCATTATCGCGAGGCATGCTGGCGTGCTGATAACGAGGGGCGATAGCACGTACCGCCTCTTTTATATCAAAAATACAATAGTCGTCCTCACCGACGCTTAACAATACTGCATAGCGTAACAAGCCCAATGAACTACAACCTTTTACCCAATAAGCAGCATTTAATACTTCAACCTTAGTATCGTTATCGCGGGACTTCAGTGTGGTGACCAGCTCTAATATTTCCCGTTTTTCAAATAATTGCATGATGGCATTTTTCTCGGATTTTGACAGGGGCCAGAAGTTTCTGCCGTATGAAATTATCGGTTGGGTATTTACAATACGTTCCTTGGCCAGCTCTTTCCATGTGCGTTTAAGTGCGCTACGGATCACTACCTTGACCAAATCAGGCTTTTTTATGGAGGAGATTCGCTCTTCGTCTGTGTCGAGGGCTTGCTCATAACCCTCTATCAAGTGCTCAAGCATATGTGCGGTAACTATGCCTGGCAGGTTTGAGTCCCGTGCTGCGGTGGCTAGTGACAGGGCGAGCCGTAAGAGATCATGTGCGGGATTGCCAATAACCGTCTGATCAAAATCACGTATTTGCACGTCGACCTTGCCATCAATGTCAGCTAGCGGCCCAAGATTGCCAAGATGACAGTCGCCACAAATCCAAATGGCAGGTCCATGTGGAAGGGAGTGGCCGCGCTGACTGTGCAACCATTCATAATAGCGGATGGTGTTGCCACGCATATAAGCATGAGGCGACAGGGCCATTTTCTTGTTGCGGCGAGCGATTAGTAATTTGCGGCGTTCGTCAGGGGAAGGAATTTTCATTAATTAGAGGTCCTGTCGAAAAATAAAGCCAAGTTGCCTAAATAAAACGAGTAACCAATTGATTGAAATAACTATCGTAAGATGATGTCGATTGTCAATGCTTATTCGATTCTATTGCGCATACGTCAAATTAAATCCAAATTGTTGCATCTGAGTGTCAGTTATGATCTCGATACATGACCACCGTAAAGTGCACGCCACGCTCATCACGATAAGCATCCAGATCGGAAGGATAGGCGTTGTTCGAGTCGAGCTTGCCAGCCACGGTATCGCTGTCAATATCATCGTACCAAGCCCAATTTCCGACATCAAGTTGTTCTGCTACCGCAGTAAAATACCGCGCGCCGTTTTCAGAAAAGCCACGCACGCGCACCGGTGTAGCGTCATGTTTGCGTAAATTGGCATCAAGTTCTTTGGCGGTTACACGAGTAAAGACCCATGAAGGCCTGGGGCGCTCCTCCACAATAGCCGCATATTTGCGGACTCCGCCTGTAGAGTAGATTGTAAAGTCAGCGATGCGGCGTTGATCGTTAACCAGCTGGCCCAGTCCGATTTCATCAAGGTTGATATGCACACTTGTTTTGGGTTCAGATCCTTTTTGCAAAGCCAGTGAGAAACGTAATTGACCGTCTACGTCAGCAGCGGTAATGGACACCGGGCGTGCGCCGGTTTCTGCTATTTTGCTATCCAAATCGGCTGCTGCAATATCCTGCAAATACGTACCCTCGATCCCTGATTCTCGAAAAGAGGTCGCCGCAAAACGTCGACTTTTGCCACTGCCATAAATGGATAAGCGCGTCAGATGCATACCGGGCAATAATACGTCGTCGATATGATTCGGATCGATATCGTGCGACCAGAACCAACTTTCAGGTGGTTTGCTCGAAAATTTCATGAATTCCTCCTTCCTTGAAGATTCTACTTGGGTTGTCGGGCTGTTTTTTATTGTGCCGGTAGGGTCTGTGTTCAGATTGATTTCTGTAGTGCATCCAAGCGCCATAATCCCGGTTAAAACAGCAACAAGCCATTTTGTGTCAGTTATTTGCGATGTGTGATACATGGTGATTATCCGATCAATTAAAAATGAATTGTATCAGTCAAACTTGATGCTATTTGTCTTTTTATAATATGTAGAATCTGATAGTTACCTTGATACCCCGCTGATCAATTGATATCGTCAGCCATGCAATACCAGACGTTTTTTTCACCGAACCGTATCCATACCAAGCGTTAGATGAGCCGTTGGGAAAACAATCTGGGGGGGCGTAAGGTAGCAACAGGTTTTGGCGAGGGGTGCTGCATTACTGCAAGTAGCGCTCAAACGCTGGCAATGCTTTTGTCCTTCCTGCGGCTCCGACAGAGGGAATCAACAGGAATTCATCTGCTGCGAGAGCGCTACTGATGGAGTGAGTTTTAGTAATGGTTGTGTTATCGCCTGTATGACCGTGTGGAACTAGCAGTTCAGGATGATCAAACGGTGCTTTTTCAAAGCGTACGCGATCATCGGTTAAGCTTTTTAGAAAATTGAGCAGGTCTATGCGTTTTTGCGGTGAGAGTCGCAAGTCAACTTGCGCGAAGATCTTGGCGAATTCTTTGGGTGGTGTTGCAAAATTACCGCCTCGAATATAAAACGCCAGCACCTCATCCAGCGTTGCCATGCCGCCATTATGCATGTAAGGTCCTGTTAATTCTATATTTCTTAGAGTAGGGATTTTGAATGAGCCATTGGCTGCGCTTAAAAATCTTTTGCGATTGGGTTTGGTCAGCTCTGCCGATGCGGTTGCGGTTGTTGGAATAAAGATACCTGCCGGATTGAAACAATTCAAAGTATTTTGTTTTTGGGTCTGTATCCCGTCCACGCGGGTGAAAAGCAGCGCGTGTGGACTGTCGCTATCAATTGCAATCGACGTATCCAGATCGCAAGGTCTTACGTTTGCAACATAAGGATCTACCACCCCGGATGCATTCCCTGCAAGCAACTGTAAATATTGATCAGAGAACGAAAATGGATTGCCGAAGGGATCGGTGCCACCCAAACCGATATCATTTTCCACCGGGGTGACGCCGGTACCGGAAAAACCGGTATCCTGAAACATCATGCCGCCGGTTAAGGATAAACTGGTCACGACATTGGTGGTGCTGACGCGGAATGTGGAATTGCCGAAAGCATGTGGGTTTGATTTTTGCAAAATACCATTGGTTACCACGGCCGACGATGTGAAATTAGGGCCAATATGACAAAGTGCACAGTGTGAGTCACGGAAAATATCCATACCACGCTGGGCCGATGCGCTTAAGTCGATGGGGGTGCCGTGTGCATCCACAGCACTTCGATCAAACGGGGAATCATCGGAAATCAGGGTCGATTGATACATTTGAATTGCGAGCGCAAAGAACATGGCAAAGTTAGCTTCTACCTGCCGATACGGCAGGTTGTGCGTTGCGGAGCTACGCGGCGGCGCGCCGAATAAGCCGGTCTGATTATAATCCCAGTATTTGGGATTGAATGCCTCCATGATCAATTGATGGTAATGGGTATTTAATCCTTTCTGCAAATTATTAGGTGTACTGTGTGCCAATCCGCCCAGTACACTATCATCCCAGTGCACGCGCTGATGTTCGAGCGGCTTACGATCCAATAGCTTACGACCCAGATCAGCAAAGGTACGCCCATGGCAGCTCATTTCGAAGTCATCCAGGGGTGGAGAGACGGCCAGGGAGGCCAACGCGGAATTGATGAGTCTCAAGCGCTCTTTGGCAACGGTGCCGTCGCTATTTCTAACCCAGACGCCCGCATCGGGATCGCGATCCCCCCAAGGACTACTGCCGTTAAAAATATTGTTGGCGCGGCCGTCCCAGAAATTGCGAAAATTGAAAACGGCATTGATGACGGTCGGTGTATTGCGTGGCTCAACTTTGCGCGTACCTTTTGCGCCGACGTGAAAAACCGGATCGGCGCTGCGGCTGCATTGGTCATTCTTGGCTTCGATGGATTTAACATCGCGATAGTCACCGCCAAAGCTGCCCGAGGAAGAAACCACATCGTCGCTGTTATAAATAGCGACACCGATGGGACTCAGCGGATTATCGGTTTGATAAAAAGGAAAATCGCTCCTTTTCAGAGTGCTGTTGGGTCCGCGCGGGGTTCCATCGCTTGCAAGCTCAAAATCCTTCGGCAAATGACTATTTTTGCCTATCGGCGCAATTTGATTTTTGGTGCGCCGATCCGCGCCTGCATGAAAATGACAGCTGGCACACGCGATGCCGTCACTGCCGACATTGGTATCCCAAAATAAGGCCTTGCCAAGTGCTATCGCTTTCTTTTTATTCATGACGATCGGGTCAGGGCCACCGAGCAAACCCGGCACGCCGGGAACCGGTGCACCTTTCAGCGACATGGGGATCGGTCCGAAACCGTCAGCCTGTGAGAGCGTACCGGTAAAAAAAGTAAGACAGCACAGCGTGATTAGTGTGCCGATGGTTTTTTTGATATTGTTCAGCATGATGATATTCCTTACTACTGGGCGTGTACGTCAGGGAATTTAGTTACGGCTAGATAACTTCATTTGTTTCAGGCAAGAGGCGGGGCGATGCTGTAAAACGCCCCGTTCTCTACTGTTGCTTCACAACGATGATGACTATTTACGCTGCGAACTTATTCGGCGCTTTTCTCCGGCTTCTCAGGCGATAGCCAATGAACCCCAGGCCTGTCAGCAACATGGCGTATGTTTCTGGTTCGGGTACTGCGCTCACAGTCAAATCAAATGCCCCGCCGGCAGTAGCATTCTCGGTGCCCCCAATGTACAGAGCATACCAACCTGGTGCCAGGTCATCGAATGTCAGCGATACGGAATTTGCCCCCGCGCTGCCACTGATGCCGTTCTCGAAAGTGCTGGTCAGACTCACGTCATTTGCGCCGGTGAGAATACTTTCACCCCATCCGGCAGTCGTGTGCGAAGGGCCGGAAACTGCATAGCCCAGCGTTTCGAGCACATTGCCGCCATTGCCGCTAGCCATCCATAGCGTACCCGCATCACCCATTGCGCCGGTTGCGTTAAATGTATGAGGGGTTTCAAATCCTGCTGAACTAAGTTCGCTGCCAAAACCGGTGGTTCCACCATCGAATTCCGTGACTCCGGTTGCCCAAACCGTAAGACCCGGAGCAAAACCGGCATCCCCGGAAACTGTTACGTTAACATCTCCCAGGTTGTTGTTCTTAAAGGTATACCAATCGCCTGTATGCGCCCAGGCAGAATTGTTTAAGAGAGGATTATCTGAATAGGCGCTTTGCAGGCCGGTCTCCGCGGCAGAGATGCTGCCACCCAGGTTAAGTTCATTAATATCACCGTTCCAAGCTTTAAATCCTATGGCACCTGCAGCGTGTGACTGTGCGCTCGTCAGTGCGGCAATAGCAATGATAGCTGCTGAAACAAGCATACTGGTTTTTTTGACATGTTTTTTTTGCATTTGGGAATCTCCAATAATAAATTACATTGCGCCGTTGACCGCTGGTTCCATTAGCGAATGACGGCTTCCGGCATTTGATTGCAGAATGATGATCTGAAGCCGATTCGTTACTTTCTGACTCAGTGACTCCCCATCATTCATGGGAGGCAACCCAGCCGTCTCATGTGTGGAGATCTGTAGGCTTTCCGAACTTGCCTTGCGGCAAGGGTGGCATTGTTTGCTTTTCTATCAAATTACTTTTTTATATATTCTATTTGGAAATTATGATAATGCAATGTGGCAAATTGCCGCATCCTGGATTGATGCGGTATTACCAGGGGTGTGGTTATGCGCGAAACAGCATGATTTATTGTTGCAAGCGGCGGTGATTTATCGACAAAGGCCTGTGCGATGTGCTTTTAACCGTTTCGTGATGTGTTTGACAGCCAATCTGGCTTTCAGTATATTCATCGCTGATTAAAAGTACACTTATTTTCCTGAATCCTGCCTTAAACAGGCTGTTAAGCTTTCTGTTTGATTTGATATGCGCGTAGTTGTTACTGGAATGGGGATCATTTCGCCAATCGGTACCAGTACTGATCAGTTCTGGAACGCGGCCATTAATGGTGTAAGTGGAATAGTCAGCATTCAATGTTTCGATGCATCTAATTTGCATTCCCGCATCGCAGGCGAAATTAGCGGATTTACTCCGAGCGCTTTTCTATCGGCCAAACAGCTGGATCAGACCGATCGATTCACGCAATTGGCGTTGTATGCTGCTAATCAGGCGGTGGAAGATGCTGGCGGCCTTGATGGCTATGATCCGCGGCGCTTGGCAGTTAGCCTGGGATCCGGTATGGGTGGATTTGCAACCTTTGAATCCTCGGCTGTGCGCAAGCTTCAAAATAAATCCATACCACCTTTCTCTGTGCCCCGCATCATGGCGAATTCCGCCGCTGCCTGGATAGCTACCAAGCACGGCTTGAAAGGCGCCAATTTGACCTGCAGCACGGCGTGTTCTTCGGGTGCGAATGCGATCGGCATGGCGCTGGATCTGTTGCGGACAGGAAAAGCGGACGCTGTCGTTGCCGGCGGTGCGGAGGCGTGTGTATTGCCGTTGACCATGGCGGGTTTTGAAGCGTTATATGCGTTATCCTCCGGTTTTAATGACGATCCGGCACGCGCCTCGCGGCCCTTTGCCAAAGGCCGGGACGGTTTCGTCATGGGTGAGGGGGCGGGCATCCTGATCCTGGAAAAAGAGGAAGAAGCACAGCGGCGCGGCGCCAAAATCTATGCCCGGCTTGCTGGTTATGGCTGTGCCTGCGACGCGACGCATATCGTGGCACCGGATAGGGATGGACAGGTAGCGGCGATGCAGGCCGCACTTGATGATGCCGGTATGACGCCGGATCAAGTGGATTACATCAATGCGCATGCCACGTCAACGCCGCTGGGGGATGTTGTCGAAACCAAAGCCATCAAGCAGCTTTTCGGTGAGCGTGCGCCCGAGATTGCCATCAGTGCTACCAAATCGATGATCGGACATAGCATCGGCGCATCGGCAGCAATCGGCAGCATTGCCACGATTATGTCGCTGCATACCGGTACGATTCATCCTACTATCAATCTGGATGAAGCTGATCCGGAGTGCGATCTCAATTACACACCCAATCACGCCATTCAGAAAAAAATACAGACCGGCGTATGTAACGCATTCGGATTCGGCGGCAACAATGCCAGCGTCGTCTTTACAACTCTTTAATACAGGTGCCAATCAGACATGGATACAGCAGATCTCGAGGCGAAAGTCATCGCATTTATCGCTTCAAAAGTTGAAAACATAGATATTTCCGCGATTACTACCGCGTCAAAATTCGAAGAACTCGGATTTGATTCGCTTGATACCGTCCAATTACTGTTTGATGCGGAAGATACCTTCGGCGTCAGTTTTGATGGCGAAGAAGTCAAAGGCCTGCGCAGCGTGGGGGATATTATCGACTATATTGGTAAGCATCCGCCGACGGACGCGGTGTGAAACTTGTAAATTACGTTGTTTCGGAAGGTTGATTGTTGTTAAGGCCGAATGCTAACCACCCTTTTTGATACATCAGAATCTAGTTCAGGGAGAAGAGATGGGCCTTACAGAATCCGATAAAATTGATGTGATTGCTGCTTTAATTACTCTTGTTGGTATTGTAATGACTGGGTTTTTTTTATGTGTGCAGATTATTTTGTTAAGGAAGCAGGTTAATTTGTTAGGGGAACAGATTCTTAAGGCAGGTGAATCAAATACCATTACTGCTGCTGCTTTACAAGTTGGAATCATCATAAATTTTGACGAGCAATTCTATGGTAAGAGAATGAGGGAATGTAGAATTAACGTATCTCAGTTTTTGCTTGAGAATAGAAAACTTGTTGTCGAGAGCTCGACTATCACGCAATGGGATACTGTCAGCGATCTCTTGGATTTTTTTCAAGGCCTCGCGACATTTACGAAGATGGAGTCGCTATCCACAGAATTAGTTTACAAGAACTACTACTATTGGTTTAGTTTCTACTACCCTGCCTGTAGTGATTACATAAAATATTATCAAAACAAGGCACCAATCTATGCGAAAGATGCAGAGTGGTTGTTCGTGGAACTGACAAAAATAGATGCTGCAATAAACAATGAATGTTATTCCCATCATGATGACTCTGATTTTACTGAATTCTTTGAGTGGGAAATTGATAATATGAGGAGCTACGGACACCTTGGTTCCTGATCACCATAGCAGGCTGCAATCCATATCGCGCTGAAAGAAAAAGGATGCGCACTTTAATTATTGTTTTAATTTGTTCGAATCATTTGCAGATTGATACCTGATTGGTTGCAACAAATAGACTTTTTAAGTCAATAACGTAAATGGCAACGCATCGCAAACATCATGCAATAGTTTTGTTAAGCGTGCTCCTGCTGTTGACGATGCTATTCGGTTGTGTGCATCAGAAATTCGTGAGTGAGCCTTATCCGCGCTGGGGAGAAGAAAGCCGTGTCGATCAATCCGGCGACAATGGGCCGTTGATTGTGCGGACGCTTTTTCCGCCAGAGCCCGCCAAAGCGCGCGCTTGTGTGCTCCTGGTTCATGGCATGAATGAGCATATCGGGCGCTATGGCGAGGTGGCGCGCTATTTTTCCCGGCAATTTATCGTTGCGGGTTTCGATTTTTATGCGCACGGTCTTTCCAATCCGCTGCTGCAACGGGCGGATTTGGCATTGACTGGCGGTGCGGACAGACAGGATGTCGGCGATGCTTATTTGGCGCAGTCACCGCTGCGCGATTTGGAACCGATGCGCCGGACTCTTGATCAGGCACTCAGGAAGACGGCTGCATTGTGTGACGAACAGGGTGATTCAAAGCGGCCGGTGTTTATCGTTGCGCACAGCCTGGGTGCGCTGGTTACCGCTTCTTACTTGATGTCGATCCGGAATGAGGGCGATGCAGTCAGGCGCGTGCAAGGTGTTATTTTTTTGGCCCCGGCTTTTGCTGTCAGCGAGCCGCCCGGTTGGCGCGGTTGGTTGGCAAATCCATTGATCAAACTGTCTTTTCACGCCGAAACGCATTTTTTGCATCCTCAGAATGAACCCTTGCCTTTGTTAATATTCAATCAGTTGTTGTCGCTGGTAACCGTGCCCGTGTTGGACGGACTATTCGAAGTATTTTCCTGGCCGGGTTTGCGCAATTTTCTGACGCCTGGCGCGCAAGCTTGGGTGGTGGATTATCTCACCGATAGTGAAGAAGAAAAAGCACGTTTGCGTGCCGATGATTGGCTTATCCGCCGTGCTCTTTTGCGTTTTGTGAAGGGTATCGAAGCGGAGATTGTGCACTTTCGCCGTCAAATGGGTGAATTCACGCTGCCCTATTATCTGATTTACTCGGAACAGGATCCGATCACGGCATCCTGGGGTGGTAAGGATTTTGCCCATGACACTTTGACACATCATGCGGATAACGAAGTGCTGGCGCTGCCAAATCTGCGTTATCACCAGCATCTGTTTTTAAAAGAACCTGCACGAACTGAACTTCTGAGAAACATTGAACAATGGATCGGTCGTCGGCTGCATGCATTGGAGTGACATGTGCTGGTAGCGGGAGTAGACTGCAAAAGTCGCCTATTTTTCATGATAGGCATGGATTTAACGCTATGCGGCTATGATGAAACAATCAATACGGTGTTATAAAAGCAGGGGAATATTGCGAGCAGTGGGTAGGTGTGGTTTTTGGCACAGCAGGTTATATCATTGAGCGATTTAATCAGAAGCCGGCTGAGCCTGGCATATCAATCTTTAACTTAAGTGAGGAAGCTATGAAGAAACTATCTTTAGTGCTTATGGTTGTAATTTTACTGGGTGGCTGCGCAGGAATTCGGCTTGTCAGTGATTACGACGAAGTGATCGATAAAGGGGTTACCGAATTTGCCGAGCAATTCAACACGCATGTCAAAAATATGGGCGACCTTGCCGGAACCCAGGACGGCACCTATGAAGTCAATCTGAGAACTTACAACGCGCTCGAATCAAAACTCGACGTGATGATTGCAAGAGCATCGGCAGTGTCCGAAAGCAAAGGCTGCAAGTTGGAAAGGAAAGTATTTGATCGCGTGCAATCTGCGTTGAAAGGCGGTATGCCGGCCGAAATGCAATCCAGTGACAGCGCCCAGACCGGCAATTCGCATGGGTGTAACGAAAGACTGCTGATGCTGGTAAAAGATCAATTCAACTTCGTGAAACAGATTCATAAAGAGACAGACACATGCGGGGAAAACAAACTTTCCTGCCTGAGGCCTGCCACAGCGAAAACCGCTTTAAGTATCGCCAACCAGTCCATCAATGCGGTATCGATTGTCGAAACCGCGAAGAAACAGTAAGGAGATATTCATGAACATCAATGCAGATGAAATTTACAACAAGATGATGAATGCCGCTGAAGATTCATTCAAGGACGGCTGGAGCGCGGTTAAGACATATGCCCCGGCGGAGTTCAAGAAGATGTCGGTACAGCTGGCTGAGATAGCCCACAATATTGCATTATATGAAATGGACAACACGCAAGGATATTCGCCTGAAACCGGAAAAATCCTTTTCAAAATGCAAAGAACAGCTTGTGAAAGTGTATTGGTCGCAGTGACGCATCTTACGGTCATTGCCGTACAGAATGCGATCAATGCAATTCTGCAAGCGCTGAAGGAAGCTTTTGGCGGAGTGATTGCAACGATTGTTTAATCTCTACCGGGTTTAATTCCTCGCCGCTTGCGGCGAGGTGCTTTATTTGTTTAGTTTTGTAATATCGCTGCATTCTTTGTGAGAATATTCACAGCCCGTTGATTTCTAGTCAGACATACTGTTTTTCTATATTAAAAATTCTTCATAAATACTAAAAAGAAAATGGAGATAGGGAGATGGATAAAGAAATCGCTTTGGATGTGCTGGCGAACAGGGATCACCAGGTCGCATCCGCAACCATCAACTGGTTGAATAATTGCCAAAGCAAGGATGAATTCAACCAGGTATTGAAAGCGGCATTACTGCCTTTGTTAGCATGCAATGGTGTGTTTTACGGGCGGTTGATAAGGGAACAGAATACGCTGCAATTACTCGGCAGCATCAACCAATCGACATGCTGCCCGGATGGCTGGAAACGATTCTTGGATGCTGTTTTACAGAAATCGGCAGCAGAAAATTCCATCACCGATAGCGCGCATATGTCGCGCCCCATCCATTCTTCCAACATGGTGCATTGTATTGACAGTCTGAACAGCTGTCAGCATTCTTTTGATCAGTCCTGGCAGCAATCACATCACAACTGCACGATCGTTACAGTTTTTGATGAAGGGCATCAACCCGCATTCCGGTTTTATTTTTGCCGTCTCACCGCTCATCAGCAGATATTCAGCCGGCGTGATATCGAGTTGTTGAGAATACTCAGACCCACTTTGTTGCAAACGTTGCGATTCATACTGTTTTGCGAAGAAACGCTGAATCTCCGGCAGATGCGGAACTTCTGGTCGGATCATACAGATCCGATCGTTGTCATTCGTGGTGATGGCGCAGTAATTTTTCAAAGCCAGGCTTTTGAGCGAATTATTGATCACGGAAAACACACATTTCTGTCGACGACATCGGTTCTCGTCAAAACCATCCAAAGCAATCAGGTCGGGTGGTACAGTTTTTTGTCGAAATTGGGTAAGCGCCTGTATGAGGTCAAACTGACCTTGATCAAAGCGGATGCCAATGTTCATCATTGCGTCTATTTGCTGCACCTGTCACGCATCACATACCGGATCGGGAAAATCTTCAATCAATTGGATAGAACCGGCCTGACAAGCCGTGAACTGGAAATTACCCTGCTGATTTGCCAGGGCAACTCAACCCGGGAAATCGCGCAGGAGATCAGTCTCAGCTATCACACAGTGCGTAACCACATCAAGAATATCTACGACAAACTGGGTGTTTCGACGCGCAGTGAAATGCTGGTGCGGATGGGCTATTAATTCAAAATGACTCAATTGGGTTATTTATGTTTGATTCATATCGTTGTATAACATTATTAAGCTAAATCATGCAGAAGTTGGCTGTTACTTGTATTTTTAGTTATAAGTGCATAAATGCTGATAGAGTTACATGTGACAAAAAATAACTCTTATAATCAATGAAGTAAGATTTATAGATCATCTGAAATCAGTAGTGTACGTAAAACCAGCTATTAAGACGATAGAAACCTGACCTAGTCAACCAGTGTTGATGAGAGTTAGAGGGAAAATGTTTTGGTGCCGATTTGAAATTGCATTTTGAGAACTAAGATTCCAGTAACCTTCAGAAGTAAAATCTTCTGGGGATGCACTATGATTTGTATATCGAGCATTCTTTTTGCAACAGCGAGCCGTAAAAACACAAATCTGGCGCGCAGTCGCTATTTACGTGTTGATCGCTATTGTCAAAAATGAATTTCAAATTGACGCCTCACTTTACACATTTTCATGGCTTTCTTGGAATAGAACAAATTCATCTCGTCTAACATAATTTTTGAAAGAATAAGCATTTATTTGATAATAATGGAGATTGTTATGCGTTTAATATCAAAATTCCTTTTAATTACATTCATTACGGTTATCTTAACTGGATGTGCTCTTTTAAAGGGAACGCCTGATGCGCCTATTGATGTAGATCGAGTTGCAGAAAGAATCGAGAAAAACCTTGCTAATATCAATGATGTGCAGCTTGATCCATCAACAAAGACTGAGAATAAAATACAAATCACGAAAGAAACAAGAGATGGTCGAATAAATTCGGCATTTATATTAATTAATCTGCGTTATCAGAAATTTGTTAATAATTCTGGTCTCCAGCATCGTGCCAAAACAATGGCATCAGAATTTACGCAGTTATCGTTAAATCTTGCAGGAACTGCAGTAGGTGGTGCGGGCTTAAAAACGCTATTGGCTGCACTATCCGCTGGCATTTCGGGCACCAACTTAGCATTTGAGAAAACTTTCATTTATGAGTCGACAGTACCCGCTCTTATTATGCAGATGAATGCCGACCGAGCAGTAATAAGAAACCAAATTCTCAATAGAATGCAACAGGGTGTAGCTGATTATACGTGGGAGGCAGCTGTTAATGACTTGATCGAATACTATAATGCTGGAACATTGCAGAATGCTATTAGTTCGATCAAGAAGAATGCTGGTGCTATTGAAAAACAAATGGAAGAAAACATTGTACAAATAAAAAATATAGCCACGAACGACGATGTATTACTCAAGAGGAAACTAACGCAAGCTATCTTATCTAATCAAAATCGTGAAAAAGCAAGGGGAATGTTTTCGTCCTTATCTCAACAACTTTCCCATTTATCAGATTGTAAGAAACTTAACTCTATCGCATCAACAGTTAGTGCGGAAGATGAAAAAATTGCATTACTAGATTGCATTAGAGCAACTGGTAGTGGATCCAAAACGGCTGCTAATGATCTTAAAGAATTTCAATCAATTCTTAGTAGTGCCGGTTTAATATCCAATCAATGAGTTTCAATTCCCAAAAACAACAAGGAGAAACTAGTATGAAAATATTCGGTTATCAAGGCAACTTAAGCTTAAATGAAATCCAAACACAAATACGTTTTCAAGAGGCTGGAGCTTTAAAACTCTTTGATTGCGTAGTAGCCACCGACAAAGATAATCAGCCAATCAACATTCTAAAATTCGAAGGAGTTATAGAAATACCCAACGATATTGTCTTAGTAAAAGCAAATGACCCGCAGCCCGCTGGGACAAGTGGAAAAGTATTAACAGATGTTCTTGTGATTAATGGTCAGTTTACAACAATAGATTTTTATCGCTAATGTTTCATCTCGATTTTTTATAAATCTCTAACAATAGCTCAATTCCTGACTATGCTATCCATACTTGTTCAGATGGATGCCTCTTACTTGCTCATCATGAGCGTATTCAGAAAATCTGCTAGACCCACCGCTTCAGTATTTTCCGTCAAAGAAAAACGCTCGATGCCAGGATAAATAATGAAATTTCTTGATGCCGCAATATCCTGGCTGGCGAGGCGTTGTCCTTTGGTGAATTGAGGCGCAAACGTTCTTTTAATTTCGATGGTCCATGTTTCGTTTCCTGATTTTTCCAGCACCAGATCGATTTCATTGCTGGACGAAGTTCTGTAAAAATAGGATTTGATCTGATTCCGGTCTATGGTGTTCAGGATATTTTCAATCACAAATCCTTCCCAGCTCATGCCAATGATAGGGTGTCCGAGCAGAACTTCTTGGTTGTCTATTCCCAGTAACGCGTGCAGAAGTCCGCTGTCCCGAATATAAACTTTTGGTGATTTGATCAACCGTTTTTCCAGGTTTTTGTGCAGTGGTGTTAATCTTCTGACAAGCAGCAGGTCGACCATCAGATCAAGGTAACTTATGACTGTTTTGCCGTCGACACCTAATGAAGCTGCAATATGGGATGCGTTTAATAGCGAGCCTTGCAGGTGCGCCAGCATTATCCAGAAGCGCCGTAGGGTTTTGGCGGGTATGCGTGGTCCTAGTTGCGGAATGTCGCGTTCCAGATAGGTGCGGATGAAGTTATTGCGCCATAAAAGGCTTTTTTTGTCATTGCTTGCGAGAAGGCTGTCGGGAAAGCCGCCCCTTAGCCATAGTCGGTCCATATCCTCCGGATATTCTGTAACTGTGATGGGTGATAGTTCGCAATAGGCAATACGGCCAGCCAGTGTTTCGCCGGATTGCTTCAGTAAATCAATCGAGGTGGAACCAAGAAATAGAAATTGCCCTGTCGTGTGTCCCGCTCTTCTATTTTTGTCGATAATGCCGCGTAATTCCTGGAAAATCCCTGGGATTCGCTGCACTTCATCCAGAATAATGAGCTTGTCTTTGTGATTCTCCAAATAATAAGCCGGACTGGCCAACTTGGCGCGATCTTCTTCTGATTACAAATCAAGATAAACAGAAGCAAAATCTTTGGCGATTTCCAGTGCTAGCGTAGTCTTGCCTATTTGCCGTGGCCCCAGTAGCGCAGCTACTGGAAAAGTATCCAGCGAGTTTTTCAGTTCGGTGTATTTTTTACGTCTTATCATGTTTGTATATTGGGAGTGTAATTCCTAAAATGCAAGGTTCGTGCGGCGGTAATCATATAAAGATTTCATACTCGTAAATTTCTTATTTTTTATCAGCATATTGATTCTGATTTTGTTTTTTGTGCTGTTGCGTGACTAACATAGTGTGCTGCAGCTGTGCCGAGATCGTTGTGGTGTCGGCTATCGAGTTCACTTATACTTGCCTCGTAATCAACAAATACAGTTTTAACAAGATGAAAGGTGATACGAATGCTGAAAGCAACAATATCTGATCTGATGCAACGCATACCCGGCAAGGCGAGTGCGGAATGGCCGATGGGTGAACCTTTCGCACTGGCATTTGCGCATGGCTCCATGTCGGTGGAAGTTTATGCGCCCAAAGACACCGATATTCAGACGCCGCACGATCAGGATGAGTTGTATTTCATCCATTCCGGTCATGGTGAGATTGTCATTGCCGGGGAACGCCACAAATTTGCGCCGGGTATGGTATTTTTTGTAGCGGCTCACGTCGAGCATCGTTTTGAGAATTTTTCGCCGGATTTTTCCACCTGGGTGGTGTTTTGGGGACCAAAAGGCGGTGAATAGATAATGCTCAAATTTTACGGTTATAAAAAATGCGACACCTGCCGCAAGGCGGAGAAATTCCTGCAGCAAGCAGGGATTGGTTATGAATTCATCGATATCACCGAGAATCCGCCAACCGCGGAAGAGCTTGCTGCCATTGCCGAACGGGCCAATATTCCACTGCACAAACTCTTCAATACCAGCGGTGTGCAATACCGCGAATTAAAGATCAAAGTACGGTTGCCTGCGTTATCTCAGCGGGAGATCCTGGCTCTGCTGGCGAGCAGCGGTCGTCTGATTAAAAGACCGTTGATTACCAACGGGAAGCATGCAACAGTAGGTTTTAATGCAGAGCAGTTTGCCGCTGTTTGGCGTTAATGTCTGTTCATCGCACCTTTTGCTTTCAGGTCGCCGACAGCGAGGAGTTTTAAGCTCCTCCATAATCCCGTAAATAAACAAGCTTGCGCGGAGGCGCTTATGCTTGTACTCTTTCGCTTATAGTCGGCATGAATAGGGTTTATCAATAACCGAATCTAGCAGGAGGCGAAATTGGGTGATCAACGTTTTTTTATACGCAAGGCGGCAGTACTGGGAGCTGGTGTGATGGGAGCGCAGATTGCTGCGCATCTGGTGAATGCCAATATTGAAACACTGCTGTTTGAATTGCCTGGCGCTGCGGATAATCCCAACGCTAACGTCATCAAAGCCGTGGAGAAACTCAAGAAACAAGAACCCGCACCGCTGTCGGTCAAAGCCAAAGCAACCTATATTCAACCGGCGAATTATGAGCAGAATCTTGAGCTGCTCAAAGACTGCGATCTGGTGATTGAGGCGATTGCCGAACGTATGGACTGGAAGCGCGATTTGTATACAAAGGTTGCGCCATATCTGGGAGAGCACACGATTTTCGCCAGCAATACTTCTGGATTATCGATCAATCAATTGGCTGAAGCTTTTCCGGAAGCATTGCGCCATCGCTTTTGTGGCATCCATTTTTTCAATCCGCCACGCTACATGCATTTGGTGGAATTGATCCCGTGTCAATCCAGCGATGCGGCTATGCTTGATCACCTGGAAGGATTTCTGGTGACTTATCTGGGCAAAGGCGTGATACGCGCCAAAGATACGCCCAATTTCATCGCCAATCGCATCGGTGTATTTTCGTTGTTAGCGACTATGCATCATGGCCGTGAATTTAATTTTGGATTTGACTTGGTCGATGCACTAACGGGTTCCCTGATTGGGCGTCCTAAGAGCGCGACATTCCGCACCGCCGATGTGGTGGGGTTGGATACCTTGGCGCATGTGATTAATACCATGCGCGATACCTTGCCGGATGACGCTTGGCACCGCTATTTTGCCGTGCCGGATTGGCTGCAGGGTTTGATTCAGGCAGGCGCGCTGGGAGAGAAGGTCAAGCGCGGGGTGTATCAGAAAGTAAGAAATGAAATTCAAGTGCTTGATCTGCCGTCACAGGCGTACCGATTATCCGCTGGCGAAGTGAACGAGGATTTGAAGCGGTTGCTGAAATACAGCAGTCCGGCTGAGAAGTTTGTTGCTTTACGCAATAGCAACGAGCCGCAGGCACAGTTCTTGTGGTCGATTTTTCGCGATTTGTTTCATTATAGCGCGGTGCAACTGGAAGCCATTGCCGATAATGTGCGCGACCTGGATCTGGCGGTGCGCTGGGGATTTGGCTGGAGTCAGGGGCCGTTTGAAAGCTGGCAGGCAGCCGGCTGGAAACAGATTACCGAATGGGTTCAAGAAGATATTGCCGCAGGTAAAAGCATGAGTCAGGCACCTTTGCCACAGTGGGTGATGACAATTGCTGCAAGCGAAACGCAGCGCGTGCATAGCGCGCAGGGCGCTTTCTCCCCGTCATCCGGAAAGCTGCAACTGCGTTCAAGGTTGCCGGTTTATCAGCGCCAGCTTTTTCCCGACCGATTGATCGGCGAGGACGCGGTTTATGGGGAAACCATATTTGAGACAGACGCGGTCAGGTTATGGCATATCGGAGATCAAATTGCCATTCTGAGTTTCAAGAGCAAAATGCACACAGTCGGCATCGATGTGTTGCAAGGTATCCAGCACGCGATCAAGGAAGCGGAGCAGAACTGGCGCGCGTTGGTGATCTGGCAAACTGAGCCGCCATTTTCGGCGGGCGCCAATTTACAGAAAGCTACCGAGCGGCCCAAGCCGGATGCTCAACATGCAGGCAAACCACCCGCTCCGCCTGCACCGCCATCGGCATTTCAATCACTCCTGAAACAATTCAAAAAAACGGCGCAAGACACAGTGCTGCACGTGGCGCATGAGCTGGATCTTGCAGATGTACTGATGGCTAAGAAGCTGGCGGAAGTCGAAGGCATGATCCGATTGTTTCAGCAAACATCGCAAGCGTTGCGTTATTCGATGATTCCGACCATCGCCGCCGTGGATGGACTGGCGTTGGGTGGCGGCTGTGAGTTTGTCATGCACTGTGATCGTGCAGTGGCGACACTGGAGAGTTATATCGGATTGGTGGAAGTCGGGGTTGGATTGCTACCAGCAGGCGGCGGATGTAAGGAGTTCGCGATGAGGGCCGCGAAAAGTGCCAAAGATGGCGATCCATTTCCGCAGTTGAAACACTATTATCAGACGGTAGCGATGGCGGAGCTGGCGAAAAGCGCTGAGCAGGCGAAAGAACTCGGCTATTTGCGTTTTGCTGACACGGTGGTGATGAATCGTTTTGAGTTGCTGTATGTCGCCAAGGCGCAGGCGTTGGCGTTGGCCGAAGCTGGTTATCGTCCGCCATTGCGTGTACGGGAAATTCCAGTAGCTGGTAATACCGGCATTGCTACAATTCAGAGTCAGCTGGTTAACATGCGCGCCGGCGGTTTTATTTCCGAGCATGACTACCTGATTGCGAATAAGGTGGCGCATGTGATGTGCGGCGGCGATCTGACACCGGGCAGCTTGGTCGATGAAGACTGGTTTTTGGAACTGGAGCGAACAGCCTTTATGTCATTACTAGCAACTGAGAAGACCCAGGCGCGCATCGAATATACGCTGAGAACCGGCAAGCCGCTGAGAAACTGATTTGCAGACAAAATAGCAAGTATTCCAAGATCGACGTTCTACGGAGAAACTCATGACCAAGCAAACCCAAGAAGCTTATATCGTAGCTGCTGCACGCACACCAGTTGGCAAAGCCCCGCGCGGCATGTTTAAGGATGTGCGTCCCGATGACATGTTGGTGCATGTATTGCGCGCCGTGTTGAAGCAGTGTGAAGGATTGGATCCGGCAGCGATTGATGATGTCATCGTGGGGTGTGCCATGCCGGAAGCCGAGCAGGGTATCAACGTCGCGCGAGTGGCGCTACTATTGGCGGGTTTGCCCAACAGCGTGGCCGGCATGACAGTCAATCGCTTTTGTGCGTCCGGCCTACAATCCGTCGCATTGGCAGCAGATCGAATTCGCCTCGGGGAAGCGGATGTGATGATTGCCGGGGGCACTGAGAGCATGAGCATGATACCGATGATGGGTAATAAAATTGCGATGAATCCAGCCATATTTGAACATCAGGAAGATGTGGGGATTGCTTATGGCATGGGCATGACCGCCGAGAAAGTAGCAGAACAATGGAAAGTATCGCGTGAAGATCAGGATGAATTCGCCTTGATCAGCCATAAGCGCGCCTTAAAAGCGATCGAGTCCGGTGAGTTCACGCAGGAAATCGCACCTTATCCCGTGGATGAGAAACGCCCTGATCTGATCACGGATACCGTACACGAAGAAATTACCATCAAAGACACCGACGAGGGGCCGCGTGCCGATACCAGTCTCGAAGCACTGGCTAAATTGAGGCCGGTTTTTGCCGCCAAAGGCTCGGTAACTGCCGGCAACAGCTCGCAAACATCCGATGGCGCGGGTGCGGTGGTATTGATGAGCGAGGCCGCAATGAAGCGCTTTAACCTTTCTCCGCTTGGGCGTTTTATCGGATTTGCCGTCGCGGGCGTACCGCCTGAGATCATGGGCATTGGTCCTATTCGGGCCATTCCCAAAGTGCTGAAGCAAACCGGTATCAAGCTGGACGATCTGGCATGGATTGAACTGAACGAAGCGTTTGCTGCGCAGAGTCTTGCCGTGATTCGTGACTTGGGATTGGATCGCGATAAAGTGAATCCGCTGGGTGGTGCGATTGCACTGGGTCATCCGTTGGGTGCGACTGGCTCCATTCGTGTGGCGACTTTGTTGCACGGATTACGCCGCCATAAACAGAAATACGGCATGGTGACCATGTGCATTGGCAGCGGCATGGGTGCAGCGGGAGTGTTTGAGTCGCTCTAACAGGCCGTTGAAAAACTATCTGCGTTGCCGCTACGGTGTTAAAAACAAGCTCAAAATGCTCATTTATTACGCATAAACTGCGCTTTCTCGCCTGTTTTTGCCTTGTATCGGCTGCCTCGAAAACGTTTTTCAACGGTCTGCTAAGCAAGGGTTGCAATAATAAAAAGGAAATGATACATGAGTGCTATTTGGTTTAAGGAATATGCCATTGATTATCTGGAAGGTTTGCGTAACTCCAACATGGGAGAGCATATCGGCATTCAATTCACTGAACTGGGTCCGGACTATCTGAAAGGACGTATGCCTGTCGACAAGCGCACAACGCAGCCATTCGGTATCCTGCATGGCGGTGCGAGTTGTGTGTTATCGGAAACGCTAGGCAGTGTGGCGGGATGGATGACGATTGATCCGGAAAAATATCGTGCGGTTGGATTGGAGTTGAATATTAATCACATCCGTGCAGTTACCAAAGGCCATGTCATTGGTGTCTGTACGCCGCTGCATACCGGTCGTCGCACACAAGTCTGGCAGACCGATATTGTTGAAGAGGCTACCGGTAAGCGCGTGGCGATTTCGCGCTTGACGTTAGCGATCATTGAACAAGGCACATTGAGCGCACAAAAGGAACATGTGATCGTCGATAGAGCGTCATAAGGCACTGTCCAACAAAAAACCCTCATACTTTGTGTGTGAGGGTTTTTTGTTGGATGAAAACTTTGATAACGCTCTATATATTGAGCTTTAGCAGCCTGTTAAGTTTCCTTGCTGTCTTTACTCTTGCTGGTATCAATTTCTTTATTCACTGATTTCTCATCCGCTGATTCGGTGCTCTCGGATGATGGTACTGCTTTGAGACCGACTGTTTCAGTGGCGGTAGCTTCGACCGGATCTGTGTCGCGATCGAATGAATTGCTCGCGGTAGTGTCCTCGGGTTTATTTTTACTGTTCCACATGAAATAAGCCGCGCCTAGGGTAACTACCACCACCGGCAAAGTAATAAACACTAACAGCGCATATTCAATCGTAACCTCCGTTCCCTGAGGGGGCGGACTGCTCACAATGACATAGGCATGCGTCAAAGCAACGCCGTAAACAGGCAGTAAAGCAGCCATGTAGCGGTTGGTGATAAACGGGCGTACCGTTAACATATTCAGAATATTGGAAGCGTAGTATCCAATGAAGTAAATAACAATATAAAAGAAAATGGCACCCATGGGTTTCCTTGTATTGATCTGGCTTATCGGTGATAAAAAATTAGATTTCGCAAAAAAGACTGAGAATCTTCGGGTTTATGATACACAGATCACCATAAAAATGTACTACAGATGATCCTGAGTGACAAGGTGCGCGAGCATTTTATGCTACAGGAAATATGCTGATGTCCAGAAAAATTCATTTTTTGGTAATAAAAATTAGGTATGCTACAAACTGATTTATTCTGGTCGGACTACTGCTATGGAATCCATTATGCCATCATCTTCACTGACTCATGAATCCAAAGATACCTCTAAGGAGAATTCATTGAATATTTTGAATATTCCGGAATATTCAAAAAGGCTGGAATTGTATACCGAGCTCAACGCAGTGGCGTATGAGCTTTTGGCGCCGCCTGTGCAGCTTTCTCATCTGGTATTGATATCCGAGCGTCACTGGGTGAATCAGGAGCGCGAGCTAATCGGTGAGTTATGTGCACGCTATGGTATTAACCCACCCAATAGGCACGAAAATGATTTTAGCGCTGATTTTGGAGAGTTTCGTCTCCGCTGGGAGCGCCATACTGAATATTCGACGTATACCGTTTATCGTGCCAAGTCTTTTGAAGTGCCGTTTGAGCAGCCTGCGATTGGGTATGTGCCACAGGAGTGGTTGGCGCGTTTACCGGGAGAATTGCTGGTGGCGACACATATCGCCCTGGAGGATCGGTCGCGGCCTAAGCGCAGCTTGAATGAGCTGGCTACTTTATTTACTTCTGGAACGGTGATTGGTTCCAAGGTGGCGGGAGGGGCAGCCAGTGTATGGAGTGATAATCAGATTCATCGTGATAATTTTGGCCGCATATTGATTCATGATGAAAACTTGCGCAGCCGCCAAGTTGGACGATTGGTGCAACGCCTGCTTGAAATCGAGACTTATCGCATGCTGGCGATGCTGCCATTGCCCATAACACGTGAGATGATTCCGCAATTGGCGCGAGCGGATCAGCGCTTGGCAGCGCTGATTGCCAACAACGTGGAGCTGACCAGTATCGAGGACGAACAGCGCTTGCTGGAGGAACTGACTCGCTTGTCCGCAGAAATTGAGCGTTTGTCGGCGCAGACCGGCCATCGATTCAATGCCTCCAGAGCGTATTACAATATCGTGAAATTACGGATTACCGAGCTGCGTGAAGAGCGCATTGAGGGGCTGCAGATGCTGCAGGAATTCATGATTCAACGGTTGTCATCGGCTATGGGAACTTGCGAACTGGTATATGCCAAACTGGAAACATTGTCGATGCGTCTGGAGCGTGCAACGGCTTTGCTACGAACTCGCGTTGATCTTTCCATGGAAGCGCAGATTCGTGATTTGCTAAAATCCATGGATCATCGCGCACATGTGCAATTGCGCATGCAGGAAACGGTGGAAGGCTTGTCGGTGGTTGTACTGAGCTACTATTTGCTGGGAATTCTGGGATATGGATTAAAAGCGCTGAAGGCAGCGGGGCAGGACATCAATGTTGAATTGCTGACCGGTATTGCGATACCGGTTGTGGTGCTCAGCGTTTTCTTTGTCGTCAGAGGTGTGCGTCATGTGATCAGTAAGCTGCACCCGGATAAGTGATCGGCCTTGGTTATCTAACGAATCTCTTATTTAGAAACACCATTTGTCATTTCGAACGTCGTGAGAAATCTTTGGGAGCCATCAACATAGATTTCTCGCTGTGCTCGAAATGATTGTTTTCAGAAGTTCCTTAACATTCAGTGATACTGACTGCCAATCCGCCCAAAGATGTTTCCTTGTACTTCACCGACATTTCCAGTCCCGTCTGCTTCATCGCAGCGATGCAATTATCCAAAGACATAAAATGCTGGCCGTCGCCGCGAATGGCCAGTGATGCAGCGGTATAAGCCTTGATGGCGCCAAAACCATTGCGTTCGATACACGGTACCTGTACCAGACTGCCAACCGGATCGCAAGTCATGCCCAGATGATGTTCCAGCGCGATTTCTGCAGCATTTTCAATTTGCTCGCTGCTGCCACCTTTAATCGCACATAAGCCCGCCGCTGCCATCGCAGACGCAGAACCGACTTCACCCTGACAGCCCACTTCAGCGCCGGAAATTGAACTGTTATGTTTGATCAATCCGCCGATCGCACCGGCCACCAGCAGGAAATCGCGGACTTGCTCCAATGTTGCGTTTTCATGTTTTACTGCGTAATAGATCACTGCCGGTATGACACCGGCTGCACCGTTGGTCGGCGCGGTGACTACCATGTGTCCGGCGGCATTTTCTTCATTCACCGCCATGGCATATGCGCATAGCCAATCATTCAGGTTGGCTTTGTGCGGATTATCCTGTAGTTGTTGATACAGAGAATGGGCGCGCCGTTTAATGTTAAGCCCACCAGGTAACCTGCCTTCAGCGATCAGACCATTTTCAAGGCAGGTGCGCATCGCATTCCAGACGGCATCCAACCCGGCATTCAATTGCGTTTCGTTGATGCGTCCCAGTTCATTGCTGCGCTTCATGGCGGCAACCGATAAACCGCTGTCGGCGGACATTTTCATCATCTGGTTGGCGGAATCAAAAGGAAAGTCGCAAGAACTGATTGCTTCCATTTTGATCGGCGCAACAATTTGGCCGATTTCAGGCAAGGTGGTGATAAAGCCACCGCCAATCGAGAAATAAGTTTCCGTTAGCAAAGTCTTGCCCGTTTCATCCAGCAATTGAAAAATCATACCATTCGGATGCTCCGGTAGCGGTTCTCCGCGATCGAAGATGATATCCTCAGGCGGATTGAAATGAATCAATGTCGATTCGCTGATCTGAATGGTATTTTGCTGCCAGAGCTTTTGGAACAATTCATTGACGTTCAATTTGGCCAATCCTTGCGGTGTATGCTGATGCATGCCTAAGGTTACTGCACGGTCGGTAGCGTGACCTTTGCCGGTGAATGCCAGCGATCCACGCAAGGTGCATCGAACCTGCAGGAACGATGGCATGGGATGACTAACAACAAAAGCCTGAATGCGGTCGCGAAAATCCTTGGCGGCAACCATGGGTCCCATGGTATGCGAGCTGGATGGGCCAATGCCTATTTTGAAGAGATCAAGAACGCTGATGAACATTAGATTGCCTGTGAAAATTCGAGATTTATGGAAACTCGGAATGATAGTCTGTGGAATATATGTGCTTAAAATTAACGCGCAACTAGTATGCTATATGTCTTGCACTGACTCAACAATTTTTTGTGAGTGGCGACATAGATCGACGCAAGTTATTTTAATTGTTGTGGCATGGATGCGAACGCATGAATACAAATACATGGATATATGCAGTAATGTGCAAATCAGCAGTATTGTTATTGGCTCATCAAGATAATAAGTGTCAGATAGTTGTGGCGCATAGTTATTTTTTTGTTTAAATATGTCTTTGTGAGTATATTTCTAGATTAAAATTTTGTCGCTTGTGGTGCATTGTCAGGATTAAAGCATGCGTTTATTCCGATTCACATTTCCGTATTCCCTATGTAAATCCATGTCATGAATAACGATGATATAGCGCTGGAAAAATCTTTCCAAATGAATGTAGCGATTCCAATTGCCACCGTCCTCAGCGAGGAACAACTGAGTCAGTTGTTCGACGGTATAAGAGATTTGATTCAAAGCGTTGCGCCGGATGGACACTTTCTTTTTGTCAATCGTGCTTGGCGTGAAGCACTGGGGTATACAGCGGAGGAAGTGGCGACGTTGAATGTTTTTAGCATCATCCATCCCGATCATCATGCGCATTGCCAGCAGTTCATGCAGCGTATCATAGCGGGTGAAGATGTTGGGCTCATTGAAGTGCCATTTCTGACAAAAGCTGGTCAGGTTATCGTGGTGGAAGGCAACGTGAGTCTTTATTCCGTAGACGATGTGCCGGTTGCGACACGCGGCATATTTCGCAATATTACCGAGCGTAAAGCGGTAGAAGCAGAAATTCTGGCGCTCAAGGAAAATCTTGAGCATGCTGTGATTCAGCGCACCATAGAACTGCAAGCGGGTGAGAAGCGTTTTCGTAATCTTATCGCCAGCATACCGGGCGCGGTGTTTGAGTTTTGTATCGATGCGCATGGTCGTCGCTCGCTTCCCTTCATGAGTGAGGGGATTACTGATTTAATTGGACGCTCTCCCGCCGAATGTATGGCCAATGTCGAAATCGTATTTCAACAGATTCGACCGGATGCATTACCCGAATTGGAAATATCCATTCTTGATTCAGAGGAAAAGCTGTTGCCTTGGCTGCATGAATATCCTGTGCAATCGCCAATCGGTGAAAAGTGGCTGCGCGGATATTCCATACCGCATCGGGAAGAAGATGGCAGTACGCACTGGCAGGGCGTATTGGTTGATATTACCCTGCAAAAACAGATGGAAATGGCGCTGCGCAATAATGAACAACTTTTCCGCAGCCTGACTGAAGTAGCACCGGTCGGCATATTCCGTACCGATGCCACGGGTAAATGCCTGTATGTCAATGAACGCTGGTGCAGTATTACCGGTATGGATATGGAAACAGCCTCAGGCTATGGATGGATTACTGCGATTCATCCGGGTGATCGTGAGCGGGTAATGAACGAGTGGAACAGGGCAGTGCAGTACCAGCGGCAATTCATGTCCGAGTATCGTTTTCAAACCAAAGAGCAAGTCACCACCTGGATTCTGGGTCATGCACAGGCGGAGCGCGATCAGCAGGACGATGTATTGGGTTATGTGGGTACCATCACTGATATTACCGATCGAAAAATGAAGGAAGCCGCATTGGCTGAATCGCGCAATTTACTCGAGATGATTATCGATACAGCACCGGTACGTATTTTCTGGAAAGACAAACAATTACGTTATTTGGGTTGTAATTCCGCTTTTGCCAAGGATGCCGGGGCGCAATCCGTACAGGATATAATTGGCACGGATGATTTTCAATGGAGTTGGGCGGCGCAAGCGGAGCGCTATCGTAATGATGATCATCTGGTGATCGATTCAGGCATTCCCAAGCTTGGCTATGAAGAACCGCAAATCACCCCGGATGGAAAGATTAGCTGGTTGCGAACATCCAAAGTACCCTTGCGTGATAGCCATAATGAAATCATCGGTGTACTCGGAACTTATCAGAATATTACCAAACAAAAGCGGGTTTATGAGTCGATGCGCTTGGCTGCAACTATTTATCAGTCGAGTAATGAGGCCATCATGGTGACGGATGAGGATGATTTGATTATACAAATTAATCCGGCGTTTACTCATATGACCGGGTATGACATGGTGGATGTCATGGGCAAGAGTCCGGAAATATTTCGCTCAGGAAGGCATGATCCGAGTTTTTATCAGGATATACGGCGACGGCTATCCAATGAAGATCACTGGCAAGGTGAAATTTGGGATTTGCGTAAGGATGGCACAATTCACGCCAAATGGCTCAGTGTCAGCGTTATTCGACACCCGGATGGCCGTATTCATTACCATGTCTCGCAGTTTACGGACATTACCGAGAAAAAGAAGAAAGACGAACTTATTTTGTCCCAGGCGAATTATGATCAGCTAACGGGCTTACCCAATCGTAATTTATTCAAAGATCGATTGGAAATGAAAATCAAGAAATCGCGTCGCACCAAATTCCCGCTATCCGTGCTGTTTTTGGATCTGGATCATTTCAAAGACATCAATGATACATTGGGACATGACAAAGGTGATGATCTGTTGAGAGAAGTCGCCACGCGCCTCGGATCCTGCATCAGCGAGACCGACACCGTAGCGCGCCTGGGTGGAGATGAGTTTGCGATCATTCTATCGGACTTCGTTGACAATCAACAGATTGAAGCCGTTGCATTGCGTATTATTCAAAGTTTGAATAAGCCGTTTAATTTTAATCAGAATCGAACGAATTATTATATTTCCACAAGCATCGGCATTGTGTTCTATCCACAAGATGGGACCGACATGAAAAGCTTGATGAAGCATGCCGATCAGGCGATGTATGCTGCGAAATTGGAAGGGCGTAACCGTTTCTGCCACTTTACACCTTCCATGCAGCGCGAAGCGCATGAAAAAATGGTACTGATTCATGATCTAAGACAGGCAATCGCAAAGAATGAGTTACAAGTTCATTATCAACCGATCCTGGAGTTGTCCAGCGGACGTCTGATTAAAGCCGAAGCGCTGGTGCGCTGGAAGCACCCGCGACGGGGTATGATTAGCCCGACTATTTTTATTCCATTGGCGGAAGAAAGTGGCTTGATCCTGGAGATTGGTGAGATGGTATTTAAACAATCGATTGCTCTAATCGACCAATGGCAAAAGCGCAAGGGTTACGTCATCCAAATCAGCGTCAATATGTCGCCGATTCAGTTTAAATTTATGAATAAATTCAGTTGGCTGGACAACTTGACCCAACTTGGACTGCCTGGAAATTGTATCAATGTGGAGATTACTGAAGGTTTGTTGTTAAAGGATTCTGCTGTTGTTCAGGAATACTTGCTGGAATTTCGCAATAACGGCATCGAGGTATCAATTGATGATTTTGGCACTGGCTTTTCCTCGCTGTCCTATCTCAAGAAATTTGATATTGATTATCTCAAGATCGATCATTCTTTTATTAATCACTTGATCGACAGTGAAACCGACCGTGCATTGGTGGAAGCGATCATCGTCATGGCGCATAAGTTGGATATCAAGACCATTGCCGAAGGCGTGGAAACGAAAGAGCAACAAGATCTGCTCAGTCATTTCGGTTGTGATTACGTGCAAGGTTTTCTGTATTCAAAACCGATCAAAGGGAAAGCGTTTGAGAAACTGCTTACCGGGAAACCGGGTCGCATATTAACCATATAATCCGCTAGAGTTATCCATTATGTGTCCGTACTCGTTTCTTCCGTAGCGTGATGCGGTTTCAGTAACAAGACGTTTTCCTGCAATCGGCTCAAACCGCGCTCCTGAAAGCGCAGATTCTGTGTCAGCACATCCTGACTTGTCAGCAGTTTTATTTCGAAGTGTGACTGATAGTATGCCATGACTTCATCGATAGTAACTGCAAAGGGTGGTCCTGACATTTCAGAATCAGGGTAATCCAGTGTGATGAGCAAGATTTGCACCGCCGGTGGCAGGATATTCAACAGGTGATGCACATACTGTTTGCGCATCTCCGGCGGCAAAGCGATGAGTGCTGCACGATCGTACACCGCTGTGATTTTTGCCAGGTCATCGCTACACAGATCGAAGAAATCACCGCATAAAATATGGATGTTATCTGCCTCCAAGTGCGTGAATGTATGGCCGACAGTGCATTGCGGTATATAACCATTTTCTATAAAAAATGCTTGCGCTGCAAGGCTGCTCAATTCAACACCCAGCAAATCATATCCCTGTTCGCGCAGCCAAAGCATATCGCGGCTTTTGCCGCATAAGGGTACAAATACCGTGCTGTTTCGAGCCAGCGCTAGTTTGTGCCAGTATTCACGTAAATAGGGATTAATCGTGCTTTGATGGAAGCCGATCTCTTCGTGTTGCCATCGATCGAACCAATATTCTTTTTTCATCCAGGTATCATTTGTTTATTCAGAGATGTGTCAATAAACTTTTCTGCTGATTCAACATAGTAATTGAAAATGTTGCTTTTTTGTAGCACATTACCGAAAGTTGCAAATAGTCATGTATAGTGTATTGCTATTATAAGCGTTTGTGTTTAAAAGTATTAGTTGGAAGAAGTGAATACAAATCATGCCGTCGAAAGATAAAACCAGAGCAAATCGCAAAAGAGTATTTATTCCGTCTTCAGCGGAACAGTCATTCAATTCGGCAGCAAGTTCCATGATAAATTCATTGGAAAGCAGAGTTGGTCAGCTAGAAGGCATTCTAAATCAAGTGGATGCTTGCATTTACACGAAGGATAGAGCGGGGCGCTACACGTATGTGAATCAAAATGTTATCGATCTTTTTGATATGTCGGCTGAGGGAATTATCGGTCATGAAGATAAGGAATTCTTTGATTTGGCGTTATCAGATGACCTGATATTCGATGACAGTCGCGTAATTGAGTTTGGGCAGACGATTAAGCGCGAAGAAAGAATGGTCATCAAGTCATCAGGACAAACACGGTTCTTCTGGACCGTCAAAAGCCCCATGATGAATGATCAAGACCAGATCATTGGCGAATTTGGAATTTCCACGGATATCACCGAGCGTAAGCTGGCTGAGGAAATATTGCATTTTCACAGCAATATATTACAAAGCCTGCCCATCGGGGTATGCCTGATTCGCGTTCACGATGAACAGATCGTGTACGCTAATCCGCAATTTGAAACCAGGTTCGGTTATGGCGTTGATGAACTGCTCGGTCAACACCTCAACAGTGTCAATATTGCCACTTTGGAAGGCCCTTTGGTCATTGCAGATTCAATCGCGGCTGAGATTGAGCGCTCCGGTATATGGAATGGAGAAGTCTATAGTTTCAAGAAGGATGGCGCGACTTTCCGGTGTTATGCGACGATTTCCACTTTTGATCATCCATTATTTGGTAAAACCTGGGTTTTGGCGCTCATCAATATTACCGCGCATAAGCACGCTGAAGACATGCTGCGTCTGACCTCGCAACGCCTATTGCTGGCAACGCGCACGACCGGCATCGGTATCTGGGAATGGGATATTGTTCAGAACAAACTGATTTGGGATCATCAAATGTTTGTGCTGTATGGCATCTCGCAAAATAATTTTCGCGGAGAATATGAGCATTGGTGTATGTGTATTCATCCGGAAGATTTACAACAAACAGAGAAAGAAATTCAAATAGCGTTACGCGAAAAAAGGGATTTCAATACGGAATTCCGCATTTGCAGACCGGATGGCGCGATTTGCTATATTCATGCCATTGCTACCGTATTGTACGATGCTTCCGGGCAGCCTATACGCATGATCGGTACCAGTCGGGATATTACCAGCCTCAGGCAAACGTTTGATTCCATGTTGCTGGCAGATGCAATTTATCAGACCAGCGGTGAAGCGATCGTGATTACCGACGAAAATAATCTGATAAAACAAGTGAACCCGGCTTTTACACGCTTGACGGGGTATGAATTGTCGGAAGTCGTCGGCAAGAATCCTCGAGTTTTCTGCTCCGGATGCCACGATAAAATTCTTTACCGGAGTATATGGCAGGATATTCAGAAGAAGAATCATTGGCAAGGTGAGGTTTGGGGATGTCACAGGGATGGCACGACTCGTACTCGCTGGCTGAACATTAGTGCTATTCATCGCCCGGATGGCCAAGTGTATGGTTATGTGGCGCAATTCTCCGATATCACTGAGAAAAAGCAGAAAGAGGAACTCATCTTATTTCAAGCCAATTTCGACCAATTGACGATGTTGCCCAATCGTTTCTTGTTTAAAGATCGATTAAGCCAGGAAACCAGAAAAGCGCATCGTAGTGAACAACTACTGGCAGTGATATATCTCGACTTGGATCACTTCAAAGATATCAATGACACACTGGGTCATGCTGCGGGAGATCAACTGCTCAAGGAAGTCGGGCAGCGTATTAAATCATGCGTGCGCGATACCGATACCGTCGCTCGTCTTGGCGGAGACGAATTTGCCATTATTCTACCCAGTATCGATTTAAGGCAGCATGTAGAGAAGATTGCGCGGCACATTATTCGTGAACTGAATAAGCCGTTCAATTTCCTACCGAACCAGGATGACTATCATATTTCTACCAGCATCGGCATCGTTTTTTATCCGGAAGACGGCATGGATATTGAGAGCTTGATGAAGCATGCGGATCAAGCGATGTATGCGGCAAAACAAGGAGGGCGCGATCGTTATTGTTATTTCACGCCGTCGCTGCAGCATAAGGCTAATGAAAAAATGATGCTTACCAATGATCTTAGAAAAGCATTGGAACGTAATGAACTGCATATTTATTATCAACCCATCCTGGATTTGTCTCGGCGGCGCATTATTAAGGCGGAAGCCTTGTTACGTTGGAAACACCCCTATCGTGGCATGATTAATCCACATACGTTTATTCCGCTGGCGGAAGAAAGCGGACTCATCGTGAAAATAGGTGAATGGGTATTTGATCAGTCGATTGCGCACATTCAGCAATGGCTTGATCGATTTGGTTATATTATTCAGGTGAGTATTAATAAATCACCGATTCAGTTCCAAACGTCGGATCGACTAGGCTGGTATGACAAGCTCGTTCATTGTGGTTTGCCAGGCGGCTGCATTAATGTAGAAATTACTGAAGGTTTGTTATTAAGAAGCACGCTGACTGTGCAAAATTTCTTGCTGGAATTTCGCAATAACGGCATCCAAGTATCGATTGATGATTTTGGTACCGGGTTCTCATCACTTTCCTATCTCAAGGAATTCGATATCGACTACATCAAGATAGATCGCTCATTCATCAGTAACCTGAATAACAACCCAATTGATCGGGCACTGGTCGAGGCGATTATCATGATGGCGCATAAACTGGATATCAAGACTATTGCAGAAGGGGTGGAGACACAGGAACAACAAAATCTGCTGATCGAATTCGGTTGCGATTATGTGCAAGGTTTTCTTTATTCGCCGCCCATTCCTATCGAGGAATTCGAAAAATTGATCACGCGGTAACAGAATGAGAGAATGCTGTTTGATAGCGCCGGTCTCAATAATATCCAGACTGAAAAGAAGACTCATGAAATCCACATGTCATCTGTGCTTGCTGAGATTCATGCAGATCGTGCTGATCCTGAGTATGCTTACCGGCTGCATGTCACCGATGGCACTGAATCGCGCCGTGTTGGCGTATGACGATGCGGTTACCGACGCCGTGTCTCAGCAGCTACTCATCAATATCGTACGTGCCCATCACCGTCAGCCGATTCATTTCACCGCGGTGTCAAATATCGCGGCAACTTTCAATTTTCAAGCCAATGCAGGCGCCATGCCCGCACTGGGAGGACTTGCGGGCACATCGATACTGCCGGTTTTTGGCGGTAGTGTTGCGGAAAGTCCCACCATCAGCATCGTTCCAATCGAAGGGGAAGATTTCACCAGGCGTTTGCTCACACCCTTTCCACAGAACAAATTAACGCTGCTGTTGCGCCAGCGTTTTGATGTTGATCTGTTATTGCGCATGATGGCACAGGAAGTGCGCTTGTTGCAGGATAAACAGCGCAATGTCTATCACAATAGCCCGGCAGACCCAGGCGGTTATGAGATGTTTCGCCGGGTAGTATTACATCTTTCGGCGATTCAGGATCACAATCAATTACATGCCGAGCCCTTGCCGCTGATTAATACGTGGACGATGCCCGCCAGTTCGATTGCGCCCGACAGCTTTCAGTCGCTGCAAAAGGAATTCGTTGTGCACTACAATACCGGAGACGACACCTTTACGTTGCGCAAACAAATCCCCGGGCCGATTCTGATCACCAACTACGATCCCGATACGCTTCCCGAAGATGACCGCGAAAAACTGAACGAGCGCGCGCGGGAATGGGATGTCAGTGATATTGCTTTCGATATCCGCGCCGGCCACTATGGTGGAGAATGGCCGATTAGTGGGGTTTTCCGGCTGAGGAGCTTTCATTCGATTCTCGGTTTTCTCGGCAAAGCGCTCGGTGAAGAACGGGGCTATCATGTGGAAAAAGACCCAAGAACGCCGCCCATTCTGGGCAATGAGAACCCTGATCTGACCATGGGATTCGTGGTTGCCGGTACGCCGCCTGCTGATGTCGATTTCTCCATCCGCTGGAATAACCGCTTTTATGCCGTCAATACCACAGGCCCGCATGCGCGCTGGAATCGCGATGCTTTCCAGTTATTGTTCCTGTTGTTTCAGATGACTGTTACTGACATTCCACGTGTCGGCGTGCCGAGCATTACGATCGCCAAGTAGTCTTTGCTGAAATCACCGATAGCATGAGCGGGTGGTCGTTTTTTCCATAAAACGACTATACTTTCGGAAGTCGGGCTGCGCTACGGCGGTGAGCTTTTGGAGATCTGCTGCAATAATACGCTGGAAAATTGACTGTTAAGAATTCGTATGAGGCAATTTTGAACAAATATGTAATGGCTTTTATCGCTTGTTTATTAACCGCATGTGGCGCAGAGCAGCAATCCGTCCCGAGTCGATATGTCGCTGTTGAATCGGATAGTGGTCAGCTATATCGGCAGCAGATCCAGCCATTGTTGGATAAACGATGCGTCGTTTGCCACGGCTGCTATGATGCACCCTGTCAACTGAATCTGGCTTCCGCGCAGGGCATTGATCGAGGCGCCAATCCACAGGCTATTTATAATGGCAAACGTTTGACTGCCGATCCATTGACACGGTTGTTTGAAGATGCGCATACGGTTAACGAATGGAGAACAAAAGGATTTTTCCCCATATTGACAGAGAAACACGATGCACAACTATTACAGGACAGCCTGATGTTTAAGATGCTCGAGCTCAAACAGCGCAATCCGCTCGAGAATGCAGTAAAACACAATGAGATCATTCCTGATGGGTTATTTGAATTTGCTTTGAATGCCACGGACAGCTGTCCGGATGTTGGGCAATTTCAAAAGTATGCGGGGTCAAAACCGTATTGGGGAATGCCTTATGGTTTGCCTGGTATCGCGTCGGCTGATTTCGAGCTGCTGCAGCGCTGGCTGGAGGCTGGCGCACCCCTCGCGGAATTACCCGTACTGGATGCTGGGTATCGAGATCAAATCCGTATTTGGGAAAATTTTCTGAATGGTGATTCTATAAAGCAGCGCTTGGTTTCCCGCTATATTTATGAACATTTGTTTCAGGGGCATGTGTATTTCGGAGAATTGGAAGGCAGCAATGCTGCAAAAACCTATTTCAAAATCGTGCGTTCAAGCACCGAACCCGGACAACCTATTAACATTATCAGCACCCGCCGGCCTTATGATGACCCGCAAGTTGACAGGGTGTATTATCGATTGCAGCGCGTGCAGTATAGTATCGCCGCTAAGAGTCATTTACCTTATGTGTTGAATAATAAACGCTTGCAGCGTTTCGAAGCGTTGTTTTTTGCAACGCCCTATGAAGTAGAGGAGCTTCCTGAATACACCCCTGAGCTGGCGTCCAATCCGTTCAAAACTTTTGCGGCGATACCGGCGCATGCGCGCTATCGCTTTATGCTGGAGCACTCGCAATTCACGATAGACGGGTTTATCAAAGGTGCGGTTTGCCGTGGGCAGGTGGCACTGAATGTTATCAATGATCATTTCTGGGTATTTTTTGTTAATCCAGATCAGGAAGCGTTGGCGGAAATGGATGATTTCCTAAGTGCTCAAAGTGACCAGTTGAATATACCGCCCGAACGGGAAAGTAATGCCGGTGTTTTAAACTATTGGACCGAATATTCCACATTGCAGGCTGCTTATTTGAAAGAAAAGGGCGAGGCGCTGAATAAGTTATTTAAAGGCGATGCTAACTTGGATCTGGATTGGGTCTGGCAAGGCGATGGACATAATCAGAATGCAGCTTTAACAGTTTTCAGGCATTTCGACAGTGCTACAGTGGTGGAAGGTTTGGTGGGCCAGCCGCCAAAAACAGCGTGGCTAATTGATTATCCGATTCTGGAACGCATTCATTACCTGCTGGTCGCAGGGTTTGACGTCTACGGCAATGTTGGTCATCAGCTGTCGACGCGTCTCTATATGGATTTTCTGCGTATGGAAAGCGAGTTTAATTTTCTTGCTTTACTACCCGGAGAAACACGTACTGCTCTGCGTGAACATTGGTATCGAGGTGCGAGTGATTCGGTCAAGAACTATGTATATGGACATGCGTATTTGGATGTTGAACCGGAAATTACGTATCCAAAAGGACAACCGGCCAAGGAGTTTTTATTCCAGCAGTTGCAACAGAAACTGTCCAAGGTTTTGTCCAAACGTTATCGTTTAGAGCAGCCTGCCGTGCCAGAACAACACCGGCAATTATTAAGATCGCTACATGATATTCAAGGGGAGACCGCCAGTGTATTGCCTGAAATGGGGTTGCTGATGGTGCTGGATAAAAATCATGGTGATCGGGTTTATACGGTCGTGCGTAACAGTGCGCACAGTCATATCGCCAGCTTATTGCAGGAACAGTCGAACCGCATGCCTGAGGAAGATTACATCACGGTGATGCCGGGTTTTGTCGGCGCTTATCCTACTGCATTGTGGCAAGTTGAAGCGGCTTCGTTGGGCGATTTTGTCTCGAGACTTGGTAAACTGAATAGCGAGTACGATTATCGTGAGTTGATGCATCGTTACGGTATACGGCGCTCACATAGCGGATTCTGGCAGCACAGCGATCGCTTGCATGAGATTTTCCAGCAATCTACGCCCATTGGATATGGGATGCTGGATTATAATCGGCTTGAGAATCGCTAATTCGTGTTGTAAAGTAAAAAACACTGGGGACGGCAAGGAACAGATTGTGAGTTTTATACTGCGAGAGAGCCGTGATCGGATTATTCTTTTCGATGGCTCTAACGTGTTTCCAGAATGATATTCTTTCAATGACTAATGATGAGGTGAAAAAATGACTAATAAAGATGCCTACTTAAAAAAAGCCCATGCAAAGCTGGATGAATGGAATGCCGACCTCGATAAAATGAAAGCTAAATTATCGGCGGCTGATGCAGATGCCAGAATCAAATTAAATGAAAGCATTCATGAGCTTGAAACGCAACGTGATGAAGTAAAGAAGAAGCTCGTGGAACTTGAACGTGCCAGTGAGGAAGCATGGGAAGATATTCGCGATGGCATGGAATCAGCCTGGAATCGGGTGACAGCATCGATTAAAGATGCAGCGAGCCGATTCAAGTAACTTGTTCTGTGCAACAGTATGGCATGCACTGAGTGTTGCTGCCGCAATTGGCAAACGACAAGTGTTCTTCGCATAGTTTTTCTGTGAATGTATGAGAAACATACTGAGGTTTTTCAAGTGCATGGTTTCCGGCGTATTGCTCACATAATGTTTCAACAACATTCTCTCGGTGTGGAGCACAACGGAGGCCATTAGATGCGCGCTGTATTTTTGGATTTTGGTTCTGTGACCCGTGGCGATATGGATTGCACGGCGCTGGAGCGAGCGATATCGCCATGGCAGTTTCATTACGATTCTTCCGAACAGGAGGTGTTGACGCGCATCCGTGCAGCCGAGGTGGTGGCCAGTAACAAAGTGTTTATCGGTCGTGCGGCAATTGAGGCGGCGGAACGCCTGAAGCTGATCTGCGTGGCCGCTACCGGGTACAACAATATCGATCTGCAAGCTGCGGCTGAACGTAATGTTCCAGTCTGCAATGTGCGCGGTTACGCTACGCCTTCGGTGGTGCAACATGTGTTTATGCTGATGTTGAATCTGGCGCGCCGTTTTGTCGACTATCAGGAATTGGTGAAACGGGGCGGTTGGCAGACCAGTACTTTTTTTTGTCCACTGGATTTCGGCATTCAGGAATTGTCGGGAAAAGCGCTTGGCATCATCGGCTATGGCGAACTGGGGTATGCGGTTGCGAACATTGCGCAAGCCTTCGGCATGCAGGTGCTGATTGCGGAACATAAGGGTAAACCGCCGCGTTCTGGTCGAACAGCGTTCGATGACGTATTGCGGCAGGCGGATTTTATGACGCTGCATTGTCCGTTGTCGCAGGAAACCCAACATCTGATCAGCCGTCGCGAGCTTGAATTGATGAAACCTTCCGCGTATCTGATCAATACTGCGCGCGGCGGGTTGGTGAACGAGGCGGATTTGTTGCAGTGCTTATCCAGCGGCCGCATTGCCGGCGCCGCCATCGATGTGATACAAGGCGAACCGCCGGGTGCAGATAATCTGATATTGCGGCAGCAGTCGGCGAACCTGATTGTCACACCGCATGTCGCCTGGGCCAGCAGGGAATCCAGGCAACGTCTGCTGGATCAATTGGCCGACAATATCAGTAACTTTTTTCAGCACAAATCGTTTAACCAGATTACTGACGTGCTGGGCTAAATCGGCTGGCGCAAACCATTGGAGTGATCAAAATGCAACATTGGATTCTTCTTGCCATCGCGATTGTCAGCGAAGTGATCGCAACGTCATACCTCAAATCGGCTGAAGGGTTTACCCGTTTGTGGCCGTCGCTGGTGGTTGTAGTTGGTTATCTACTGGCTTTTTACCTGCTTTCTCTAACGCTCAAAACCATCCCGGTTGGGATAGCCTATGCGATTTGGTCTGGTGTAGGGATCGTATTGATCGCGCTGAGTGGTTGGCTTTTTCTCGGACAATCGCTGGATATTCCCGCCGTGATCGGTCTGACTCTGATCATTGCCGGGGTTATGGTTATCAACATTTTTTCCAAAAGCGCTGCACATTAACGAGTGATCAGCATGAGTAAAGCATTTACCAAGGAGAGCGAAGACAACGATGATGATCTCGATGGCACGCCGAAATTACCTCAGGGCGTGAAGAACTATATCACCCCGAACGGACATCAGCGATTGAAGGAAGAGTTCGATCAATTGTGGAAAGTGGAGCGCCCGGAATTGGTTAAAACCATTACTTGGGCAGCTTCCAATGGCGATCGTTCGGAAAATGGCGATTACATTTATGGCAAAAGACGTCTGCGCGAAATTGACCGCCGCTTGCGTTTCTTGTCCAAACGGCTGGATAGCGCTGAAGTGGTAGATCCCGCCCGGCGTGGTGAATGTGACCAGGTGTTCTTCGGTGCCACCGTGACTATCTGCAATGCCAAAGGTGAGGAGCATACCTACAGTATCGTCGGTATGGACGAGGTAGACCCCAGTAGTGGTCGCATCAGTTGGATTTCCCCGCTGGCCAAGGCGCTGCTCAAGGCGCGTGAAGGCGATATGGTGTCGCTGCATACGCCGGTTGGCTTGGAAGAGCTGGAGGTGGTGGAAATTCGCTACGAAGCGTTATGACATTGGATTGCCGTCGCCCACGGTAAGATAGCAATTTGCACCCGGTTGTTACATTAAATTGACAATAGTGATGTTGCTGTCGTGATAGCTTTTTACTACGTCTCATTAAAATTTTATGCAATTAAAAGAAAGTAGCGCCACATTGTATAAATGCTGGTGGGTTTTCTCACAGAACAATATTCACCGCCACTTCATACTGAGCCATCTGCTAGAAGATGGAGGGTGTGATGAGTAAACGTATTGCTTTTATCGTAGTGACATTGTTGGTTTCGATGAATACCTATGGAGCCTACTTTAATACGAATCGACTCCAGAAAATAGTCGGACCGTTTCTGACGGAAGTGGGGCATATTGAGGAAGTCAAAGCGTTTAGCAATGCGTTTGGAGTGGCGCCGAAAACTGCCAGTGATATTACGCAATATCTCGATGCCAACACATACAAGATGCTGCCTGTGATCACTATCAGCAGTCTATTGTTTGATAAAGAAACCGGAATGTACCGCAATGATCCGGATGCGATCATCAATGCGATAGAAAAATCCAAAATACATCCCGATGAAATGTTGTTTTTAATGGATGAACCTCTGGCGGCAGTTAGGGGGGCATGTGAAAAAGGCAAATCCAAAGCTTGTCGCGATGTTGATGATCGTTATGTAGAAACCTTGTCGACGTTGCGATTGGTAGGTCAACTATTAAGGAAGCAATTCCCAGGGTCAGGTGTAATACATATCGAGGCTTGGATTGAATTGGTACAGCAAAAGAAACAATATCCCAATGAGAATGTGATCATGCTTGATGATGCGGAGTACTTGGGGTTTGATTGTTATGGTAATTTTGATTACTGTGGGTCATCGGAACTTGGCTATAACTCGCAACTCACTTATGGAGAGTGGGTGTGGGACGCTATGCATGCACTGGAAGCAACTCATTCGATAGGGCGCAAGATGTTTTTGGTGACCGGGGCATTTCTGGCAGATCAGAGCTTTGACAGTGCTGAAGCAATACAGGAACAAATGTACACATATGCTTACATATTGAGTCAACATGATAAGCTTGGTGGGTTGGGAATTTTCTTATGGAGTGACCTGGTCGAGAATGGCAAGCTTTTCACTGGAGCGAGGGGTATTCCCGCTATTGTTGATTTTATATTTCTTATTGCTCAGTACTTTGGAGTGGGAGATAGAACTGAACAGTGTGAGGTATGTGTTGATTTTAATGGAGTCGTCCAAAGTTATGGAGCCCAAAGCTTCATAAAATGAAGGCATGATCTGCATGAGTTTGGCAATATCATTACTTCCAGCCGGAGACTGGAAGTAACTGAGAGGAGTGAAGGTCGACTTTGCTTTGAGTTGCTTAAAGATCAAAAATGACCATATCTGCTGTGATCGCGTTTATATTCACGTTAGTAAGCTGAATGCTTGCAGCGCCGCCAATGAATTCAACGGTAAAGCCGCTGTCGCCGCGGTCATCAATATTGGTGATATACGAAGTCAATTCTGAAACATCGTGGATTCCGAGGGCTTCTGAATCAAAGAACAAGTGGTCTTCACCCAATGTAAAGTCGGTAACTTCAAAGGTGCCTACGCCATAGAATCCAAATGTGTCACTGCCGTCGCCACCCGTGAGTCTGTCGTAGTCTCCAGCCGGTTGGCCAAGTGGGACGGGTGTGTTAGCCGGTATGGTACCGCCTGCGCGCAGAATGTCGTCTCCTGCACCGCCAAACAGCTTCTCAGTGCCTTCCTGCCCATCCAGATCATCATTGCCGTCTCCGCCCTCTAATATGCCATTGCCTAGGCCTTCTCTCAGGATATCGTTTCCGCCTTCGCCCTCTAATTCATCATTGCCGTCTCCGCCAGTGATCTCATTGTCTAAATCGTCACCGACAAAAAGTAAATCATTGTCATCGAATCCGGCGGATCCAAGTCCGTCGAAAGGAAAGCCATCGATAAACTTAATACTTCCTGATCCCAGATTCGGGCGAGTTACTGGTGGTTGTACTGCCATAATATTATCTCCTAATTGTATTGCTGCATTAAAGCAATTGATGGATTGAGAAAGTATTTCTAAAAATCCAAACTTCATCATGTATTGCATTTTTTACAAAAACATTGGTAGTTTGAAATTCTGAATTTTCAAAGATGCTCACTGATTTATACCATCATTTTGTTTGTCATCTCATTAAAAAATAGTAATGTAATGAGAATTATTCCTATTATATTCAATAATCGTTAAAATGCAATGCTTAATATCGGGCATGCATCATGCGTGTATGAAGCGCATAATTTATGAATAAAAACAAAATGATCGGCGATAAACTATGACCAAGAAGCTGGATGAATTGTTGTTGCAGGCGAGGGATTTAATCTCCGCAGGTAAGCTAAATGACGCAGACAGGATTCTGGAGCCATTAAAAAATGACTATCCGTTATCGCAGGATGTTGCGCGATTATGGTGTTCGCTGGCAATGCGCACGGATCGTGCCGTCGATGTGCCGGCTTATGCAGCAAAGATTTATGCGCATGTACAGAGTGATTTTCATAAAGCGCATTGGGCGCATGTTCTGGGAACAGCGTATTTCATTTTGTTGGATTTATCTGCTGCACACGATCATTTTGTCCGTGCTTTAGATCATTTGTTGGTATTGGCGAAAGCAGGAAAAATTCCGCCCCATCGGGAAAAAAAGAAAACCCGGCGATCCGGTGAAAATATATTTGTTTCCGGGGAAGCGGAGCAGTTGTTGTGGACGACTTGTGCGCAATTGGCCAAATTGGGAATCCCGGCATTTCCTTATGCGGGGACTTTACTGGGTTTGGTGCGTAACGGACGTCTGTTGGATTTTGACAAAGATCTGGACATTGCGGTATGGATGGAATCCTGGGATGCGTGTTGTGCTGCACTGGAACAAGCCGGGTGGGTCAGACCGTCGACGATGCGGATTGATTATGCGAACTATCGTGATTATGTGCACCCGGAATTGGGCGTGACACTGGATGTTTGCGGTTTACAAGCTAGAGGACAGCAGCTAGTAGGCGGTTTTTCTTTGCCTGATTATCCCCCTGACTATCAGCGCGTGTCGGTTTTTCCTCGATTTGATCTGGTGCAGCGCAGCACTGACTATGGTCCGGCTTGGTTTCCGCAGCAGCCGGAGACAATCCTGACGGCGTTTTATGGAGACTGGCGCACACCGAATCCGCATTGGGATACGGTGATATCTGCGCGCAATCTGGAAAGCTTCACTTTGCTGGTGCGCTGTTACGCGTATCACAGACTAGTGCAACACTGGTTAGTCGGCGATTTAGCGAAAGCCTGGTGTTATGCGCATCAGGTCGCTTTGAAGGATCCCGACGATGCATGGGCGCTGCGCAGTCGTCAGTGGTTGGAGTGGGCCATGGCGCGCTTAAACCAGGAAATTCCCGTTTGGCCGAGAAATCAGCAGCAACGGCGTGTGTATACCCGCATGGTGGCTGATCTGTTTCACGAAGGTCATGTCAATTTTTTACGAGCAGCCCGCGCATTGGGCACGCATTTGACGGTGTGCGTGGTTTCCGATGAACGTGTGGTGGAAAACAAAGGCAAGCTACCTGTCATGAAACAAGCGGAGCGTGCTGCTGCTGTTTCTGCCTGCAAATATGTGGATGCCGTCATGACGGAAACCCCGGCGAATGTTTCTGCAGAATTTATGCAACAGCATGGTTTCGACATTTATACTTTTGCATGCGCATCCGAGCAGGAGCGTATTGATAAATACAAGCTATGTGAAACACTGCCGGCACAAACGATTCAAGAGCTTGAATATACTCCCGGTATCTCGACGTCCGATCTGGTCACGCGTATTCTGGAGGGTGCGGGAAGTAAGGACGTGGGCACAAAAAAGCAATAGGGATCTGTAAGGATTTTATGCGTTGGATAAGCTGAATCAATCCGGCTTCTGAATCCCATATAATTTCATCCGGTAAGCAAAGGTAGACGGTTTAATGCCTAGTAATTCCGCGGCACCGTCTGTGCCGGAAATGCGCCAGTCTGCGTGTTGTAAGGCTGCGTACATGTTTATTTTTTCTTTCTCACGAAAAACGGCATCTGTTACGAACGCTGTTTCTTCGGATGGGATATATACCGGGGTTTGCTTGGTTTCATGATTGCCGGGCATCGCAAGATCGAGCCGGAGTCGCTTGCCTTTGGTGAGAATGACAGCTCGCTCAATGACATTCTTGAGCTCCCTGATATTGCCCGGCCAATGATATTTACTCAGGCTATCCAGCTGTTGCTGGGTCAATGATAAAGCGTCATGTCCCAGTTCGGTACAGATGCTATTCAGGAAATGGGTAGCTAGCGGACCGATATCTCTGACGCGCTCCCGCAATGGCGGTACTTCGATAGGAAAAACACTCAGGCGATAATACAAATCCTCGCGAAACCGCCCGGCATCGACTTCAGCCTTCAAATCACGGTTGGTTGCCGCAATAATGCGTACATCAATTTTGATCGTTTTATCATCTCCCACGCGTTCAAATTCATGCTCTTGTAATACGCGTAATAATTTTCCTTGTGAATCCAAAGGAATCTCACCGATTTCATCCAGAAACAGGGTGCCGCCTGCAGCCAGGTGAAAACGTCCGACTCGATCGCGATGAGCGCCGGTAAATGACCCGCGTACATGCCCAAAGAACTCGCTCTCAAAAAGATTCTTGGGGATGGAAGCGCAATTCACCTTTACCAGTTGCTTGCCAGCTCTGGTGCTATTGGCATGAATTGCACGTGCAACCATTTCTTTTCCAACACCTGACTCGCCCAGAATCAGAACGCTGGTCGGCATTTTGGCAACGGCTTCAATTTGGGCAAGCGTGCGTTTTAAAGCTTGGCTTTCGCCAATAATCTCGCCGAAGTTGATGGTGATATTGATTTCATCACGCAGATAATCACGTTCATGCTCAAGTAAATCATTCAGTATTCTGATCTGCTCATAAGCCGCTTCACGCTGCTGTTCGTTTTTTTTACGTTCAGTAATGTCCCGAAAGATGACTACCGCTCCTTTGAGTATGTTGTCTTCCCAAATCGGTGTGCTGGTATACTCAACGGGAACTGCAGTACCGTCGGTGTGCCAAAAAACCTCGTCATCGCCATGATGCACCTTGCCATCTTTAAAGGCAGCATAAATTGGACATGCGCTACTAGGGTAAGGGGAGCCATCGGGATAGGAATGGTGGTGGATGGCATGTAATGGCTTTCCAATGACATCTGCGCCACGCCAGCCCAGTATTTGCGTTGCAGCTTCGTTAACGAAGATGGTATTGCCCTGGCAATCCACCCCATAAACCCCTTCTCCGGCTGCATTCAGAATCAATTCGTGAATGGTTTGTAAGCGTCGAAATTCATTGGATGCTTGACTGTATCCGGTGGCGTCACTGAATGCCAATAACACCCAAACTTGCTTATCATGCGCCGGTTGTGTGCGCCATGCCGATAATAATCCCCGGTGTGATAGTTCGGTAGCATGATGCCTGGTTAATAAAGTAACCGGAATTCCTTTTATCACATGGCCTTCATGCGCCACTTGTTTGATCTGACTCAGAAGTGCGGATTCATTATGCAAGTCATCGAATAATTCTTCGGCAGACATGGTGACTATGTCTGTTTTGCTCAAATTCAAATAGTTGCGCCAGGTTTGGTTGATCTCGCGACAAATCAGCGCGTCATCCATCATCGCAAGAAACAAAGGGGAATCTTGAAATAGTATTTTAAAAGTATTGATCATTACAAAGTGATTCACAGATTTTTGTGAATTTTATCTCAAAATATTGATAATCACAAATTCCTGTTTGTATAAATTTATAATAAATTAATATTAATCATAATGTTATTTTTTGGCATGGTTAATGCTAAATATATTTTAGGAATGAAAATTTGTGAATTCAGATATTTTAAAATAGGAGAGGGGTAAAATGATTTCTTTGTGGATGAGACGCTGTAATCGCTTTATTGAAGCTTGGCCTTATCATTGGTATCAACAGCCTTACAAAATCAAAAGAAATTTAATGGATGAAAAAGATAACTTATTCACGCCTACATCGAGGACTACTGTGCGAACAAAAAGGATTCTGCTAATCAGTATTCGCGGATCGTTACTTAAAATCAGCCTTGTAGGAATGATGTGCCTGATTTTCCAAGCACATGCAACCAATCCGGCCCCGGCAAAACCAGCCGACACGAACGCACCCGCTGCTACAGCACCGGCAGCTCCTGCGGCTGCAGCAGCCAGCCCCGGCAGCGGCACTTTTGATATGTCCAAAGTGCCCTTTGTCACCGCAGCATCGCGCCCCGGTTTATTTATGCTGCCACCGACCACACCGGGCT
>NZ_QJJP01000015.1 GCF_003201565.1 Nitrosomonas sp. Nm84 | reverse complement strand
TGTGCCAGTTCCAGTGTTCCAAAACTCATCTGCATCTTTTGCCCCAACCGTCTAGTCTATTACCTTTATTTTAGTCGGTTATTGCACTGACAGGGAAGGTTGTGCAGGAGTCTTTGTGATGCGACGTATAGCACAAGGAATGTCAAATAAAGAAACTCAACGTTGCCTGATCGTTACATTGTTCGTGAGCTATACCGATGATTCTCGCTGGTTTGTCTAAAACAATCACAATTATTTGACATAGGAGCATCAATACTCCCATTGAAAGCCTGTAGAGGTTGTTGAAGGTGGGCAGATTGATGACATGTGGTTTGAAACACATTGCCAAGCAATGGCTGAAGTGATTCATTGTCTTAACTACTACAACCACGAAAGGCTGCATTCGACATTGAATTACATCAGTTCAGTGAAGTTTGAGCAAAACTGGTTTGTGGCACAGTTGAAAAAGACCGCATAATAAGCGTGTTAAGATGTACGGATTATCGAGGCAAGGCCAGCATTCATGAATTCAGAAAAAATCGCATTGACGCAGACTGTGCAAAAAGGGGGCTGTGCCGCTAAAGTTGCAGCCTCGGAGCTTCGTCGAATTTTGCAGCAGGTAAGATTTCCGCCAGCGCATCCAGCTTTGTTGGTGGATGGTGGGTTATTTGATGATGCTGCTATTTATAAAATCAATGAAGAGATCGCCTTGGTTCAAACTTTGGATTTTTTTACGCCTATCGTAGACACGCCGAAGCTTTTTGGTGAAATTGCAGCCGCTAATGCGCTCAGCGATGTTTATGCCATGGGCGGCAAACCGATAACCGCCATGGGGATTCTGGCATTTCCTTTGACCAGCATGGCTGAACACATCATCGTTGATGTGCTGCAAGGAGCCAGTGATAAGATCGCAGAGGCTGGAGCCAATTTCGTCGGTGGACATTCTATTGATGATGATACTTTGAAGTTTGGCCTGTCGGTCACCGGATTCGTCAATCCCAGTCAAGTGTGGACCAATGCTGGGGCTCAAGCCGGAGATCATTTGATTCTCACTAAAGCACTGGGCACAGGGACCATGACGGCTTCTTTAAAAAGACAGCAGTCTCAAGAAGAAGATATCCTAGAAGCCCTGCAGAGTATGGCGACCATCAATAACATCATTGATTACATGACTGCGGATTTGCAAATAGCTGTTCGCGCTGCGACGGATATCACAGGCTTTGGTTTCTCCGGTCATGCCATGCAACTCGCCAATGCCAGCCAGGTGACTTTAAGCATTCAGGCAGAAAAGCTTCCGCGGTTTACTAAGACCTTTTTCTGTTTGGAAAACTCTTTCTTGACGAAGGCTCATAGGACAAATGCGGAATACACCGAGCATAACATCGATGCCTCAAATCTGGATAATCTTCACAGGCTTTTAATTCATGATCCACAGACAAGCGGAGGCTTGTTATTAAGTGTTTCCTCTGAAGCCAGTCATGCCATGATTCAAGCTTTGCGCAGTAAGTTTAAATCTGCTGAAATTATTGGAGAGGTTTTGCCTCGTCAAGATAAAGCGGTGATCTTTGAGTAATCAAAATATCAGGATTGATGAATTTAAAGAATTATTCGTAACGGAAACGCCGCTGATCGATGTGCGCGCGCCGGTCGAGTTTCTGCAAGGTTCTCTGCCTGGGTCCGTCAACATGCCCATACTGGATAATGAAGATCGCGTGCTGGTTGGGACTACTTACAAGCACCAGGGTCAAGAGGCCGCAATTCATCTCGGTTATCAGATTGTTTCAGGTTCTGTGAAACAGAATCGTCTGGATCAGTGGCTGAAGTTTGTGCAGGAAAATCCCCGGGCTGTGTTGTATTGTTTTCGCGGTGGCAAGCGGTCGCAGATTACCCAACAATGGCTACAAGAGGCAGGCGTTGAAAGACCATTGATTGTTGGCGGCTATAAAATAGTGCGTGCATTTTTAATGAATGTTATTGATACATTCAGCGAAAATAAGAAATTACTGGTTATTACGGGGCCGACGGGAAGCGGAAAAACCAAGCTGATTCATGAAGTAAGAAATAATTATCCCTGCGTTGATTTGGAAGGCATTGCCCAGCATCGAGGATCTGCTTTTGGGGGAATCTCCATCCCTCAGCCGACGCAGATTGATTTTGAAAATCGGTTGGCAGTGAATTTGCTGAAATTAGAAAACCAAACGCAATTTGACGTACCGTTGCTGGTCGAGGATGAAAGTCGAAGCATCGGAAAAATTTGCGTGCCAGCCAATTTCTTTGTCTGCATGAGATCTTCCGAAGTCATCTGGCTTGATGAACCTTTTGAAGTAAGAGTGGACAATATTTTTGAGGATTATGTGCTCAACACCGTGATCGGTCATGCGCAACAAGGAAAAGAATGGCAATCGCAAAAACCAGAAACATTGCATGGCCAGGCTATGCAGCTGTTTGAAAGATACAAGCATTCATTGCAAATGATCAGCAGAAAACTAGGAGGAATGAGGTTTCAGGAAGTGTTGAACGATTTGGAGAATGCACAACTGGATTTTTCGAATATGAACGAGATTTTATCGAACAAAGTGTGGATCGAGAAACTTGTAAAATATTATTACGATCCGCTTTATCTGAATTCTCTTGCGCGTCGACAAATCACTCCGTGTTTTAAAGGTTCAAAAAAGGATGTCATTGAATACCTTCAATATCAACAACAAGCGTATTAAATCCTATCGAGCAGGCACACGGAATTTATCCCACTTCGTCAAATACGCCGCAAGCACGGATTCAACGCCGGTCGGATGCATTCAACCTGGAGAGATTAAATGAAACGACGCACTTTTCTGCAAGCCGCCCTTGCAACCCCATTCATTGCCGGGCTGCCGACCGTACGCGATGCGACCGCTACGCCACAAGGTGAGGGCTGGCGCACTTTTGAATTGGTCACAAAGCTGGAAATTGCCAATCCTTCCGGTGTTTCGCGTGCCTGGGTTCCGTTACCATACACGGCGAAGACCGACTGGCATACGCCGCTGGGCAGCACATGGATCGGAAACGGACAGATGAGCGTCATTACCGAGCCGAAATACGGTATGGAGATGCTCTATGTGGAATGGCAAGAGCACGAGAAAGTCCCCGTACTCGAAGTCATCAGCCGCTTCGCAACACGCGACCGTGCCGTGGATTTCTCCGGATCGAATCCGAATGCACTTAGCCTGTCGCATGCCGAAATGAAGCTCTACACCGAGTCGACGGAGCTCATTCCGACCGATGGCATCGTACGCGAGACCGCACAAGACATCACCCGGTATGCTAGAACAGATATCGAAAAGGCGCATGCGATCTATGAATGGGTCGTGGACAACACTTTTCGCGATCCAAAGGTCATAGGTTGCGGCTGGGGCGACATCAAGACGATGTTGGAGACGCGCTATTTTGGCGGCAAATGCGGCGATCTCAATGCCTTGTTCGTCGGCTTGGCGCGATCGGTCGGCTTGGCGGCTCGCGATATTTATGGGATACGCATTGCACCCTCGCAGTTGGGTTATAAGAGCCTCGGGATCGGCAGCACCAACGCGAGCAAGGGACAGCATTGTCGCGCTGAATTCTTCGCTCAAGGCATAGGCTGGGTGCCGGTCGATCCTGCCGACGTGCGCAAAGTGGTGTTGGAAGAGCCGCCCGGCAACTTGCCGATCAACGATCCGAAAGTCGTGGCGATGCGCAAGAAGCTGTTCGGTGCCTGGGAAATGAACTGGCTCGCCTACAATACTGCCCACGATGTTGTTCTACCGAATTCTCGAACCAAGCTTGCGTATTTCATGTATCCGAACGGGGAGACCGGCGGAAAAGCATTGAATCAACTGGACCCCGACAGCTTCAAGTACACGATCATGGCCCGGTAAATCGAGACTTGAGCGCGAACTAAAATAGCTGCGCTCCAGATCATGTACGTTGCCGGTATCCCTTCTTATAAGTCGTTATGTTAGAACACATTTGGGAAAAGCAAGCAAAAAACCCGTCGAAGCGAGTTGATATTAATATAGGACTCAGCGCTATTTTTGAGGAATGTGTCTTTCTGGGTCTCTGCCTGGAGGAATTCTCTCTGGAGTAATTGGTTGCGGTGGAATTTCTGGAGATGGGTCATATTCTGGAGGAATTATTTCCGGCGGTCTTTCCTGAGGAGGTATTATTTCTGGGGGTATTGGTGTAGGAGGGGTAGTTTGAGCGATGATGAATTCATACATAATAGTTCTCCATTAATTTAAAAGAGGCATTATCCTGATTTTAAGTACTTGCGTCTGTTCGCTCACTCACCAATTAGATGTCCGGTTCATCGTAAACGGATAGCGCCACTCTCGGGCTTGGATGTTGATATGTGTGCTATCAAAAATGGAGTCCATGTGTTTAAGCCGCGGCTAGATTTGCATAGTATCGCTGCGTAAATTGTGCTGGCGACAAATAGCCCAGCCTTTTCTGTTTTCTCTGTCGGTTATAGAAGATTGCGATATATTCGGTAATCTCCTGAATGGATTGTTGTCGTGTTTTAATCTCCGATGGTGCATCAGCTCGGTTTTAAGTATTCACCAGAAACTTTCCATCGGTGCATTGTCATAGCAGTTACCCTTGCGACTCATGGAAGCGATCATGCCAAATTGTTGTAATAGATCTTGGTAATCATGCGCGCAGTATTGGCTGCCGCGATCTGAATGAGCAATCAGTCTGATATTTACCAACTCACCTCTTTTGTTAGCGTAAATCCAATGCTTTAATGTTCCTTTCGGTAATGGCAGCCGTTTTGAGGCTTCGATCAAAGTTAATCCACTTTTTTAAAGAACTTAACTGATTGCTTCCTAAATTCCTGACTATATTGTGCGCGCGGTAATTCCATCTCCATCCTCCATTTTATGAAACTTCGGATTTCGTGAAAATCAGCATACCTTAGTAGCTGAAAGGATGTTTCTTGATGGGCGCGGAGCAGAATAATTTTTCGATTTCGGTTGTTAGTCGCTTTTCTGCATGGATGTAGTGGATATGTTGTATATCGGCAGGCGATTTAGTCAACTGGGCTGCTAGCGTGTGTGTGTGAAGATGTAGCGCCACAACACCTTTGTGCCAAGCAGTGTCGCCGAATCGCTGTCGGCCTTCGCCTTCCAGCCAATGGTTGAGTAAGCAGTCGGATAATTCGATTGGACTGAGTGTCGATTGATTGTCGTGCAAATGGACTAGATCGGGTATCTGTCCGGCGTCATGCGCTACCTTGGCAAATAGTAGCGAGAGGTTATCATGACTAACTACGGGTGCCGATAGCCAGCTAGGGTTAGGTCGCCAAGTCGATAGCCATGCCGGGAATGCTTCTGCCGGCATCGGTTTGGCAATGCCATATCCTTGCCCCAGTTCGCAACCAAGGTTGATGAGTAAACGATGCTGCTGAGCAGTTTCGATGCCCTCCGCAACTACATTGCGGTGAAATATGCTGGCCAAATCCAATACGCCTTTAATGATTGCCAGATCCTCTTTGTCCTTGAGCATATCGCGTACAAAGCTTTGGTCGATCTTGATCAAGCGAATGGGTAGTCGCTTAAGATAGCTGAGCGATGAATAGCCTGTTCCAAAATCGTCTAACACGAATCCAACGCCAATTTCATTGCAGGATTCGATTATGTTTGTGACATGAGTGATGTCTTCCAGGGCACTGGTTTCCAGTACCTCCAGCTCTAACTGCTGCGGCTGAACATGCGGGTGGTTTGCGAGACAAGCGGACAATTTGGTAAAAAAGTCGGGTTGTTGTAGCTGGCGTGCCCCGACGTTGACGCTGATTTGCATGTTGATACCCATGGTTTGCCACGTCTCGATTTGTGTCAGTGCGGTCTCGATGACCCATTCACCCAATTCAATGTCGAGTGGATGATTTTCAAGTTCGGGTAAAAATGATGCGGGTGCCAGTAATCCATTTTCCGGGTGTCGCCATCGGATCAGAGCTTCGACGCCGAAAGCATGTCCTGTGCGTAAATTGATCTTGGGTTGATAATAGAGAACGAATTCCTGCCGATCCAAAGCTAATTTAATGCGTTCAAGATTGAGATTGTGGCTGCGGATCAGTTTGTCGTGTGCGGAATCAAAAAAATGAAAACGATTTTTCCCGGCGAGTTTTGCTTCGTACATGGCTTGGTCGGCTTGACGCAGTAACAAATCGGGGGAGGCATCCTCGTCTTGAGGATAAAGACTGATGCCGACACTGGCGGTGATATTGAGCGTTTCATCATTAATGACAATTGGCTTGGTTACCGAATCAAGAATACGTCGCACGAATGGTTCACAGTCGTTTCTGGTATTGAGGTTCTGGAATACCGCAATAAATTCATCGCCGCCGATACGAGCCAGCGTATCGACTTTGCGGAATGAATCCTGCATGTTTTTGGCAATGTTGATCAATAGTTTATCACCGGCTTCATGGCCATATTGATCGTTGATGGCTTTGAAGCCATCCAGATCAATAAAGACCACCGCAATGAATTTATTGAGGCGCTTTGTGAGCGCCATGGCTTGTTGCAGTCGTATGGTCAGCAGCGCGCGATTCGGCAGGCCGGTTAAAATATCGTAATGCGCGAGATGTTCAAGTTCGCGTTGATGGGTTTTTATATAGGTAATATCGGTGAAAATCCCCACGAGATGACGCGTCCCGCCATCTTCACTGCAAATTTGACTGATATTCAGCAATGCCGCAAATAGTTCGCCATTCTTGCGGCGATTCCAGATTTCTCCGTACCAATGTCCTTTGCTGTTCGCGGATCGATACATCTCTGTGTAGAAATCCCTATTGTGCCGATCGGATTTTAGGATATTGGGTTTTTTACCAATGACTTCATCGCGTTCATAGCCGGTAATATATGTGAAAGCGGCATTGACATCGATCAGAATGGAATCGGCATTCATGATCATGATGCCTTCACGGGCATGAGCGAACACGCTGGCAGCTAATCTGAGTTGTTCTTCAGCATTCTTTTGTTGGGTAATATCGCGTACGGTTGCTTGCAGACATAATTCACCATTGATTTCAGAGCGGCTTAGCATCACTGTTGTCGGAAAGATGTCTCCATGCAAACGTTTGTGCGCCCATTCAAAATAGTGAAAGCCATTATGCATGACTAATTCGGCTATTTTCTGCAATTTATCCTGTGATAGAGCCTGATCACTCTGCCTTTCCGGGACGAGATCCAGCGGTCCCAGCGAAACAAATGTTTCTAAATCGGGTATGTCGAACATTTCAAGCGCGGCGGAATTGCAAGTGATTAATTGTAGCGGACTCGCCCTGAATATTATCATGGCATCATAAGAGCCTTCGAACAGTGTGCGATAGCGGGTTTCGCTCTCGCGCAGTTGATTTTCCGCTTGTTTTTGTTCGGTGATTTCCAGATGAGTCCCGATCACGCGTTGGGGCGAAAGCGGGTTTCCTTGGTCGTCGCGCGCCAGGATGCCGCGCGACAGGACGTGTACCCAATGGCCATCCTTATGCCGCATGCGGAACTCCGCCTCATATTTGTTCGAACGCCCTGCCAGATAATCGCTGAGTTGTGACAGGGCTTTGTCTTTTTCGTCCGGATGCACCAGCATTGACCACGTGTCAAGACTTGGCGGCAACTCGTTGGGATGATAGCCCACTATTTCCATCCAGCGCGGAGAATAATATACCGCATTGGTTTCGATATTGAAGTCCCACAGGCCTTCGCTGGCAGCTTGCAGCGCATAGGACAGACGCTCCTCGCTATGACGTAGTGATTCACTGATTTGATGGGTTTTCGTAATATCTTGGATGGTGCCGAGCACAGAAAGCGGAGAGCCGTCTTCAGCAAATAGAATCTCAGCACGCAGGTGCACCCAGAAAACTTCCTGCTTAACCACGATACGGTGATGGCAATCGAAAGGGTCGCCCTTGAGCGCTAAATTCCACATATCCTGCACCTGGTGATAGTCATCCGGATGGATGCGGGAATAAAAACTTTTTTGGGTGACTGGTTTGCCAATCGGTATACCGAGAATGCGATAGGTTTCTGCAGACCAGATAAACTGCTTGGTAGCGATGTTGAATTTCCAGCTGCCGATGTGTGCGACTGCTTGGGCGCGTTTTAATGTTTCTTCACTATGCCGCAAGGCTAATTCAGCTTGTTTTTGCCGCGTGATGTCGCGCACACTACCTTGCAGAAAGATCTGATTATCGGACTGCATACGGGTGAGCAGCACCATGCAAGGGAATTCTTCTCCATTGATACGCTGATGTTGCCATTCGAAATAGTGTGAACCTTGATGCAAGGCTGTTTTAATGACATCAATGGCAGCATCCCTGGAAAGGCGTCCACCGGGTTGTCGCTCGGGTGAGATGCTGCCGGGATCCAACCCTAAATCAGAGAAGTCGGTTTCTTTAGCCAAACCAAACATTTCTGCAGCCGCCTGATTGGCCATGGTGAATTGCCATGTCGGCGGTGCCAGAATGAATTGCGCATCACGAGACTCTTCAAACAAGCTGCGGTATCTGGCTTCGCTATCGCGCAGCTCATTTTCCGCTCGCCTCTGTTTGGTGATTTCACGATGAACACATTGAAGGTATGGTTCTCCTTCAAGTTCTACAGGAAATATCAATACATCCGCAGGACATTCTTCACCATCCAGGCGTCGATGTGTCCAATCAAAATAGTGAAAACCATCGCGCATGGTGGCGCAGAGCACTTGGTCAAATTTTTCCTGCGATGTGCAACCTTCGGGTTGATACTCGGGTGAGAATTGCAGGGGAGTCAGACCGTTGATCTCATCAATGTTGGATGCTTTCAGCATCTTGATCGCCGCTCGATTGCACTCGACAATCTTGTTGGTGCGTGCTGACATAATCATCATGGCGTCACGTGAATTTTCGAACAATTTACGGTAGAGCGCTTCGCTTTCATGCAGTTTGCGCTCTATTAGTTTTTGCTTGGTAATGTCACGTACAGTGGCGAGAATATAGAATTTTTCCGTTATTTCCATCCGTGTTAGCAAGACGGTGGAGAAGAAAGGTTCACCATTCAGGCGCTGGTGTGTCCACTCGAAATAACTGAAGCCATTTTGCAATGCTTCCTCGATGTATTTCGCAGATTCGTCTGACGACAGACTTCCATCGCCCTGTCGCTCCGGTGAGACATCGGAAAACCCCAGGGATGTAAAGGTTTGGATGTCTGAGACACCAAAGATTTTTAATGCGGCCGGATTGCTATCGACAAATTTTCTTGCCCGGGGTGACCAAACTATCTTGGCATCGTGAGAGGATTCGAAGATGATGCGATAACGCTTCTCGCTGTCGCGCAGTAGTGCTTCGCTCTGTTTCTGTTCGGTAATGTCCAAGTGCGTGCCGATAATGCGCCGGGGCGAAAGGAGGGTTCCTTGGTTATCGCGTGCCAGGATACCGCGTGACAGGATGTAAACCCAGTGACCATCCTTGTGGCGCATACGAAATTCCGCTTTGTATGTCTCTAGGAGCCCTTCCAGATAATCATCGAACAACATCAGCGCTCTGTCTTTGTCCTCTGGGTGCATTAACACTGTCCAAGTATCAAAGTCAGGCGTTAGTTCATCCGGGCCGTAACCCAGCATTGCCTTCCAGCGTGGCGAATAGTAAGCGATCCGTGTTTCCAGATTAAAATCCCAGAGGCCATCGTTGGCTGCTTGGAGGGCATAGGATAAGCGTTCTTCACTATGTCGCAAAGCCGACTCGATTTGTTTTTGTTCGGTAATATCCCGTATTGAACATTGCAGGTAATCCAGTTGATCGGATTGCATGCGAGTCAGCAGCACCATGCAGGGGAATTCTTCACCGTTTGTCCGTTTGTATTTCCATTCGAAATAGTGCGATCCTTGGCGCAGCGCAATTTCAATCATGGCAAGTGTGGCATCCAAAGAAGGGAGGCCATTCGGTTGTCGTTCCGGTGAAATATTCCAGGGATTGAGTTCTAAGGTTGTGAAATCCGAAGTCTTGGATAAACCGAACATCTTGACGGCTGCCGAATTGGCTATCTGGAAATCCCATGTCGGTGGAGCGAGAATTAACTGTGCATCATGTGATTCTTCGAATAAATTACGATAGTGAATCTTGGTGTTCTTGAGTGTCGTCTCAGTGTGTTTGCACTCAGTGATATCAGTCAATATGGTACAGATCGTTGTTTCTCGCCCGAAAGCGCTATGGAGAGGGAATTTGGAGCACGCGAAATAGCGTTGGTCGTGAGCAAGTTCCAGATAATCCTCATACTCAATCGTTTTTTTAGACTGCATCACCGCCTGATCATTTCGATTCAGAATAGCAGCAGTATTCTTAAGAAAAAGCTCAGTACTGGTTTTGCCTAAAATATCGTTGCGATGAACATCAAAAATTACTTCGAATTTTTTATTGACAAATAAAAACTTACCTTGATCATCCTTGATGTAAACAAGAAGTCCGCTGTGTTCTATGATGTCAAGGAGATAGTCGGATTTCTTCATCAATTATGCCTGAAAGAGAGTTATTCAAATAATGTGTGACTCTTATGAAACCCATGGGCGTAGCTTAGATAATCGCAGGAGATATACGGGTGTTGCTTGTTTGTTGTATTGTTACAACATAAGTGCGCATTATTTATCAATTTCTAGGCTGTACGATTGCCGATTATGATTCGATCGCTTCGGTCGTTTGGTATCTGGATTTTTAATGAGGACATGGTTTCTATTGGGTTTTGCGTGCTTATCGGATTGGTAAGCCAAAAAGTAATCAACCTCTTTTACAATATGGATTATCAAAATAACAAATCTTCAGTTATTGGTCAAAAATACCAACATTTCATGGAGAATATTCCTACGGTTGTAGGTTTGCATAGTCATGTTGGTAGCTTGGAAGCCTCGATTGAGTAAGCGCAGTGTGTATTTTGGGGCGCAAGGCAAGATGCGTCTACATGACAGGCTTCTAAGTTCATTCAAGTTATAATGCCAAACCGGGTCTCGAGTGAATTCAACCGGTTTGCCAGGGTGGAAATAATGTGAACATATGATTGATCGGTCAATTTATTGATATCGGAAAGATCTGGCGAAGAAGATTTTTCAGGATCATGGGTGAATTAACAGAATGATGAAACTAAGCGATCTGAAAAACTGGACGGACAACTGGGAGCAACTCCGGATTGCGTTGCTGGAACCAACAGTCGATAAGGCACTACTGGAGGCATCTTTGCACGAAGCGCGTACCAAGATGCCGGTACCGGTATTATGGTTGCTGGGCAAGACGCAGGCTGGTAAGACATCAATTATCAGAGCGCTGACCGGTAGCGAAGCGGCCGAAATTGGTAACGGTTTTCAGCCGTGTACTCGCAGTTCCCGTTTTTATGATTTTCCTGCTGAGGTACCGGTTATCAGGTTTCTGGATACGCGCGGGTTGGGCGAAGTTTCGTATGATCCTGATGACGATATTCACTATTGCGAGTCTCAGGCGCATTTGCTGGTTGCTGTGATGAAGGTGGCTGATATCAATCAGGCTGCGGTATTTGACGTGCTGCATACCATTCGCCGGCGTCATCCCGAATGGTCCGTATTGATCGTGCAAACTGGTTTGCATGAACTTTATCCCGGTGAATGCGGGCATGTGCATCCGTGGCCCTATGATAGCGATCCATTGCCGGAAACGGTTCCGGTTGATTTGCGTCGCGCCATACAGGCACAGCGCAGTGCCCTGAAACAACTGCCCGGTACTGCATCGATACGCTGGGTGGCGGTCGATTTGACATTGCCTGAGGATGGGTTTGAGCCGCCGAATTATGGCTTGGAAGCCTTGTGGCAGGCGATTGAATTACTGTTGCCGTTGGGCTTGCAGCACCAGCTCAGTGGCGATAAAGAGGTGCATGACCTATATGCGCGTGCCGCGCACCAGCATATCGTGGGGTATGCGCTCGTAGCAGCAGGACTGGGCGCTTTGCCAGTGGTGGATCTGGTCGCGGTATCGGCGGTTCAGGCAAAATTGTTGCATAGTTTGGCGTTGTTGTATGGACAGCGCTGGGATAAAAGCACCATGACAGAGTTTCTCGGGCTGGCGGGAGCGGGAATTGCCTCCGGGTATCTTGCCCGGTTGCTGAGCCGTGCTGTGGTCAAAGTGATTCCTTTCTGGGGGCAGACTGTCGGAGCAGTATGGAGCGCCAGTTCCAGTGGTGCTACTACGTATGCATTGGGCAAGGCTGCGATCTACTTCTTTGCCCGGCGCAAGGATGGTTTGAATGTCGATCCTGAAGCGCTGCGCCGGATTTATGCAGAGGAACTGGAACGCGGCGCATCCATACTCAAAGATCGTTTACAGGGTAAGTTCGAATGAAAACACCGCTGCCACGTTTTGATCCATTGCGATTATTGGTTTTCATCCTGATGGTGCTACCCGTACTGGCATTGCTTGGCTTTGGTGTGATATGGCTATGGCAGAGTGGAAATCTACAGGTTTGGCTGATCGCCATGGTGCTATGTGGTGTTTTGGGGTATGGCTTGCAGCAGTGGTTGGTGCGGCGTGAGCGTCGATTGTTAGCGGATGCGGCTACCGAACCCAATCCGGATTGGCCGCCGAGCGCGGATGTGGTGTGGCAGAAAGTTGAAGCATTGGCAGTAACATGTAGTCCGGAGGATTGGCCACTCGAGGATGGGACATGGATGCTGGAACTGGGGCAGAAAGCGTTGGAAACCGTTGCGCATTGTTATCACCCGAATGTAGAGAAACCGTTGCTCGAACTGACTGTGCCGCATACGCTGCTGATTATCGAACGCGCGAGCCGTGATCTGCGCCAGGATGTCGCTGAAAAAATACCATTCAGCAATCGTCTGACCATCGGCGATCTGTTCCGCATGCAACGCTGGAAGACCAAGGCAGAGCAAATAGTCAATATTTATCGGGCGGGCAGTATTATTTTTAATCCGATCAATACCTTGCTTAGCGAAGCGTGGCGGTATCTGCGTGCGCGCAGTTTTGATGAGGCTAGAAATGAATTGCATCGTTGGTTTTTGCGTGCGTATGTGTGCAAGGTGGGTTATTACGCCATTGACCTGTATAGCGGTCGTTTGCCATTAGGTGATGGAGAGCCTACGGCATCGCCAACACCGCTATCCAAGGCGGATCTTACCCAAGTTGAGGAAACGGCAAGGGCAGTTGTGGAGCCATTACGTATCCTCATCCTTGGACGATCCAATGCGGGAAAATCCAGCTTGGTCAATGCGTTGTTTGGAGAACTTGCGACGACCGCCGATGTGTTGCCTGACACAACCCGAGCACTTAAACCGTTTGTTTTGTCACGCGAAGGATTAGCCCAGGTACTGATATTCGATAGCCCCGGGTGCGATAGTCCATTGTTTGACAGCCAGCAAATGCTGACAGCGGCTGGGAATGCCGATTTGGTTTTATGGGTTAGCCCGGTTAACCGCCCTGACCGGCAGATCGAACGGGATTGTTTGGATGCCTTGCGCGCGTTCCAGGCGGCAAGAATGGACCGCCATCCGCCACCTTTGCTGATCGTGGCCAGTCATATTGATCGATTGCGCCCGGTTAATGAATGGCAGCCTCCCTATGACTTGACTGATCAACAGAATAGTAAGGCAGTTAACATCAATGCCGCGGTGCGGGCTATCGCCGCTGATCTTGCGGTGCCGGTAGAGCGGGTCATTCCTGTCTGCTTGTTGGATGGTAAAGTTTATAATGTGGATGATACGTTGTGGGCGGCCATATTAGATCATCAGGAAGAGGCGCTTAGAGTGCGTCTGATGCGCTGTCTGGACGCAAGGAAACGCGCCGAAGACTGGGTGATGCTGCGCCGCCAGATGGCTGGTGCCGGGCGATTCTTGCGGAATCTGCCGGAGATGCTGGGTAAACGCGCAGAACGATAGCATGGTAGCAATACACACCGAATTCCTCATATGCCGAGATAACTTTCTTGAATATGATATTGTGCAATTCTGTTTTAACCGATTATCCATTGAGTAAATAAGTGAATCGTTTTTTGCCGGCAATTTTCCTGTTGTTTTTATTGAATTTCATCGTGCTGTCGGTCATTCCGGGTCAGGCGCAGGCACAATATTGGTGGAATGCAAGTCGTGAACCGGTTGGATTGGCACCGGATCCTGCGACAACCCCGGAAGCGGTCGTTCAAGTGTATGGTGCGCGCGCTTATGGCTGGCGCGGCTACTTGGGAATTCATACCTGGATTGCGGTGAAACCCTCCCGAGCGCAGTCCTATACTATCTATGAAGTGATCGGATGGTTACAGCGCAGGAAAATGCCGGTGCTAGTGATTTATGAAAACGTACCTGATAGGCGCTGGTATGGCAATGTTCCGGAGATTCTACTGGAGAAACGGGGTGATGGTGTGGACGCATTGATTGAAAAAATTGATCAGGCGGCAAGGAGCTATCCATATGCCAGGAATTATACGATCTGGCCGGGGCCGAATTCCAATACGTTTACTGCGTGGGTGTCACGGGCTGTTCCGGAGCTTCAGCTCGATTTGCCGCCAACAGCGATCGGCAAGGATTACCTGGGTTATCGGTTGGTTTCACAAGCACCGAGTGGTAGCGGCTTCCAGATTTCAGTGTTTGGTTTGATGGGGGTGCTGGTCAGTGCGGTGGAAGGAATTGAGTTCAATTTTCTCGGACTTTCTTTTGGTGTTGATCTGGATCCGCCGGCGATCAAGTTGCCGTTAATAGGACGTAAAGATTTGGATTTATGACCTCTGAGTGATTGAAAAATGACTATGATCATTTAATTGATAATTATTCTTATCCATAATATAGTAGCCATCAGTAATCAATCCAATTCTTGAACTTTCTTCGTGGAATTTTGCAATGCGTCGATTTAACTTAAATTATTTTTTTGTGATGGTTTTCTGCTGTTTTTCTTTGTTTGCTAGTCACTCGCTGCATGCTGAAGAAGTGGTCGTTTATTCTGCACGGATTGAGCAGCTCATTAAGCCCATGTTTGATGCTTTTACCAGGGAAACCGGAATCAAAGTGAAATATACCACGGACAATGAAGGTGCATTGCTGGCTCGATTGGAAGCAGAAGGGAAAAATACGCCGGCTGATATGTTGATAACCGCGGATGCCGGTAATCTCTGGGCGGCTGCGCAAGCGGGATTGCTGAAACCTGTACAATCCGATGTGCTTCAGAACAATATTCCGGCACATTTACGGGATCCTAAAAATGAATGGTTTGGTTTGTCGATACGTGCACGTACATTGATTTATAACACTAAAAAAGTAAAGCCTGCGGAGCTCTCGACATATGAAGACCTGGCGGATCCTAAATGGCGTAATCGTCTATGTTTGCGTACCTCAAAGAAAGTGTATAACCAATCTCTGGTGGCCATGATGATTGCCGAGCATGGCGAAGCTGAGACTGAAAAGATTGTCAAAGGCTGGGTAGCGAATCTGGCAACCGATCCATTGTCGGATGACACCAGGGCACTGGAATTTGTTGCTGCCGGTAAATGTGATGTGACCTTGGTGAATACCTATTACTACGGTCGGCTAATGAAAAAGGATCCGAATTTACCGTTGGCGGTTTTCTGGCCAAATCAAGATGACGGTGGCGTGCATGTGAATATTTCAGGTGCCGGCGTTACGCGTCATGGCCGCAATGAACAAGCCGCCATTAAGTTACTGGAATTTTTATCGTCCGACAAAGCGCAGAATCTGTTTGCAGATGTGAATATGGAATATCCGGTTAATCCAAAAATTGCCGCGGATCCGTTTGTCGCATCGTGGGGCGGCTTTAAGCAAAACCCGATGAATTTGGTCAAGGCCGGTGAGCTGCAGACGACTGCCGTGAAATTGATGGATCGCGCAGGTTATCGGTAATTAGGCGGGGTGAGTGCACAGGACAATGCAACGCGCGGGGTGGTGGAAAATAAAACCCCTGTAACCAATTTGTCCGGCCGGTTAAATCCATATCACGTCATGACCATGTGGCGGTTGGTTCCTTTTATAGCTGCTGCATTGGTGTTAGCACCTGTTGGTGTGATCGTTTCATCATTTTTTGTGCCTGCCAGTGACATCTGGCAACATCTGGTTGAAACCACGTTGCCTCTTTTGTTGATCAATACGTTCTGGCTCGCATTTGGAACCGTCACTGGCACTGCATTACTGGGCATCAGTCTAGCTTGGTTCACAGCAGTGTATGAATTCCCCGGACGCCGCTTTTTTTCCTGGGCGCTGCTATTGCCTCTGGCGATACCCGCCTACGTGACGGCCTTTGTTGCATTGGGCCTATTTGATTTTACCGGCCCGCTACAGACTGCATTGCGTGCATGGTTGGATTCCGATTTATCCTGGTTTCCGGATATACGAGGTAGGGCGGGCGTCATCATTGTCATGTCGTTGGCTTTTTATCCCTATGTGTATTTGCTGGCGCGTAATGCCTTTTTGAGTCAGGGTAAACGCTCGTTGGAAGTAGCGCAATCGCTCGGGCTAAATCGCCGACAAGGTTTTTTCAAAGTGGTGTTGCCCATGGCGCGTCCCTGGATAGCCGGAGGCATCATGCTGGTGCTGATGGAAACGCTGGCGGATTTCGGCACTGTGGCGGTGTTTAACTACAATACGTTTACGACGGCTATTTACAAAGCGTGGTTCAGCATGTTTTCCCTGCATGCAGCTTCTCAGCTTGCTTCCTTGCTGATTATGATTGTTTTTGTCGTGATTGTTGTGGAGCAACAATTCAGGGCACGTATGCGCTATGCTGAAAATAAAAGAAGCGCACGAGCACAACGCATTCAACTGACAGGCTGGCATAATTGGCTGGTTACCGGTTTTGTGCTCAGTGTCTTGTTTTTTGCATTTTTGCTGCCGGTTACGCAATTAAGTGTTTGGTCGATACAATCGTTTGCACATGACTATGATGTTGCCCGCTACCTGGAGTTTCTGTGGCATTCGTTATCATTGTCCGGCTTGGCTGCTGTGCTGACTTGCCTAGTTGTGATTGCCATGGTTTATGCGGCGCGACGTTATCCCGGCCCTGCCACGCGCACTGCAGTACGTACCGCAACCATTGGCTATGCATTACCCGGTGCGGTGCTGGCGATTGGCGTGTATGTGCCGCTTGTTTGGTTGGATGGGCAACTCAGCGAGTTAATCCTGCGCTGGTTCCGGATTGAAACAGGACAGTTGATTCAAGGCACGCTGATGATCATGCTGATCGCCTATTTGATACGCTTTATGGCGGTCAGTCATTATCCCATCGATGGTGCGATGCAACGCATTACCCATAGCATTGATGAAGCGGCGATGAGTTTAGGGTTGCATGGTTGGGCGATGATCCGGAAAGTACATATTCCGATACTGAAACCGGGTATTTTTACCGCGGCGACCTTGGTGTTTGTTGATGTCATGAAGGAAATGCCCATTACATTGATGACACGTCCTTTTGGCTGGGATACGCTGGCTGTGCGGATTTTTGAAATGACTTCGGAAGGGCAATGGGAACAGGCGGCTTTGCCTGCAGTGACGCTTGTGTTGGCCGGTTTGATACCGATTATATTGTTCATGCGCCAAACTGAAAAATAGATTAATGAGTCCAGTGTTATTGCAACTTAACAATGTCCGGCAAGCGTATGGCGAGCAAGTCGTTATTCGTGATTTGTCTCTGCAATTGCAGCAAGGGCAGATTGGCTGTTTGCTGGGGCCAAGTGGTTGCGGTAAGACAACCGCATTACGGTGTATTGCCGGTTTTGAGTCGGTGTCGGCAGGAGAAATCTTGCTCAATGGTGTGTGTGTGAGTAGCGCAAATTTCTTTGTGCCACCGGAGCAACGGCAGGTGGGCATGGTTTTTCAGGACTACGCGTTATTTCCGCACCTTGATGTCGCTGCCAATATCGGTTTTGGCCTGCATCGACTGGCTAGAACGGAGCGCGAGCGGCGTGTCGATGAATTGCTGCATGTGGTGCATTTGTCCGAAGTAGCCGGAAAGTATCCGCATGAATTGTCAGGCGGGCAACAACAACGTGTGGCACTTGCGCGCGCGCTGGCACCGAAACCGGAATTGCTGTTGCTGGATGAGCCTTTCTCCAATCTGGATGTTAGTTTGCGTGAACGTTTAAGCATGGAAGTGCGTGAGATTCTGAAAGACCAGGGAACTACCGCTATTCTGGTGACGCATGATCAGGCTGAAGCATTTGCTGTTGCCGATGAGATCGGTGTCATGCATCAGGGTGAGATTCAGCAATGGGATACCGCTTTTAATCTCTATCATTGCCCGGCTAATCGTTTTGTTGCAGACTTTATTGGCCAAGGTGTGTTTCTTCCAGGTCAAATAATCAACGATCAACAGATTGAAATCGAATTGGGCGTGTTAAGAGGTAAGATTTTGCAGCGATATGCGTCGGATTGTGAGCAATCTGGCAAAGGTTGCAAGGTGGATGTGCTGTTGCGTCCCGATGATATTGTGCATGATGATACCAGTCCTTTGCGAGCGACTGTTGTTCACAAGGCATTTCGTGGTGCGGAGATTCTATATACGTTGCATCTTGCCAGTGGAGCGCAAGTGCTGTCACTCGTGCCCAGTCACCATAATCATACGATCGGTGAGAAAATAGGCATCAGGCTTGAGGTTGACCATGTTGTGGCATTCAGTGAAACGCTATCGTGATGGTTTTTAATGGCGATGTGTTTGCTAACTGTGCTTGATGATTGTTCCATGATACTTTGTTGACGGGATATACTTCCCTTTTGGTTCTTTTTTCTATAGCATATTAAGCCAGTAGTATTTATACCTTTCTATTGAACTTTATTCCCAATAAATACCCCGTTAATTAGTCTTAGAAATAAAACGTTGGGGTTACATCTTAAAACTGAATAATTTGAATGAGGATTATATGAGCCAGCATATTCATTACGTTACTGATGCCAATTTTGAAGCGGAAGTGTTGCAATCTACAATCCCCGTACTCGTTGATTACTGGGCGGAGTGGTGTGGTCCTTGTAAAATGATAGCACCGATACTCGATGAGATTGCAGGCGAGTATGGCGGACGTCTGAAGGTGGCTAAACTGAATATTGATGAAAATCAGATTACACCACCGAAATATGGTATTCGCGGTATCCCGACATTGATGCTATTTAAGAATGGTAACATCGAAGCGACCAAAGTGGGTGCATTATCAAAATCACAATTAACGGCATTTATTGACAGCCATATTTAAACCCGCTAGTCTTACGAATATGAATTTGTGGGCCATATAAAAATTGTAAAGACCACATATCTATTTTAATTATCCCATCTGTAACAACTTTCCTTCCAGCATCATTATTTTCACTTAAAAGTATTATTTTTTCACGAGCCTTTTCATGCGCTTATCTGATCTTAAAAACTTACATGTCACTGAATTAGTAAAAATGGCCGTCGAGAACGAAATTGACGGTGCCAATCGAATGCGAAAGCAGGATTTAATTTTTGCATTACTTAAGAATCAGGCGCGTAAGGGTGAAAATATTTATGGCCATGGGACACTGGAAGTATTGCAGGATGGTTTTGGCTTTTTACGTTCTCCGGATACATCGTATTTGGCTGGACCGGATGATATTTATATTTCGCCAAGCCAGATCAGGCGCTTTAATTTGCATACAGGGGACTCAATAGACGGTGAAATTCGTCCTCCCAAAGATGGTGAGCGTTATTTTGCACTGGTAAAAGTTGATAAAGTTAATAATGAACCTCCGGAAAATTCCAAGCAAAAAATTCTGTTTGAGAATTTGACGCCATTATTTCCTGACGAACGATTGGTGCTTGAGCGTGACATTAAAGCAGAAGAGAATATCACCAGCCGTATTGTCGATTTGATCGCGCCTATCGGCAAAGGTCAGCGTGGTTTGCTAGTTGCCAGCCCCAAATCAGGTAAAACCGTTATGCTGCAGCATATTGCACATGCCATCGCGGCTAATTATCCCGATGTGATTCTGATGGTGCTGTTAATTGATGAGCGTCCTGAAGAGGTCACAGAGATGATTCGCTCGGTCAGGGGGGAAGTGATTTCTTCCACGTTTGATGAGTCGGCCATGCGGCATGTGCAAGTGGCCGATATGGTTATTGAGAAGGCCAAGCGCTTGGTGGAGCACAAGAAAGATGTTGTCATATTGCTTGACTCAATCACGCGGTTGGCGCGCGCTTACAATACGGTGGTGCCTGCTTCGGGTAAGGTGTTGACCGGTGGTGTGGATGCTAGCGCGTTGCAACGTCCTAAACGTTTCTTCGGTGCTGCGCGTAATGTCGAGGAAGGTGGATCACTGACCATTATTGCGACTGCGTTGATTGATACAGGATCGCGCATGGATGATGTGATTTATGAAGAATTCAAGGGTACCGGTAATATGGAAATCCATCTTGATCGGAAGATGGCTGAGAAGCGTATTTATCCGGCTATTAATGTCAATCGATCAGGTACGCGGCGAGAAGAATTATTAATTCCTCCAGATGTTCTGCAGAAAATCTGGGTATTGCGTAAATTGCTGCACCCCATGGATGATATGGACGCAATGGCGTTCTTGCTGGATAAGATCAAGGCAACAAAGAGTAATTCTGATTTTTTTGATTCGATGAGACGAGTTTAAGCATAGGTTTTCGTAGTTGCACCGATACGCGCATTAAAGGATAATACATCGCTTTTTAATGACCCCCCTTGGGGATGGAATAATTGAGGATATTGGCAATGAAAGTAGACATTCATCCAGACTACCAGGAAATAACAGTAACTTGCAGTTGCGGCAACGTTTTCAAAACACGTTCTACCATGAACAAGGCATTGAATATTGAAGTATGTTCACTTTGTCATCCATTTTATACCGGTAAACAGAAGATCGTAGATACTGCGGGTAGAGTCGAGAAATTCCGCCAAAAATACGGTAAGCCGGCGGCTAAATAACACTTGCTGGTAAACGTCAGTTTCCTCAACTATCTGCAAGCAAATGTAAGTAAGCGTTATTGAGCGCAATGATTATGTTATTTGGGCGTATTCGAATTTACATGGATTATTCTGATGATTAATTTCAGTCGGAAATGCTCATCAGTAATGCACAGCAAGCCAAATTGTTTCGTTATCCGGATCCGTCCATGCAACTCTGTGTTTTTTATGAGAGGGGATATTAATGAAATCTCCCTCGTTGAGCTGTATTGACGATTGATCTTCAAAGGACAATATGGCTTTTCCTTTTAATACCATAACCCACTCATTTTCTTCTTGATCGTACCAATCGGACTCAGCGGATCTATGGCCTTTTGAGATGATTCTTTCAATGGTTATCGTGTCGTGTTTGAGCAGACACTGAAATAATTCTTTATCTAAGCGATGAGGGATATTTGAAAAGATATTGTGTGGTTTCATTTTATATCGTCTCTCCGAATTGGATTAATATTTTTAGCATATTGTAAGTTAAAGTTTTTGTTAAGCAGTGGTTCTTGGAAAACTATCTTTCTCGATAACCATGCGGTAGATTGGATGCTTGTGGAACCTTAATCGATACCAATTGATCCCTCAATGAAAACAACAACTGATGTCGAATCCTGCGAAGATTTTAATCTGTACTGCTGTTCCGACCACAGGTAGAAAATATCATCAACAGGCTTGCGTTCTTGCTTATTCGGTCCTTGTTTCATTCACCGGAAGTTACTGTGAATAGTTGCAATTCTGGCAAATTACGTACCTCTTGAGCATCCCTCAATAAAGATTTTCAGGCGTGATTAAGATCGTGTTATTTATTGGAAGTTATATGGATATTAGTATCTTTATTTGAAGTAAATAATTCACTGACAAATTGACTTGAATTTTTCTGCATGATCCCCAGATAAATAAGCAAATTTCTTAAGGAGGCAAATGTGCAAGCAGAAACAACCAAAGAACATCTAAGTTTTCAAACTGAAGCAAAACAGCTATTAAAGCTGATGATTCATTCCTTATACAGTAATAAGGAAATCTTTCTGCGTGAATTAATTTCGAATGCCTCTGATGCTGCGGATAAACTTCGTTTTGAAGGTCTCACGGATGCAGCATTGTATGAATCCGACTCCGATCTCAAGATCTGCGTGAGCTACGATAGCAATGAACGGACTATCACTATTTCCGATAACGGTATTGGTATGTCTCGGCAAGAAGTGATTGATCATATTGGAACTATCGCCAAATCGGGTACTCGGGAGTTCTTTAATTCGTTAACCGGCGATCAAGCCAAAGATGCTCATTTAATCGGTCAATTCGGTGTCGGATTTTATTCGGCATTTATCATTGCCGACAAGGTGACTTTAAATACCAGGCGCGCCGGTTTGACCGCTGAGCATGGAGTCCGCTGGGAATCCAGTGGTGAAGGTGATTACACACTGGAAACCATAGAGAAAGCGACACGTGGTACTGAAGTGATCCTGCATCTGCGCGAGGATGAGGATGAGTTTCTCAATGGCATGAGAATCCGTAACATTATTCGCAAGTATTCCGATCACATTACGCTGCCTATCGTGATGAAAAAGGAAGAATGGTCGCAGGAAGAGAAGAAAAACAAAATCACTGATGAAGATGAAACAATCAATCAGGCAAGTGCTTTATGGGCGCGCCCAAAAAATGAAATTACCGTTGAGCAATATCATGAATTTTATAAACACGTAGCGCATGATTTTGAACCGCCGCTTGCTTATCTGCATGCACGGGTGGAAGGGAAACAGGAATACACTCAGTTGCTTTATATTCCATCGCGGGCACCTTTTGATTTGTTTGATCGTGAGCGTCGCCACGGTATTAAGTTATATGTGCAACGGGTTTTCATCATGGATGATGTTGAAAAACTGCTGCCTAATTATTTGCGTTTTGTCCGTGGCGTGATTGATTCGAATAGCCTGCCTTTGAATGTGTCGCGCGAAATATTGCAGGAATCTAAAGATATCGACACGATCAGAGCAGGTGTGGTCAAGAAGGTTCTGGGATTAGTAGAGGATTTATCCAAGAACGAAGATGATGAAGGTAAAGAGAAGTTTAGTACTTTTTATCGAGAGTTCGGCCAAGTTCTTAAGGAAGGTGTTGGCGAAGATTATGCAAATCGTGAACGTATTGCCAAGCTGTTACGTTTCGTGACCACTCAAAGTGATACCGACGAGCCAACAGTCTCGTTAGAAACGTATGTGCAGCGCATGAAAGAAGGACAAGAAAAGATTTACTTTGTGACAGCAGATAATCTGAAAGCGGCAAAAAACAGTCCTCATCTGGAAGTTTTCCGTAAGAAGGGTATCGAAGTACTCTTGTTAGCAGATCGCGTGGATGAGTGGTTGGTGAGTAACTTAACCGAGTTTGAAGGAAAATCACTGCAATCTGTCGCTAAAGGCGGCTTGGATCTGGGTAATCTGGAAGATGAGGCTGAGAAAGAAGAACGTGAGAAAGAAACCAGCGCTTATCAGGAATTGACAGAAAAAATGAAAGTCGCGCTGGGCGAGCAAGTAAAAGATGTGCGTATTACTTTTCGTCTAACAGAATCTCCAGCTTGTCTTGTTGCCGATACCTATGAGATGGGAGGTAATCTGGAGAGGCTGTTGAAATCGGCAGGGCAAAAGGTGCCGCATGCTAAGCCAATTCTAGAGATCAATCCACATCACCCGATGGTGCAACGATTAAAAACAGAGGCGGACAATTTTGAAGACTGGAGTCATATCTTATTTGATCAGGCTTTGCTGGCTGAAGGCGGTCAGCTTGAGGATCCGGCAGCTTTTGTAAAGAGACTCAACGAGTTGTTGTTGCTGAAGTCGTAAGTGAAAAAAATTGAATGATCTGTTGGAAAAATTCCCGGTACACATTGCATGGTGCCGGGATAAGAATTGACATTTGAAACTTCTATTTATTTTTAATGTCAATTTTTAAGTAAAGCGGAAGCATTAGATAATTTTCCAAATAGCGATTTAAGCCGGCAGTGAGTAGATTAAAAAATATACAGGTGACTGATTCAATCAAAGTCTATCAGGCAAAACTGGCTGCCCCATTTGCTGTGCTAGGGATTATTATTGAAGAGGACTGGTTGACCGATATCGAGTATTTGTCTGTGGATACTCAGCCTTTGGCACCACAGAGTTATCTGGCTAAAGAGGTTTGTAGGCAATTGCAAGCGTACTTAACTGAACCCAGTTTTAGGTTTGATTTAAGTTTGCATATTGGCGGCACAGCGCATCAACGCCGGGTGTGGCAAGCCATACAGACTATTCCGAGCGGGAAAACGAGTAGTTATGCGGAAATAGCGACACAGCTCCATTCCGCACCCAGAGCAGTAGGTCGGGCATGCGGCGCCAATAGAATTCCGATCATCATACCCTGTCATCGTGTGATCGCTAAGAATGGTGGATTAGGAGGTTTTATGAATGCAAGTGATGGAAATCCCTTAGAGATCAAACGGTGGTTATTACGCCATGAGAGTGCTTGATTTAGACGCAAATTTATTAGATGAGTTTTCCGACGCTTTATGGTTGGAAGATGGCTTGTCACGTAACACGCTGGATAGCTATCGCAATGACTTACGACTTTTCAGTGAATGGCTGAGAAGAAGAAATCAAGAAGATAGGGTACTGATGGATGCAACGCATTCGGATTTGCTCGAGTTTCTGGCGTCCAGAGTTTCCGCTAAGATTAAAGCCAGTACGACCAGCCGGGAGCTATCCAGTCTGAAACGTTTCTATCGTTTTTTGTTGCGCCAAGGCAAAATTGCGACGGATCCCAGTCTTAATATTGAAACGCCTAAATTGCAACGCAGTTTACCTCAGAGTCTTACAGAAAAAGAAGTCGAACTATTGCTGAGCGTGCCTGATCTTAAGCACCCGCTCGGTTTGCGTGATCGTGCGATGGTGGAAGTTTTATACGCCAGTGGACTGCGGGTATCGGAACTGATCAATCTAAAGTATTCGCAAGTCAGCATGGACATGGGGGTTCTGCGAGTCATGGGGAAGGGTAGGAAGGAACGTCTTGCACCGCTTGGAGAAGAATCACTCGAATGGTTGAGTCGCTATACCAAGGAAGCTAGACCTGCTCTTCTGAATGGTATTGTCACCGACACCATATTTGTGACGGCACGCGGTGCGGCCATGACACGTCAGGCATTCTGGTATCTCATCAAACGCTATGCACAAATAGTGGGTATTACCAAACAGCTATCTCCACATACACTACGTCATGCATTTGCCACCCATCTGCTAAATCACGGCGCTGATTTGCGCGTGGTGCAGCTGTTACTGGGTCATGCCGACATTTCGACTACGCAGATTTACACGCATATTGCACGTGAACGTCTGAAGCAACTACATGCTACGCACCATCCAAGAGGATAATTCGCTATTCTTGGTTATTTCTTAGCCAATAATGGATAAAGCGCTAAGCTCCCAAGGCTAATAAAAGCCACCAATGACCAGTCCGGAATCGTTAGTGATAAAAATTTCCAATCGATATTAGCGCAATCCCCATTGGCCTCAAACATTCCAGGCCACCACCCGGCAATAGGTAAGGCATTTAAAAAGGCTTCCTCCGGACTGATACCGCACTCAAATGATTCCGGAAAACGTATCAACCAAGCGTGCCGTGCAGCAATGATTGCCCCGGCGAATGCGAAAACACTCAGCAAGCAACCGTAGAAGCGGCGCCCAATGTATTTGGGATTGTGGAGAAATGCCACGAATGCAGTGAGTCCCAACAGCCAGTAGGCGACCCGTTGTGCTACACAAAGTGGGCAGGGCAGCAGCCCTTGAACGTGCTGCAGATATTGCGCATAACCTAGAACACCGATACAACTGAGCAGAATAATTAAGAATAATAATTTCATTTTGTGTTTCTCATGAGTCTGATTGATATCTGGTTTATCCATTAATCATTTGTGGATTCTACACAATTTGCTATGATGAACGAATTCAGCTGGCTGAATATTGGTAATAGCACTGGAATTCCTTTTGCATTTATATCTAATCAAGGAGATTCACCATGCAAACAAAGCTATTTTTCACAATGTTGATTATGTTCACTTTCATGGCTTCGAGTGTCTGCATCGCTGCAGAATCAGAAGAAGTAAACGAGATTGCTGAAGCCAAAGCCAAAACTAAATTTGATCATATCGGATTAGCCGTATATTACGAGAATGAGGCCAAGGCAATGCAAGAAAAAGCAAAAGAGCAAAAAAAGCTGCTGGCAGAGTATAAAAGTCACAGCGAATACTATGGCCGGGAAGGTCTGGATTTCGAGTCGCACCATGAAGCATTATTAAGAAAATATACCAAATCGGCTGAGCGCAACATGGAAATGGCCGCTTCCCATCGAAAAATAGTAGAAAAATCTAAATAAATATTTTATTCATATTGCTGATTATTAGTTTGTATTCAAACAGGTGGTATTTCAGTGTCGCCATTGTTGGGTGAAGTGCTCTACCCATATGTTTGTTCACCGATACGAGCGCCATAGGACTGACTGATAACCAGTATCTATCCGCAAAATTGCTGCATGTATCTGCCACGGATAACTTACAATCACTATAAGTGCGATGGCGGTGCCTTTATTTTTCTTTCCAGACGGCATAAATCAGCAATCCCCAAGCAGTCAGGAATGAGACGCCGCCAAACGGCGTGATCATGCCAAGCCCGCGCATTTCGGTCACGCTTAATACGTAAAGACTGAAACTGAATAAAATAATGCCGACCATCATCAGCCAGCCGGATATCGGGATTAGGCGGGATTTGGGAAAGTGCAGTAATAGCAGGCCAATGATGATGATTCCGAAGGCGTGATAAAAATGGTATTGCACGCCGGTGTGGTACACCGTAAGCATATCCGCTGATAATACTCGTTTCAGGCCGTGTGCGCCGAACGCGCCTAGTGTGATGCATAAAAATGTGTTGAATGCGCCCAGTATCAGGAAAGTTTTTGGCATCGGTGATTTTGTCCTTGTTGTTGTTTTGCATAAAATGGAATGAGCGCTGATACTATGTATAGGTATCAGGAATTTTTGGTCTTTGTGACATCCGCCTCGCACATTCCGTGCGCGAATTTTACCTGAATCCTATCGCCGGGATTCATTTGTTTGCTGTCACGGATGATGGTACTTTGCATGGAATACGTAATGCTATATCCGCGTTCCAGTACCGATTGCGGATTCAGGTGAGATAACTGTACTTGCATATGTTGCAGCCGAACTGATATTTTTTCGAAATAACGGGAATAGGCAGAGTGGAAACGTGAAGTCCGCTCTTTTTGTTGCTCTACCAAATGGACAATATTGGGACTTGCAGCCGTCAGCCGTTGACTGAATTCGAGTAATTTCCACTGTTTCTTTTCGATCTGATGTCGCCAGGTGTTGATGAGTTGGTCCTGCAAATGCCCCAGATGCAAGGTTTGCTGTTTGATGCGATCGCCCGGGTAAATTAAACGATGCGTCAGAATATCCACTTGTTGCATGGCGTATTCAATACGATGCAAGGTGATGCGATAGATGCGCTGGTGCAGCATGCTCAAGCGATGACTCAGTTCCTTTCGATCTCTGCTGGCGAGCTCAGCGGCTGCGGTTGGTGTGGGCGCGCGCATATCCGCAACAAAGTCCGCGATGGTGAAGTCTGTTTCATGGCCGATACCGCTGACGATGGGGATCGGGCTGGCGGCAATGGCAAGCGCTACAATTTCTTCATTAAATGCCCATAAATCTTCAATACTACCGCCACCTCGGCACAATATCAGTACATCACATTCCGCTCGTTGGCATGCGATTTTAATCGCATCGGCGATACTGCCGGCTGCTGTTCTTCCTTGCACCAGGGTAGGGTAGATAATAACAGGCAATGTTGGCATGCGGCGTTGCAGTGTTGATAGTACGTCTCGTAGCGCTGCAGTATCCGAGGAGGTGATGATGCCGATTTGTTTCGGAAACGCGGGTAACGGTTTTTTATTTGCGGAATTGAATAATCCGGCTTGTTCCAATTTGGATTTAAGCTTTTCAAAGGCCTCGAATAATTCACCGAGTCCGGCGCGTCGCATGGTTTCAACATTTAACTGAAAATCACCGCGCGGTTCGTATAGTGTGACGATTGCAAGTACTTCCACTTGCATGCCATCCTTAGGTTGCCAGTCAATATATTGATTCTTGTGACTGAATAAAACACAGCGAACTTGCGCATCGGCGTCCTTGAGGGAAAAGTACCAATGACCCGATTGATAACGCTTCAAATTGGAAATTTCACCTTGAACCCACAATAATGGAATGCTCTGTTCCAGAAATTGCTTGGTAGTGCGATTTAATTCACTGACCGTCAGTACTTTATGAACGTTGCCGAGCATGATTGAAGGAAAATTCATTTGGTTGCGTCTGTTATGTGATAATCCACATGTCACATGTCTTGTAGAAAGTGTGTAGTGTATTGTCAGAGTGTGTGTAAGAAGTGTGGTTTCTTGTAATTATCTGTTTCTTCTAATAAAGCTATATATAGATTAATAAATAATCAAGTTAAAAAAGTTGTTTGGATATGCTAACTTAATAGTGCTATCCGTAATATATTCACAAACTTATTCACAGAAATTGTGGATAGAAAAAGCACTGTTTTCTTGCTGAAAGTGCACGATCAAGATACATTACATGCCAAATTAATCGCTTAGTTATAAAATAAGCAAATCATCAGGTATTCATAGATTGCAGAATAATACCTGATCTATCATGAGTGAGGAGTTTATCGCGTGTTATCTTTGATTCAAGCGGCCGGCTGGCCGATCTGGCCAATCATTATTGCTTCTATTGTTGCCATGGGTATCATTGTGGAACGGATGTGGACACTGCGTTTAAGTGTCATTTCTCCTAAGGAATTATTGCCCAGAGTATTAAATGAATATAAAAGAAATGGTGTAAACCTTGAGATGATTGCGCGCTTGCAACAGCATTCTCCATTAGGGGAAGTGCTTGCTGCCGGGCTTAAAAATGTTAAGAGCTCGCGGGAAGTCATGAAGGAGTCGATTGAAGAATCAGGTCGTGTAGTCGCACATGATTTGAACCGGTATCTGACCACGCTAGGAACGATTGCCGCGCTGAGTCCACTGATGGGATTGTTTGGCACCTTGGTGGGCATGATTGAAATCTTTGGTTCAAATTCTCCTACGGGTAGTAATCCGGCACAACTTGCTTACGGGATTTCTGTGGCTTTGTATAATGCGGCATTCGGTATACTGGTGGCGATTCCCAGCATGATTTTCTACCGCCATTTTCGTGCGAAAGTCGATGGTTTCGTTCTTGAGATGGAATTACAAGCTCTAAAGCTGATAGAGATCGTACATGGTGAGCGGGAAAGTTAAGAGATGTTGGCATTATTTCCTTCAATTTTCTTATATTTCTTAAGGAGTTTAGATGATCTCTGTCAAGTTGGAAAAACATGAGATTGACGGAGTAGTGTATACTTCGGCCGAATCAAATATTGACAGAGTATTTTGCTTGCTTTTAGTGAGATAAATGTAAAGATTGATGGTTACGTTTTGTGATAATGATGTTTTCTCAGAACTGAATGTTTTACAAGCAAATGAATGAGAGCACCTGAATTTTGAGGAATATACATTCGGTAGTAAATATCAGGCAGTTAGTTAGTAGCGCGGTGTTTTTGTGTGTCGTGATCTTACAGGGTTGTGCAACAACCCCAAAGGGTGGTGATCAAGACGTAGATCCGGTCGATCCGCATGAGAAAGTCAATCGAGCTTCCTATGATATTACCGATCGAGTCGATCGGGCGGTATTTGAGCCCGTTGTGAATGCTTACATTGATTATGTGCCCGATGCAGCGCAACGATCTATAGGGAATTTCTACGATAATCTGTCGTATCCCAATGTCGTTCTGAATTCCTTCTTGCAAGGTAAGGTAAAACAAGGTTTTCAAGATACGCTACGTTTTTTTGTTAACTCATCAGTCGGCATGTTTGGGCTTTTTGATATGGCGACTCACATGGGTTTACAGAAGAATGATGAAGATTTCGGTCAAACACTAGGCGTATGGGGAGTTGACCCAGGTTCTTATTTGTTTATTCCGTTCATGGGGCCGAGTAGTGAGCGTGATGTTTCAAGTATTCCGGTCAGTATTTTTACCAATGTGCTTTTTTACGCAGGTCTTGCAGTGGGTTCGGTATTTGCTGCACCTTTGACGATTCTCGGTGCTGTCGACAAGCGCGCACGTTTATCCGGTCCAATGCGTATTCGTGATGAAGCGGCGTTGGATCCTTATTTATTTGTGCGTGAAGCATCATTACAGCAGCGCGAATTTCTGGTTCATGATGGCAAGCTGCCATTAGACCTTTATTATGAGCCTTTTCAGGATAATCCTTTTGATAAAGACTCGGAAAAGCAAAAACAGAAAAAAACTGACTAGCCTTGGTTATAGGGTTTTATAGTCAGACGCCTCAAGGTTAATGATACTGACAGATGATAAGAGTCTTTAAGTGAATAAAGTAGAGCTACTGGGTGGTATATGCATGTATACCTATTGGAAAATTTGTAACAGCCATAGCGCTTAGGAATATATGAACGGATCTCAAAGAAAATCTAACATATCGCAACAACGGAATGATTTCGTTTTTGAGAACGAAGCACCTTTAGCGGATATAACAGCCGACTCGAGTCGTGAAAGAATCAATGCTGACGAGCTGGAAAAGAAATTTTCCCAAGCTCGCACGGCGATGTTGTCTTTGCGGAATCCAGATGGACACTGGTGTTTCCCACTCGAAGCGGATTGTACCATCCCGGCAGAATATATTCTGATGATGCACTTCATGGATGAAATCGATGTCATTCTGGAGAATAAAATTGCGCGTTTTATCCGTGATAAACAGGACATGGCGCATGGCGGATGGCCGTTATATTATGGCGGCGCATTTGATATCAGTTGCACCATTAAATCGTATTATGCCCTGAAGCTGGTGGGCGATTCTCCCGATGCAGCGCATATGGTGCGCGCACGAGAAGCTATTCTAGAACGCGGTGGTGCGGCCAAAGCTAACGTTTTTACGCGCTTGCTGCTGGCAATGTATGATCAGATCCCGTGGCGCGGTGTGCCTGTTGTGCCTTCGGAACTGGTACTACTGCCGCGTTGGTTTCCTTTCCACCTCAGCAAGGTTTCCTACTGGTCGCGAACCGTTATGGTACCTTTATCCATCTTGTGTACGATGAGGGCACGTGCTATCAATCCGCGTCAAGTGAATATTCGTGAATTGTTTATTGTTCCACCGGAAGAGGAAACAAACTATTTTCCGCAAGCGGAGACATTGCTTAAACGCATTTTTATGTTGGTTGAACGTGTATTGTCGCGGGTGGAGCCCAAGTTGCCTCAATCGGTGCGTCAATATTCGATACGTCGCGCAGAAAGCTGGACACTCGAACGTCTGAATGGCGAATGTGGCATTGGCGCTATTTTTCCCGCCATGGTCAATGCGCATGAAGCATTGACATTGTTGGGCTATGCCTATGATCACCCTAACCGGGTGCAATGTCGTAACGCGTTGCGCGGATTGCTGGTCGATGAAGGAGAACGTGTTTGGTGTCAGCCTTGTACCTCGCCTGTCTGGGATACGGTGCTGACAAGTCTGGCATTACAGGAAGACCCAACAACGGATCAGAAACCGGTGTTGCAAGCGCTGGATTGGTTGGTGGAACAACAGATTCTGGATGAACCTGGCGATTGGCGTGATAAACGGCCGGATTTGCCGGGTGGTGGCTGGGCTTTTCAGTATGCGAACCCGCATTATCCAGATCTCGACGATACGGCTGCAGTGGCCTGGGCACTGGATCAAGGCGATTCGCAGCGTTACCAGAAGGCCCTAGAACGCGCAGCCAACTGGTTGTTCGGCATGCAATCGCGCAATGGTGGTTTTGCAGCCTTTGACATCGATAACACCTATCACTATCTGAATGAGATTCCTTTTGCCGATCACGGTGCATTGATCGATCCGCCTACCAGCGATGTAACAGCGCGTTGCGTCGGTTTTCTTGGAAAATATGGTAAGCAGCATCACCAGCATGCGGTGCTGCGTGGTATCAGTTACTTGTTACGGGAACAGGAATCAAACGGCGCCTGGTTCGGGCGCTGGGGTACCAATTATATCTATGGCACATGGTCTGTGCTGGAAGCATTTCGCTTGGCCAAGTTCGATATGCAACATACGTCAGTACGCCGTGCCGTAAAATGGTTAAATTCCGTGCAGCGCGCGGATGGTGGTTGGGGTGAAACCAACGACTCCTATTTGGATAGCAAACTGGCAGGACAATTTGCTGAAACCAGTACTGCCTTTCAAACAGCGTGGGCGGTATTGGGCTTGATGGCGGCCGGTGAAGTCAATAGTGAATCTGTACGTAAAGGTATCGGCTACTTGCTGCGCAATCAAGCGAGTGACCACTTGTGGGAAGACCCTTGGTTTACCGCACCTGGTTTTCCGCGCGTTTTCTATCTGCGTTATCACGGTTATTCAAAATTCTTCCCGCTCTGGGCGCTGGCGCGTTACCGTGCGCTGACCAGAACTTTGGAGTCTGTCGAACTTGAAACTAATCTACTGCACCAGTAGGAGTAGCAGTTCGTATTTCCTCGATTCCTTGTTGCATAGTCATGCTATGCGCCTCAGAATCGTGAAAATTTGTCCTCGCTATCCTGCTGGTTCGTTACGATTGCTCAAGTCCGACAAATTCCTGACAATATGCATATAATCGGCCTGGTGACGGCGTTGCGGGCTGAAGCCCGCTGTGTTTCATCAGCGCATATTCCATTCAACGAAATGGTGCAGGTTAGCGACCATGCGGTTTTGTGGTTAAGTGGCATGGGCGCACAAGCAGCACAGGCAGCGGCAGAGGGATTGTGCCAGCATGGCGCTACTGCATTGGTGAGTTTCGGTGTTGCCGGCGCATTGGATGCCAATTTGAAACCGGGCGATCTGATTCTTCCGGATATTATCCATGTCGGAGAACAGTTTTCCATCACCACGGTATGGCGCAATCGACTACAACAAATGCTTCCGGCCGATATCGTCGTGGTCAACGGCATACTGGCGAACAGCGCAGTGCCATTGACGGATATACAAGCAAAACGGCACTTGGCGCAAGCAACAGGTGCTTGTGCGGTGGATATGGAGAGCGGCGCTATTGCTGAAGTTGCTGCAGCAGCAGGTATTCCTTTTATCGCTGTACGCGCTATTATCGATCCACTTCAATTTTCCCCGCCGCAAGCACTTCTCAGTGCGGTATATCCGGATGGAGGAGTAAATTCAATGTGCCTGCTCGTGCTATTACTTAAACGTTCAGTCCATGTGAATACGCTGCTTCAGATGGGAGTTGGTATGCGTGCCGCACGCAAAACGCTGTCAAGGGTGATTCAATCGGCTGGTGCCGGATTGGATAGTCAAGCAGCCGATCGATCGGTATAAAATTCAGCTGCTACTGCGGTTGCAGTTGTAGTGCAGCCAAGCGCGCATACAGCGCACTGGATTGCAGTAACTCGGTATGTGTGCCCAGTGCATCCAGATGGCCATGATCGAGCACGGCAATCCGGTCTGCGGATTGTACGGTAGCCAGGCGATGGGCGATAACCAATGTCGTGCGATTATGCATCAATCGCTGCAATGCTTGTTGCACCCAATGTTCACTTTGCGCGTCCAATGCGCTGGTTGCTTCATCCAACAACAGAATCGGTGCATCGGCCAACAGGGCGCGTGCGATGGTCAATCGTTGCTTTTGTCCACCTGATAATCCTAACCCTGAATCGCCTAAGTGCGTTTGATAACCTTGCGGCAGCTTACAGATGAAATCGTGCGCGTAAGCGGCCTCAGCAGCCGCTTCCACTTCGGCATCGGTGGCGTCAGGGCGAGCATAGCGCAGATTGTCACTGATGGTGCCAAAAAACAGCACCGGATTCTGTGACACCAGCGCAAAGCACCGGCGTAAGGCAAAAAGATCCAGATGTCGGATATCAATTCCTTCCAGTTTGATGCAACCGGATTGACTATCAAAAAAGCGCAGCAGCAAATCAAACAACGTTGATTTGCCGGCACCGGAAGGACCTACCAGCGCCAGCGTTTCGCCGGCCCGGATGGTGAGTGTCAGTTCATTGATGGCAAGCACGTCGGGGCGGGAAGGATAAGCGAAGCACAATTGATCAATCTCGATATTGCCAGATACTTTAGGCAATGGTTGAGGCGTTGCTGGGGACTGGATCAGATTGGGAGCCCGTAATAATTCCATCGTCCGTTCGGCGGCACCGGCGGCACGTTGCAACTCACCGATAACTTCCGAAATGGAAGCGACAGCCGAACCTACAATGACACTATAGAAAATAAAAGCAGCCAATTCGCCACCGCTGATGCGGCCTTCAATCACATCAATGCCACCCACCCATAACATCAGGCCTACCGCACCTAGCACCAATACGATGACAATGGTGACGAGTAGTGCGCGCTGCGTAGTGCGTTGTTTGGCAACCGCAAAAGCTTCTTCCACTTGATCGTGAAATATACGTTGGTCGATGGATTGGTGATTGTAAGCTTGTACCGTTTTAATTTGCCCGAGTACCTCGCCGACATACGCGCCTACCGCAGCGATTCTGTCCTGGCTTTGTCGCGACAGATGCCGTACCCGGCGACCGTAGATCAAAATGGGAATGACCACCAGTGGCACACAAATCGTTACCAGTGCGGTCAGTTTTGCATTGGTGATGAATAACCAGATAATGCCGCCCAGCATCATAATCAAGTTGCGTAGCGCGAATGAAACGGACGATCCGATCACGGTTTGCAGCAATGTCATATCGGCGGTCAGACGCGACTGAATTTCGAGACTGCGGTTTTCCTCGAAAAAGCCCGGATGCAAATGGATCAGATGGTTGAATACTGTGCGGCGGATATCCGCAATGACACGCTCACCCAACCACGTAACCCAGTAATAGCGGGTAAACGTGCCGATAGCTAGAGCAATCACCAGCAGCAAAAATATCACCACATATTGACTCAACAGATCTTTCGATTGTGTCGCGAATCCTTGATCAATCAGCAAGCGGATACCTTGTCCGATTGACAACGTGATTGTCGCTGTGAATAACAAAGCCAACAAGCTGTAGATGACTTGGCGTTTGTAGGGTGAGATAAACCGGGCTGCCATTTTGACGGCTTGCCAGCGGGTTTGGGGGCTTGGGGGAAGGTTTGCCATGGATTGTTAGTAATGTGAAGGCATTAGCCTAGCAGAAGCTGATCCGAGCTGATGATGCAATTTCTATCATGGCTCGTAGTAAGCTTTTACCGGTTTGCTCCGGTTAAGTCAATTGCTGGCTGGTGTTTGTGCAAGCAGTGAACATCCTGTTCAAATCCTGTTCCCGTTGGCATATCATATGACCATTGAATGCAAAACCCGGAATCAGAAATAGAACACACCAATGATTTTATCGATAATTTGATTAGTAATGAGGCTTGGTAATGAAAAAAATCCTGATCGCCATATGTATATGCGGTAGTTTAATACTGTCTTCCTGCACGTGGGTTAAAGTTACTTCGAAAGGCGAGAGCGTACGCCTGGTGCAATCGGTCAAAGCAGTCGAGTCCTGCAAAAAGTTGGGGAATGCGAATGCGAAAGTTGTCGATCAAATCATATTCGACCGTGATGCAGAGAAAGTTACCGGCGAACTTGCGGATCTTGCGCGCAATGAAGCGGGTCTGATGGGGGGCGATACCATTGTTCCCATTTCGGAAATTGTCGATGGAAGGCGTAGTTTCGGTGTTTATCAATGCTTTCAATCAAAACGTATTGATTGAAATGTCCGATGATTATTGCACCCTACGTGGGCTGTGTGCAATCGCAAATCATAACAAAATAGCAAACCGCCTTGGTTAGAGACGGTTTTTTGTTAAAACATTAAGTATGTAGGTTGGGTTGAGGAATGAAGCCCAACGTTCAGAGCTTGTGTTGGGCATCTCTTCGTTCAGTCCAACCTACGTGCTAGATAGAACAAAGAATAAGATTTATATTAGCAAATGGCACCAGCAGCACGTGTTGTGCAACCGCCAGTTCTTGCCCATGTAATTTTTCCGTCTGCTTGAAGTGTACCTGTCAAGACATAGGTATCTCCAACAACTATTCCGCTAACTGCTCTTGGAACAAGGGTTAATGTAGCTACGCCGCCTGCTATTGCTAAAGTTACTCCAGCTGGGTCGAATGGAGAAGCTGCCGTTGAAGATGAAATACCAGGAATGCCAGCAGTAATTGCTGCGGCATCTGGTACTCCAGATGCAACAGATATTGCAGTAAAGGTGCCGCCAGCATTACAACGTCCGTCTTGTGCGCATACTTCTAATGCTAATTTATAAGGCGAACCTGCGGCAACAACTTCGCTAAATCGCGCTTTCAAAGTATAGTTTTGATATGCAGGTACCGCCACAGCAGCCAAAATACCAATAATTGCGACAACGATCATTAATTCAATCAACGTAAAACCTTTTTGTGCTTGCATGAGTGATTCTCCTTAAAGTTAAGTTGGACACATCAAGTGTGTGTGATGTTGCCAGCAGGAATTGTGCCAATTTTTCTTATTGAGTAATTCTACTAGAACAGGGATGGTAACGGTTACATCCAAAACAAATTTAGTACAATATTGCAATTTGTCCTACATTATTTCGCAAGATGTCCTACTTTGTGGTTCTACGAATAGACCGAAGCAGGGTTTGGCCTGTTGTTTTAGCACGCAGAATGGATCAATAATCACAGAAATCGAGTCCTCTGGTCTTCTAGCATGTCATGGTGCATATTTAAAAATTAATTTTGCGAGGGCTACAGCCGAAAAACTTCTTCCCATAATTGCAATACTGCCATGCGGTCATTGCTCAAGCGGTCGGCTGCGATACGTGCGAATTTTTGCGATTTGTCTCTTGAAACGGTGGCGCCTGACAATTCCGGCTCGCCGCCTAATCTTAGGCGGTGTTGCAGGCGACGGTATTCGCGGTAGGCGGTCCGTGCTTTGGTGGCGGCTTCAGCGGGTACGAGTCCCAGTTCACCCGCCAGCTTTAGCAGTGCAATGTTGCCAATGTTGCTGGTTAATTGTGGATATTGGTTGGCGTAGCCCAGTACCAGATATTGCACAATGAATTCCACATCAATTATACCGCCACGGTCGTGCTTGATATCAAATAAATTGGTTGGGTTAGGATGAATATCCAGCATCTTTTCACGCATTTTTAAAATTTCTTGTTTGAGCTCGATTAAATTGCGCGGCTTACACAAAATTTCTTTGCGGGTGTTTTCGAAAGCTTCTCCTACTTGTTTGTCGCCCACGACGAAACGCGCCCGAGTTAATGCCTGATGTTCCCAAACCCAAGCTTGTTCATGCTGATATTGCGCAAAAGCTTCCATCGAACTGACCAATAAACCGGCGGCACCATTGGGGCGCAGGCGCAAATCCGTTTCGTACAATAAGCCTGCTGAAGTGTGGCGGGTCAACCATGCATTGATACTTTGCCCGAGCTTGGTGTAAATCTCCGCAGCATCAGGATGATGATCTTCATATACAAAAATCATATCGAGATCGGATGCATAACCGAGCTCTTTTCCTCCCAGTTTGCCATAACCGATGATGGCAAACGCGGGTTTCTCGCAGTGGCGTTTTTTTAAGCCGAGCCAGGCGAGGTTCAATACGGTATCCAGCACCAGATCGGCCAGTGCGGTTAGGTGATCGCTCAGTGTTTCGAGCAGTAGCGAGCCTTCCAGATCGGTGACTAATAAGCGGAATACTTGGGCGTGCTGGAAGTGCCGCAGAACGTCCATTTGCCATTCGACCACGTCATTTTTGGGATTGTCGACATGATTCAACTGATAGACCAATTCATTGCTGAGTGCATTCCAGTCCGGGACAGGGTGCGGTGCGTCATGGCGCAATAATTCATCTAATAGAATAGGGTGTCGCCCCAGATAGTCACTAGCCCACTGGCTGACGCTGACGAGCTCTGCAACACGTTGTAATGTATGAGGGTGCTCCAGCAAGAGTGCCAGATAGGAGGTCTGCGAACTGATCTTTTCGAGTAACTGCAACGTGCGTTCCAGTGTAGTCTCAACGGGTGGTAATTCAGCAACAGCCTCGACCATCATCGGAACCAGTGTGTTGATTTGTTGTTGACTGGATTTGGGTAGCTGGTGATAGGCGGTGCTGTGATAAAACAACCGTAACCGTTCTGAAATTTTTGCAGGTTCGGTAAACCCCATGGTGCTCAGCTGTGTGGCGGCTGCTTCTGTCTGTGAAATATCTTGTGTTTCAGCTTGCCAGAAATAAGCCAGCATGTCGTGGGTGGGTGATTTCCTGGGAGTGGCAAAAATGAGCTCAAATTGACGTGTTACGTTCTTGCGATGTACATCCAATTGTTGCATAAAACTTGTGTAATCTGGAAAGTCCATCGCGGTTGCGATCAGACTTTGGTCGGCTGGATTTAAAGGGAGTGTTTGTGTTTGCTGATCATCCAGATATTGCAGACGGTGTTCCAGTTTGCGCAGGAAGTGATAGGCCTGTGTGAGGTCCGTAACCGCTTGCTGCGGCAGCTGTTGTTTTTTTTGTAAACGTTCTAGAACGCTGAGTGTCGGTCGAATACACAGATCGACATCGCGACCTCCGCGGATCAACTGAAAAACCTGCGTAATAAATTCTATTTCACGAATACCGCCGGGACCTAATTTGATGTTGTCGTGCATCTCCCGGCGTTCGACTTCCTTGCGTAATTGCGCATGTAAGCGCCGCATCGATTCATACGCACCAAAATCCAGATATTTGCGGAACACAAAGGGTCTGACAATTTTTTCCATGAGAATCGATTCGGTTTCGGCATCGCCCGGTCCTGCGATGACTCGACCTTTGATCCAGGCATAACGCTCCCATTCGCGTCCCTGTTTGATGAAATATTCTTCCAGCATGGGAAAACTGATTGCCAAAGGACTATTTTCTCCATGCGGACGCAGGCGCATATCGACACGGAATACATAGCCATCGACCGTGTAATCGTTCAGGCTGGCAATGAGTTTGCGGCCGAGACGGGCAAAAAATTCATGGTTTGAAATAGATTTTTTGCCATCGGTCTCGCCATCTTCCGGGTATACAAAGATCAAGTCGACGTCGGAAGAGACATTGAGTTCGCCGCCGCCCAGTTTGCCCATGGCTACAACTAGCATATGTTGGGTGGTGTTACTATGTTCTCCCCTGGGTGACCCAAAGCGATTGGATTGTGTTAACCAGCTCTCATGGTACTTGAGTGCAAAATTGATGGTGACTTCAGCGAGCTCGGTCATGCTGGACATGACTTCCGATAAATCAGCCTGACCACTGATATCACGTAAGGTTAATCGCAGCATGACTTGTTTGCGCAAGTCGCGCAGCATGCTATGTAGGATTTCTTCAGTGGTGATATGTTCAGATTGAGAATTCAGAAATGCCTGCATGGCGGCTTTGCGGAAAGGCAATTGCAGTTCTTTGAGCAGTGCCATTTTTCGCGCAGGTTCGCTGTCCAATATGCGCTGCATATAGCGACTGAAAGGCAAGACAGTGGCAAGAATCGAATCAGGCATGTTACCAGTAGTGTGCACCATTGAGCGCTCGACAGTTAATTCAATTTCATAGAATAGCAAAGGCAGCGCTTGCTGACATCAGATTTATTGTAAATCAAAATAGAACGATGTCGGCGTAGATGCTAGAATCCGGTTTGGTATTGAATATATCTCCTGTTTTTTATAGGGATTTTTCATAACTTTATAATAATATTGATAAATTGCAGTATATAATCAATAAACCAAAGCGGTTTCTTATCAAAATTTTGAAAATTAAAGTAGTGGAATAATGTTGAACGATAGCACTAAACATAATCAGCCGGTGATTGAATATGAAAAACGGGCAAGCTTTCGTGTTGCCGCCATTCAGATGGCTTCGGGCCCAAGTGTGTCTGCAAATCTGGAGGAAGCAGCGCGCCTAATAGAAGATGCAGTTTCTCAGAAAGCTGAACTGGTTGTATTGCCTGAATATTTCTGCATCATGGGAATGAAAGACACGGATAAGCTGACTGTTCAGGAACAACCGGGTGACGGGCAAATACAGAAATTTCTCAGTGATACAGCAAAACGCCTGGGGATATGGCTGGTGGGCGGATCGGTGCCATTAGCTTCGTCCGAATCGGATAAAATTTATAATAGTTGTTTGGTATATGCGGACAACGGAGAACAAGTTGCGCGTTATGACAAAATTCATTTGTTTGGATTGCGGCTAGGTGATGAATGCTATGCTGAAGAAAGAACCATTAAGGCTGGAAGCGAGGTTGTCACTGTAGACTCTCCATTTGGTCGTATCGGATTGTCGATATGTTACGATCTGCGCTTCCCCGAGTTATTCCGTATGATGAATAATGTTGATATTATTCTGGCACCTGCGGCATTTACTGCAATTACTGGCAAGGCGCATTGGGAGATCCTGGTGCGTGCACGTGCGGTTGAAAATATGGCATATGTGATAGCGCCCGGGCAGGGGGGGTACCATGTCAATGGACGGGAAACGAACGGAGATAGTATGATTGTGGATCCTTGGGGTGTGGTGATGGAGCGTTTGCCACGGGGCTCTGGCGCTGTGGTGGCGACACTTGATCCGGGGTATCAGGCGAGTTTGCGAACAAATCTGCCCGCATTGAATCATCGAATCCTACAATACTGTTAAGTTAAGCGTTTGTTAATAAATAATAATTCTCTACGTGACTGCATCATCTGCTGATAAAATAAGACCGGATAATTATGACGATTGAATGGATGACAGAAAATAAAGATTTTTATGCAATTGCCGACCGTTGCTTGTTGTCGCCCTATGACATTGATGCAACCGGATTACAACGCGTGTTGGATCAGATACTCACGCATAAAATCGATTATGCGGATCTTTATTTTCAGTACAGCCGCTCTGAAGGCTGGATGCTGGAAGAAGGTATCGTCAAATCTGGTAGCTTCAATATCGAGCAAGGGGTTGGTGTTCGTGCGATTAGTGGAGAAAAGACCGGATTCGCTTATTCCGATGACATTAGCATGCCAGCTCTGGTATCGGCGGCTCAGGCAACACGGGCGATCGCCAATCGGGGTGGTATGCCTGCAGTGCAAGTCATGAAAGATAATGCGGTGGATCGCCACACACAGTTGTATTTGCCGGAAGACCCCATCGCAAGTCTTAAAGATGCGGATAAAGTGGCTTTGTTAGAAAAACTCGAGCGCTATACCCGACAATTGGATCAGCGGGTTACTCAGGTGGTGGCATCGCTTGCCGGTGAATATGAAGTGGTACTGGTAACGCGTAGTGATGGGTTGCTTGCAGCTGATGTGAGGCCACTGGTTCGGTTGTCCTTGCAGGTGATCGTGGAAGAAAATGGTCGGCGTGAACAAGGTGTTGCCGGTGGTGGCGGGCGCTTTAATTATGCTTATTTTACCGATGAAATTTTGCAGGATTATGCAAAAAAAGCTGTGCATCAAGCCGTGATTAATTTGGATGCGCGCCCGGCGCCGGCAGGTACCATGACGGTTGTTCTGGGGAGTGGCTGGCCTGGGATATTGTTGCATGAAGCAATAGGTCATGGACTGGAAGGGGATTTCAACCGCAAAGGCAGTTCAGCGTTTTCAGGACGTATTGGTGAGCGCGTTGCAGCTCCCGGTGTCACGGTGGTCGATGATGGAACAATTCCGCAAAGGCGTGGATCGTTACATATTGATGACGAAGGTAATCCGACGCAATGTACTGTGTTGATAGAAGATGGCATACTTAGGGGCTATTTGCAGGACAGCCTAAATGCTCGATTAATGAATTCTCCTGTGACCGGTAATGGTCGGCGTGAGTCTTTTGCGCATATACCGATGCCGCGCATGACGAATACCTATATGCTGAATGGCGATAAGGATCCGGCAGAAATCATCGCTTCGGTCAAGCATGGCTTGTATGCCGCAAATTTTGGTGGCGGACAAGTGGATATCACCAGCGGGAAATTTGTTTTTTCAGCGGCCGAAGCCTATATGATTGAAGATGGAAAAATTACTTATCCTGTTAAAGGGGCTACTTTAATTGGTAATGGCCCTGATGTGCTGACACGAGTTTCTATGATCGGGAACGATATGTTACTTGATCCAGGTGTCGGAACATGTGGCAAGGATGGACAGAGTGTGCCTGTGGGTGTGGGACAACCCACATTGCGCATCGATGGGTTGACAGTGGGTGGTACGGGAAATTAGCGGTAAGCAGAAGTAGCACTGCCGCATGAATATTTAATAACTAGTTGAATTTGATATTGGGATGCAGAAAGCATGAGTGTGGAATTAACCGGCGCTGAAATTACAATACGCTGTTTGCAGGAAGAAGGGGTGCAGTGTATTTTCGGCTATCCCGGTGGGGCGGTATTGTTTATTTACGATGAATTATTCAAGCAGGATAAGGTTCGGCATATTTTGGTGCGTCATGAGCAAGCGGCCGTGCATGCAGCAGACGGTTATGCCCGTTCTAGCGATAAAGTGGGTGTGGCTTTGGTTACCTCAGGCCCGGGTGTGACGAATGCAGTAACAGGGATCGCAACCGCTTACATGGATTCGATTCCGATGGTCGTGATTAGCGGTCAGGTACCGACAAGCGCGATTGGCCTGGATGCCTTTCAGGAAGTTGATACGGTCGGCATAACGCGCCCTTGCGTCAAACATAACTTTCTCGTAAAAGATGTCACCGAACTGGCGGAAACTATTAAAAAAGCTTTCTATATCGCCTCAACAGGTCGCCCAGGTCCTGTGTTGGTGGATATACCCAAAGACGTTTCGCAGCAAAAAACCAAATTTGTTTATCCGGATAAGGTAACTATGCGTTCCTATAACCCTGTGGTTAAAGGACATTCCAGGCAGATCAAGAAAGCCGCTGAATTGATACTCACTGCTAAGCGTCCGATGATCTATGCAGGTGGCGGGGTAATTCTGAGCAATGCGGCACCTCAGCTGACTGAGTTGACGCAGCTGTTGAATTTTCCTTGTACCAATACTTTAATGGGATTAGGAGGATATCCTGCTACTGATAAGCAATCTTTAGGTATGTTGGGTATGCATGGCACTTACGAAGCTAACATGGCGATGCAGTATTGTGACGTTCTGGTGGCTGTGGGTGCACGTTTTGATGATCGTGTCATTGGTAATCCCAAGCATTTTTCTAATGAAAATAGAAAAATTATCCATATTGATATTGATCCGTCGTCTATTTCAAAACGCGTTAAGGTCGATGTTCCGATAGTCGGTGACGTTCTGGATGTGCTGAAAGAGCTGATTAAACTGCTAAAGGCCGGAAAGGAAAAGCCGGATCAAGCAGCATTGAAAGAATGGTGGAAACAAATCGAGCTATGGCGCGAGAGGGATTGTCTCAAGTTTAATCGTGATAGCGAAATTATTAAACCGCAAATGGTTATTGAGAAGTTGTTCAATATTACCAAAGGTGATGCGTTTATTACCTCGGATGTCGGGCAGCATCAAATGTGGGCCGCGCAGTTTTATAAATTTGATAAGCCTCGGCGCTGGATTAACTCGGGCGGATTGGGCACGATGGGGTTTGGAATGCCTGCGGCAATGGGGGTGCAGTTGGCCAATCCGAAAGGCAAAGTGGCTTGTGTTACGGGTGAAGCAAGTATCCAGATGTGTATTCAGGAATTATCGACCTGCAAGCAATATAAGTTGCCATTAAAGATTATTAACTTAAATAATCGCTACATGGGCATGGTTAGGCAATGGCAGGAGTTTTTTCACGGTAATCGCTATGCGGAATCCTATATGAATGCGCTACCGGATTTTGTGAAACTGGCTGAAAGCTATGGACATGTCGGAATGAAAATTGAACGGCCTGAAGATGTAGAAGGTGCTTTAAAGGAGGCATTTAAACTGAAAGATCAATTGGTATTTATGGATTTTATTACCGATCAGACTGAAAATGTTTTTCCCATGGTACCAGGTGGTAAAGGGCTCTCTGAAATGATTCTGGTGTAAATAAATGCGACATATTATTTCTTTATTAATGGAAAATGAAGCCGGTGCCTTGTCTCGCGTAGCTGGCCTGTTTTCAGCACGTGGTTATAACATTGAATCACTTTCAGTGGCACCTACTGAGGATCCAACCTTGTCGCGAATGACATTGGTGACGGTGGGATCTGATGAAGTAGTCGAGCAAGTAACAAAACAACTGAACAAACTGATTGAAGTGGTAAAAATCATCGATTTGAATGATGGTAGCCATATCGAGCGCGAATTGATGCTGGTAAAAGTACGCGCAGTTGGCGCAGATCGGGAAGAAATTAAACGTTTGGTTGAAATTTTTCGTGGCTGTATTATCGATGTGACAGACAAATCCTATACCATCGAGTTAACGGGCACCAGCTCGAAACTGGATGCGTTTCTTGAAGCGGTTGGGTGCAGCGCAGTTCTGGAGACAGTGCGCACAGGTGCATCCGGCATAGGGCGCGGAGAATGGATTTTAAAGGTATAATCCCCACCTGCTGATGAATTAAGAATCTCGAAGCCAGTAATCCAAAGCGATTAGTTTTTTCTAAATAAAGCGTTTTCACTATTGCTTGCTGGTTTCTGTGCTAATTTTGTTGAAAAGGAAAATAATGAAAGTTTATTACGATAAAGATGCAGATCTGTCTCTAATTAAAGGAAAAAAAGTAGCGATTCTGGGCTATGGTTCGCAAGGGCACGCACATGCTAATAATTTGAGCGAGTCGGGAGTGAGCGTTACGGTTGGTTTGCGTAAAGGCGGAGCGTCCTGGAGTAAAGCAGAAAAAGCCGGCTTAAAGGTCGTAGAAGTGTCTGAAGCTGTCAAGAACGCAGATGTCGTCATGGTACTATTGCCTGATGAACAGATTGGATCCGTATATAAGAAGGAAATTGAGCCCGGATTGAAGAAAAATGCCACGTTGGCATTCGCCCATGGTTTCAGCGTACATTACGGACAGGTAACGCCACGTGAAGATCTTGATGTCATCATGATTGCCCCTAAAGGCCCGGGTCATTTGGTGCGCTCTACGTATTTGCAAGGTGGCGGCGTACCTTCGTTGATCGCCGTGCATCAGGATAAATCAGGTAGAGCCCGTGATTTGGCGCTTTCTTATGCGGCTGCTAATGGCGGTACTCGGGGCGGTGTGATTGAAACAAGCTTTCGCGAGGAAACCGAAACAGATTTGTTTGGTGAGCAAGTGGTGTTGTGCGGTGGTTTGACCGCATTAATCCAAGCTGGCTTTGAAACGTTGGTGGAAGCCGGTTATGCACCGGAGATGGCGTACTTTGAGTGTCTGCATGAAGTCAAGTTAATCGTCGATTTGATTTACGAGGGCGGTATTGCCAATATGCGGTACTCGATTTCCAATAATGCCGAATATGGCGATGTATCGCGCGGCCCACGCATTATTACTGACGAAACTCGTGCAGAAATGCGTAAAATTTTACGTCAGATTCAGACGGGGGAATATGCTCGTGAATTCATTCTGGAAAATCAATCGGGCGCACCAGTGCTCAAAGCAAGTCGACGTATCGCATCCGAACATCAGATTGAACAAGTTGGTTCAAAGTTGCGTGATATGATGCCGTGGATTAAAAAGAATAAACTGGTCGATCAAGTGAAAAACTAAAGAACTGATTTTTCTGTGATTTGAATTTTGGCTTATTTATCATTTTAGATTTCTTTGTAACTACTTATGGCTCATTATCCTCATCCTATTATCGCTCGTGAAGGCTGGCCACATATCGTAATAGCGTTTACTGCTGCTTCTGGCGCTACGCTATTAGTGGGCTGGCTCTGGGCAATACCACTTTGGGTAATTGCCTTGTTTGTTCTGCAGTTTTTCCGTGATCCACCCAGGGAGGTGCCATCAGATCGCAATGCCATATTGGCGCCTGCTGACGGTAGAATTGTCGCGGTAGAAAAGATTCAGGACCCTTATCTGGAGCGGGAAGCTATTAAGGTCAGCGTGTTTATGAATGTGTTTAATGTACATTCTAATCGTAGTCCGGTCGATGGAACAGTGCGTGACAAATGGTATTTTCCTGGAAAATTCGTGAATGCGGATTTACCCAAAGCTTCTCTGGAAAACGAGCGTAATGCGCTATGGATTCAGGCAGATAATGGTGCGGATGTGACCTGTGTGCAGGTGGCTGGCTTAGTTGCAAAACGTATTATTTGTCATGCATCATCTGGCGATCATTTGGCACGTGGTCAACGTTTCGGCTTTATACGATTCGGGTCGAGGGTCGATGTTTATTTGCCATTGAACACTAAAATCAATGTCAATATTGGCGATAAGGTGTCCGCAACATTGACAGTGTTGGCGGAATTTCGTGAAGAACATAAAGAGACTAGCTAGAGAAGTGATCTATTTGCTCGCTAGAGTTTTTATTTCAATAACTAATCCTAACAGGTCGTTAAAAAAACGTTTTCGAAGCAACCGATACAAGGTTTATGGCACACTGTCATTCGTTAGCATTTTTCATATATACCAATAATGCCTGATTCTCTACCAGAGCGCACTATGCTCAAGTCCCGGTTACGACGGCGTGGCATCTATTTGTTACCTAATTTGTTTACTACCGCTGCGCTATTTGCGGGATTCTATGCCATTGTGCAAGCGATGAACGGGAATTTTGAGTATTCGGCGATAGCCATTTTTATTGCCATGGTACTGGATGGATTGGACGGTCGTGTCGCACGACTTACAGGTACTCAAAGTGAGTTCGGAGCAGAATACGACAGTATGTCCGATATGGTTTCTTTTGGGATTGCACCGGCATTGATCGTATATGAATGGGCCCTAAAAGATATGGAGCAATGGGGCTGGATAGTTGCATTCATTTACTGTGCATGTGCGGCGTTGCGGCTTGCACGATTCAATACCAATATCGAAGTCGTCGATAAGCGTTTCTTTCAGGGACTGCCCAGTCCTGCAGCAGCAGCATTGATAGCCGGACTTGTTTGGGTAACGCTTAATTTTCAGGTACAAGGCAGCGATATTAAATGGCTGGTTTGTGTGGTGACTTTGTTTGCTGCGTTAACCATGGTGAGCAATATTCCTTACTATAGCGGTAAAGAGATCAATTTACGTCGACGAGTACCGTTTTTTACTATCCTGTTATTAGTGCTGTTCTTCTTTGTTTTAATCCCCAGTCATCCGCCGCTCGTATTGTTTTGTTTGTTTGCAGTCTATGCATTTTCTGGTTTCTTTATTAAATTATGGCGTTTTAGCAGAAATAAAAAAAGTAGTGAAACACCTGGCTCATAAGCATTGTCTATTGCACAAAAAGAAAAAACTATTTATATTCGGCCATTATGTTAGTAAGAAACAATATCCACTCACTCCATCTGCTGCCAGCACCAGTGATTCTACTGGCGCTGTTATTGCGCCTTGCGCGCTAAAAATTTCTACCCTCTATTTCTTTCTACCCTATAAAATTCGATAAACGAGTTTTATCTTATTGTGAGTTTTCTTCCTCAAGTGGAGAGCATAATGCAAGAGCATTTAATTATTTTTGATACTACCCTACGTGATGGCGAACAAAGTCCTGGCGCATCAATGACTAAAGAAGAAAAGGTTCGCATTGCTTGGCAATTGGAACGTATGGGTGTGGATGTGATTGAAGCCGGCTTCCCAGCAGCTTCTAATGGGGATTTTGAAGCTGTCAAGGCCGTTGCTGATTCAGTGAAGGGGAGTGTGGTATGTGGTCTGGCGCGCGCGATTGAAGCTGATATTCAGCGTGCAGGCGAGGCATTGAAAGGTGCGCAGTCAGCGCGTATTCATACGTTTATTGCGACGTCACCGATTCATATGAAGAAAAAACTGCGTATGTCGCCGGATCAGGTCATCGTACAAGCGGTGAAGGCTGTGAAATGGGCGCGCCAATATACCGATAATGTTGAGTTCTCTCCGGAAGATGCCGGTCGTTCGGAAATAGATTTCCTGTGTCAAATACTCGAAGCGGTTATTGATGCAGGCGCGACCACACTGAATATTCCAGATACCGTCGGTTACACCATGCCGGAACAATTCGGCAAGTTGATTCGTGATTTGCGTGAACGTATTCCTAATTCTGATAAGGCAATTTTTTCAGTGCATTGTCATAACGATTTAGGATTGGCGGTAGCCAATTCATTAACTGCCGTGATGAATGGTGCACGGCAAGTCGAATGTACCATTAACGGCCTCGGCGAAAGAGCGGGTAATGCAGCATTGGAAGAGGTTGTGATGGCTGTGCGTACGCGCCAGGATTACTTTCCTTGTGATACTAAAATTGATACCACACATATTGTTTCGGCAAGTAAACTGGTCTCCGGTATTACCGGTTTTCCGGTGCAGCCTAATAAAGCGATTGTCGGTGCCAATGCTTTTGCGCATGAATCAGGGATTCATCAGGATGGCGTGTTGAAACATCGTGAAACCTACGAAATTATGCGTGCCGAAGATGTAGGTTGGGGGGCGAATAAGTTATTGCTAGGAAAACATTCAGGGCGTAATGCGTTTCGCAATCGTCTTATGGAATTGGGTATTGAATTGGAATCCGAAGAAATGCTCAATAATACTTTCTTACGTTTTAAGGAATTGGCAGATAAGAAGCACGAAATATTTGATGAAGATCTGCAAGCATTGGTTTCGGATGAAGTGTTGATATTGCAAGAGTGTTACAGGCTAATATCGCTAACGATTCATTGCGAAACAGGTGAGATTCCTTACGCACGGATCGTGATTTCAGATAATGGTAATGAAATACATGCCGAGTCTCAAGGAAGCGGTCCGGTTGATGCAACTTTCCGGGCGATTGAGGCACTGCTGATAAGTGGCGCCGAGTTACAGTTATTTTCCGTCAACAACATTACCAGCGGAACGGATGCACAAGGGGAGGTCACTGTTCGGTTACGTAAATCTGATCGTATTGCGAACGGACATGGGGCAGATACGGACATTGTTGTGGCTTCTGCAAAAGCGTACCTGAGTGCATTAAATAAACTTTGTAGCAAGTTGGAGCGAGCTCACCCGCAAGTATAGTATGGCTTGTCAATTACGCTACCAAATACTGAAACATAAATTGGCATGGTCATTTTGCCTGATGGCGCTGCTATTGAGCGCTCCGGTACAGGCCTTTGAGTTTCAGGATGCAACAGGGAAAATTCATAAGCTTGAAGACTACAAAGGGCGATGGGTACTGGTTAACTTCTGGGCAACCTGGTGCCCGCCCTGCTTAAAAGAGATTCCGGATTTGATCGCATTGTATGAGAGCCGAAAAGATATTATGGTAATTGGTGTGGCGATGGATTCTGGCGATCCGCAAGTGGTGATGGATTTTGTGCGGTCGATGTCAATTACTTATCCTACCGTTCTGGGGAATCGGGAGATTGCTTCTCAATTGGATGATATCTCGCTTTTACCCAGTACGTATTTTTACGATCCGGATGGTAATCCGGCTGCACGCCAGTTGGGCATTATTTCGCGCGAGAGTATAGAAACGTTTATTGAATCGAAATCTTCTAAAAAGTGAAGAACAGTCAACACGATGGCATCAATTCTGTGCAGCTCTGGGCGGAATTCTGATCCAGTTTGCTAATCATGAGGTGATGAAGCGTTTATCGCCAAGTACTCAACCATTTATCGAATACCAGTTGTGGATAAGTCGCTTCACCAAGGCTACCGTTATATCGGCCCAGCGCGCGGAAATAGTCACCTTTTTCCTGATCAAGGTAATGGCGCAGAATAGTGCATCCATAGCGCAAGTTGATGCGTAAATGAAAGAGATTGTGATCCTGATGACCGATGAGATCGATCCAGAACGGCATGATTTGCATATAGCCGCGCGCACCGGCATAGGAAACGGCATATTTCTTGAAGCCACTCTCGACTTGAATGACACTTAATATGAGTTGGGGATCCAATCCTGCCCGCGTTGCTTCATAGTAAACCGTGCGCAGAAATTCTTCCCGCTCAAGCGTATCAGGTATAAATTTTTCCAATCGGCGACTCATGATAACAAGCCATGTGATGTTATCGGCCATGGCAGCATACTCCGAATACGACACTGCTTGATCGCTGGTTTCGTGAAATATGCCGGTTTGGGCGTAGGCAGCAAGCTGCTCATAATGCGGATTATTGGCATGTACACTAGTGCAGCAAAGCAAAGCAACAATCGTAATCGTTAATTTATGCATAACTTGGTTGTTATAAATGAAAAAATTTCATCGATAGGTATTGCTTGCGAAGCTTCATCTTTTCGCCCTTGGTATTCAACAACAGATTGTTTCAATCCTCGTTCGCCAATAACAATTCGATGTGGAATTCCCACGAGCTCCATATCAGCAAACATGACACCAGGACGTTCGTCTCGATCATCCAGAAGTACTTCGACCCGAGCATTTGAGAATTGTTGATAGAGTTTTTCCACCGTGTCTTTTACCTGATTGCTTTTTTGCAGGCCGATCGGAACAATGACAAGCTGAAAAGGAGCCATTGTGGCTGGAAAAATAATGCCATGTTCATCATGATTCTGCTCGATGGCGGCAGCAATAATGCGTGAAATGCCAATACCATAGCACCCCATTTCCATATATCGCATTTGACCTGATTCATCGAGATAACCCGCTTTCATGATTTCAGAATATTTTGTACGCAACTGAAAAATATGGCCGACCTCAATGCCGCGACAAATTTCCAGTGTTCCCTTACCATCGGGCGAAGCATCGCCTGCAACAACATTGCGGATATCGAAAACATGATCGGGTATTTTAAGATCGCGCTCAAAATTGACATGGGTCAGATGAAAGCCTTCTGCGTTTGCGCCACAAATGAAATTACTCATGCTGATGACAGCATAATCAGCAATTACACAAGTTTCTAAACCAACGGGGCCGATATATCCAGGTATTGTTCCAGTTTCTTGTAGGATATCCGCTTCACTTGCCATTTGAAATTCAGATAAAAAGGGTATTTTCCTGACTTTCAATTCGTTGAGCTGGTGGTCGCCGCGCAGCAGCAATAAGAATATTTTGTCATGTACTTTTATTGCGAGCGTTTTGACGGTTTGTTGTAAGGGCATTCCTAAGAACGCTGCCACTTCAGCGCAAGTTTTTTTATTGGGTGTCGAGATTTTTTGCATGACACCTGTGGGTTTATCATGCTCCTGTTGCGATATCAGTGCACTGGCTAATTCAATATTGGCGGCATAATCTGAATCCGGGCAAAATGCAATGGCATCCTCGCCGGATTCTGCTAGCACATGAAATTCATGCGAGCCACTGCCACCGATGGCGCCGGTATCGGCCGCTACAGCACGAAATTTCAATCCAAGACGGGTAAAAATACGACTATATGTTTCATACATAAGTTGATAAGTTTGCGCCAAGCTATCTGCATCAGTATGGAACGAATACGCATCTTTCATCAAGAACTCTCGTGCACGCATAACTCCAAAACGTGGTCGAATTTCATCGCGAAATTTAGTTTGAATTTGATAAAAATTAAGTGGTAGCTGGCGGTAACTTTTGATTTCTTTGCGTGCTATGTCGGTGATGATTTCTTCATGGGTAGGACCGAAGCAGAAGTCGTGCTCATGACGATCCTTGATTTTTAGCATTTGTGGTCCGAATATATCCCATCTACCCGTTTCTTGCCACAACTCTGCAGGTTGTATGGCGGGCATTAGAACCTCTATGGCGCCACTTTTGTTCATTTCTTCACGAACAATATTTTCTATTTTTCGGAGTATTCTCAAGCCTAGTGGCATCCAGGTATATAATCCGCTGCCGAGACGTTTGATAAGCCCGGCACGTAGCATCAATTTATGACTAATGAGTTCCGCTTCAGCAGGTGCTTCTTTGAGGGTTGAAATAAAAAATTGCGAGACGCGCATGAATGATTCCATTATGATGATAAATTAACGCAATTTTACCTTGAAATAGTAAAGGAAGTGCGGATTAGTCTATACATAAGTATGCAGATAACTTGGCGCTGGCAAATGAAGCTATAACGAAAGTATGGAGTTTTGTTTTGTGGACACTTTCAATCTGCAATAAAGTATGAAAAAATCTATACATTTGATGGGTCAAATGGGTAATTTACATGATTGACCGTAATGGATACCGCCCCAATGTCGGTATTATCCTGCTGAATTCAAAGAATGAAGTTTTTTGGGGCAAACGTATCAGGCAGAATTCTTGGCAATTTCCCCAAGGTGGTATCAAATCAGGGGAAAGCCCTGAGCAGGCTATGTATCGGGAATTAACCGAGGAGATAGGGTTGCGTCCAAATCATGTGGAGATTGTTGGGCGAACACGTGATTGGTTGCGTTATGAGGTACCTGAGCGTTGGATAAGGCGTGAGTGGCGGGGAAATTATAAGGGACAGAAGCAGATTTGGTACCTGTTGCGCTTAATCGGGCGTGACAGTGATGTTTCGCTGCGTGGAAGCACGCATCCGGAATTTGATGCGTGGCGTTGGAATCAATATTGGGTTGAGTTGGATTCAGTGGTTGAATTTAAACGTAAGGTTTATAAGCAGGCATTAACAGAGCTGTCGCGTTTACTAAAAACAGATGTGTGTCAAAGTTCTGGTTACGACAAAAATAATGTGCCTAAAGAAGCCACTAAAATTGGCTTGGCCAGTCAATTGGAAGTCAATGAATAATCTATTCGTTGTGAGAAATTATTCTGCTATAAAGTATCGACGAGTACATATGAATTATTCTGTTATTTTTTGAGAAGCAGGATATTGTCGCCTTGTTTTGTGTTTTAAGATTCCCACTTGTGAATGTTTCATCAGGCGTAACCGGCTGCGCCATTACAGCCGTTTTTAGGGAGAATACCGATGAAGATACGTACACTGGTTGCGTCACTGTTATCGATTGGCGCTCTTGTCGCCTCGATTAATGTTTTAGCCAATGAGCCTATCCAGCCCATTAAAGCGCCAGTAGTGAAAAATGCGGATATGGTTGAATTAGGTAAGATGTTATTTTTCGATCCGCGTCTATCGAAATCCGGTTTTATTTCCTGTAATTCCTGCCACAATTTGAGCATGGGAGGCACAGATAATATTCCGACTTCTATTGGTCACGCATGGCAACAAGGACCCATTAATGCTCCCACAATATTGAATGCCAGTATGAATTTGGCGCAATTTTGGGATGGACGTGCTAAAGATTTAAAAGAGCAGGCAGGGGGGCCTATTGCAAACCCAGGGGAGATGGCATCAACGCATAAAGCGGCTGTCGAGGTTTTGCAATCAATTCCTCAGTATCGCGGGCATTTTCAAAAAGCATTTGGCTCTGATCAGGTGGATATTGATCGCGTGACGACTGCAATTGCAGCTTTTGAGGAAACTTTGGTTACGCCGGGATCGCGTTTTGATAAGTGGCTGGAAGGCGATAAGAAAGCATTAAATCCGCAGGAATTGGAAGGATATGAATTATTTAAGAGTAGCGGTTGCTCAGGCTGCCATAATGGACCAGCGGTAGGTGGTGCACTGTATCAGAAGTTTGGCGTATACCATCCTTATAAAACAGCGAGTAAAGCGGAAGGCAGAAAAGCGGTTACCGGAAAAGATACTGATTTAAACGTTTTTAAAGTACCAACGCTGCGTAATATTGAATTAACCTACCCCTATTTTCATGATGGCGCAGCAGCGACATTGGAAGATGCTGTAAAAACAATGGGAAAAGTGCAATTGGATCGTGATTTTGATAAGAAGGAAATTGACAGTATTGTTGCCTTCTTAAAAACACTAACCGGTGAACAGCCTGACTTTAAGATGCCGATTCTGCCGCCTTCCAATAATAGTACGCCAAGACCTGAACCATTTTAATTGTCTGAATTAAAAGACGGTTTTTTAAATCTTGTCATTGAAGCGATGAATGCAATTTAAGTATCCAGACTGGAAATCCAGTTTGGGTGCTTGAAATATCGTAAGAATAGAGTAAACATAAATTTTGACAGTTCTCATAATGGTTGGGAGTTAATGCCAAATCAAGGTGTTGCAGTGTTGGTGCAATCTAATGTAGATTTACATTAAAAAATCAAGTAGAGTCACTATTCCGATAACCAATAATTAGAATAGGGAGTTACCCATGGGTAACAAGGGACAGTTACTGCAAGATCCATTTCTGAATATATTGCGTAAAGAACATATTCCGGTATCAATCTATTTGGTGAATGGTATCAAATTGCAAGGACAAATTGATTCGTTTGATCAATATGTGGTGCTGTTAAAAAACTCAGTGACGCAAATGGTATATAAACATGCAATTTCTACAGTGGTGCCTGCAAGAGCGGTTACCATGCCGATTGAAACAGTGGAAGCACATGACACTTAGTGCCTGAATAATGATTCAGGTATGCATAAATTGCCCGTAGCGGATAAAGCTGTCTTAGTTAGCCTTGATTTTGGCAATGGTGATCATGTCGATCGCGTGCAAGAATTACAGCAGCTGGCCCTCAGCAGTAAGCTCCAAGTAGTAGCAGTTATTGAAGGAAAGCGTGCCCGACCTGACCCTACGACCTACATTGGAAGCGGCAAAGTCGAAGAATTGGCGCAAGTAATCATGCAGAATAAAGTGCCATTGGTTATTTTTAACCATGATTTATCACCGGCTCAGCAACGTAATTTGTCTGTACGTTTGAATTGCAATGTTATTGATCGCACTAGCCTAATTCTGGATATTTTCGCTCAGCGAGCTAAGAGCTATGAGGGAAAGCTGCAGGTTGAATTGGCACAACTTGAGCATCTGGCAACTCGATTAGTGCGGGGATGGACTCATTTAGAAAGACAAAAAGGTGGTATAGGCTTGCGTGGTCCCGGTGAAACCCAATTAGAAACAGATCGAAGGTTAATTAGAAAGCGAGTTAAGTTACTTAAAGAGAAGCTTGCAACCTTACAGCGTCAACGTAATGTACAAAGACGATCAAGGCAGCGCACCAATGTATTGTCGGTGTCCATAGTTGGTTATACCAATGCGGGGAAATCGACATTATTTAATAAATTGACACGTGCACAATCGTATACTGCAGATCAGCTGTTTGCCACATTGGATACAACAACACGAAAATTGTTTCTTACACCGAGCAGCTCAGTTGTAATTTCGGATACAGTAGGGTTTATTCGTGAATTGCCGCACACCTTGGTTGCGGCATTTCGTGCGACGCTTGAAGAGACTGTTCAAGCTGATATACTGCTTCATGTGATAGATGCCAGCAGCCCCAATCGGGATGAACAAGTTGAAGAGGTTAACAAAATATTAAAGGAGATTGGTGCTGATTCTATTCCTCAGATTTTAATCCTGAACAAGATTGATTTAACTGACTTGTCTTTAGACGGTAAAGGTTGCGGGCGTGATGAATATGATAGAATATCACGCATTCGTTTAAGTGCAAAAACAGGCGAGGGTATAGAGTTTGTAAGGCAAGCATTGACAGAAGCAAGCGCAGAAAACTCCAAAAAAATGTATGAAGAATCGACCGATACAAAGAAAATAACTGAAGGCTGTGCTACGGTACAAGGATTTTTTTGAACGAACAAAACAGGAATTATTATGGGATTAAATGATCCACAGTGGGGAAAAAATAAAGGTGATTCTGGTCCACCAGATCTGGACGACGTGCTGCGCAATGTCAATAAAAAGATTAATAATATTTTTGGACAAAAAAAAGGTGGCGGGGATGATGATGGGCCACGTGATAAAGCTCCGAAGCAGCAAAGTGGCGGTAATATTGCATTAATATTGGGTTTGTTAGTAGTGGTGTGGTTGGGCAGTGGATTCTATATTGTCGAAGAGGGACATAGAGGTGTTGTATTACGCTTCGGTCAATTTGTAGAAACCGCTCCAGCAGGTTTACGTTGGCACCTACCTTATCCCGTTGAAAAAGTGGAGATAGTGAATGTCAGTCAAGTTCGTACGGTTGAAATTGGCTACCGTAACAATGTGAGGAGTAAAGTACTCAGGGAATCATTGATGCTGACTGATGATGAAAACATCATCGATATCCAGTTTGCGGTGCAGTATATTTTGAATGATCCAGAGAAGTTTTTATTTAAAAATAGAAGTCCTGATGATGCAGTTTTGCAGGCTGCAGAAACTGCAATTAGACAAGTCATCGGCAAAAGCAAAATGGATTATGTTCTCTACGAAGGTCGCGAGCAAGTGGCTGCTAAAGCAACGCAGTTAATGCAAAAGATTCTAGATCGCTATGAAATAGGTATTTCTATCAGTAAAGTAACGATGCAAAATGCACAACCGCCGGAACAAGTTCAGGCTGCGTTTGATGATGCAGTGAAAGCCGGGCAAGATAGGGAACGGCAAAAAAATGAAGGCCAAGCTTATGCTAATGACGTCATTCCAAGAGCTGTCGGTAATGCGGCCCGATTAATTCAAGAATCTGAAGGGTATAAGCAGCGCGTCATTGTAAGTGCGGAAGGTGACGCCAGACGTTTTGAACAGATCCTGGTTGAATATAGCAAAGCGCCCACAGTGACCCGTGAGCGCTTGTATTTGGATATGATGCAGCAAGTACTTTCTAATACCAGTAAGATTCTGGTTGATCAGAAGAGCGGCAATAATCTACTGTATTTACCGTTGGATAAATTAATTCAAATGACTGGATCCACACCAGCACCGGTAGCTGTGCAACCTTCAGCACAGGAATCCGCATCTGACAACAGTATACGGACACGAGAATCTTTTCGCAGTCGTGAACGGGAGATTAGATAGATGAAAAATTTTACATCAGTATTTTCAGGCATAATTATTGCCGTTTTTTTTCTGGGAAGTTCAGCTATCTATATTGTAGATGAGCGACAACAGGCAATTCTATTTCAATTGGGGGAAGTGATCGATGTTAAAACTGAACCGGGTTTATATTTCAAAATTCCTTTAGCACAGAATGTGCGTTATTTTGAGAAACGTATTCTGACCATGAACACGGAAGAACCGGAACGTTTTATTACATCAGAAAAGAAGAACGTTTTAGTAGACTTGTTCGTTAAGTGGCGCATTGTTGATGTCAAGCAATATTATATTAGTGTACGTGGGGATGAAGGTCTGGCGCAAACGCGTTTAGCACAAACCATAAATGCCAGTTTGCGTGACGAATTTGGTAATCGAACGGTTCATGATGTGGTTTCAGGTGAACGGGACGTCATTATGGAGATTATGCGTCAGAAAGCAGACAATGATGCTCGCTCAATTGGTGTGGAAGTTGTTGATGTGCGCTTGAAACGTGTAGATCTGCCGCAAGAGGTTAGTGAATCTGTTTATAGACGTATGGAAGCGGAACGAAAAAGAGTGGCCAATGAATTGCGCTCTACCGGTGCAGCTGAATCTGAGAAGATTCGTGCTGATGCTGACAGGCAGCGGGAAGTTATTTTGGCAGAAGCTTATCGTGAAGCTCAGAAAACAATGGGTGATGGCGATAGTCAAGCGGCTGCGACTTATGCGGCGGCTTTTCAGAAAGATGCGGAGTTTTATGCTTTCTGGCGTAGCATGGATGCGTATAAACAATCGTTCAAGAACAAGGGAGATATGATGGTTCTTGAACCGACTTCCGACTTCTTCAAATATTTGAAGAATCCTGATGTTGGTAAATGATAATTAAGAACTGACTGAATAAAAAGATATTTATTGTTCAGAGACCCTGCTGGAAATGTCATGCTCATAAGATAGAGAGCTATTTCCGAATCTAGGGCGGTGCTCTTGTAAATAGGAATATAATTTTGTTTTGCAGTAACTTTCTAAGAGGTTCTGGAAATCGCGGTTAATTTTATACTCGATTACAACAGAACCTCTTAATTTTTTTGTTTATTTTTTGAAAGTGCAGTGAGAAATTGATTAATCAGGAGTCGCTGTTATATGTGGGAAACTTTTCTGATTGCAGTTGCATTGATGTTGATTCTAGAAGGAATGCTGCCATTTTTATCTCCCAGCACTTGGCGAGAAGCATTTAGAAAGTTAATCGAAATTAATGATAGTCAAATACGTTTTATAGGCCTGACTTCGATGTTGATTGGATTAATGCTACTCCTTATCGTAAGCTAATTTGCTGTTCTCAATTCTTTTTATTGATTGATGTTTGTCGAACATGACTATGCGTAATTGGTTACTTCCAGAATATGTCGAAGATATATTACCTGTAGAAACACTTCATATTGAGATAGTACGTCGGCAAATCATTGATTTATTGCTGGTGAATGGTTACCAACAGGTCATTCCGCCCTTATTGGAGTATGTGGAGTCGCTATTATCCGGTAGTGGCAGTGACATGGATCTGCAAATGTTTAAAGTGATCGACCAACTGAGTGGGCGCATGATGGGTTTGCGTGCTGATATGACGCCACAAGTTGCCAGGATTGATGCGCATTTGCTGAATTGTGCAGGAATAACACGCTTATGTTATGCCAATAGTGTGCTGCATACCGTACCATCCGGAATAACACAGACGCGAGAGCCATTGCAGATTGGCGCGGAACTTTATGGTCACTCCGGTTTGGAAAGCGATCTCGAAGTTCAACGGCTTATGTTGCAATGTTTATCTGTTTCAGGTGTGGGTGAAATTCAACTGGATCTTGGGCATGTGGCAGTTTTCCGGGGATTAATTAAAGGTGCGGGTATATCGCGAGAACTCGAAACCGAATTATTCTCAGTTTTGCAAGCAAAAGATATTTCAACGCTACAGGAATTGTGTATAAAGTTGCCAAAACATGCTCGTGAGGCATTGATGCTGTTACCTGATTTATATGGTGATAAAGAAATTCTGATACATGCCAGTGAACGATTACCAGATTACCCTGAAATAAAGATAGCACTTAATGAACTTAATATCATTGAGGAAGAATTAAAGCCAACTGTCGATAAGATTTCATTCGATTTGGCTGATTTACGTGGGTATCATTATCACACAGGTGTTGTTTTTGCTGCTTATGCCAACGGGAGTTCAAACGCTATTGCTTTAGGTGGGCGTTATGATGAGATTGGTAAAGCTTTTGGGCGAGCACGACCGGCAACTGGCTTTAGCATGGACCTAAGAGAGTTATCCAAATTAGTCAGACCCAAAGCATATCCAAAAGGAATACGCGCACCTTTCCAGAAAAAAGATACAGAATTAGAAGCTAAGATTGAACAGTTACGTAAAGCAGGGCACATAGTCATCATGGAATTGCCAGGGCAAAACAATGAATCTTTGAACTGTGACAGGCAGTTAGTATTGCATAATGAACAGTGGATTGTTGCAGAAATCTAATTTTTTAGAAATAGAGTTATTTAGAGATATAAAGGTATGACTAAAAATGTTGTAGTCATTGGTACGCAATGGGGTGATGAAGGAAAAGGGAAGATTGTCGACTGGTTGACAGATCATGCACAAGGCGTGGTGCGTTTTCAGGGAGGACATAATGCGGGCCACACACTGGTTATCGGTAATAAAAAGACCGTATTGCACCTGATTCCATCCGGTATTTTGCGTGATAGCGTGATTTGTTATATTGGCAATGGCGTAGTGATTTCACCAGGCGCATTGCTGGATGAAATTGACATGCTTGAGCAAAGTGGTGTTGATGTGAGCGGGCGATTGCGAATTAGTGCGGCCTGTCCTTTAATCTTACCTTGTCACATCGCACTGGATAATGCGCGCGAAACTGCTCGTGGCGTTGGGAAGATTGGAACCACAGGGCGCGGCATCGGTCCGGCTTACGAGGATAAAGTGGCTCGGCGTGCAATTCGCTTGCAAGACTTGTTTCATCGGGACCGTTTTGCAGCCAAATTAGGTGAAATGTTGGATTATCATAATTTCGTGTTAAAGCATTATTTTAATCAGCCTATCGTAGATTTTCAGAAAACAATGGATGAAGCATTGATCCAATCTGAGCGTATTAAACCTATGGTGGCGGATGTGCCGCAGCTCTTATTTGATGCGCACAAATCAGGTAAAAGCTTGTTATTCGAAGGTGCACAGGGCACGCTATTGGATGTCGACCATGGCACCTATCCATTTGTTACGTCCAGTAACTGTGTGGCTGGCGCAGCAGCACCGGGTAGTGGCATAGGACCACAAATGCTGCATTATGTATTAGGTATCACTAAGGCATACACCACACGAGTTGGCTCCGGTCCGTTTCCAACCGAGCTGGATGATGAAATCGGCAAGCGTTTGGCCACACGTGGGCACGAATTTGGATCGACCACAGGACGTCCTCGTCGTTGTGGCTGGTTTGATGCAGTTGCACTCAAGCGTTCGATTCAAATAAACGGTGTAACTGGACTATGTATTACCAAACTTGATGTACTGGATGGTGTAGAGAGCCTTAATTTAGGGGTAGGTTATAAGCTGGGCAACGGTAGCAGTAGTAATATATTACCGACGGGTGCTGATGATCTGAGTGGTTGTGAGCCAGTCTATGAGGAAATACCGGGTTGGTTGGAAAATACTGAAGGAATCAAAGAGTTTGGCCAACTACCCAAAGCAGCGCAGAATTACCTGAAACGCTTGGAAGAAGTATGCGAGATTCCGATTGACATGATCTCCACGGGTCCTGATAGAGAAGATACCATTGTATTGCGTCATCCATTTAAGTAGTAATCTATCGTGGAAATGATTTTATGCAACATTTTCATCGGTTACGCATAGTAGATTGGGAAGACGAAGCATCTGCTTTACGTATGATTCGAACAGCGGTTTTTATTCATGAGCAGCGAGTTCCGGAAGAGCTCGAATGGGATGAGTTTGATATAATCAGCACGCATGTGCTTGCATTTAATGCTGACGGACAGCCCGTAGGAACTGTACGATTGTTACCGGATGGGCATATCGGACGTATGGCGGTATTAAAAGAATGGCGTGGGATAGGGATCGGCAGGGCCATGATGCTAAAAGTACTGGAAGAAGTAAGCAATCGAGGAATACCCAAAGCCATACTAAATGCGCAAACGGCTGCTGTTCGATTCTACGAAAAGTTTGGATTTCAGGCGCATGGGAAAGAATTTATGGATGCGGGAATTCCGCATGTCAAAATGATTCTGCAACGATAGCAATAGTCAAATAGGTTTTAATTATCTTCTTTCAGTTTTTCCCCATTCATTAGCTAAGGTATCAGTGGCTTGTTTCCACTGATTAGTTGCTTGTTCCAGTAATGCGTTAGCCTGTTCAGATTTTTTCCGAGCAATTGCTGCTTCTTCCTCAGCCGCTGACAGTTTTTGTTTGATAGAAGTTACTTTCTTTTCTCCAAACGCTGCATCTTTAGCGAGTGTTTCAGCAGATTGTTTGGCTTGTATCATGCGCTCATAAGCATTGCTGGCGCTTTTCTGCAGATGCTCGATGGCTTCTGCATTTGCAAATGGCATATACACGATGCTTAAAAGTAAGGCGAAGCAAGCGTTAATAAATAATCCGATGTTATTATTGAAAATAGTCTTCATCATTGTCCTTAAAATCATTGATGTCGATTGAATTCATTCTGCGAATTCGTATGCTAAGAAAGGAATGAATTTTTGATCACGTGAAACAAAAATTGAGGTGCTGATGCATTTTTCCAATACGCAATATGAGTCATTATAGAATCGAATGAATGCCATTTTTGAATTTCAAGTAATTGATCCATGCATAAATAGGGTATTGAGTTAAAATCAGTTTGTCAAAAAGCACGCGCCTTTGTTTATCATTGGTATAAGGTTAAATAACTTCTTATTAAAAATGTATCTAGCAGGCTGTTGAAGAAACTATCCGCGTCGTCGCTACAGTGTTAAAACAGGCTAAAAATGCTTAATAAACTGTGTCTTCTCGCCTGTTTTTGTCTAGCATCGACTGCCTCATAAATGTTTTTTCTAATAAGCAGTAAGTTATAAAACGAACATTTATAATGGAATTACGATAACCTAGATGAAGTATAAGTCATTTAGAATCAATAGTTGCAATTTATGCGATGGAATAGAAATTTTTATGAAAAAAATGAAAATATTTGTATGGTCTGCGATTAAAGTAAGCTTGTTTCTTTTTTGTGGTTTGGGATTGACTGTATGGTCTTTATCAGCGCATGCGAGCTGTAAAGGATGTTTATGCCCGGGGGATCCTTGTAATCTTTGCCCATTACCTGCCATGGAGGGTGCTCCGTCAAAACCCGATGAACCTGAATTGTGCGCTAGAATAAGAGAAAAAGTTCCACCAACTTCAGCACAACCCGGATCCAACGAGTATTTCCCGAATTTGGATAATTCTATCAGGGTATGTGTTAACGAAGGGGGGGATGTCATTAGAAATAGGCAGCGTAGCGCAGAGTTTTCAGCGCGGTTTTATTGCAAACCGCCTAGTATTATAAAAAAGCAGTAACTATGACATGCATGTGTCAATTTGAACTAACACCTACAGCAGGCGTTGAAAGACGTTCCGAGGCAGTCGATAACAAGCAAAACAGGTAAGGAAGTGCAGCTTGTGCGTAATAAAATGAGTATTTTGAGCTTGTTTTTAACGTCATAGGTAGTTTTTCAACGCCTGCTAGAAGGGTAATACGAAGTCGAGTGAAAATAAAATCTGATCTTTGTTTCCGCCAAACGGTCGATAAGCGGCTGTATGATAGGCATCGACTCGATCATAACGAATATTGGGGCGAATATTCAGTCTCTCTAAGAAATTCAATCCAAGCTTCAAAGTTTTGGCTGCCTTCCAATTTAGTCCCACGGTCATAGAATAATAATCTGCCGGTGCAACGGTTACATTGTTGAGGTCACCCGCATAGCTGACTGTTTTATCATGGACGACATTGGTAGCGGCGGCTATACGGAACGGAGATGGATTGCGAAAACCGACTTTATCACGATACCATTCACCCCGAGCACCGATTGCCAGATTGTCTGTTAGGTCATAGTATAGATGTGCAATCGCACTAAACCATTCCGCATCTTTTGTTACATTGCTGTATTTCTGGTTGTTCAACAAGACGCCGCCTGCAAGCCCGTAAACATGGTGCAGAACCAATAGGGTTTTAGGCGTAATTCTGTGTTGCAAGACAATGTTATAAAATCCCCAAGGTTCGTTGCTTCGCGTGGAAATCTCACCATAGGTGCCGGAGAAATGAAGTGAGGTTGCACGATTATCACTAGTCCACGTAAAGCCGGCAAGTCCACTCCAGTTTCCTAATTGCTTATCCCATCCGCCATCCCATCCACCATTAGCGCTGCCGGTAATCGGACCGCCTAAGATAAGCCAGTTTTTGTTGACGGAATAGTTTGCCAGCATGCCTGTATGAGTAAAAGGTTCGCCGACATTCAGAGTATAAGCGCGCGTATAAAAGAAATTGTCAGGTGCTGGAACGGTTTCAAAGCCTGTCGGGGTATAAAAATGCCCCAATTTTATGTTGAGTCCATTGCCGATCGGTACATAGGTTTCTAGGTATGCTTGCGGAAGGGCAGTGCTATACGTTCGTGTGGAAGAACAACATAAATGGAGATCCCAATTACTTCTTTTCAGAGGTTCTCCGGAATTTACATCAAAAGCTGGAACACCAAAAGCTTGAGTAAAGATGGCGTCTGTCCCAAACATGAAATCGAAACGTCCACCAAAATCCCATACTGTGCCTTGTGAGACGACGGGGCGACGTATGTACAAATTCAATTGATTGAGCTGAAACCGATTAGCCTGATCAGCAAAAATAACCGGGCCATTGAATCCATTAGTTTGGCTTGGATTAAAGGTCGCTCCACCATGAATCCAGCCGCCAAATTGCAGCTTGCTATCGTTAAATAATTTTTTAATCCTGGGATGATTAGCATGGAGATTACCTGCATGCGTTGTAAGTGCTGCAAAAATTAATATACTACTTGTTATGGCAAATAACAACCATCTTGGAAGCTGCAAGATACCGTACATGCTGTGGGATATTCCGAAAGAAAAAGAAATAAAAAGAGTGTGTGCTATGTCAGCGCTGAGTTTGTTGAGTGTTCTATACTACAAGGTGTTTTGCTGAATAAATATGCGGGCGTGATTATAGACGCTTTAGTGACATATTCCCATCCAAATGGTGTCCGGAAGCGGTTTTTTTGTACTCACAGTAAGTTCTGGTTGCTTGTTTTTGCTGCAATTTTCTTTCCTTGCGGCTGAGATTCTACGGAAAATGGCTTAATTATCTAAGTATTACATGAAAAATGGTTAATGGTTTCCATTAATGAAAAACAATGGTTTTCCTAATATACATGAGGTGCTGACCGAATTAAGATGGTACCGTTCGTTTTATATCTGGAGGGTATTCATTATGAAAGCACTAAAACTTCTAATACTGTTGCTTGCGCTGACTGTATTAGCTGCTTGCGCGCAAATGAGTCCTGTGACTGCTCCAATAGGGATCGTTAATAATGATCATGAAGCGTTGGTAAGGCATTACGAGAATTTGGCCGAGGAAGCAAAAATAAAGCTGCAAGAAAACAAAGAAATACTTGAAGCCTATGAAGCACGCTCTTATTACTATGGTAGGCAAGGTTTGGATCTACCATCACATGCGTCGGCCAATATTCGTGCACATGAGGAAACTTTGAGCAAGAGTTTGAAATATGTCGAGTTTCATAGAAAAATGGCAATGGAGCAACGAAATAACCGGATCAATACAGCAGAGATTGATCCAGAAGATCGTGATCTTACAGTAGAAAACGACGAGTATTCCGGTAACACAGAGCTGTGAGACAATCAATCAAACAACCATCGATTTGATCGGTGGTTGCAGTTTTTGAAGCTTCCCTGCCTTCTCCGCTTAGGCGAGAGATGTTAAAAGGGTAGTACGAAATCCAACGAAAACAGAATCTGATCCTTATGACCGGCAAAAGGCCTATAAGCTGAGGTATGGTAAGCGTCGACCCGGTCATAACGGATGTTGGGACGAACGCTGAGCTTTTTTATCGCATCCCACTGAAGCTTTAGTGTCTTGGCTGCTTTCCAGTTTATCCCGACGGTTGCTGCATAGTAGTCTGCCGGCGTGACGGTTACGCTGCTGAAGTTACCGGCATAGCTCTCAGGTACGCCATTAACTATGTTGGTGGCTGCTGCAATCCGGAACGGCGATGGATTGCGGAAGCCGTCTCTGTCGCGGAACCATTCTCCCCGAAAACCTAACGATACATGCTCGGTAAGATCATAGTATAGGTGGGTAACCAACCCCATCCACTGAACGTCTCTGACAACATTGGCGTATTTCAGGTTATTCAATAATACGCTGTTAGCAAAACCATGAACATGGTGTAGAACCAACAGTGTTTTAGGATTAATTTTGTGTTGCAATACCGTATTATACATTCCCCATGCCGCGCTGTTATGTGTCGAAGTCTCTCCAAGAGTGCCGGTAATATTCAGTGAGGTTGCATGATTATCGCTGGTCCAGGTAATTCCGGTAATGCCGCTCCAGTTTCCTAACTGCCTGTTCCATCCACCGTCCCAACCACCAGTGGCACTGCCGGTCACAGCACTACCGGAAACTGCCCAATTTTTGTTAATTGTATAGTTTGCTTGCAAACCGGTATGCGTAAAAGGCTCACCGGCATTAAAAGAATAAGCGCGTGTATAAAAAAAGTTATCCGGTGCTGGAACTGTCTCAAAACCGGTTGGAGAATAAAAGTGTCCTGCCTTGAGATTGAGTCCATTTTTACCAATAGGCACGTGTACTTCCAGGTAAGCTTGCGGGAGCGCTATGCCGTAGGTGCGCGTGGATGAGCAGCATATGTTGAGATCCCAGTTATTTCTTTGGAGAGGCTCGCCGGAATGTACATCAAAAGTTGGAACACCAAATGCTTGCGTATAAATAGCATCTGTGCCAAACAAAAAATCAAAACGCCCGCCAAAATCCCATTTATTGGTTTCAGATACAACTGAGCGTTGCAGGAACAAGTTAAATTGATTTAACTGAAAACGGTTGGCCTGGTCGGCAAAAGCAACCGGACCATTAAATCCGTCGGTCTGGCTGGGGTTAAAAGTTGCGCCGCCATTAACCCAACCACCTAATTCTATTCTGTTATCTTTAATAAATTTCTTTAAAGTGCTTGCGGCATACAGAGTAGCTGAGTCGGTAATAAAAATAAGTACACTGCCTATTGTGGCCAATAACAGCCATTTTGAGTATTTCATCTTTGTGTGGCGATATGGATTGGTTTGTAAATGTGCAATGTCCACGACAAGTGGTTGAGCAGATTATGGTTTTTAGTTCATCCAAACTGGAATGATGTAACTTTCAGGAGGCTTGCTAATTCATAAGGTGAATTCTTTTTCTTAATTGTAGATAGCATGCTCATTCTCGATAACTAACAGATTCAGTTCCTTGTGTGGTGACATAAAAATGATGAGGCTGAAGTACAAACACTCTCTCTCCTAAAACGTTTAGTAGTGTTCTCGTTTTAAAAGCGACATGAGTCAATCTCATTATTTTGTTTTATTTTACTATTTTATTTTGAGTATTACATCAATCATGAGATTGTGGTGAATTACGATGCCGTCTCAAAGAAATAAAGATCGGCGCAAATGATTGTTGATTCCTGGTGGACTCGATAATCGTTGATCTGACGGGATACCCAGCGGATATTGCTATCACAGACCGCCGGACATCCGAAGACAATGGCATAATGTCGACGACGGTATTTTTGAATGCTGGTCAGGATGATAAAGAAGCCTGCCCAATGATTGCCTTAGCAAGGCCGTTGAAAAACTATCTGCGTTGCCATTACGGTGTTAAAACAGGCTAAGAATGCTCATTTATTGCGCATAAACTGCGCTTTCTCCCTTGTTTTTGCCTGATATGACTGCCTCGAAAACGTTTTTCAACGACCTGTTAGTCGGCTGTGAGATAGTTCATCAATCAGCGCAACTTGGATCAGCAGCATCTTTCCGGATATGGGATATGAATTCGGTGATTCCGCTTATTACTAAGTCATGACATGAATCAAGAAGAGGAAATTGCGCGGCTAACCATGTTGAGAATACTAGGCAATATCGTAATACCCTTGGTTGAGATCGAAATACAAGCGATACGCTCACAGGGCTCCGGTGGACAGAATGTCAATAAAGTAGCGACCGCAATACATCTGCGATTCGATATCCAGGCTGCATCGCTACCTGAGCGATATAAGGAAAGGCTATTGCAATTAAAGGATAGCCGCATCACCAGCGAAGGTGTCATTATCATTAAGGCGCAGCGGTTTAGCAGTCAGATCAAGAACCGGGAAGATGCGCTGAATCGATTACGTGAAATGATTAAAAGCGTCACAGTGCCAATAAAGCTTCGAATGCCTACCAAGCCGACCAGAGCTTCCCAAGTAAAACGTCTGGAAAGTAAATCGTTACAGAGCCAAAGAAAATCGTTACGCAGCAAGATCGGCGAGGAGTGATAAAATCAAACGTGGTACTGGTAAAGCGAAGCTCGTGTCCTGGGCAATACCGACTGAAGGAAGCAAGCAGTATTCAATCCATGCACAAAAGACATAAACCATGACAACACCGGCTTTCTCTTTACTGACCCCCGATTGCGTTATGAACGCGCTGGACAATCTGGGTCATCGCTGCGATGGCCGTCTGTTGGCACTTAACAGCTATGAGAATCGCGTTTATCAGGTTGGTATGGAAGACGGCTTGCCGCTAATAGCGAAGTTCTACCGATCGGGACGCTGGACGGATGAGGCTATCCTGGAGGAACACGCTTTCGTGCAGGAATTGGCCGAGCGCGAAATTCCTGTGGTACCCGCGTTGGTGATGAGTGGAAAAACACTCCACACCTTCGAGGGATTTCGCTTCGCCGTTTTTCTCAGACACGGCGGACGTGCGCCTGAATTTGAAGATTGCAACACGCTGGAATGGATGGGGCGGTTCCTTGGCCGCATCCATGCCATTGGCGCACTCAAGCCGTTTCAACATCGTCCCACGCTGGATATAGCGAACTTCGGCGTAGAACCGCTTGATTTCTTACTGACCAATCATTTTATCCCGGTCGATCTTGAGGCTGCTTATCGCAGCGTAGCAGAGCTGGCGTTGGCTGGCGTGCGTCACTGCTTCGCGCGTGCCGGCAGTACTGTCAAAGTGCTACGTCTGCATGGTGATTGTCATGCGGGGAATGTGCTGTGGACAGAAAACGGTCCGCACTTCGTGGATTTTGACGATAGTCGCATGGGGCCGGCTGTGCAGGATTTGTGGATGTTATTGTCGGGCGAGCGCGCAGATATGGTACGGCAGTTGAATGACGTGTTGGCGGGGTATGAAGACTTTTGCGATTTTGATTCCAGTGAGTTGCATCTGATCGAAGCTTTACGTACCTTGCGCCTAATTCATTATTCTGCCTGGCTAGCACAACGATGGGACGATCCAGCCTTCAAGCAAGCTTTTCCGTGGTTTAATACGCAACGTTATTGGCAAGAGCGCATTTTGGAATTGCGCGAACAGATCGCGCTAATGGACGAGCCACCACTAGGGCTGGTCTGATTGAAAAATTTCGAAGATTGTTGTTGGTATTAGGAACATCAAGTACTCGACACAGCCGATTGGTCGCAGCTTGTGTTGCCAAAAAGACTTTAAACAAATTTGTTACAAATAGACCCTATAACCTGCTTTTTTAAAGCATTAGCCATAATTCCATAGATTTATACTTGTTTTCGTCTTATTTTGTTTGGTTGAAAGTCAGAAACAAACTTTTAATTGAATTGTCATTATGGTTAGAGGTGAATCCAATGAAAACAGATAAACAAGTAGGGGCGAGATGCTATTCATTATTTAATCATTTGCAACGTATCGCTGATTTGCAGATTCCAGAGATTGATTATGAGGCGGCTATCCAGATTCCCGAAAATTCTTTTCAATTCCATACCGTTGCATTTTTTCATAACTTACGTTTAGCTGCTCTTGAGAACAATTTCGCCAATCTTCTGACTTGTTGCTATTATGAATCTGAAGACTTGGAACAGTTTCAACGCTTGACGCCTTTCTTGTGTTCTAAAAGCCATTTATTGTGTAGTCATACCTTGCAGCCATTTCATCAAGTAGACGAAGAGACAGTGCTTGATTTTTTCATGCGTTTTGCTACCAACTTCTCTAGAGATAATGACTTAGGACAATTTATTCAATTTAAAATCATTCCATTTATGCACAGTTTTAAAATACACAAGGAAGAAATAACTCATTTGTTTCCCCAGCAGCAGCGAGCAGCGAACCAATTACTGCATTAGCTTAAAACCTGCTAACGCGCAAGGGTCGCGCCATCGTCCGGCGCGAAGGGCGTGTCGCTGAATCCCTGGTACGGTTTTGCTTTATTCTGACCTTTCCTTAATGCTAAATATTTTCAATAGGTTTTCTACAATAAGGCGGTAATAAAAAGGCGCTTTTTTGCTATCCCTGGTTTTTACATTGATTTTGTTTGCAAGCAATGCGTCATCGTCGACTTATCTGTTCCATTGCTAGGAGTTTTGGACATGGGACGCCTTTAAAGCACATTCTTCAAGACAGATCATCTCACGCAGTGAAGGTCCCCGCTTTTCATCTAGCCGGATTAGGAGTGATTGAATTTTTATTTTATATGGGAACGTTAGTTTTGCATGCTGATGGAATTGTGGAGTAATGTATCAGTCTAATTTTCTGTCTTACTATTCATATCGAATATTCACGGGAATTCCTATGGACAATATGAAATTGACGTCTTTAGCTGTCGTGCTGTTGATGATACTGATAACAAACGGCTCTGTTTGGGCGCGAGGTGGAGGGCACCACGGAGGGGGGCATGGGGGTCATCATGGACATGGTCATAATCATTTAAGCATTGGCCTAGGCTTCGGCCCTGGATTTTATGGTGGTTATGGGTATGGTGGCTATGGCTTCGGTGGTTACGGTTGGGGCGGATATGGTTATCGCTATCCTTTTTACTATCCACCTGCTTATGCTTATCCGCAAACTGTGATTGTACCGACTTCACCACCGGTTTATGTACAGCAACCACAGGTACAATCGGCCCAACCACAGACCAGTTATTGGTACTATTGCCAGAACCCTGAAGGTTACTATCCATATGTAAAAAACTGTCCAGCTGGCTGGCTGCAAGTAGCGCCACAGCCTTCAGGGCAATAACAAATTAAGGTAAACATATTAATAATGAGAAGATCATCTATATTACTGGTCACTTGTATATTGACCGCTTGTGTAAATCTGCCAACAGGCCCTAGTATGATGGTATTACCTGGTTCTGGTAAAAGCTTTGATCAATTTCGTCAAGATGACAGGGAATGTAGAGAATACGCTTACCTTCAGATTGAAGGTAATACTCCTAGACAATCCTCCCGGACGAGCGGTGTAGAAGGTGCCGCCGTTGGAGCCGGGCTAGGTGCTGCTGCAGGCGCTGCTATCGGTGGTGGGGAAGGCGCTGCCATAGGTGCTGGTATAGGTCTTTTAGCGGGCACACTGTTTGGAACAAGTAATGCCACATCTTCAGGGAATATCAGCCAACAAAGATATGACAACAGCTATATTCCTTGCATGTATGCGAAAGGCCATAATGTTCCCGTTTCGGGTAACATCACTAGAAGCCCAGCCGCTGTTTATGATGACCGCTATCGAAGGGTTTCAACGCCGCCGGCGAGTTCTACATTGCCGCCGCCCCCGCCCTCGTCAGGCAATCCGCCTCCTCCTCCACCGGGTAATCCGCCACCACCACCGCCCATTCGGTAACTGTTTCAGTGGCTTGTGATGTTCTTGGATAACGAGTCACTGATTGTTAATACTTCGGGGTGTGTGCTCAGGAAACCATGGAGTGACACTTCTTTGTTGGATAACTATGGTTAGCGGTAAGGTGCATAATATGGTGTGCGAAAGCAGGATCTGCTATATTGATTCTATAAATCCTTTAAGCACGATTGCATGATTAGTAACCTCGCTTTTAGCTGCATATACCAAGACTATATTCTTATGTTCGGTTAATAAATTTGAAATAATTGCTACGGCAGGATTTTGTGTAAGCTCTGCAACATAGCGAGTGCGAAATTCAAGGAATTTTTCTGGGTCATGCCCAAACCACTTACGTAATTCCGTCGAAGGCGCAATCTCTTTTAGCCACAAATCAATTGCTGCCCGTTCTTTAGTCAATCCTCGAGGCCACAATCTATCCACCAAGATTCTGTATTCATCTGTCGCAGCCTTTTCGTATACCCGTTTAATTCTGATAGTGTTCATGGTATTTGTAGAGTATGGGATGAAGTCTTTGTAAAATACAGTTTTTGAGATTTAAACCTAAAATACTGTCGTTCTTCTGAGCGATGTATATGATTCTTAATCAATGCTAATGCTGCCGGAAACAGCCAGGTAATTTCTCATCGTTACTTAGCTGATTCGTGGTAAAGCTGGTCAAACTCGCTTAGACTTTGCGCAAAAATACCTAAAATATGGTGGCGAGGCCGTCCTGTGGATTCGGCAATTTTTCTAGGTGTGGCAAGAACTTCTGGCGCAGCTTCAGAGGAAAATTTTTCGCGAGCGGCGCTAGACATGAAATGTCATTGTATCTTGACGTTTTTGTGGGGTTTAGGATACTGATCGCGGATCATCGCGACTCATACTTCTTTTACTACTCGAGTACCAATCCTGCCACTCATTCTTCCGATGAATAGCTGATTTAATTTTTCATCTCTTCTTTCGCTCGCTCGAATCATTTTCTTCCCAGAAGAACCGAAGCGACTCACATTAGGTTTCCCCGGTCATACCGAACTCAATCGGTATTTTGACATAGAACACATTAATACCTGCTTGATTCAGATGCGCGAACATGCATGCTGCTTCCTGTTCATTCACGGCCATAGTCACTTCGATTGGCTGATCCGCCAAATCAAAGAAATGCGCGGAATGCAGTTTGCGTTCGTGTCCAAATCCTTCGGTTGCAGCAATCAGCGTTGTGCCGCGAATACCCAATTTCTGTGCCGCTTGCACTAACCATTCTCCGAGAGGCATGTGATCGTGCTTGCGATCTTGCTGTGTAAAGAAAGTCAATTGATAGCCATTCATGATCTTCTCCTTAGAGTCAAATGGTTCTGAGCGCAGAAACGGTCGCTAGTCCCAGCATCGTCATTACCAAAGAACCTATCACATGAACACTGATTGCACCGGTGGCCCAAAGTATACGCCCCTCTTGAATCAGAGTGGTGACTTCAGCAGAGAAACTGGAAAATGTGGTTAACGCGCCCAGAAAACCGGTAATTACCAGCAAGCGCCACTCGGGTGCAAGACCAGGATGATGGGTAAATATAGCGAGTGCCACGCCTATCAGATAACCGCCAATAAGATTCGCCACGAGTGTACCAAGTGGAATAATCGGAAACAGCGCATTAAGGGATACCCCTAGCAACCATCTCAGTATGGCACCCAAGGATGCGCCAATACTAATGGCTAATATGGAATTGAGCATAAGCTTCAGTCACTATCAATTTGGAGCTACCAATTTTAAATGTTTTTGCTTGTGAAGGTAATGAGATTTTGAGGTATGTTGATTTTCAAGGGATCCGAAGTTTCATAAGATGAAGAGATGAAATGGAGGATGAAGATGGAATTACCGCGTACCCAATATAGTCACGAATTTAGGGAGCAATTAGTTAAGTTTTTCAAAGAAAGAGTGGATCGCTGGTAGAAGCAGAAAAACGATTGTTGTTATTCAAGGGGGTAACTAGAAAACTGGGTTTATGCTGACAGACGGAGAGAGTTCGCATTAGGCAAGCCTTACCGAATATATAGCTTCTATAAACGACAGAGAAAACAGAAAAGCTAGGTTATTTGCCACCAGCACAATTTACGTGGCAATACTAGCAAATCTGCTTTCCGCTTAAGCCGGTGGCTCCATTTTGACAGCACCTCAGAAGCCGTTATAACTGCCGCTAAAGGGAATTAAACAAATTGTAGCTGTAAAAGAGAATTAAACAGATCGTGACTGCAAAATAAATAGTAATTGCATAAACTTCAAATAACTGAGGTTTTTTTAATGGGTCTCTGATTCTCATAAGTTTTACTCCTCGTAATCATCTGTATTGTTTGCCTTAACCGCATATTTTTGTTCAAATGCCCCCACTGATGCTTTTTTGCTCTCTTGCAATGATTTACTTGATTACAAAAATGGGGGCACGATCCTTATCGGGTTTAACCCGAACTGTTATTCCGGATTACTTGAGAATGGTTAAGACCATTTGTTTCTAGTTTAGCAACCTGATGTATGCCTTGCAGGCCCCATACTGCATTATCAGCAGATGACGTCACAACTGCCGCCAAATAGAACGTGATGGTATAAAGAAGGGTAATTGCATAAACGATAAATAACTGTGGTGATTTTAATAACTCTTTGGTTTCCATAAGTTCTACTCCTTGTAGTACATTTGTTGATTATTTATGCAAGTAGTAAAGAATGTGCATTTAACTTGTAAAATAACCCTATTAATAATACGCTCTATCAGGTTGACAATAAAACCTTTAATTGACCAACCGGAAATATCTCACTTTAAGTGAATAAGAGTGCGCTAATTAAGGTCAATATAGATATTAGTCTTTTAGTTACAATAATAACCATAATTTATTTGCGGCATCTAATATAAATATCTCACCTTGGAAGCGATAATACAGAGAGAATTTGCTAGAGAGAAGTACCAAAAAATGAAACATTTTGTTTCCAAATTGGATACAATAGTATTATGCAAGATCTTAACCTATTCATCATTTTTGCACGCGTCGTGGAGGCAGGCAGTTTTGCGGAAGCGGCACGTCGCATGGATATCTCTCGCGCAGCGGTCAGTAAAGCAGTTGCCAAACTTGAGAAGAATCTTAGTACACGATTACTTCTCCGCAGCACTCGACATCTTAGTTTGACGGAGACGGGCATCGCGCTTTCTGAGCATGTAGCACGTATCCTGACAGAGGCTGAACATGCCGAACAAGTAGTAAATAGCCTTCACGCTGAACCGCGCGGAACACTGAAAGTGAGTGTGCCGAGCTCTTTTGGAACGCGTCATGTCGCTCCCGTACTGCCTTGTTTTCTTGCACGTTATCCTAAAATAAAAGTTGACTTGACCATTACCGATCGTCCAGGCGACTTGATCGAAGAAGGATATGATGTACAGATTCGTGTGACAAACGAGCCGGATCCCAATCTGGTAGCTCGTAAGATTGCGCCTGTGCGTCGCATACTGTGCGCAACCCCTCAGTACTTCCAACAATGGGGTGTGCCACAAACACCAGAAGATCTAGTGAAACATAACTGTCTCGATTGTGCGCTCTCGGCTGAGCAAGGCTATTGGCGCTTCATCGGGCCGGAAGGCAAGATCAAAATTCCAGTATCAGGGACCTTACGTATCAATGATAACGATGCACTTGCTCAGGCAGCACTTCATGGACTAGGAATCGCTTTGTTACCTACCTATACTATTGGTATGGAATTACAAAAAGGTCGACTTCAGGCGGCGCTTCCAGAATACCTATCGGTAGAGCGTCATATATATGCCTGCTATCTTCCAAGTAGACATTTGCCTAAAAAGATAAGCTCTTTTATTAATTTCCTGACAGAACACGTCGGAGATAAGCCTTACTGGGACCAATCTTTAGAATAGATTGGTTTCAATCAAAATTTTGCTTCGGTCTGATGATTGTGAAACATAATTAACTATTTATTAACCGATACTTATATCCGATTCACAATGCGATTTATCTTATTGAAATGTTTCTTATTGGAATGCTTTTTAATAGTTTTCCTGAGTAAAGAACAATGGTTTCCCCAATATTCATCATAGTATTGACTCAGATAATATGCTCCCATGTCGTTCTACTTGGAGTTACTATCATGAGCATAAAACTGAGAAGATATCTTGTAGTTTTACCTTTACTTTTTCTATTGGTTGCGTGTGCGCAGCTGGGTCATATAGAAGCACAAAATGATGATGGTAGAAAGCTGGCGCAGAATCCAAAAACTTATAGTGATCATGATAAGTTGGCTAATTACTATGACGATGTAGCCAAAGAAATGGCCACAAAAGCAGCAGAAAAAAAGAAAGCCTTGCAGCACTATGAAGATAAGAGCCAATACTATGGGCGAGGAGGACAGGATTTTCAATCACATGCCGCGGCCAATTTACGTTATTACGAGCAAGCTGTACAAGAAGCACAAAAACAGGCCCATTTTCATCGAAAAATAGCAGCAGAATTGTTGCAGCGCAAATATGCCAAGCCAGCAGAGATTCATGGTCAACAAGGCAATCGTACAATCAAGACTAAGCAAAACTCGAACTCAAGCAACTTGTGAAATGCCTAAAAATCCAATAAAGAAAGGATCTTGGTTTTATAGGTAGTAAGAATTCAGTAAGAATTATTTGATTCCCAACATCACCTCTTCAAAGCGCCTTTGGTCTTCTGATCCTGGGCGTTTTGCTTTTCCTATAGTGGCTTTTTCAACAAACAAGTATTCGTAGATCGTACAAGTTAGTTGCTTCATTCTATCTAATAAATCATAAATTCCACTGCGAAGTGAAATGCGTTTCTAATGGTTTCTCTTAATAAAGAATAATGGTTTTCCCGGTATGCGCCATTGTCTTGACTGAGCTAAGGTACGATCCACTTTGAAAAGAGAATCTAAAAATGAATCGCACAGCAAAAAATAATAATCAAACGTCATACATTTGGATAGGGACTATGTTTTCGATTCTATTGAATTTGAGTAGTGTGCATGCAAATAGCATGACAAACCTGTTCAGAGAGAGTGGTTTTGAATTGGGCGGTTGGATCAACGGTGGCGCAACCTATAATGCCAATAATCCATCGGATGGCTTCAATGGTGCTGTTACTTTTGCGGATCGAGCCAACCGATTTCAGTTAAATCAGCTCAACCTATTTTTACAGCGTAACGTGGAATCAGAAGGCAAAAAATGGGATATTGGCGGTCGTTTCGATTTCTTATTTGGAACAGATGCTATTTATACACAGGCTTTTGGTATATCAGCCTTTGATGAGAATACCGGTGAGCCATCAGACAGGGGTAACTGGGATCTCAATTTGTGTTGTAAATCGACCCGCACTTATGGAATTGCACTTCCTCAAGCTTACCTTGAAGCTTACTTGCCGGTCGGAAATGGACTCAATATTAAAGCCGGTCATTTTTATTCACCGCTTGGTTATGAAACTGTTCCTGCTCCTGATAACTTCTTTTATACCCGTGCTTATGCGCTTAACAGTGGCGAGCCGTTCACGCACACAGGTTTCTTAGGCAGTTATACAATCAATCAAAATTGGGCAATTCAAGCTGGAGCAACTACGGGCAGCGCGACCGGAGGTTGGGATGGTGGTTTTGATAAACAATTAGGTAACTGGGGAGGATTAGCGAATATTCGCTGGAACAGTAATGATCAAAAAACCTCGGTAGCATTAGGCGGAACGTACGGACAAACAGCAGTCAATGAACCCTGGATAATGTACAACACTGTTCTGCAGCATTGGATCACACCCAAGACTCATTGGGTCGTGCACCATGTCCATGGGTGGGCAAGTAACATTAACCTGCCTGGAGGAATTCAAAATGCAGCATGGTATAGCATCAATACGCACCTGACATATGATCTTTTCCGTGATTTATCCATAGGTATACGTGCTGAACGATTTCATGATCGGAATGGTTGGCGCGTTTTTTCACCTTATCGGATACTCTCGGCCCTCAACAATAAAGGAATCAGCTACGCAGGCAACATACCATTTGTCAGCGCACCTGCAGATTATTACGCAGTCACACTGGGTATGAATTGGAAACCAGCGAAGAGATTAAAGATTGACTGGAAACCAATGCGCAATATCAGTATCCGTAAAAACATTCGCTACGACAGGGCAGACGGCATCGATATGGCATTCCGGCCGTTTGATGGCAGGAAGGATCAATTTTTGTTCTCGCTGGATGCTACGATTCCTTTCTGATTCAAGTCAATAAGATTAGCGATAATCTGATAAATTCGCTGATATTTTAGAATGGGGAGCTACTCTGAATTACACAGCACATATGAATATTACGACTGATATGTGCTGTCAAAAATGGAGTCCATGTGTTTAACCGCATCGCTTATGGAACTGCAGAGACATAGTCATCATGTATTCAGGTTGATGTATCACTTTGTATGGATTCCGAAATATCGTCATAAAGTATTTATGGAACCCTAGATAAGGGAGGAAATTCCCCTAAAAAAAGGAAAAAACTTCACTTTTTGCCAGTGGCATGCGTGACAAATGCCTTTTAGAAATTTTTCTCTGTGGATACAGCAAAATTTTCGAGGTTGTGCAGAAGTCTTTGCAATCCAAATAAACAATCGCATAAAGCGAATCCAGCGGGCGCGATTGCCATTCAGTCACCCGCTCAATCACTGCGTCAGTTACTCTGGAGATCAACGTAGGCGATACATCAGCATCGTACATCTCCTTGAATGTCGACACAATTTCTCGCGTCGTCATACCTCGGCCATACAAACTCAGAATCTTGTCATCCAGCGAGGTAAAACGCGTCTGTCGTTTCCTGACCAACTGCGGTTCGAAGCCTCCCAGTCTGTCGCGAGGCGTGTTGAGTTCAAATTCACCGTCTTCCGTTCGTAGGGTCTTGCCAGAGTAACCATTGCGACGATTGTTTGAATGGGGGCGTTCATGCTTGTCGTAGCCCAGATAATCATCAAGCTCAGCGTTGAGTGCCGTTTCTATGACAACTTTCCTTAACGTCTGGCTGAATTCGCTTAGGTCTCGCTCTGTTTTTATCCCTTTCGCTACCTCTCGAGCAAAATTCTCTAATTCTTCTTTGGTCATCATCTATCCTTTAAAAATACTATGATAGACAATTGCACAGTTTACGGGACAGTCTCTATAGAAGCGAGTTAAAAGGCATTATTGGCAAGATAGGGTATGACTATTATTATGGCAAAATCCCTATAACCTCTACTTTTGATTGGATCCAAAATTCGAGGAGACTACAAGATTTCTTAACATAGCCGCAAATTGTCCAGGTAATTGTCATCTCATGTACTGTCTTGGCAATTAATTTTATTGAGGAAGAGAACAGTCCTGCTCAGTAGCACCCAAAAAGGTCCTAAGCGTGGTTATGCCCTTTGAGTTCCATAAACGATCAAAAGTCACTCGTGCGTTCGGCATTTTATAAATTTTAGGTGTAAGATTGTCGGGGTCGGCACTGGCATTGCCGCAGACAAGAGCTTTTAAATTATGACTGTAGACACTGAAATTCAAAAATGTCATGAAATTGGGAGTCAACGCGATATGACAAGTGCGGCAATAGGGTTTAACAACATCGTTGTACAGCTGCTCATTCGAAGCCCAGCCGGCTGGAACAAAGGACGAATTAAATTCGCTGTCTGGATCAGGATACCAACCATTGATCAGTTCAGCGATCGGATGTGCTGGCTCTGTGGTCGGAATTTTGTCGCGAATCCATTCGTTTAGTTGACGAAGCGATTTTTCTTGCGCCTTTTTAGTCAATCCAACTTGGCTAGAAAATACAAAATTTTCGAGATCGAACGGCAGGAAATTCGATTCTAGGTCATATTCTGTAAAATTGTCCTTTGTATATTTTTTACCACCGTGACACACCACGCATGCTCCCGGTATATATTTCTCACCACGACCGTCGAGATTTACGGATTGTAGTAAATCTCCGGAAGGTCCAAACACGTAAAATTTCGTAATGTTATCGCTACCTTTTTCCATGGCGACACAAGCGGCAAGATTAAGATTGTGGATGGCATTGTCGAGATTTGCCCCCTCATCAAGATCGTCAACGCGCGGATAATTGCAGACATAGTAGGCGAGGGTATCATTGGGAGCATAAAATACTCCATGCATATTCCGCTGTAGATTGAGGTCGGCCTTGTTCGCATAAATCGCTCTAGCGCCGCCTACGAATGGATGGTTCAGCCCCCAGTCCTTTTTCCATTGAGTAAAATTTGTCTTAGGCTCGATCATTTCACCATCCGATCCACAACCAGTTACCACACCGATCATATAATAGTAAAGGCAGGATTCTTCTTTGGTATTAATATTTCGAAAATCTGGATTAACGTTTATGTAGCTCAAGAAGTGCTGGCTCTTTGGCTCATTTGTTGGAATTTTATCTGAGGGCCTCGATGCCGAAATTGGCTGATCTCCGAAAATGGCGCTGCCATCGGTCGACATGGTTACTCCGCGATCTACATAGGTTCCATTAATGTCAGTCACGCGAACATAGGCAAAATGAAGACCGCGTGAAACTGGTAGCTGCCATTGCGCTTCAGCATTAGAGGACGAGAGAATTGTGCCCGCATTTACCGTCCATGTATAGCTTAAGCCATCACCTATAGCCACCGTAGACAGCGTGACGGTACTATTTGGAGGCACCTGAATCACATTATTGCCGTCCAACTTCGCTTCGAAGCTCATTATCTCCGGTTCTGCAAAAACCAATGACGCTGTATTCATGAGCACTACGCTTGCAAACATGCCAGTGGCAATACGTCGCATGACCCATGAAAAGTAGTTGGACAAATTTGGTGAAAAAAATATCATAATCGATAAACGCATGATCTTCTCCTTATTCATATCATTGAGCGCAATAATTCCAGTTAGCAAGTAATGCTGGTTGGGTTAGATTGAGGAAAACGAATTTAGCAAAGATAGATATTAAGTCGCACGAAGATCGGAATACCTAATCAATCGCCTATTGACTAAAAATTAATCCGTCCACCAAAAGTTACACGATGGCTTGAAAGATCCTGATAACCAAGTATTGTATTATAGCTAACAAATACAGAGACATTATGAGGCAGAGTCCCAATTAAACTAGCGCCAACTGTAAAGTAATCTCGATCTGGGTTTTGAGCTAAAACATGAAAATTGTTATTGATGTTATTACTATTTAGATAGCGCACATCTATGCTATGTTGATTATCAGAGAACTCATGATTCCAAGCACCAAGAACTTGTGGTTGGAAAATTCCTCGAGAAGTACTGAAAGCGTGGTTTAATCTCAATCCAAGCGTGGTAGGCAACGAACTTATGTTTTGCTTGCTAAATCCCATAGCCCAGGCAGCGACGTTGCTTTCTTTATAAGAATCAATCATCAATTCTTGATAATTAGCCCGTGCAAATGGCTCAACCGTAGTGGCTCCGCGGTTGTACTGATAACCAATACCTCCTGCAAATGAATATTGTGAACCATCAGGTCTGCCAGCAATTGAGGGTATGTTATCTACCACTGCACCCGTTGTGCCTAATGTATATACAATATCTCTGTTAAGTTGGTAATTTATACCGCCATAGGAGGCGATACCGTCAATATATAGACCACTATTATGTGTATACATTGAAAAAATCGACCCCGTATATGAATCAGATTTCACAGTGCTTCGGGAATCGTTAACATTTGCATTAGTACCCGTGTAACTAAAGGCGGAACCCACTACAATATTATTATTGATTCGATAATCGACCCCGAGGTCTCCTCCCCAGTTCCCAAAGTTAAACCCTTGTTGATTAGTCGATGTATCGACATTTCCTGCCGTGTAATTTCCATTTCCCCAAATACCAAGACGATTGGAATCTGCAATGCCCGCAGAGCCACCACTTTGAGATGGGCTCAAAGCAAAGGAAAAAGAACCAGGATTTTGTTGTACACGCTGAGCAAAGTGAACTGCATTTGGATCACGCATTTGCGCGCGTAATTGAGTCATACGAGAAATAACAGCAGCGTTAGAGGCGCCTAACATCCCTCTCATGGTACGCGCGGCTTGGATGCTGGGGACAATGGCTTGTTCAGGTGCAATCTGAGTAATGGCATCATATACAGGATTATTTGAGGCATCTTCCCCTACATTGACTCTCATTCTATCAGCATCATTATCAATTTCTTTTAACAATTGATCACAACGATTAATAAGACCGGTCGAGGCATTTCTTGTATCCAAACATACATCAACCATGGCATTTGACATATTGGCTTGTGTTTCATTAACAAGTCTTGCATCAGCAGCTTTTGCGACACTTGTATGACAAATGCATAAGAACACAGAGGCTTTTAAAAAGAAAACTATTAAATTTTTTGATCGCATAATCAATTTCAATTCCCTCTTGTCCTTGTTTTCTTAATTATTACTTTCTGTGCGGTATATTATCTTAATTTTATCTAATCAGGATTTAATGTAACTGTTTAGGATAGAAAAAAAATTCTCCTGCGCCATGTCCTGCATGACTGATCGGGGCATACTCAGGCACTTGATTAAAATCAAAAGCTTTGGCAGCGTCTGCAACTAATGCTGAAATATCACGATAAAGAGTATAGGATTCCATTATGTCATTATTTTTTCGTAGCGTCTCAATAAATGCCTTGGCAAATACAGAGTGATTACCGCCACCTCCATCTAAAACGGGCTCTAAACCGCCCGAAGATAAAGCTAACCGGGACTTGGTATTTAATAATGACTTAATCCAATCTGCACGCTTTTCAATTGTCATTCCAGCTTCAAGTCGTGCAACTGAACTACGCGTAAGTGAACCTGAATAACATGAGTCAGCTACCACCAATATATGCTTTGCTGCAATAATCTTTAGCTGATCTGTAATATTATCAACTGATATCCAGTTTGCTGAGCTGTCAGGTTCGGCATCAACCGGTAACCAGTGCCCTCTATCATTTACCTTATCCAAGATTCCATGACCCGCATAATAGACCAGGAAGTTATCTTTTTCTGTCAATATCTTACGATAATCATTTAATGCTTTAAGAATGTCATAGCGATTTGCATTGACTAATACCTTTGTTTCAAACCCATAATTATCATTTAATAGTTTTGCTACAGCTTCTACATCATTAATTGCCGTAGCTAAGTGAGGTAGCTTAGAGTAAGTATTGTTCCCTATGAGTAGTGCGTAATATCTTCCAAATGCAGTGGGAGGTAATAAGCTCTGCAACCTTTTTTCTGAAGTTGACTTTGGTGTTGAAGATGCTAAAGCTGGTTGCACCTCAGCTTTTGTCTGCTCGATGTTAAACTTCATTTCGGTTCGCTTACTGTTTTGATCAACTGCGACAACCTTAATGGGTGTAATCGCAGACATTAGAGGAACATCTACCTTAAACATACCGCTTTTATCTACAATCTCTTCTTTATCATTTACAATAAAAGAAATTAACCCGGCAGGTGCGGTCACCTTTCCCACTATTGTTCTTGTTGTCAATCCTGAACGAGTGCTGATTGATAATACACCTCGTTGAACAATTAAAGGCGGTTCAATGATTTCAATTTGTGGTCCTGCTAAATTACTCAGACTGTTGGTTTTACTCTCTGATAGAACGGGTTCTATTTTTTCACGGGCAAGGCGATCTTGTAGGAGTGCGATTTGTTCGTTTTTCTCTTTCAATATCTGCTGTTTTTCATGGCTCTGCTTTGTTAGTTCTTCCTTCTCAATGTTCAGCTTGTCTAATGCTTGCTTATGGGACTGGAAGGCAAACTCAAGTTCATCCAAAGCCTTACTTAATTTCTTTACTTCGTGGTTGTCTTGTGTTGAGATTGCTTTTTCCCTTTTCTCATTTAACTCCTCTTGCAATAATTTAAGATCATCTTCTCGTTTTTTTAGATAATTATTTTTTTCGCTGAGAGTTTTTTGAGAAAAGGATAACTGAGTTTGCGTTTTTTGCAATTCTGACTCTAATTGTGCCGAATCAATTTTGCTTTTTTCAAGCTCAGATCGTAATGAAGCTAATTCGTGATCTGTTTTTATAGCAATTTGCTCCGCACCATCTTGTAGATCTTTCAATGCTCTATTCTGCTCTTGGGCTTCGTTTTCCAGCCTCAGAATAACTATCTGATTAAACTCCAGTTCAGCTTCTTTTTGTTTTAGCGCTTGCTTGAATTTTGCTATTTCCAATGATGCTGCACTATTGGGGAGCGTTTCTCGATCAATTTGCTGTATTTTTTGTTGTAATGCTTCACGTATTTGATCAGCAGCTTTTTGTTCAATCAATAAATCCTGCCTGCGACTTTCTAATTGCTCACGAGTATTATCGAGCTGTTGTTGGGTATCCGATAATTTCTTCTTAAGTGCGGCTGATTCTTGTTGATAATAAGATGATTCTATTTTATATTCTGACACTTGCTGGCGAAGCTTATCAACTTCTGGATTAGAAATTTCAACACTAGCCGAAAAAGCGATATCTGTATTTTCTAATCCTGATGCCTTACGATACCAGGTCAATGCTGTGATTGAGTCCTGTTTTACACCCAAACCTTTTTCATAAAGAAATCCCAGATTGATTTGGGCTTGAGCATTTCCTTGCTCTGCAGCTTTACGATACCAAGCAGCAGCCGTCGCATAATCAGGAGCAATACCTAGACCTTTTTCATAAATTTCCCCAACGTACGTTTGTGCTTCTGCATCCCCTTCCGATGCTTTTGGTAGCCAAATTTTTAAAGCAGATGCATAATTCGCACGATCATAAGCAACATATTCACCACCACGAATTTCGCAATCAGCAGCTGATGTGCGTACTGGTCGTCTGGGAGTCAAATAAGTCATATTGATTCCCAATTGTCTTAACTGGCCTGGAAGTAAACAATCGATAATCTGCAATTTATTAACATTACCCGCATTACTTTCAGTATCAGCAGGATTCGATGGAACGGAAGAACAGCTAACCAGAATAATGACTGTAGGTATACTGAAGAGAAAAGAAATAAACTGCCATGGTCTGCGCTGAAAAATCTGATTAATAAGGTTAAGTGACAACTTATATTTTATTGGATGAGGTTCTTGCATAACTTATCAAATCACATATTATCAATGAGTTGCATAATAAAATATCATCCATCATGCCCGGATGTGAATTTCTAATATTTCAAAATACTAATTGCTCATCAAAGATAAGATTTAAGAGTATCTATAATCCATACTGAATTCACCTGTATCTGTGTATTTGATACAGAATCAATCATTTTATAATACCTCAATTATTATCAATTACCTTGGAATATTTAGTGAGTTATGGGTGGATTATGGCGTATTTGTCTCATTTTATTAATATTAACTGCGTGTGCAATTCCTTCTGAGTTGATCCATAAACAAGCAGTGTTGCATGGTTTTATGAATCAACGATTAAATAGCAAGCAATTTATCCTAAATTCTTATATTAATAAACCTTTTTGTGTTGACAATAAAATACATATTTATATTCCGGATGATGGCACGCCCTGGAGTTCGCGTAATGATATCTCATTAGATCCAAACTCACGTTATTCACTGCTTTTGGATCTAATGGCCATTGATAATACATCTTCCCAATATCTTGGGCGTCCCTGCTATCTTGGATACCATCAGGCTGAAGGCTGCCATCCTTTATACTGGACCTATTGGAGATATTCAAAGGATGTAGTTGATAGCATGAGTTTCGCTCTGCGCCAGCAACTTGATGATTATCCTAATTGTAAGGTAACGTTAATTGGTTATAGCGGAGGAGGGACTTTGGCCATGTTAATTGCGCCACAATTATTAAATGTAAAAGCGGTAATTACAATTGCCGGGAATATAGATATTGATGCCTGGAGTGAATTACATTCGTACAGCCCATTAGAAGGTTCTCTTAACCCAGCTGTCTTGCCACCGCTTCCCTCGTATATCAAACAATTGCATTTAATGGGCTCCGCTGATACAAATATTCCCCCGTCTATTGTAAAAGATGCATTACAGCGTCAACCTGAGCCACAAATTTTGCATTTCGAGAACTTTACTCACGAGTGTTGTTGGAGAAAAATTTGGCCATCCATTTTAAAGATTGTCGATCAAATGGAAAAAACCATGCAATGAACAAAGATTCAGATCACATGTACGTCGTCAAAGCAATGTGGACTAATGGGTGGCTGAATTAAGAGACGCATTAGCTCATCAGATTTGAGTTTGTTGCTTGTTTAGCATAAAACATTTGGTGTCGCAGAGCTAAGGTTCGCCGTTTTATTTTTTCACGTTCATTCAAAATAGATTGGCCTCGACCATAAAAGACATCAGCCGGTGTTAAATTATTGAGTGATTCATGATAACGCCCGTGGTTGTAGTAATCGACAAACGAGCTATAGTCAAATCTGGTGTACGGAGAATCAAGCGGCAACCTGTTTTTGATCTCCCGTTTGTTGTTTTATGCCGTTAACGAATGTAATACCGGAGACTACATCGGCCAGCAGATTGTAGCCCCTTAGCCGGAACCATTTTTCTGCGCTGTTTCCATAAGTTTGAACGCCATAGTCAGCGTTGTTGTGCGGCTGCCGCAGTTTTTGGTCTTGGCTGTTCTCAACCTGACAGTAGCAAATACAGATTCAACCGGATTAGTTGTTCTGATGTGCTGCCAGTTCTCGGCAGGATAATCGTAGAAAGCCAGCATGGAATCTTTATCTTTAGCCAGGCATTCCATGGCTTTTGGGTACTTCGGATTAAAACGCGTTATACAGTTATCAAACGCTTCATAAGCTTTTTCACGTGTTTCTGCTTGCCAGAT
>NZ_QJJP01000014.1 GCF_003201565.1 Nitrosomonas sp. Nm84 | reverse complement strand
ACCTCTTTTGTTTTGATTGAGATTCGATACCTTTATCAAAACCGGTAACTCTCACTTTTGCAAGTGATGTGTCAGATCAAGTCGGAACTAATACATGTAGGTGCCGCTTCAGCGGCTCGCAAGCAGCTCCTTTGATGGGCTCCAGCGATAAGCCTCCGGCTCTGCCGGAGGTAATTTAACTTCTACGCCCAGCAAATCCCAGCAATCCCAGTCCAGCTAGCAGCATCAGGTAAGTAGAAGGCTCAGGGACAGGAGAAGGAAAAGAACCATATTCAATAACATATCCACTCGTTAAATTATGGGGAGCCGCACCCCAAAGACCTATGCCAGTCCAGTTAGTGCGAAGATAACCTTCCCCTATAAAATCTCTTGGCTCTCCATTTGCCCAATTCGTGTATGTAAAAAATCCAGGTACAATACCTCTTGATTCTGGTCCATCTCGCCATGTCCAACTAGTCGTGTGAGATCCTCCTCCAGCACCACTCAACCAAGCAACAGATCCTCCCGCAATATTATTTGATACAAACCAATTTTCACTTGCACTTGTGATGGTCGCAAGATACCCTTCCATACCGTTAAATGATGAACTGCGGGCGAGAGAAAATGCTTGGTCGACATTACATTAGTATCAATAAATTCATACCAATGCCCTGTATTACCCCATTGAATGGGTGTCGTCATTGCGCTAGTAGAGAATAAAAAGATTATTATTGTTACTAAACTGTTTAATGATTTCTTCATATCATCTTCTCCTTTAACTTGTTTTATTAAATAACAAAGCTCGGGATAAAGATAATAAACTGCTGAGTCTGATGTTACAAGAAAATATGCTGAGATGTACTGACGATAGATAGCCTTATTAATGAAACGCCTAGGCTATTGAAGGATAATCGCTTATGGTTGATTCTGGTGGGTTTTATTTACTGAGTATCTTGCTTAACGATTCAATTAATGAGGGATTGGCTTCGTCGCCAGGTTTAATACGTAAACTAATCGGGATTTCATAGCTGGATTCAATTTGAAGATAATCATCAACTTCAATCATCCACATCATGAAAAGCGCGTTTTGTATCTCAATCAGCTTCTCTACCGGTACACCGGTAAGTTTTGCACGCCGATTGACGCATTTATTACCTTTTATATTCATTGGAATCGAAATTAGTTGGAATTGGAATGCAAAATACTCAATAGCGATTATCTTTTTTCTCTGTCGTTACACCCAAGTCAATCATTACAAAAACAATTTACTTTGCATAAATCTGTATCAAGATCTAGGTATTATTGAAATTATCCAGTATGTGAATAAATTGTAAATATATTGTGAACTTTTTGTGAATGGTGATATCATATGTTTACAAAACTTTTTCATATTATTAATTAACTCATGTAAAGGATATTCTCATGAAAACATTTCAAGTGCTTTTTATGTCGGTAGTAATTATTAGTGGCGTTGTTTTTGGGATGCTGTCTGTGTTTGAATTACCAATGCCGTCAACTCTGATGGAATGGGTTGCTTCCGATATTATTCTTGGAGCCGTCCTTTATCTAGTCTATCTGGGTATTACGGGATTTGGCCCATCCAAAACTAAAGTGCGCCATACTTTGAAAAAAGTCACTGCATAATAATTCTTAAATCATATAGATTCAGGTACCCCCATCGCTTGCGGCGGGGGTATATTTCTTAGAAGTTCCAATTATCAGCTCGGATCGACGAGCAAGCCGTTCGGCTCCACCTATCGTATAAGTGATTTCCGTTGTTTCCGTGACCAGTTCAACCATCTGGTCGTATTGTTCTCATCCGAAGCCTACGCCATAACTTTCCGTATCCCGGTGTAAAACAGGGTGTGAAGCCTATCGTATTTTTTGATGTACTCCCGTCAGTTCAAGTATTCTATATAGGTTCTTGATAACCGCAGGTGCGATCGACCTAAATCTTCATCGATCCTCAGCAAGTTTAAGCGCGGTGCACTGACGATTGCTGTCTCAAAGTTCTAGTCAGAGACCTTTCCATTGAATGTCAGCTTCTGCAGATAGTAAAACCGTGCAGTGCGTTGGATATCTATCAACGTTTCTTTCGGGTGTCATTGGCTGCCATTGATATATTTCACAGCTAATTAACCCCCATCAGAACTGCCTGACAGACTCATCGAAGTGGTTTTTAACCACACGGCACATTGACCAGCTCGTCATGATGTGTCACAAATACTTATCTGAACACAAAGTTAAGCAGCATTCTGCTGTAACCCGAAGTCAGTGGTGATATATCCATTAGCTGAATGTAATCGCTCTCGGTTGTAAAACACTCCGATATATTCATGTTTAGCTTTTTTCCGAGAATGAGACATTTAATGACGGATTAATTCGGTTTTTTAAGGTATGAAAGAAGCTTTCTGATACGGCATGGTTTCAGCAATCACCCTTTTGACTTATACCATGCTGCTTTAGTAAATGTCGGTGATTTTTTGATGCATATTGGCTACCCAGGTGGGTATGTTATAACAAGCCTTTGTCAAGTTTACGTTTCCCGATAGCCATCTGGAGCGTATCGTTGACTAGCTGAGTTTTGAACTGAGGTCATTTTTAGTACCAAAAATTGAGAGAGATATTAATCTAGCTCACTCAATTAAGGAGACACTAAAATGGCCTCAGTTCAGGCACATCATTTGATTATGAAGTTTCAAAGCTTTTAATCAATCCGGACAAATGCTTTAACAATTCATTCTCTTTGTAAGGCTTACCTAAAAACACATTAACGCCTAAATCCTTGGCGATGTTTTGATGTTTTTCCGCGGTTCGTGATGAGATGATGATGATCGGGGTTTTGGCTGTTTGCGGGTTGGCGCGTACATTTTTTATGAGTTCAAAGCCATTCATTTTAGGCATTTCCAAATCAATCAGCATGACGTCTGGAATGGTTTCCTGAATTATTTCCATTGCTTCTGCACCATTCTTGGCGACCAGCACGTCACAGCCTTCGCGTTCCAGCAGACGGCAAGTGACTTTGCGCACGGTCAATGAATCATCCACCACCATGATGGTGGGTGTTTTCGTCGATTTCTTTTGAGTGGCAGCTGTCAATTTGGCAACAGGTGTGTTGAGAATTTTTTGTACGTCGTTGCGTTGCAACAATTTGACCGGATTCAGGATCAGAATGATTTCGCCGTCGCCGGCGATAGTAGCGCCTTCGACACCTGGGGCATGTGCAAGCTGCGCGCCGGTGTTTTTGATCACTACTTCGGTGCTGCTGATTAGTTCATTCACATGGATGGCAAGATATTGGGTGCCGCTATGCAGGAACAGCACTTGGCTGTGTTTGGTGATTTCCGGAATATGATCATCGGATTCGCCTAACAGATGGGATAGGTGGGAGAATGGATAAGTTTTTCCATTAAACGCAATGCGATGGTCTTGATAGGCTTTTTTTAGCGTATCCGGATCCAATTCCCGGTGATGTTCAACAATGAAAGCAGGAATTGCATAGACTTGTTTTGCGGCGCGTACCATCAGTGTTTGTGCCACAGACAGCATGAGCGGCAGATAGATCGTGAAGGTTGTACCGTGGCTGGCAACGGAATTGACACTGATGCGGCCACCCAGCATGGCAATTTCATTCTTGACGATATCCAGGCCGATGCCGCGGCCGGCAATTCCTGTGATGGAATCTGTCGTGGATAGGCCAGGCATGAAGATGAATGACATGATCTTGTCGTCATCAAGCGTTGCATTTTCTTGAACCAGACCGAGTCGTTGTGCTTCCTCGCGGATGCGCGGCAAATTCAGACCGCCGCCGTCGTCACTGAGGGTGATGATCACTTCATTGCTTTCTTGGCGCAATTGAACGGTTACTTGCCCGGTTTCAGGCTTTCCTGCCTGCAGCCGCTGTGCCGGTTCCTCAATGCCATGGGCGATGGCATTACGTAATAGATGCTCCAGGGGCGGGTTAATTTTTTCCAACACATTGCGGTCGATTTCAACGTCCGCGCCTTGGATTTCCAAATTGGCTTTTTTACCCATGTCTTCCGCCACTTGCCGGGCAATACGATAATAACGTTCGGCATAATTACTAAAGGGTATGGTACGAATCTGCAACAGGGATTGCTGGAGTTGGCGATTGATCACAGATTGTTGTGCAACAGCTTCTTCGGCGACATGATGCGTGGTGCGCAAGCTTTTTTGCACCGTGATGATGTCGTCAACACTTTCAGCCATCAGCCGCGTCAATTCCTGGAAGCGGGTGAAACGATCAAATTCAAGCGGATCCAGCGAATGCTCGTCATGCTGCTGCGCGAGGTGCGATTGCATGTGTGTTTCCGCTTGGATTTCAACTTCGCGTAACTGGTCGTGCAGGCGGTGGGTGCTTTCGGTAAGATCCTGCAATGATTGCTTGAAATTGTTGAGCTGCGCTTCAATTTTTGAACGTAGGGTACTGGCTTCGCCGGAATCATTCACCAGACGATCAATCAATTCGGCATTAATGCGCACAATAGTTTTGGCTTGCAGCGACTCTGTTTTGTCAGATGTTGGTGTGACCGTGTCGGCTGGCATATCAATTGCAGCCTGTTCGGTTGTAGCCGGAAGCGTTGTATTGCCTTGCAGTTGCTCAATCTTGCCACTGATGACATCAAACTCGGTTTCCAGTTGATCCAATGCAGAATCAGTAATATCGTGTGCACAGAAAGCCGATTCGACATGACTTTCCATGCCATGAATCAATTTACCTAACTGCAAGGCACCTACCATGCGGGCACTACCTTTCAACGTATGCAGCAGCCTCAATAACGCGTGCTGAATATCCTCATCACGTGGCAACATGCGCCAACCGCGTAATTTACCGCCAATTTGTGGAATGATATCTTGGGTTTCTTCAAGAAATACCGGGAGTAACTCTTGATTGATTTCGTCTTGCGCATCCACAATAAGTTGTGCAAATGGTATGGGGGCTGCGCTTACTTCGGTTGGCAGTGGTTTTGTCGGCACTGCCTGTTGTTCAGGTAGGGCTTCAAGTGACGCTGCAATGGCAGCTTCTTTGATGACCTCAGCTTGCGGTTGCGTGACTGGATGTACAGTTTCTTTCTCAAGAATCAGTTGTTGTGTTAATTGCAGCAATTCATCGGCATCAATCTTTGCGGCGCCGTGTTCGCGCAAGTTTTTGCACCACTGCTCATAGGCCCGATGTGCATGGGCGATTAGCTCGATGAGCTGTGTGGAAACAGGCCTGTTTTCAGTGAGCCAGTGCTCGAGAACTTGTTCCACGCGACTGGCCACTTCGCTCATGTCATCCAGCTTGACCATGCGGCCACTGCCTTTGAGGGTGTGAAAGGCTCGCCGCAAGTCAGCAAGTGCGTGTGGATCTGCGGGATTGTTTTGATAGTTGTGTAGATTACTGTCGATGCTTGCCAACACTTCGTCGACTTCTTCCAGGAAAACATCGAGTAGTTCTGGATCGATGGCTGTATCTGCCGCCTCGATGGGTTGTGTAGCGGTTTTTGTCGTTTTAACAAGCTCAGCAGAGATTGCTGGTGTCGGTAGCCGCGCGCTGCCAGGAATCATTGCGATTTCGAATAACGTGATGGCTTCTTCGATAATCTGGTAGCTGTCAGGTTGCCCGCTTCTGAACGCTTCGATGAAGAAAGCCAGGCTGCTTAACCCATCCACCAGCAGGATTTGTTCGGTTTCGGCAATTTCATAGTCGGGTTCCAGCAGTTTCTCCAGCAGACTCCAACAGAGATCCAATAACGTATTGGCGCGCTCCAAATCCAGCATGACCAGCGCGCCGGAAACTTGTTTGCGTAAGGCTGAAAGCGCAGATAGCTCGGAGCGTTGGGAAGGCTCAAAAAAGAATTTGTCGAGAATATTTTCGATTTGCTTCAGATTGGTCAGAATTTCTTGGGCAACTTGTGCCAATAATTCTTTTTCCTGCGTCCTGCTGTCGATTGCATTGAATGCCGGCCTATTCGGTAACTCATTACCTCGATTGTCTACCGTGATTTGATGCAGACGGGAAGCGAGCGTGTCGATCTGTTGCGGTAAATCCGCGGGTAAATTGTGAAAGTCATCGATGATACTTTCAACCAACAATAATGCCGTGGCCATTTCCATTGCCAACTCTTCGCTCGTATCTTGAGGTTGATCATGTAAATAAGCGACGGTATCGCCGATGACATTGATTAATCTTCCTAATGGCACACATTCAGTTTGCTGCGCCAGATGCCCGAGCCAGTCGGTGTATTCCAGTAATGAAACCAGACTTTCCTGATGCCCCGCACAAAACTCACGCCAGATATCGTTGGTTTGCATCAGCGTGCTACGCAACCTATCGAGGATGGGCTGCAAGTTTTCCGCTTGCTCCAGTGTTAACGTGTTTGTATCTGCTGTCTGGCCTGGCCACGCGTAGCTGTGTTTGATGTCGGTGATGCGTTGGCTGGTCGATTCGCTGTGGGCGATGTGATAGAGCAGTTCGCGCATGAGCATCGCAGTATTACTAGGCGTTTCGGCGGCAAGATGGCGGATGGTTTGTTCAATTTTTCCGCATAGGCGGCGGATGGAAAGATCGATTTGATTGCTTTCCTGCAGCAGTAGATCTTCCAGAAAACCGGCGGCTACCCACCAGAACGCGCGCTCTTCGGTGGTTCCAGGAAATTCTTCAATGCGATTGACCGCATTAGCCATTTGTTGCAAGCCATCTTTATTCGATGGATCCCTTAGCCACTTGAGCAATCCGGCCTGATATTCAGTGCCTATCTGCTTGGCCAGAATTTTTGCTACCGCTGCATCAATATGTGCTGCTTCAGCTTTCAATGCCGGGCTGACTGTTAGCCGAGGAAAGAACAGATCGCTTTCGGGCGCATTCTCAAATCCATAAACCTGCATCAAACTGCGATAAGTCGGAAACAAGCGCAACGGATTTTCTTCTTTACCGTCGATGAGCTCATTCAAATAGTAGAGTAATGCTTTATTGGATTGCTTCAGTGCATCGCAAATCTGTGGATTAGGCGCAATCTTCTTAGTGAGGAGTGCTTCTATGACTTGCTCCATTTTCTCGCTGACGACGGTAATGCTGCTTAGTCCCAGCATTTCAAGCAAGCCATCCAACTGATGAATGTAGTTCTTGCAATCTTTGAGCGGGTTAATTTTGTCCGGATGCTGGCTATATGCATCCAAGTTTTGATCAATCAAAGAGAAGACTTGATAAATCCCCTCCTTGATTCCGATAATCGAAGCAATATTAAGTTTTGGTTGGGCGCTCATTATTGAATACTATCAATCAATAGTCAGATTGAAAATAGCATTAGACTTTAAAATTAGATACTGAAGCTTTTAACTCGGATGCGAAACCTGTGATTTGTTTAACGGATGTTGTGGTTTGCCGGGTTCCTTCGGTATTTTGCCGGGTAATGTGAAGGATTTCTTCCATGTTGGCGACAACCTGATGTGCTGAACGCGTTTGGACGTTAGTGGCATCAAAAATATTGGTAACCAGTTGCGCCAGTTGTTTCGATACTCCCTCGATCTCCTCCAAAGCCCGTCCGGCCGCATCGGAGCGTTTAGCGCCTTGCATCACGCCCAGCGTGCTTCTTTCCATCGCGGCAATGGCATCCTGTGTATCACCCTGGATGGTGATGATTAATTCACTGATTTGTTTACTCGCTTCTGCTGATTTCTCGGCCAGGCGCTGGACCTCCTGCGCAATGACAGTAAAGCCTCGTCCTGCTTCACCGGCAGCGGTGGCCTGGAGTGCTGCGTTTAATGCCAGTACATTGGTTTGCTCGGTGATATCGGTGATCAACGCAACGATCTCACCGATTTCCTGTGAGCTTTCTCCCAGGCGTTTGATGCGCTTGGAAGTATCCTGAATGAAGGTGCGAATTTCATTCATGCCGGTGATGGATTCACGTACCGCAAGCGTGCCTTTTTCCGCAGTCGCCAGCGATTGTTTGGCGACTTTGGCGGATTCCGTCGCCATATCCGATACTTCAGTGATGGATCCAGTCATGCCCAACACGGCGATGGTGGTTTCCTCAATTTTTGCGGATTGTTGTTGTGCAGCGGTTAATAAGCCGGATGAAACCTGTTGCGCTTGGTTGGATGCGCGAACAACCAGTGCGCTTGCCTGATTCACCTGCTCCACCAGCGTATGTAATTCTTCGATGGTGCAATTGATGGCGTCGGCAATGGCGCCGGTCATATGATGGGTGATGTCCGTGCGCACGGTCAGATCGCCATCGGCGATTCTTTTCATGTCGTTGAGCAGCGTCTGAATGGCTCTGCGCGCTGTTTCAATTTCATTTCGACTCACTAATTCTTGTTTGCGCACGTTCTGACGTAACGATCTGGCGAAAAAGATAGCGGTAATGATCAATCCTGCGCTCAAGGCATAAATCAGGTTATTGAGTAAAGATACCGTGTGCGTGGCCTGTGCTTGGACTGCATGGTCAAATTCTTTGATCATATCCAGCGTCGCATCATTGTTGTCCATGATTTGATGAACGGCCGATTGCGCCGCCATGGCCGGTGCAATTTCCTTTTCAATGATATTCAGATGATCATCGAATTTTCTCATCAACGCGTACACGTGCGACAGTAAATCCTGAATGGTTTCATCTTTGTCTGAGGCTGCCCCCAGTCCATTACTACCTTGGCTGAGGATTTGTATAATGGTTGAGATTTGTGCGTGATCCTGAGCGAGTTGCGCAGAGATTTCAGCCAGTAATAGTTCGTTAGGAAAAATGGCCTGAATATTTCTTGACGCGCTGTGTGCATGAATTCTGATGCTTTCTATCGTTTTGATCTCGTGCGACAGATTCCCGATTTCTATCATGCGGCTGATTAGTGCTTCGATGCGCTTGGTTAGATGACTATGGGTAGTGATGATTACTCGCGTACTTCCGGCCAGTTTAGTCAGAGATTCTTGATGACTCAGAATCCAATCAATTTTTTTGGCCGCAAGCTGCCAGTTGTTATGATAGGCCTCCAGGTTTGAAGAAAGCGTAAGATCGGATAACGGTGAAATTTTTTCATGGCGATAGATGCCGCCCTGAAATAGTAACGTGAGGTACTGATTGAGCTGGTATTGATTGTCTTGTAACTGTTTAAACGCAGTGGCGCTGCCGCTGAGTGCTTGTTGCGCAGTTCTTGGTAGCTGCAAATGCTGTATCTGTAGCTGTGAAATCAGCGCGGATTGTGTAGCGCTTTGCCTAGTTTTTTGTTCACTGATGCTGACTGCGATCAACAAAAACAACATGAGAAGCATCAGCGCGGCGCCTGATATCCAATTATTATCCGGCAGGATGGCGTGCTTTGAGACATTCTTCTTCACCGGTAGTGTAATAACCGGCAAGTTTGTTTTGATTGCGGCGATACCCGTCGTTAGTCTAAATTTAGAAAAAGGCTCTTCCATCGGTTTCTCCAGGCACAATAGCGGCTTATTTGAACTTCGAATACCTTTGACACAATAACTTGAGTGTCATCAGGCCGTAGCATAGCCGCTATAGCTGGTAGTCAAAAACAGAATAAGACCTGGAAACAGATGTCTTTTAGGTGTTGATATTTCCAGCGGACCGCTGAACTTATGCGAGGAATAATTGATACGCGGGATTCTTGGTTTCGTCCCAATAACGGTAGCCCAATTGATTCAGGAACGCTTTGAAGTTGGATTTTTCCTCGGGGGGAACCTGGATGCCGATCAGCACGCGACCATAGTCGGCGCCATGATTACGATAATGAAACAGGCTGATATTCCAGTTGTGGCTCATGTTGTTGAGGAAATTCATCAGTGCGCCGGGGCGGTCCGGAAATTCAAAGCGATACAGAATCTCATTCTTTACTTCATGGGCGTGCCCGCCGACTAAATGGCGGATATGCAGTTTGGCCATTTCATTGTTGCTCAGATCTTCGGTTGCCAAACCGCTCTGCCTGAGCTCGTTGATCATTTTTTGCGTTTCTTCCTGATTGCGTACCGACACGCCGACAAAAACATGCGCCACTTTCGGATCGGCATAGCGGTAGTTAAACTCAGTAATGCTTTTTGCACCCAGTAAATTGCAGAATTTCTTGAAACTGCCCGGTGCTTCCGGGATCGTTACCGACACCACCGCTTCGCGTTGTTCGCCGATTTCCGCGCGCTCAGAAATATGGCGCAAGCGGTCAAAATTCATATTCGCGCCGGAAGCAATGGCAACCAACGTTTTATGCAAAATATTTTCGCGCGCAACATAGGCTTTGACGCCGGCCACCGCAAGTGCGCCGGAAGGCTCCAGAATCGTGCGGGTATCTTCGAACACATCCTTAATTGCGGCGCAAATGGCATCGGTATCGACCAGAATCACTTCGTCGACCAGCTCGCGGCATAATTGGAAAGTTTCCTTGCCGACATGTCGCACTGCCACGCCATCAGCAAATAAACCGACTTGCGCCAGCTTGATACGGCGGCCGCTTTGCAATGAACGGTACATAGCATCCGAATCGACCGGCTCGACACCGATGATCTTGATCTTTGGGTAAAGCCGTTTCACATAAGCCGCTATGCCGGCGATCAATCCGCCGCCGCCAATCGGCACAAAAATGGCATGGATCTGACCTGTATGCTGGCGCAAAATTTCCATGCCGACGGTGCCTTGGCCAGCGATGACATCCGGATCATCGTATGGATGAACAAACGTGACTTGCTCATCTTTAGCCAGTGTGATCGCATGTTCGTAAGCATCGTTATATGAATCGCCGTGCAATGCGACCGTGGCACCCCGCGCCATGACTGCGTTCACTTTGATTTGCGGCGTGGTAACCGGCATCACGATGGTGGCGGAGCAGTTCAATTTGCTGGCAGCCAGCGCCACACCCTGCGCATGATTGCCGGCGGAAGCGGCAATGACACCACGGTTACGCATCGCAGGTGTCAACTTGATCATCTTGTTATACGCGCCGCGCAACTTGAATGAAAAAACCTGCTGCAAATCTTCTCGCTTTAGTAACACCTGATTATGGATGCGCCCGGATAAGTTGACGACATGATCCAACGGGCTCTCGATCGCGACATCATAAACTTGTGCGGTCAGTATTCTTTCAAGGTAATTGTTTTTCATAGCGGGAAGTGGGTAAATCCAGGCAATAGTCTAATCCGGAACTGGAAAGGGGATTTTATCACGATCAAGGATGATATGAGTTTTGTTACCATGATGTGGGTATCGCTACTTCGTCTGCTCTGAACAATTTTATTTTGCTGATAGTCGGGCACAAGCGCACGAGAATTAAGGCGAGAAGAAGCCGCAGCTTCCTCAGAATCATCCGCTGGCTGTGTACGCAACCGCAGAGTATGGCATAAACGGCATCGCCTTCCGTGCAGAGCCAGTTCCTACGAAAGCGATTGTCGTTTGCCAGTCCATGACGGGAGTGATCAAAAGTCTATAGCTTATTTATGAAGTTCTGCATGCCTCAGTTGGCTATATTGATTCTTCATGCTGGTTAACAGGTATGCAGCGACAACATCATCCAATGTATTAAAAAAGGCGTTTTCCCCAAATAATTTTAGTATTTTTTGTTGCATATCTTCATCGGGATCGTTTTGCATTTGAGAAATGACCAAACGAATTTCTTTTTTTCTCAGCAAACTGGAAAGAGACTTCAAAGTTTCTATCGCAGTATAGTCTGCATTAGAAATTGCGGAAGCATCGATACAAAACCAGCGTAATGGTGGATTCTGGACCTGTATAAGCGCTTCTATTTCTCTGGATAGTTGTGGTGCGTTAGCGTAATAGACATTGTGCGTGAAACGGTAAATCATTAGTCCTGGAACAGCTTGAATTTTACTGGCTACTGGGTGAGTAACCCAACGACCGTCTTCGGTATACTCTAGTACGATATTTTTTGGTCGGTAACCGTGCCTAGTATGTTCGATGAGCGAAAGTGCCATTGCTAGCAGAACGCCTTGCTCGATCCCAACAAATACGACCATTAGCATCGTAATGATTGCTACCCAGAACTCCGATGGTTGTTCTTGAAAGATATCCATCATTTTACGGAATTTGATCAAATTAATCCCTGTCAAAAAAACAATGACTGCTAAGACAGATTCAGGCATGTAAGCCAGTGGCTCGGTCAGAAAGAGCAAAACCAATATAACGACGCCAGCCGATACTAGATGTGTTAGCTGAGTACGACCGCCTGCGTTATCCACAATTTGGGTTTTCGTAGGGCTACCGGCCACTACAAACGTTCCGGATAAACCAGCACCGATATTCGCTAGCGCCAAACCATCCAGGTCGGCGTTCTGATCGAGCGACTGATTGTGACGTGCAGCATAAATACGTGAAGTCGCAACACTTTGGGCAAGGACAACGAGAAACATAGAAAAAGCGATAGGAAAGAGCTTATGAATAAGATCCCAGCTCCAATTAATTTGCGGCAATGAGAAATGAGGTAGGCCACTTGGAATAGAACCGACAAGATGCATAGAAGCACCAAAGTTGAAAATCCAGCTTGCAGTTATGGCACCGATGATGGCGACCAGAGCACCAGGAAAGCGCTCCGAGATCTTTTTTGTGCCTAAGATAAACATGAGTACTGCTAGCGCAACACCCAGTGCGCTGTAATTGATCTGATCAACTTGCTGTATATCAAGCCAGATTTGCTGTAGCGTTCCATGACTTCCTCCTTGGAAGCCCAGCATGTTTGAGATCTGCCCCGATGCTACTTGTATGCCTACGCCCGTCAGAAAACCAATAAGCACTGACCGTGACAAGAAATCGGCCAAGAAAGCTAAACCGATAATTCGCGCCAAAATCATAAAAGCTGCAACCATAAGAGCAAGAACTCCAGCGAGCGCCAAATATTCATCAGTTCCGGTGCTCGCAATACCAATGAGACCGGCAGCAAGAATGGCTGCCGTCGCCGAATCTGCACCGACTACTAATAAACGTGATCCTCCCACCAGTGCAAACAATAGTGCCGGCAGAAGCATTGTGTAGAGTCCGGTGATAACCGGAGTACCGGCAATATTTGAATACCCTATATTCACTGGTATCGCTAAAGCAGCGAGCGTAAATCCGGCAATAATTTCAGCTGGAACTTGAGGAATCTTGATTGGTAACAGAGCTTGACCAATTTTAAAGAAGGGTAATTTGGGAAATTCTTTTTTCACAGGTGTTATAAAACTACGGTAGATCTATTAATAAAGCACTCCATCGTAACTAGCTGAGTTTCTTATTTTAATATAATAGTTGAATGAGTCGTCCCGGCTTTTCTGGAGATTTTTGTGTTTGAGTCAAGCTGCATCAGCTGGCTCCTTCAGTTGGCGATAATATGTTATTTTGGATTCAGCCGGTGGAATATTTCCAATCGACTCCAACAAGTCGGCGATTGTTGAACCAATCACAACCTATTATCAATGTTGCGCCAAGAGCTGCGATGTCGGAATGACTTCTGTCTTCTACAATCCGTTAGTCGTTTCAGCAAGCAAATTATCACAAGAATCATCGATATTGCCAACAGAAGCATCAACTTCAATACTGAATTCTTATCGATAGCAATGAGGCCCTTATGACATTAAGTGAGCAAGACCATTAACGAATTGATCAATCATCAGTTTATTGGAATCGATTGGAAATATTCTACCGGCTGAATCCAAAATAACATATTATCGCCAACTGAAGGAGCTAGCTGATGCAGTTTGATTTCAAACCTAATAGCTTCCGGAAAACCTAAATCGCTTCAAGCTGGCAGACCACTGAAGTTTTTAATACAAAAATTAGGAGCAATCGATAATGAAAATAATTTCTTTAACTACGAATAAAATAAGCCTTAGTTCTTCAATTCTAGTTTTTGTACTGATCGCATTAACTACGGCATCCACTGTTTTTGCAGAAAGCACAGATGAGAATATGAAAATTCTGCAAGAAAAAATTGCTGCCGATAAAAAATTATTAGTTGCAGAAAATATGGATTTAACAGATGCCGATGCAAAGAATTTTTGGCCAATTTATGATAACTACCAAAAGGATTTACAAAAAATCAACGATCGTTTGGCTAAGTTACTCAATGAATATGCGATAGTCTATAATACTAATACCGTAACAAACGAGAAAGCTAGGCAATTACTTGACGAGGCAATTAAAGTAGAGTTAGCAGAAATTCAATTGAAACAATCTTATATTCCCAAAATTGCCAAGGTTCTTTCCGGTGTAAAAACAGTTCGCTATATTCAAATAGAAAATAAAATCAGAGCTCTTACCCGTTATGAGATTTCCGAAATGATTCCATTGGTGGTGGAAGGCAAAGCCTATTAAAACAGATTTCCTTGCAACAAATATTAGGAACATCATTCAACCCGAGCCGTACAGAATGCCTATACATGGATTAAAAATAGTATAGCAATTCTTACGATCAACTCGGTGGCGGCATGCCACAAGAAACCTGCCACGTTGGCGCTAACCAGTCTGCTATGATTAATTTGTTTTTTATGAAAATGTGATCATAAGTCGATGAATAGTTTGATGCTTGTCTTGCGGTGGTCGACATAATTGCATGAGAATTAAGTAAGAAGAAACCGCAGCCTCCTCAAAATCATCCGCAGGCTGTGTTCGCAACCGCAGAGCATGGCATAAAAGGTATCGCCTTCTGTGCCTTGCAGCCAGTTTCTGCGAAAGCTCCCATCTTTTTTATATGCCCGATTGTCAGTTTGATGGCTCTGCGCCGCCGAATATCTCGCTTCAGCTGCGCACAGTGATACTGAGCCTGAGTTTGCGGTGATAGGCTTTGATCCCAAGCCGGGACGGTTGCACTGCCATAATAGCTTGGACCAATGACTATTCCTATCTCTTCATCCGATAGGGCAGAGGTGTGTTGCAGATACAGTAATCTAGCTACCAGACGAGGCTCAATCGCAGGCGGCCACGATGCTGCGATGAAAAAAACCAGTCCATTCGCGCTAACCAGTTCGTACAGCCATTGGCGGAATAAATTATCACTCTTTGGCGCACGGCTTTGGTTTCAGTAACTCTCGTTAAATTTGCGAGAAATTGCAGTAAGCTTGCCAAAACCGGTGAATTTAATTACACAAAACTAAAACACTATCGATTGTTCAAATCGGACGGATTATATTCACCCATCATTTTTTATCGAAATGTAAAGAAAAGGTGCTTGCTCTCATCATTCATTTTAGCCATCTGAGACATCTCAGCATCATTAACTACACCATTTTTTGTGATAACTTCCACTGCGACATGGCGCAAGCGCAGTTCGATCGGCGCATGATTCGGTGAATCGGGCAATTTAGACTCAATTTTGGCCACATCCTCGGCGGAAAAACTGTTAGGGCTTCGTATCACAGCACGGATAATCGTTTTTCCAGATTCCATAGCAATCCGTGTTTCACTTACATACGCGCCAGGATACGAGCGCATTTCTCTCGCCAATACATTACGAATCTTTGTTTCAAAGGTAATACTGTCAACCAGTAATTTGGTGTTGGTGCCGAGCGTTACAAACAATAGAATTAATAGCAAAATAGTGATGCCATTGAGCCAGATGACTTTGTTGTTGCTATAGAAGCGGTCAACAACCTTATGGAAACCACATAGCCACAGCACAATAGATGAGGAAAATTGAATTGCGATGATATTAGTGCCGGTCAGCAAATAAGCTCCAAATGCATGTTCCCAATCACCACGGGCGATAAAAATCATTCCGGTACATAATGGTGGAACCAGAGCGGTTGCAATTGCAACACCGACAATCGCGTTGGGAATGCGCGGAGAAATCACCGCATACGCTCCGACAGCACCACCAGCGAGTGCGATCATTAAGTCTAAATAATTGGGATTGGTTCTTGCCAGCATCTCACTGCTTATTGGCATGTCGTAATGGATCATGCCAATAACAAAAGCGCATAGCGCAACAATACCTACACCACCAGCCAACGATAATGAAGATTTCTTAAATAATGCGTAATCTCCATCAACCAGTGATAGCGACAAACCGGCAATGGGGCCTAACAACATAGCGACTAGCATGGCACCAATCACACCCGATACGCTGCCTGCCAGTAATGCATAGCTTGCAATAATTCCTGCCAGGGCGTTCATAATGATATAAGGCTGGTCAAACTGTGCATCAATTACGATAGCTTTGCGTATATCTAGAGCTTCGCCCGCTGATAAGGTTGAATTATTTTCTTGCACGATAGAATTCTTCATTAGTTATATTATTTGCAATAATAAATCAATTTATACAACAACCGAAGGTTTTTTAGAGGTATTTGTAAATAATGGAATGAGTATGCAACACTGAGGCACACTAAATTCCACGGTAATCGCAAAACAAAAATAATGGGGTGGGCGCGGCCACTGCACTGCGCGGTATCGAAGTGTCAAAGTAATAGTGCAATAAAGCCCGTCGAACTAGCTTTTAGCAATCAGTTTTTTTGTCCAATCTGTGCTAACGAGGTACAGTTATTATTTCTCTCTCTCTCTCGTATTATATCAGTTGAATCCGTGTCACGACTTAAGATAAACTGGGTCTCGTTTTTCAAGTTAAGAAGAATGACCGTAGCAAGAATGCTGTAAAAGCCATTGAGTCTAAAGTTAATTTTTAAAAGGAGTGGTGGTCAAATGGCAAAGATTTTATGTGTACTTTATCCCGATCCGGAAACCGGATATCCACCTAAATACTCTCGCGATACTATTCCCGTAATTACACATTATGCCAATGGGCAAACTGCCCCGACACCGAAAGGGTCGCTAGGATTCAAGCCAGGTGAACTCTTAGGATCAGTTTCTGGCGCACTCGGCCTTCGCAACTATGCAGAGGGACATGGCCACGAACTCATCGTGATTAGTGATAAGGATGGCCCGGACTCGGAGTTTGAAAAGTTTCTTCCCGAAGCGGAAGTCGTCATTTCGCAACCGTTCTGGCCTGCATATTTGACAAAAGAACGCATCGCTAAGGCAACAAAATTGAAAATAGCGATTACTGCGGGTATCGGCTCCGACCATGTCGATCTCGAGGCTGCAGCTCGTGCTGGTATCACCGTCGCCGAAGTAACCGGATCAAACAGTATCAGCGTGGCAGAGCATGTGGTGATGATGGTTTTATCGCTCGCACGCAATTATTTGCCATCGCATGAGATTGCCATTCGTGGCGGTTGGGATATCGCGGATTGCGTTTCCCGCAGCTACGATATTGAAGGTATGCACTTTGGTGCGATTGCGGCAGGCAGAATTGGTTTGGCTGTACTGCGTAGACTAAAACCTTTCGACTTGAACTTGCATTATACCGACGTTCATCGTCTTAATCCGGAGGTGGAGAAGGAACTGGGACTTACGTATCATCCCGATGCAGAATCGCTCGTACGCGCAGTCGATATCGTTAATCTTCAAATGCCGCTCTATCCCTCAACCGAGCATTTTTTCAATGACGAGATGTTTGCTAAAATGAAACGTGGTGCCTACCTTATTAATTGTGCTCGCGGTAAGCTGGTTGAGCGTGATGCCGTTGTAAGGGCGCTTGAGTCCGGTCAACTCGCGGGCTACGCTGGCGATGTCTGGTTTCCCCAGCCGGCGCCTTCAGATCATCCGTGGCGGACTATGCCTTTCAATGGCATGACTCCGCATATGTCTGGTACTTCGCTTTCCGCTCAAGCACGCTATGCGGCGGGTACATTGGAAATACTGGAATCCTATTTCGATGGCACATCCATCCGCGAGGAATACCTCATTGTTAAGAACGGAGAGCTTGCTGGAACAGGAGCAAAATCCTACAAACTAACTTGATATGTGTCCGCCTTATGTCGCGAGGGCTTTCACACCTGGCGAGCACGTCTCTTAGTGCTTGGCGCAGTGTATGCAGGTTTGTAGTTTTGCGTCAGTCATATTCCTTCCCCTTTAAATAGAACGTAATGTGTTTGTTCAAAGAGGATGGTTCCACGAAGCTGGCAACGGCACTTATGTTACCGGCATGCATTTCCGTAAACCATTACCGAGCGATTCAATGAAGATGCCGATCAGATATTGACTCCTATCATCTTCTTCAAGTGCCATGGTGAAATTTAAGCCACCTGAATTGCTGAAATAACCTGATATGTACTTTCCGCTTAGGAATGAATGCGCTATAGTGAATCTTTAAGTTCACATGGCACTGCGGGCTTGGTAGACCGCTGAAAAACTATCTGCGCTGCCGCTACAGTGTTAAAAACAGGCTCAAGATGCTCGTTTATCATACATAAACTGCGCTTTTTCGCCTGTTTTTGCTTTGCATCGACTGCTTCGGATACATTTTCAGCGGCTTGTGAGGCTGCGCTGTAACAGACAGTAAAAAAGGAAAATTCATGGCAAATTGGTTTGAAGATTACTCGTTGTCGGTTGGAAATACGCCTTTAGTGCGCCTTAATCGGGTGACCGATGGTGCATCGGCGCTGGTTTTGGCAAAAATAGAAGGGCGTAATCCGGCGTACTCGGTGAAGTGCCGCATTGGTGTGGCGATGATTGATGATGCGCAGCAGCGGGGATTGCTGGGGCCTGGAAAAGAAATTGTCGAGCCGACCAGTGGCAATACCGGTATTGCATTGGCTTTTGTGGCGGCAGCAAGGGGGATTCCGCTGACTTTGACGATGCCGGAGACGATGAGTGTGGAGCGGCGCAAATTGCTGATTGCATTGGGTGCCAAGCTGGAATTGACGGAAGGTGCGCGTGGCATGAATGGTGCTTTGGCCAAGGCGGAAGAAATTGTGGCTTCAGATCCGGGCCGCTACGTGTTGCTGCAGCAGTTCAGGAATCCGGCTAATCCCGCAATTCATGAAAAAACCACCGGGCCGGAAATATGGAATGATACCGATGGCGCCGTCGATATTTTTGTCGCAGGCGTAGGAACAGGCGGAACGATTACGGGTGTTTCCCGCTATATCAAACAAATCAAAGGCAAGGCGATTACCACGGTGGCGGTTGAACCAACCGCCAGTCCGGTAATGTCGCAAAAGCGCGCGGGGACGTCATTGGCGCCCGGGCCACATAAGATCCAAGGCATTGGTGCGGGTTTTATACCGGATAATCTGGATCTTTCCTTGGTTGATGTGATCGAGCAGGTTAGTAATGAAGAAGCGATATTGTATGCGCGGCGGCTGGCGCGGGAAGAGGGGATTCTGGCCGGTATTTCCTGCGGTGCTGCGGTAGTGGCGGCGGTACGCCACGCCAAACGACCGGAGAATGCCGGAAAAACCATCGTGGTCATTTTGCCGGATTCCGCGGAACGTTATCTGAGCAGCGTTCTGTTTGAGGGTATGTTTGATGAACAGGGTTTGATTGCGCTGTGAACAATACTAAAAGAACGCGCGATACTTTACTGCGCACGACGCATCTGGATGTGGACAGCATTGTTGCTGAATTGCGTACTCTGCGCAGGGCTTCGCTGGAACGCCGGAACCGGTATGATAATCCACCGCGGTTACCGTCACGAAGGATTTTGGCAAGCGTTACGGAAGGCTTGTGCGCCGCCTTGTTCCCTAATCGATTGGGTTCGCCGGAACTGGCCGATGAAGGTGTTGATCATTACGTGGGACATACGCTGAATATGACGCTGCGGGAAATGATGATGCAAATTCAGCATGAATTGCATTATAACTCCGGTATCGAAATTCTTAGTAATGAAGATCGTGAACAGTCAGCGGCGATTACACAGGCATTTGCCAAACGGCTGCCGAATGTTCGGGGTCTGCTGGAGAGTGACATCGAAGCAGCGTATGAAGGTGATCCGGCAGCGCGGAATATCGATGAAGTGCTGGTTTGTTATCCCGGTATCATGGCGATTATGTACTACCGGCTGGCGCATGTGTTGCACGGGCTGGGAGTGCCGTTAATTGCACGCATGATTTCGGAGATCGCCCATTCGCAAACGGGTGTGGAAATCCATCCGGGCGCGCAGATTGGCGGTAGTTTTTTTATTGATCACGGCACCGGCGTGGTGATTGGGGAAACTGCGGTTATCGGTCAGAATGTCCGTCTGTATCAGGCGGTCACGCTGGGCGCGAAGCGTTTTCCGGTGGATGAGAACGGCGCTCTGGTGAAGGGTAATTTGCGTCACCCGATTGTTGAGGATGATGTGGTGATCTACGCAGGTGCGACGATATTGGGGCGTATTACCATCGGTCGAGGTTCGACGATTGGCGGCAATGTGTGGTTGACGCGCAGCGTGCCGCCGGGCAGCAATATTTCGCAGGCACAGATGCGTCATGAAGTGTTCGAGGGTGGTGCCGGGATTTAATTTATTTTTTAGAGGCGGTTATGACGGTTAACAAAATAATGCTCACACTGGATGATGCCAAGAAGATGGTTGCCAGCGCGGAAGCGGAAGCTATGTGCAACGAATGGCAGGTTGTCATTGCAATTGTGGATGACGGCGGCCACTTGCTGTACTTGCAGCGTCTTGACAATACCCAATTCGGCAGTATCAATGTGGCGATTGAGAAAGCACGTGCTGCCATCGCATTCCGCCGTCCGACTAAAATATGGGAAGAAAATATTGCACAAGGACAACTGCGTTATCTGAATTTGCCCGGCACATTGCCTATTGAAGGAGGATTGCCGATTGTTGTGAACGATCAATTTGTCGGCGCAATCGGTGTCAGTGGCGTACGATCATTTCAGGATGCGCAGATCGCTCAAGCCGGGATCGATGCGTTGTTGGCGTAAGCTTCCGTAGTGCTTACGGATTGTGGTGGTGCCTATGGATATTTTTCTTCGTCTGTCTGAGTCAGATAGACAAGAACGACGCCGATAATCATCACCAAGCGGAATGCAGCTTGTTGTCTGTTGGCAACTTCCGATTGCCACATCAGAAACCATTCGCCACCGATCGTCATAAATCCTGTGAACCATAGCAGAAAGCCCAGTGTTAGTCCCAGTATTGCCAATCTTTTGGCTTGATTGAATGCTGTCGGGCGCTTGATGTTTTTAACTAAACGCCAGCCGCCTAATCCGCAAAGTCCCGCAATGACGATCTCGTTAACAATGATGAAACCATAGATCAAATGATGGATAGTCGGAGATTCAATGGCGCGCCAAAGCCCTTGGTTACCCGGAAAGGTCGTATCCATCGTAAGGACGTGCTGGATGGTAACAAAATTTGAATCGTAATCGGTGATGTTATTGAATGCTACCAATGAAGCAAACAGCGCAATAGACCAGACCAGTACAACTTTTGATAATCTTGTATACATGGTGTTCATGATTTGATGCGACTAAATCAATAAATTGATACGAAAGATTTGTATGGGTTGGAAAGTTTTGATGGTGCGTTGAATGTCCGGCCAGCGCGGCCGGACGGTTTATACCTAAGAAGCTTGCTGAATACCAGCCAACAACCAAGTGGCATTGGCGTCTTTCAGATCTTTTTGTACGTGCCAGATTTCATCAAATTCTTCCGGTTCACCGTTGGGTACATCGCGCAATTGGCCGGTGAAACGCACGCTGGCGATGGCCAGATCATGGGTTGTTTCTACTTCCAGCAAATTGGCATCGATGAACAGAACTTCTGTTTTTTGCTGCGTGTCGCCGCGTTCGTTAATCTGCGTGCTAATTTCCGCGAACATTTCCGGTGTGGTGTAGTCACGAATTTCCTCAACATTGCCATGATCATGCGCGGTCTGCAAGCGAATGAACGAGGCTTTTGCGTTGCGGATAAAGGGCTCCACTTTAAAATCTGCCGGGATATTCGGCTGGCGATAGGCTGTTCCGCTATCAGTTGTTGCAGCTTCTGCAGACGCGGTGAACGGCGGCGTATTAAAGCGCTCTTGTGTATTTGTATTCATGCCCGAGTACTGCATGGAAGGCGTTGCTTCAGCCTTGGGTTTGCGCAGCATGCGGAAGATAAAGAATGCAGCGCCGATGAGTAGCGCCAGAATTACCATATCCATCATATTAATATTTTCAAACGCGCCGCCCATAAACAGAGCAGCCAGTAAGCCGCCTGCAGCCAAACCCGCCAATGCGCCGCCCCATTTGCTTCCGCTTGAGGGTGCTGCTTTAGGTGTTGCGGCAGGTGATTGTTGAGGACTCGGTGTAGCTTGCTGTTGGGATTGACGTTGCGTGCCGATGTTTTTGCCGCCGCCTATGCGCTTTGCTTCTGCATCAAAAGCAAGCAATCCAAAACTGAAGATAGCCAAAGTCAGAAAGGTGAGTGTTTTCTTCATCATAATTGTCTCCCAAACTGTTGTTAAGGCATCGAGTATAACATCGGGTTTACGTTGGCAGCTATCATGAATTTTTTGCTGTTGGGTTCTGAATGGTTTTTTCTGTTGCAGCGAGTGCTTGATTGCTTGTTTTCAGCGCAACAGGATTAAACGAGGAATGGCATCACTGCCGATCCATACAATCGCATTCTGATTAAATTGCTGTCCCAATGACCTGGCAATATCCAGATCCAGCCCGGGCACAAAAAAGCTTTTTTCTGTCGGCCATATGCCGGTTGGATCAATATTCAGGCTTTCTATCATTGGGTAAGAATGACGGCTCAGGCAATGCTTAAGGGATTCGTGTGCGTCTAGATTGTCTTCATTGCTTTGCAGCTGGCTGCATGGATTGTATGCGCTGATCATTGCAGCGCAAGGTTGTTTTGATGCAACTAGGAATTTTGCGAGGAATTTCGAATATTGATCAATTTGTAAGCAAATTGAATGTAAGCCAATACCCATCTGATAATGGGTATTGCGATAACTTGCGATAAGATTTTTTTCAATAATCGACGGAATCAAAGTATTTTGATTCGATAACAATCAATTTAATGATGAAGTTGACTTGAATCGCTGCTATTTAAGTTAACAGGCTGTTGAAAAACTATCTGCGTTGCCGCTACGGTGTTAAAAGCAGGCTCAAAATGCTCATTTATTACGCATAAACTGCGCTTTCTCGCCTGTTTTTGCCTTGTATCGGCTGCCTCGAAAACGTTTCTCAACGGCCTGTTAATGCTCGTGCTCGTGTCCATGGCTACCTTCTCCATGGCCATGGCCGTGACCTTTGGTTGCACTGACGAAATTCTCATATTGCTCGGGTGTCATCTTGCCCATTTTGAGAACAAAAGCTACCACCCCCCAAATGGCATCGTCATCATGACTCTGACCCCAAGCCGGCATGGCGGTCATTTTCAAGCCGTTTTTTATCACCCAGAAATATGCCCTGGCATGCTCCAATTTCTTGGCAGAGTCGGTGATCGGCTCACGTTGATGGAATATGGGCGCCTGTGGATACAAACCGATTGAGAGCTCTGTCGGTTCCATACCGGGAGCCAAATGGCAGATTGTGCACATGGCGTTATAGTGCTCGGCACCGCCAGCGATCAATTCCTTGCCATCCAGAGCAGGTACTTGCAAATTTTTAGCGTGCGCTTCGATCGAGCTCTCACGTACCCATTCGATAATCTTTTCGGTAATGCCCCAGTGTTTTTCCGTCGCCGCTATATTGTAAGCGCCTGATCCAAGGGCGATGATTATCAATAGTAGTAGCGCCGATAATAGGCTGACGATTATTTTCATTTTTTTGTTCTCATAGAAAGGTTTATACAGCATCATAGTACTTTCAATCCCGGAGGGAATCAATTTGCATTTTCTGAATCGCTATATCGACCGCTTTCCAGCTTAGCCTGGATACTGGCATGATTGAGATGCGGTGCAAACATTTCAATAAAGTCAAAGATATAACCACGGATATAATTGTTGCGACTGATGCCGATGCGTGTTGTGCTGGGTTCAAACAGATGGCTGGCGTCTATGGATCTGAGGCTTTTGTCGCGTTTGGCGTCAAAAGCCATGTTGGCCAATATGCCTACACCCAAGCCCAATTCTACGTAAGTTTTGATCACGTCGGAATCGATCGCGGTCAGTACGACATTGGGTTCCAATCCGCGATCTGCAAACGCCTGATTGATTTTTGAGCGGCCGGTAAAAGCAAAATCATAAGTGATGATGGGATATTGATTAATGGCTTCCAGGGTGAGTTTTTTCAACTTCAGGAGCGGGTGTTTGGGCGGCACAATGACGCATCGGTTCCATTGATAACAAGGCAACATGATCAATTCATGAAATTGTTCAATGGCTTCGGTGGCGATCGCAATATCCGCTTCGCCCGAGGTGACTAATGCAGAAATCTGCATCGGACTGCCTTGCCGCAGGATGAGTTTGATTTTTGGGTAACGTGCGGTGAAACGTTTAATCACAGGCGGTAAAGAATAGCGCGCTTGAGTATGCGTGGTGGCGATAGTGAGCGTACCGTCCGCTTCATTGGTAAATTCCTGTGCAATTTTTTTTAGGTTGTCGGCATCGCGAAGCATCCGGGTGGCGGTTTTTATGATCAGCTGCCCGGGCGGGGTTATCTGCACGATACGTTTACCATTGCGCAAAAAGATATCGACACCGAGTTCGTCTTCAAGCAGCTGAATTTGCTTGCTGATAGCCGGTTGAGAAGTGTGCAGTTTTATTGCTGCCTTGGATAGGTTCATGTTCTGGTTGGCGGTTTCGCACAAATAGCGAAGTTGCTGTAGTTTCATAAATCACATCTGCTCATAATAAATAGTTATATAAATCTAACATAATAGTATTTTGAATTATAGAGATGCGTTGTTATCATGCGATAAGTCGAAATGGGATGTTCGATTCATCTATCATTCATGCGTATAAGACAATTACGGTTTAGTTTTTTGGTAGAATACTCAATTGTTATAAATTGCTATAGGTTATTCGTAGCAGTAGCGCAATAAAATTTAAGGCAACGGCAAAGGAATTGTTTGTTCGGTATGTCAGGGTGATAAGTGGCTGGAATAGTGGGCTGCTGATTCATTGACAGGCTTCGGCAATTTCCCATTAATGAAACAAGGATTGATTGATGAGTACAAATATTGAGAATAAGCCCAAGCAAGTCACATGGTTTAATGGGTGCGGTGGACGTATCGGTATTGTGGTGGGTGAGAGCGGTGAACATGCCTATATCGGCATGGCGTTAAGACACGATGAAGACGATGATGTGAACCATATTATGAAATATGGTGCCAAATTTCCATTGGATGCGGCGCTATTGTTGCCTGTTTCCAAGCAATATACCCAGACGGAATCCTGAGATCCCATTGAATTGATTGTGCGTACTTTATTGAGCATCTTTGAACGAATATGCGGGGAAATTAAGAATGTATCGCTATGATGAATATGATCAGCAAATAGTTGATGAACGCGTCGAACAGTATCGTGATCAAGTGCGTCGGCGTCTTTCCGGTGAACTGACGGAAGAAGAATTTCTGCCTTTGCGGCTGCAAAATGGCTTGTATATGCAGATACATGGCTACATGTTACGTATCGCAGTGCCTTATGGCTTCATATCTTCAAGACAGATGCGCATGTTTGCCCACATTGCACGTAGATATGATCGTGGTTACGGGCATTTCACGACACGCCAGAATATCCAGTTTAATTGGCTCAAGCTGGAAGATACGCCTGATATTCTGACGGAGCTTGCTTCTGTCGAAATGCATGCCATTCAGACTTCCGGCAACTGTGTGCGTAATATTACCTCGGATGAGTATGCAGGAGTTGCGCGCGACGAAGTTGTTGATCCGCGACCTTATGCTGAGATTCTGCGTCAATGGAGTACTTTTCATCCGGAATTTGCTTATTTGCCCCGTAAATTCAAGATTGCCATCAGTGGCGGAAAAGAAGACCGTGCTGCGATCTATGCGCACGATATCGGCTTGGCGGTCACTAAAAATGCGCAAGGTGAAGTGGGCTTCCGTGTGCTGGTAGGCGGAGGACTGGGGCGCACACCTGTCATCGGCAGTGAGATTTGTGAATTTGTGCCGTGGCAGCATATTTTGACGTATGTCGAATCCATTTTGCGGATCTATAATCAATATGGCCGCCGAGATAACAAATATAAAGCGCGTATCAAGATTCTGGTAAAAGCTTTGGGGATCGATGAGTTTAGGCGTCAGGTTGAAGCGGATTGGGCGGATATCAAGGATGGCCCCGGTACTTTAACTGTTGAGGAAGTCAAACGTGTTGCCTCGTTCTTTACTGATCCGGCTTATGAAACACTGACTGATCATGATCCCGCTTTGAATGAGTTCAAGGCGGATAGTCGCTCATTTTCCAACTGGATGTTACGTAACGTTAAGCCGCACCGTGTTCCCGGTTACGCGATCGTTGTTTTGTCGTTGAAAAAGCCAGGTACTGTTCCTGGCGATGCTACGGCTGAACAGATGGAAGCAATCGCAGATCTGGCGGATCGCTATAGCTTTGGTGAATCACGCATCACGCACCAACAAAATCTGGTGTTGGCGGATGTACGGCAGAAAGACTTGATTCGTCTGTGGCAAGAAGCGACAGCATACGAACTGACTGCGCCCAATATTGGGTTATTGACCGATATCATCAGCTGTCCCGGTGCGGAATTCTGCACATTGGCCAATGCGCGCTCCATACCGCTGGCAAAGTTGATTGCCGAGCGTTTTGAGAGTCTGGATTTTCAGCACGATATCGGTGAGATAACACTGAATATCTCGGGGTGTGTCAATGCTTGCGGGCAGCATCATATCGGCAATATCGGCATTACCGGTGTTGAAAAGAAAGACCATGATGAGTGGTATCAGGTGTCGCTGGGTGGCGCTGAAGGTAACAACAGCTCAATTGGCAAGATTATCGGTCCATCCTTTACGTTTAATCAGGTGCCGGAGGTGATTGACCGACTGCTGCAGGTTTATCTGCGTGAACGTATGGAAGCTGAACGTTTTATTGATACGGTGCGCCGCATTGGTCATGGGCCTTTTAAAGAGTACGTGTACGCGACCGATCTCGCGGTTGAGGAAGAAGAAGTTACCGGCAAGCATGTGGTGGCGCCTGCGGAATATTCAGTGCCTTATTATTCTCCAAGGTTTTAAGTGTGATGATTATAAAAAATAAAGCAATTGTTGCGGATGACTGGGTTGTGCTGCGCTTAAGTGAGCAGGAATCAGCAGACAATGTGACGATTCCGGCAGGCAAAGTGATCGTGCCATTGCAAGTTTGGTTGCAGCAGCGCGATGTATTACAACAACGTGATGACATAGGCGTATGGTTGGCCAGTGCCGAACGTCCGGAGGATTTGAAAGACGATGTGCACAAATTTTCCGTGATTGCGGTTGATTTCCCGAAATTCTCGGATGGCCGGGGTTATTCCATTGCTTATAATTTGCGTGCGCGCCTGGGTTATACCGGAGAATTGCGGGCGATCGGCGATGTCTTGCGCGATCAATTATTTTATATGCAGCGCGTGGGGTTTGATGCCTTTGCGCCGCGTCCGGATCGTAGCATTGAAGATGCGTTAAAAGGATTGAGTGATTTCTCCGAGGTTTATCAAGCTTCTTTTGATCAGAAACTGCCATTATTTCGTCGGGTACAGCACAAGGTAAATTCGACTGCAGACATGACATGAGCGCGCTGCAGCAAAAAGTTGATCAGGTCGTTGCAGTGCTGACCGAAACCGTGCGTGATCATGCACCGGTTACGTTTGCCAACAGTCTGGGGGCTGAAGATATGGTGCTGACAGACATCATTGATCGGTATCACCTCGCTATTGATATGTTTAGTCTCGATACCGGGCGCTTGCCGCAAGAAACCTATGATTTGATGCAGACAGTGCGGGAGCGGTACAAGACGCCGCTACGTATCTATTTTCCTAATGTAAAACAGGTTGAAGCGTATGTCGCCGAAAATGGCGTGAATGGTTTCTATGAAAGCATTGAATTACGTAAGTCCTGCTGCCATATCCGCAAAGTGGAGCCGTTGCGCCGTGCTTTACAGGGTAAGCGCGCGTGGGTGACGGGAATACGGCACGAACAGGGATCTACCCGATTGGACTTGAAAGTGTCTGCCTATGATATGGGCAATCGTATGCAAAAGGTTAATCCGCTGCTGGAATGGTCAAACACAGAAGTCTGGGAATATCTCAAGCAGTATGAAGTGCCCTATAACAAGCTGCATGACAAGTTTTACCCGAGTATCGGATGCGCACCTTGCACTCGTGCGATTACACCCGGAGAGGATATTCGCTCCGGTCGCTGGTGGTGGGAAGCGCCGGAAAACAAGGAGTGTGGATTGCATACCGGCAAAGTGATTCCATTAAAATAGGTGTGATTGGTCACAGTATTGCATGTGGTTTTTTGCAGGCATCCTGTTTGCAGGGTGCTTAATTTTTTGTAGATTGAGAAGAAGAAAATGAGTAGTCATGCCTTTACCCATCTGGACGCACTGGAAAGTGAAGCGATACATATCATGCGCGAAGTTGCGGCGGAATGTGCTAATCCTGTTCTGCTGTTCTCCGGTGGTAAAGATTCCATTGTTTTGTTGCGTCTGGCTGAAAAAGCGTTTCGTCCCGGACGTTTTCCTTTTCCATTGATGCATATCGATACGGAGCACAACTTTCCCGAGGTGATCGCGTTTCGCGATCGGCGCGTCAATGAATTGGGCGAACGATTGATTGTGCGCAGCATGGAGGATTCGATCAAAAAGGGCAGAGTGATGCTGCGCTCGGAGAATCAAAGCCGCAATGCTTTTCAATCGGTAACGCTATTGGATGCCATCGCGGAATTCAAATTCGACGCGTGTATCGGTGGTGCGCGCCGGGATGAAGAAAAAGCGCGTGCCAAAGAGCGAATTTTTTCTTTCCGCGATGAGTTCGGTCAGTGGGATCCCAAGAATCAACGCCCGGAATTATGGGATATTTATAATACCCGCACACATCCTGGCGAGAATATCCGGGTATTTCCGATCAGTAACTGGACCGAATTGGACGTTTGGGAATATATCGCACGTGAAAAACTGGAAGTGCCGCAAATCTATTTCGCCCATACGCGTGATGTGATCCGGCGTGCAGCCGGTTTGTTGCCCGTTTCACAGTTGGTGCAACCGCAGGCGGGCGAGAAAATTGAGCACATTACCGTGCGTTTTCGTACCGTGGGCGATATGAGTTGTACCTGTCCGGTGGAGTCGAATGCAGCCAGTATCGATGAAATCATTGCTGAGACAGCGATGACGCGTATTACTGAGCGCGGCGCTACGCGCATGGATGATCAAACATCGGAAGCGTCGATGGAATTGCGCAAGAAAGAAGGATATTTCTAGCATTGGCGCATCTGTGGCGGTTTTGACTGAGAAACATCGCATTCAATCGGGCAGATCAATCAACTTTTAATCATTTATTTCTATATTCTGTGGTAACAAGAATTTCCAGAAGGTTTCCAAATGTCGATCATTGAAAAAATTTCGTTTGATCAAGCCGGGTTATTGCGCTTTATTACTGCCGGGAGTGTGGATGACGGTAAAAGTACTTTGATCGGTCGTTTATTGCATGACTCGAAGTCTATTTTTGAAGATCAACTGACATCGATTTCCAATACCACGCGCAAGCGCGGTATGGCAGGTGTGGACCTATCACTGCTCACCGACGGATTGCAAGCCGAGCGCGAACAAGGCATAACCATTGATGTGGCCTACCGGTATTTCGCTACGCCCAAGCGCAAATTTATTATTGCCGATACGCCGGGGCATGAGCAATATACGCGCAATATGGTTACCGGCGCTTCAACGGCCAATCTGGCGATTATTCTGATCGATGCGCGCAAAGGCGTGCTGACGCAATCGCGCCGTCATGCTTATCTGGCAAGTTTGGTGGGAATTCCGCACCTGGTGGTGGCCGTTAACAAGATGGATCTGGTGGATTACTCGCAATCAGTCTTTGAGAAAATTTGTCAGGATTTCGCTACGTTTGCGGAGAAACTCAAGCTGCGCAATATTACCTATATTCCGATGTCGGCACTCAATGGGGATATGGTGGTTGAACGCGGTGATCATCTTAACTGGTACCAAGGCTCCACGTTGATGAATCTATTAGAAAGCGTATCGATCGAAGACGATATCAATCGTGAAGATTTTCGTTTTCCTGTGCAATGGGTGTGCCGGCCACAAACTAAGGAATTACATGATTTTCGTGGTTATATGGGACGTATCGAGTCGGGTTCAATACGTGTTGGCGACGACGTCACGTTGCTGCCATCAGGATTGACTTCGCGCATCAAAGAAATTTTGGTTTACGAGGGTGCTGTTGACGAAGCTTCCGCCCCGCAATCGGTCACGCTGACAATTGACGATCACATAGACATTTCGCGTGGTGATATGCTGGTGAAAGCGGGGGATTCACCGCAGGTTATTAAAGCATTTGATGCGATGTTATGCTGGCTCTCCGAACAGCCGCTGGATCCCAGCAGGAAGTATCTGATCAAACAGTCAACCCGCATGGTGAAAGCCGTCATCGGCCGGATCGATTATCGTGTCGATGTCAATACCATGAACCATGAAACAGTGAATACTTTGAAAATGAACGATATCGCGCATATTGAACTGAAAGTACAGGCGCCGCTGGTTTGTGACGATTACGAGCGCAATCGCGCAACCGGATGTTTTATCGTTATCGACGAAAGCAGTAACAATACGGTGGCGGCTGGGATGATTGCAGCAGCTAGGGAATGAATAAGAATCCAAGCTGTAGTTTAGGTGTGATGAATGCGCATGTTGTATCTGTTTTTAACACCGTAGCGGCGATACAGATTGTTTGATGTCTGCGGAGGGTGCTGGTGCTTGCGGTTAGTGAACTTGTGAGAAGAATCTGTTGTGATTTATTGCATACGGGATTGCAAGTATAGTGGAAACAGTTAATCATACGATGAATAAATGGATTTAATGCGCAATGATCAGAGGAACTTAAAGGATTTGCTATTTTAGTGGTTGAGGACAATGAGCTGAATCAACAAGTTGCCAAAGAAATGCTGGAGTACTCAGGTGCTATCATAGTTGCTGTGGAGCACGGAAAGGAAGTGCTGGATTTTCTGCGTAAGGAGTCTTTGATTGTGTATTAATGGATATTTAAATACTCATTGGAGACTACGCAAATGATTCGAACTAATGTGCATTGGTCAGATTGTTGCGTTAACAGCCAATGCGGATCAACATCATAGAGACCTGTATCAGTATGCATGCATGAGTGATTTTTAGCTGAACCGATTAATCCCGACTTATTGATTAATACACTTTTAAATGGCTCTGAAAAGAATACGTACTGTAGTAATTTATTTATTGAATGCTCCTGGACGAATTAGTGGTTGTTAGGTAAGCGCTTAACTAAATTCTTTGGATGGATAAAAAGAAAAATCTACGTGTGTTAGTACTTGATGATGACAAATTTATGCTTGAATTTGTCAGTCATTTGCTTAGAGAATTGGGAGTCAATGAAGTGCTTGTTGCAGAAAATGGTGCCGCTGGTTTGTTTGCACTGTCTGCTCAAATAGAAGTTGTCGATTTGTTGATTTGTGATATTGAAATGCCAGGAATGGATGGCATTGAGTTTTTGCGTCATATTGCTGATCAGAAATATAGTGGAAAAGTTGTATTATTTTCAGATGTTGAGGCGGATTTGCTCAAAGCAATAGAACGCTTGGCCATTGTACGTGGGTTGAATGTCGTTGGCACATTGGCTAAGCCGGTGACCATGGGCTCTTTGACAGCGATACTGGAAAAACTGAGTTTGCCGATTCAAAAAACTACGAACTCTTCCCAGGTAAGACAAATATTTGATGTGGAGGAGATTCGACAGGCTTTGATGGCTGATCAGATCACACTATTTTTTCAACCAAAAATTTCCGCTTCCAGCCGTCGTGTCACCAGTGTCGAGTGTTTGGCACGGTGGCATCATGCGAGATATGGTTATATTTCTCCTGATAATTTTATTTCCATTATTGAGCAGAATGGTTTGATCAATGATTTTACACGCAATGTGTTAAAGAAATCCGTGCAGCAGTTGGATATCTGGCTACAGAACGGATTGGATCTGGAAATTTCTGTGAATGTTTCCATGGCAAACCTGGATCGCTTTGATTTGCCGGAGATTTATCAGGAGGCTGTGCAGGATTCCAATGTGCCGATTGAGCGGGTTACGCTGGAGATTACCGAAGGTAAACTGGGGAAAGATTTTGCACAAAGCCTGGATATTCTGACGCGTATCCGGCTTAAAGGTTTCGGGTTGTCCATAGATGATTTTGGTACCGGCTATGCGTCGATGGAAACGCTTAAATATATGCCTTTTACAGAACTCAAGATAGACCGGATTTTTGCACATAATGCTGCGCAAGATTCGGCGACTCGTGTAATTCTCGAGTCGAGTATAAAATTAGGCAAAGCTTTTGGCTTGAATGTGGTGGTGGAAGGGATTGAAAACCAGGCTGATTGCGAATTGGTTACAGAGCTTGGGTGCGATGAAATACAAGGGTATTTTATTGCACAGCCCATGCTGGCCGATGAATTTGCCCGATGGTTGTGCGATTATGAAAAGAATAGGAAGTAACAGGAAATAACGATTTCAACATTATCACCCAACTAATATAGTACGTTTAGGTTAAGTGATTACACGGATAACAGAATACAATAATTGATTATGACAAACTCAGATGCAGCGTTACGCACTCAGCAGGAAACAATGACAGTTTTATCGAATTTTAATTTTGGTTTTACGATTGCCGATCTTTATCAGCGCAGTGGTTTGGTCAGGCTTGATCAAATATTTATGGATTTTCTCCGTACCGGCGATGAAGTGCTGTATAAAAGGCTGGAACATGCACGTGCGCACCCTGATGAATTATTACCCAAAGATGATTCCGCGTTATTGATCGAGATTGCGCCTTGGCTGGAAGATTTCGTTGCTCGGTTATTTAACATTGAGAATGAAGTGCAACAGTTGGCCGCAAAGCATCATGAACTGGCACCACTGTATTTCTGCAAGCGGCAATTTGTGCAGCGTCGTGCGAAGAGCAAGGTCGGTGATGCGGAATTGGCTGAAATCGATGGTCTGGCCCTGGAAAAAGAACTGACGGCAGAATTTTGTGAGCCCTTCTCAGAATTGGTTTTTGCCACGAAGGTAATGCAGTGGATGGAAACGGAAGCGGACAATGAAGCGCGCTTGAACAAAGCGTTACACTATGCTGCCTGGGCGCTGAGAACGCCGGCCGGACAGCAGCATACGTATCAAGGAATTTTATTCAAATCGCCTGCCAAGCTCGATTTTCAGCATCTATTGTCATTGGAGACGGATGAGTCGGGTGGATATCCGCTACATCGGCTTGGGCATTTGCGCGAACGCAATGGTTTCGCGCTGACCGATCAAGGCACTGATCTGATGGGCGCGCTGGATGAAGCCAATTACTGTATCTGGTGTCATGAACAGGGTAAGGATTCGTGTTCAAAAGGTTTGATACAAAAATCCAAGCTGCCGGATGAGCCGCCTACCTTCAAGAAAAGTGAACTGGGTGCGTTGTTGGCAGGTTGTCCATTGGAAGAGCGCATTTCCGAGTTTCACAAACTCAAAACGCAAGGTGTTGCAGTCGGGAGTCTGGCAATGATTACGCTGGATAATCCGATGTGTGCCGGCACGGGTCATCGCATTTGTAACGATTGCATGAAATCCTGTATTTATCAAAAGCAGGACCCTGTGGATATTCCTCAGGCAGAAACACGGACGCTGAAGGATGTGCTGGCACTGCCATGGGGATATGAGATTTATAGCCTGCTGACACGCTGGAATCCATTGAATCTGCGTCGCCCGGTGCCGAAACCGGCATCTGGTCGCAAGGTTCTGGTGGTGGGGATGGGGCCGGCCGGCTATACACTGGCGCATCACTTGATGAACGAAGGTCACACGGTAGTGGGAATTGATGGGCTGAAGATCGAACCCTTGCCGGAAGAAATTTCGGGGGTTAATCAACAAGGCGAGCGCGTACCCTTTAAAGCGATTCAACATGCCAGTGCACTGGAAGAAAGTCTGGATCAGCGCATGCCTTGGGGTTTTGGTGGCGTGGCAGAGTACGGGATTACTGTGCGCTGGAACAAAAACTTTTTGAAACTGATCCGTCTGCTATTGGAGCGCAGAGAAGAATTCGCTTTGTTTGGTGGTGTGCGCTTTGGTGGCACATTGACGGCCGATGATGCGTTTGCCATGGGATTTGACCATGTGGCTCTGGCTGCCGGTGCCGGGCGTCCTACTGTGCTGGATTTGCCGAATGGGCTGGCGCGTGGCGTGCGTGCAGCATCTGATTTTCTGATGGCATTGCAATTAACCGGTGCTGCGCAGAGTGATTCCATTGCAAACATGCAGCTACGTTTGCCGGTAGTGGTGATTGGTGGCGGTTTAACGGCGATCGATACGGCTACCGAAGCCCTGGCGTATTATCCGATACAAGTGGAAAAATTTTTGCAGCGCTATGAAATTCTGACAGCTGTGCGAGGAGAAGCTGCCGTTCGCGAGGCCTGGGATGCGGAAGAAAAAGACATCGCTGATGATTTTCTCAACCATGCGCGAGCCATCCGCGCAGAGCGTCAGATTGCCGAACAGGAAGGACGTGCGCCGCGTATCATTGGATTGTTGCAATCCTGGGGTGGCGCAACGATTGCCTATCGGAAGCGCCTGTCAGACAGCCCTTCGTATACGTTGAACCACGAAGAAGTGGAAAAAGCGCTGGAAGAAGGCATCTGGTTTGCTGAAGGCATGACGCCAGTGCGGGTCAATGTGGATGCATGGGGACATACGCAATCGGTGCAATTTGCGGTGCAAAAACGGGATGAAGCCGGACAGTGGCAGGATGCCGGTGAAGTTGAGCTACCGACACGTGCTTTGTTGGTTGCTGCAGGAACTCAGCCCAACACGGTATTGGCGCGGGAAGATGAGAAGCAATTTAAGCTCGATGGTCGTTATTTTGCGGCTTGCGATGAGGCAGGCAATTCGGTGCGACCACCATACGCCAATCCCAAACCTGAAACGCCGATGGTATTGCTGAGTCGCTACAAGGATGATCAGGATGGGCGTTTCATCAGTTTCTTTGGTGATTTGCATCCATCGTATTCCGGTAACGTGGTAAAAGCGATGTCCAGTGCCAAGCAAGGTTATCCCGTAGTGAGTCGTGTGCTGGAGCGCGTCAAGCCGGCTTTGGATCAGTCGACGCAGCAATTTTTTGCGGAACTGAATAATCAACTGCGGCCAACGGTTTACAAAGTGGAAAGACTTGCACCCAACATTATCGAAGTGGTTGTACATGCGCCAATGGCAGCTGAGCATTTTCAACCGGGGCAGTTTTATCGTTTTCAGAATTATGCCGCCCTAGCAACCATTGCCGGAGATACGCGGTTGGCGATGGAAGGCTTGGCACTGACGGGTGCGTCGGTGGATATTGAACGTGGACTGGTTTCACTCATTGTGCTGGAAATGGGCGGATCTTCCAATCTGTGTGCGATGCTGAAACCGGGAGAGCCGGTTGTGTTGATGGGACCCACCGGTACGCCTACGGAAATTCCAGCGAATGAAACGGTGGTATTGGTTGGTGGCGGTTTAGGTAATGCGGTATTGTTCTCTATTGGTGCGGCTGCACGTGCAGCTGGGTCAAAAGTGCTGTATTTTGCCGGCTATAAAAAAATGGTGGATCGCTATAAGGTAGCTGAAATTGAAGCCGCGGCAGATATCGTTGTGTGGTGCTGTGATGAATCCCCAGGTTTTGCGGCCACACGTCCGCAGGATAAAAGCTATGTGGGTAATATCGTGCAGGCCATGGTGGCTTATGCCAGTGGTGAATTGGGCGAGCAGCCAGTGGCATTGGCGGATGCCGATCATATTATTGCCATTGGTTCAGATCGCATGATGGCCGCAGTCGGCGTGGCGCGTCATAATCAGCTGAAGCCGTATTTGAAAGCCGATCATTTCGCCATCGGCTCGATTAATTCGCCGATGCAATGCATGATGAAGGAAATCTGCGCGCAGTGCTTGCAACCGCATCAGGATCCGGAAACCGGAAAAATCACGTATGTGTTTTCGTGTTTTAATCAGGATCAACCACTGGATCAAGTGGATTTCTCCGGATTGGCGACACGTTTACGTCAAAATACGGTACAGGAGAAGTTGACGAATCAATGGATCGGACGCTGTTTGAACAACGTGAAGTAGAGAATCCGGAACCCGATGAGAGGCGGGATGGATAATCAGCCGATAGAGCACGCTACGGCGGCGGTATCTGAGGGTGACCGGAACACTCCTGATGCGATGCTTCAGATCATCCGCGTACGGGTGCAGGATACACACTATGCGATTGCACTTAAATATGTTGAATGTGTTTTACCTTTAATGGCGTTGCAACCGGTACCCGGTGGCGCGGATTATCTAGTCGGTTTGATGAACTACCACGGCAACAGTCTTGTTGTCGTTGATCTGAGCATGTGGCTCGGGTTGCAATCTCCCGCAATGTATCACTTGAATACACCGCTCGTCGTATGTGGCGACGGTTGCGCTCAAATTGCATTGGTCGTGGACGAAGTAATGCAGGTTGAAGGGATGCAACCCAGTGCCATTCATATGCGAGATTTATTCAAGGAAGGCAACGCGCCGTTTGAAGCTTCTTTGAGCTTGGATTCAGGAATAACTTTATTACTGGATATGCCGCGTATTTTAAATATCAATTTCACACGAGCGGATTCATTTTTCTCGCAAGTAAAGCACTTGCCCGAAAACTGAATTTTTTAGCTGATCATTATGTTTCACAAAGAGATGGAATTTACTCCTCATCATCCAGTAATTTTTCTCTCGACTTGTGAAGAATCTTTATATCATCTGATTATCCATCGAACCGGTATCGTGTTGCGGGATCACCAAATGCCGGTACTGCGTAGCGCGCTTGCAGAAGCTTGTAGTTACTTTGGTTATGAAGATATCGGGGTGTTGTTGCAGCAGCTGAGACAAAACAACAATCCAGCGCCGGAACTTGAGTTTCTGCTGACCCGAATAACAATTGGAGAAAGTTATTTTTTTCGCCATACCGAACAAATGTCGCTGCTGCGTGATGAATTGCTGCCTGAGTTGATCGTCCGCAAACGACTGCTTGAGGATTATTCGTTACGCGTGTGGAGCGCGGGTTGTGCAAATGGTCAGGAGATTTACAGCATAGTGATTATGCTGCATGAGATGCTGCCGGATATCCAGCGCTGGAAATTGCAATTCCTGGCAACTGATATTAATCGGGAGGTTCTGGCGGATGCCGTTCAAGGGTGTTACAAAGCGTGGTCGTTGCGCGCAACACCTGAATTCATCATGCAAAGGTATTTTGCGAAAAGTTCTGGGGACTATCAATTACGCAGTGATATTTGCCAGCAGGTAAAGTTCGCTTATCTTAATTTGGCGGAAGATATTTTTCCTGCAGCGCAGTCAGACACCCATGTAACCGATATTATTTTGTGTCGCAATGTTTTTATTTACCTGGAACCGAACATGATACGGCGCATCATGAATCGGTTTGCACAATGCCTGGTGTCGGATGGCTTGTTATTTTTAGGCCCCGCCGATTTTACGAATGCGCCGGATGATCTTGAGTATATTCAACGAGACGCGACCTCCTATTTCACACGTAAATCAGACGCTCAGCCTGAGTTACCAGCATTAGCAGCGAGTAATGCCGATACGATCGTTCCGCCGGAGATCATCGAGGAACTGAGTAACGTAGAAAAAATACCACCGAAATCAGTGCGCAAGACCAAAAAGAGTTTTGGGGATATTACCCTCATTAGAGATCTCTTACGAACTGAGCGTTGGTATGATGCACTGCTTGTTATTGATGAGATGATTAAACTACAGGGAAAATCTGCTGAATTATTGCAGGCTAAATCCAAAGCACTGGCCAACCTGGGGCACGTGTCTGAAGCATTGCAAACCTGCGAGGGAAGTCTTACACTCGATCCGACTGAAAAGCTTACGTATTTGTTGCAGGGCACTATCCTGATCGAGAGCGGACAATTTGCCGATGCGGAAAGCGCTTTCCGCAAGGCCATTTTTCTGGATCATGCGTTCTCTGAAGCGCACTATCAGTTAGGGTTACTGCTGATACATCAGGGGGATAGAGCAGCGGGTTTGAAATGTTTGACACATGCACTGACGCATGCAAAACGTGCATCTTCGCAACATGAAGTGCACAATGCACCAGGAATGACTTATGCACGCTTTGTTGAAATCATTCAGGATGAGATGAGTATTTATGCCAATACGATATCTAATAGGCGGTAATTATATCGGCAAGCAATTCAGTGAAGCAGGCTGAAATGTTGGCGATTCATCAAGAATCAGGCGTTGGATCCAAGATCATTGGTGTTGTGCAGTTAAAGGGAGGTGCCGGGCGCTCGACGGTGGCGACCAATCTTGCGGCGGCATTATCACAGCAATCGGCGGTTGCATTGATCGATTGCGATTTACCTCAGGGTACCAGTGCCGCCTGGGGATTGATTAGAGAGCAAAATGATCGGTTGGGTAATCTGTTGGTCACTACCGCATTAAATCATCACGAGCTGGTTGATAAAGCCAGAGAACTCAGTCAAACGCAAGCGTTTATTATCATTGATGGTCCACCGCGCGTCGCCGAGATAACCCGGGCCATTCTGGTCATGAGCGATCTCTGTTTATTGCCGCTGGGAGGAAGTGCTGCAGAAATCTGGGCACTGTCTGATTTGCATACGACGATCGACGAGGCGAGGCGGAATCATTATCAAGTGGATGCGCATATTCTCTGGAATCGTTATCGCAAGCAAACTCGTTCGGCGAAGGAGCTCAGTGATGCCGTACAAGGCGAACTAGCATTGCCTCAGTTACATTCTCATCTGAGTTTCCGCGTGGCTTATAGCGATGTGCTGGCAAGAGGTTTGTGGGTGGGTGAATGGCATGATCGGACGGCCAGACACGAAATCGATGCACTCACGATAGAAGTGATGGAGTTATTGAGTATGCGATCATTCACCGATCGGCAAAAGACTACATCGAGCAAATGGGATGGTAAGTAATGGCGGCTAAGAAACCTGAAAAGGACAAGCGGAAGAGTACTAAGCGCATCGCTGCCAGTATCAGTAAGCCGGTTTTGCCAACTTCGACCAAATTAGATCGGGCGCTTGGTTTTGCTGAAACACCGCTGCCATTGCAAGTGCTTGTCGATGAGCAGATGACACCAGCGCTGTCAGTATCTCCACAAGAGTCGGTTGCCGATATGATGGTCGCCGGTCACATCCAGTCTAAAATCAGCGCATGGTCATTGATGCCACAATCCGATGAAGCGCAGCAGATCATGCGCGCACGTGCGAAAATTTTTTCGCAGCAGGCGCAACAGCAGACCCGCGAAGCCAGTGAGCAATATATACGTTTCAGATTGGGTAAAGCGGCTTTGTATGGTGTGCCTTATGCGAGTATGAAAGAGATTCTGCCGGCAACCAAAGTATCTCGCGTACCCTGTACGCCTTTGTTTATTGCCGGTATCGTCAATTATCGCGGTGAATTACTTACGGTTCTTGATTTAAGGAAAGTTTTTCATATCCAGCATGATGAGCAGCAAGAGAAATGCTGGATTATTGTCGTGAGGGAAGGCAAGTTGAAAGTCGGATTGATAGCGGATGGGATTGATGACAATGATGAATTTGCGCCGGCGCATTTAGCACCGTCACTGGATGATAATGAATTGATACGTGGTATTCATCAAGGCAAAGTGGTGATATTGAATATCAGTGCAATCTTTACTAATCCGGCATTAATAATTAATGAATCAGTTGGTTAGCTGATTATCTTGAGTTGAGTACGTCATATTTTTGGGGATATCGGGGATGAAACAAAAAACTGATACAAAAGCAGCAGATGAAACGCTTGTCGACTATCAAAGTCAAGTTGAGGCATTGAATAGGTTGCACTGTATCCTCGATCTGAATCTTGATGGCATGATCATTACGGCTAATTCCAATTTCTTGGAGTTGACAGGCTATACTTTGGAGGAGATCAAAGGTAAGCACTATCATGTCTTTCTTGATCCGGCTCATATCAACGGTGCCGGCTATCAAGCTATCTGGGAATCCATTCAACAAGGGGATAGCGCGACTGAAGATTGCAAGTGGCTGAACAAGAAAGAAAATGAAATCTGGCTGCAAGCTTGCTATAACGTGATTCAGGACAAGACTGGCAAGCCAGTCAGGATCATGCTGATAGCCAGAGATGTTACCAGTGACACAGTAAAGCGATTGACACAAGAAACTGAGTACAAAGTGCTGACGGATATTCTCAATATAACCAGTATTGTTTCCTACGCCGACCTGAGCGGGCATATTACTGATATCAATGAGAAGTTTGTGCGAGTATCCAAATACAGTCGAGAAGAACTAATCGGCAGCTCGCACAATATTACCCGTCATCCAGATATGCCGAAGGCCACCTTCAAGCAAGTGTGGAATACGATTGGTCATGGCAAAATTTTCCGTGGCATGATTAAAAATAGGGCAAAAGATGGCACTCCCTACTATGTCGATGCAGTGATTGCGCCTATTCTTGGTCGCAATGGCAAGCCAAAAAAATATATTGGGGTGCGTTACGATATTACCGAGCAGGAAATCGAGCGGCAAAATATGAAAGGGATATTGGCTGCTATTGATGCTTCCTATGCTTATATTGAGTTTGATCCGGATGGCTATGTACTGACTGTGAATCAAAACTTCCTGCAACTATTGGAATATCAGAAAGAAGAGATTGTCGGCAAACATCATAGAATGTTTGTGGAATCCGGTTATGCAAAATCCCATGCCTATAATCAGTTCTGGGTGGATTTGAAAAATGGCCAGAATCAGAGTGATGCATTCAGGAGAATTACCAAGTCGGATGGTGAAATCTGGACACAGGGTGTTTATGCGCCGGTCAAGGATGAAATAGGGCGAGTGATTAAGGTGGTCATGATTGCGACGGATATTACTCAGCAAGTGAGTACCAATGTTGATTATAAAAACCGCGTCAAAGGGTATAGTGAATTTATCAGTAAAGTAGCCAATGGTGATTTGCGCCGGCGTGTTGATGCGGAGGGTAGCAATGAACTGAGTGTGATTGGAGGCAGTTTAAATGCAATGGTTGAGAGTCTGACGGGCATTACTCATCAGATCGGTGAAGCAAATGATACTTTGTTGGTTGCGCTGGGACAGATACAGTCGACTGTTAATACTCAGGCAGCCGGTGCTTCCCAGCAGGCTGCGGCAGTTGGTGAAATTACCGTGACATTGGAGGAAGTACGTTCAACCTCGGCACAAAATCTGGTCAAGACAAAACAGTTGGGTGAAGTGGCGGAGCGCGTGCGGCGAGAAGGTGTGCAAGGACAACAGATACTGGAACAGGCGGTAGCCGGCATGGAAGTGATTCGTGAGCGTGTGGAAAATATTGCGCATACTATTTTGGCATTATCGGAACAGACACAGCAAATTGGTGAAATCACCAATGTGGTATCCAATATCGCTCAGCAATCCAAGATGCTGGCACTGAATGCATCCATTGAAGCGGCTAAGGCCGGTGAAGCAGGCAAGGGATTTGCGGTGGTTGCTGCAGAGGTGAAAGAACTGGCCATACAATCGCAGCAGTCAACAGCACAGGTACAAAAAATACTGCAAGATATTCGGCGCGCGACGGATCGGGCCGTGATGGCGACAGAAGAAGGTAACAAGCGAGTCGATGCCGGTGTCGTCCTGGTTGAGAAAAGTGGTGAAATGATGAAGCAGTTGAGTGAAGTGATTGATGAAACGGTGCGTGCCAGTAAGCAGATTGTTGCGGCGGTACAGCAGGGAGTGGTTGGTATTGATCAGGTTTCTACATCCATGAATGAAATCAACAAGGTGACTTCACAGTTTGTGTCCAGCACGCAACAGACCAAGGACGCAGCAGCCAATATGGGCAAGGTGGCTGAAAGATTGAAAGAGTGTGTCAGTATTTACAAAACATAGCCTGCTAGTGGGTGCATTACGAATTCCCGAGGCAAACGCAAGCGCTGAAAGTTTTCCGGAAATGACTCTGCATTGGGAGATTCATGGTGGTAATGAAACTCGATCCTGAAATAATGCGTCAGTTGATGCTGATGTTCAAGGTTGAACTGGGTGAGCAATCGCAACTCATCACCGAGGGTTTGCTTGAATTGGAGAAGGGGATCTCCGGCGTGCAACGCGAGGAGTGTCTGGATGGTATTTTTCGCGCCGCGCATAATATCAAAGGCGCAGCACGTGGCATCGATGCGAAAGATATCGCCAGTATTGCGCATAGCCTGGAAACGCTATTCAGTAAATTTCGCCGGGAGGAAATGGCGGTTAGCTCGGAATCTATTGACCGGTGTTTGTTGGGTCTGGATCGCATGAAGCTGATCATGACGGCATTGGAATCCAATCAGCCACCGGGCTTTGACATTCAGGATCTACTGGATTTGTTGAATGGTCAGTCGGCGGCCCAACCGGAGTCCAAGTCTAAATCCGAGCTTGCGCATGCTGTAGAGGAAAAAATCAGCGTTGGTCCAGAAGCTTCTATCGAATCAATCAAACAACTTGAGCAGGCAATTCCGGTACTGGCGATTGCTTCGAATCCGCTATCGACATCGATCGTAGAATCCAGAGTTGTCGATGAGAATACCGAAACGATACGGGTTTCATTGCATAAATTGGATCAGTTTTCCGCCCTCGTGGAGGATTTGCTGATTTCCAAGATTGAGATGGAAGAACACCTGGATGCCATTAAGCGCTTATTTGACGAATCACAGTCTTTTTACCGTGACTGGTTACAGTATCTAGAGACAATCAGGAAAGCGAATGCGGTTGTACATGCTGGCCAGGAGCATGATTCGCTGGAAACCATGACAGCCGTTCTTAATCGCTTCAGAACGGATACTCAGCAACTATATAAGCAAATGCGCGATGGTAATAATCGCGCCGGTTTGACTTTTTTTCGATTGCAGGACCAGGTGCGTGCGTTGTACCTGGTGCCTGTTGCGACGCAGTTACAGCCAATGGCGAGATTGGTGCGAGATGTTGCGCACGAACTGGAAAAGAAAGTCAATTTTGAGATCATCGGCGGTGACATCGAAATGGATCGCCCGATATTGGAAGGCATCAAGGATCCATTGATACATTTGCTGCGTAATGCTATCGATCACGGTATAGAAAGTCCTCAACAGAGACGTGCCAAAGACAAGCCTGAAATCGGGCGTTTGACAGTTGTCGTCAATCGGAAAAATGATCGGGTTTTGATGACCATTAATGATGATGGAGCGGGTATTGATGTCGATACTGTGGCACGGTATGCGGTTAGAAAAAAAATACTGACCCAGCATGAAATTGCTGTACTCAGCAAGGCAGAGATCATTCAGCTTATTTTTCGCCCAGGGTTTTCCAGCAAGGAGATTGTTACCGATATCTCAGGACGAGGAGTTGGGCTGGATGTCGTTTTGACCAGCATACGTCATTTGAAAGGCCGCATCACAGTAGATACGGTTGAGGGAAAGGGCACCACGTTTGCTCTCAGTCTGCCATTAACGTTATCGGCGGACCGTGGCTTGTTGGTGCGTGTCAGTGGGAGCGTATTTGCTATACCGATTGCTGCGATTGAACGTGTGATGGAGATCAGGCAGGATGACTTGGTCGAAATTGGCGGTAGCCAAGCTATCCTGATTGAAAATAAGGCAATTTCAATTCGTGATCTGTCTGCTGTTCTTGAAATCGGGCAATTTCGCTATGGCATGTCGGAGCGATTGCCATTGGTTGTGATCTCGAAGGGATGGCAACGCGTTGCACTGTTGGTTGAGGAAATTATCAGTGAGCGTGAAATTGTTATCAAGCGTTTGAAACCGCCTTTAAAGTCGGTTCGTAATGTTATGGGAGCGACTTTTGTAGGCAGTAGTGACGTGATTGTGGTATTGAATCCTGACGATCTAGTGATTTCCGCATTACGCTTAGGCAGTGCCGCACAACTTTCGGTGCAAGAACAAACTACGGTGGAGAAAGAAGTTCATGCATCGCATATTTTAGTGGTGGATGATTCGATTACCATCCGTACTTTCGAGAAAACGCTATTGGAAGCCTGTGGCTATCAGGTGACAGTGGCGGTTAACGGGAAAGCTGCATGGAATTTATTGCAAAGGCAGAATTTTGATTTGATCATCACGGATATTGAAATGCCACTGATGAATGGTTTTGAACTCAGTGAGCGAATTAAGCGTAGCGAGAAATTCAGAAATATTCCAATTGTTATTGTGTCTTCATTAAGTAGTGAAGTAGAGAAACGCCGGGGAATTGAAGTCGGTGCCAATGCTTATATTGTTAAGAATCAATTTGAATCAAAGGTGTTGTTGGATGTGATCCAGCAATTAATAGGATGAATATCAGAATAATGATTAGGAAGCTGGATGATACGGATTCTAATTGTAGAAGATTCCGATGTAGTTAGCCTGTTGCTTAAGACCATTTTTGAGAGCGCACCTGATATGCAGGTTATCGGGCGCGCCAGGGATGGGCGAGAGGCCGTGCAGTTGACGCAAGAACTGAATCCTGATCTGGTGACGATGGATATTCGTATGCCGATCATGGATGGTTTCCAGGCAACGCGTTTAATTATGTCGATACATGCGGTGCCGATCGTTGTGATTAGCTCCAGTATTGATGATGAGGAATTAGAAATCACCTTCCGTGCGATTGAAGAAGGCGCTCTGGCCGTTTTGGAAAAGCCGTTGGGACCGAATCACCCCGGTTTTGAGGCGGCGCGCAAAGAAATGATCGATACTGTGCGCTCCATGGCGGAAGTAAAAGTGGTGCGCCGTTATGGACATGCGCGCAAGGGCGGATTGAGCATATCCGGGGCTGCAGCCATGGTGCAACACAGCAAACCGTATAAGATTGTTGCAATTGGCTGTTCTACGGGCGGTCCGCAGGCACTGTTGACAATATTGGCGGAGTTTCCTCGGGAGTTTCCGATACCGATAGTGGTCGCACAACATATCAGCAAGGGATTTGTCAGCGGGCTGATTGCTTGGCTGCAAGAGAATGTTTCGCTACAGGTCAGGCTGGCCACGGATAGGCAAGAATTGCAGTCGGATACGGTGTATTTTGCACCGGACAACTATCACTTGTTGGTCGAACGCAATCAGGATGGTTTGATTGCAAGATTAAGCGATGCGCCGGCTGTCAATGGTTTTTGTCCGTCGGCTACGCCGCTCTTCAAATCGGTGGCGGAAACTTGTGAAGATCGAGGTGTGGGTGTGTTATTGACCGGAATGGGTTCTGATGGCGCAGAGGGGCTGCTGGCAATGTGGCAGGCAGGATCGCATACGATTGTACAAGATGAAGCGAGTGCTGTGGTGTATGGCATGCCCGGATCCGCCATTGCACTGAATGCTGTGAATCGGGTCGTGCAGTTACAGGACATGGCATCCTATTTATTGAGTCTGGTAAGAAATGAACATACTGACCGGTAGCACTTGTGGAGATTCATCCTGTGCTGTATTGGGTTTGTTGAACAGTTGAATGGTTGCGCGAAAATGAAAGGAGCATACGCATGCCTGCATTGAATGAAGCCGACCGGGAATCGAAGCAATCTGCTGATGGGCGCTATAGTATTCTTGTGGTTGATGATATGGCTACTAATCGCATGCTGGTGCGCGCAGCACTGAATCATTCCGAGTACAACATTCTGGAAGCCAAGGATGGCGAAGAAGCGCTGCAGTTATTGAGTGTTCATCCAGTCGATGTGGTGTTGCTTGATGTGAATATGCCAGGTATGAACGGTTTTGAAGTATGCAAGAGAATTCGGCAAATTGAGCAGATGAAGTTGCTGCCGGTAATCATGCTGACTTCTGAAGAAGATACTGACAGTGTCGTGCATGGTATCAATTCGGGTGCTACGGATTATTTGACCAAACCTTTTCAACCTAGTGAGTTGATGGCGCGTCTGGCAGCTGCGGCGGAACGTAGCCGGTTGAGTGCGGAGTTGATGATAGCGCGTAGGGCTGCGGAGTCGGCCAATCAATCCAAAAGCGCATTTCTTGCCACGATGAGCCATGAAATTCGAACTCCGATGAATGTCATTATCGGATTGTCGCATCTATGCTTGCAGACCAAGTTGGATAACACACAAAGTAATTATCTGGAAAAGATCAATCATGCAGCTAAATCGTTATTGGATATTATTAACGATGTACTTGACTTTTCTCGTATCGAAGCAGGTAAGCTGGAGTTGTCAAAAGAAGACTTTGATGTACGTGTATGTCTGGCGCGGGTGGATTCTTTGGTAGGTTATCTGGCACGTGATAAGGGTCTCAGTTTTAAGATTGATATTGCCAATGAGGTTCCCTGTTTTTTGTATGGGGATGCGGTTCGTTTAGGTCAGATACTCATTAATCTGGCCGGTAACGCAGTCAAATTTACCGAACAAGGATCGGTAGCCATTCAGGTAATTGCGAGCGTGCTTAAACCCGGTTCAGTGGAGCTGCAATTCTCCATTTGTGATACGGGCATCGGATTGAATCCTGAACAAATCGAGCGTTTGTTTAAATCATATAATCAGGCTGAGAACTCTATTCATCGCAAGTATGGGGGGAGTGGTCTGGGGTTGGCGATTAGCCGGCAATTGGTTGAGTTAATGCAGGGGCGCATCTGGATTGAAAGTGAATTGGGTCATGGCAGTGTATTCCATTTCACTGCTTGTTTCGGACGCAGGGACGAAGCTAAAGAGAGTTTAGTTCATCAGGCCGACGGGCTTGAGGCGGCGAAAGCACAATTACAGGGGGCCTGCATTCTTATTGTTGAGGATAATCCATTTAATCAATTGGTAATTCAGGACCTATTGGGTTTAGTGGGCGCAGTGACAGTTATTGCGAATGACGGACAAGAAGCGCTGGAGCGGCTAGCCACTGAAAAATTTGATTTGGTATTGATGGATACACAGCTGCCGGTGATGGATGGTTTTGAAGCTACGCGTCGTATTCGGGCAACGGCGGAGTTCGCGGGACAACGCATTGTTGCGATGACAGGTAATGTAACGACAGAAGATCGTAATCAGTGTCTGGCTGTAGGCATGGATGATTTTATACCCAAGCCCATCGATCCTGCTCAGATGTATTTGATTTTAGCCAAATGGCTGCTCAATAAACCAGGTGCGCAAAGCAGTAGAAGTAATGAGATTGAGGGGAAAAAGGTGCAATCTCCAGTGGATGTTACGATTTTGCATCGAATGTTTCATGACAATAAAACATTGGTGCGCAAATTTGCACTTAAATTCATTGAAGTCGCCAATGGCGTATTGGCCGAAATGTATATGGCACAAGCCAAGAAAGATTTGCCAGAATTAGGCCGCTTGGGGCATAAATTAAAGGCCTCTGCCAGAACAATCGGCGCTTCAAGTTTTGCCGATCTATGCGCACAACTTGAGCAAGCCAATTTGAACAATAGCTGGCCTGATGCAGAGCTGTTGCTGGCAGAGATTCCGGTATTGCTGGCGCAGATTACGCAGCAGTTACAGCGAGAATTCGGCGCGATGGATAAGTGAACTTTTCCACTGTTCCCGGCTTTTGGTTTGTGTGACTAGCGTATTTGCCCGGATGCGCTATCAGAAAATCAAGTGATATCAAGTTTTTCCTGATCCAAGTAATGCATTACGTGCAAATTGATTTATAATCCGCAGTTCATTAAAAGAATTCAGCACAATTTCGGTTTTTGTTTTAATTTGCAAGCAGGCTGGTAAGAAAAGGGAGATCATCAATGCATATAGGCATACCCGCAGAGATTCGCGGTGGAGAAACGCGTGTAGCAGCTACACCGGAGACCGTGAAAAAATTTACTGCCAAGGGTGTTCATAAAGTTTCAGTGCAATCAGGAGCCGGCGCAGGCGCCAGTATACCCGATTCAGCATATCAAGAGGCAGGTGCGACTATCGTCACTGATGTGGCTGAGTTATATGCACAATCACAAATCATACTCAAGGTACGCGGTCCAGAATCCAACGAATTAGCAATGATGCGTAAGGATGCTGTGTTGCTGGGGCTGCTGTCACCGCACCAGAAGGATGGCATAGAGGCGTTAGCTCAGTATGGATTGACTGCATTTGCGATGGAAAAGCTGCCGCGTATTTCTCGAGCGCAAAATATGGATGTTCTATCATCACAAGCGAATATTGCCGGTTATAAAGCGGTGATTATGGCGGCTGATGTTTATCAAAGATTTTTTCCCATGTTGATGACAGCGGCAGGTACTGTGAAAGCGGCGCGGGTTCTGATCCTGGGCGCTGGTGTTGCGGGTTTGCAGGCGATTGCAACAGCGAAAAGGCTGGGGGCTGTGGTAGAGGCATTTGATGTTCGGCCAGTAGCTAAAGAACAAGTAGAGAGTCTGGGGGCTAAGTTTGTAGAAGTACCTCTGAGTGATGAAGAGAAAGCAAAAGCTGAAACAGCAGGGGGATATGCAACGGAAATGTCTGATGACTATAAGCGTCGTCAAGGCGAGCTGGTGCATGAACGCGCGATCGTAGCAGATATTATTATCACGACTGCTTTAATTCCCGGGCGCCCGGCGCCTGTTTTGATCAAAGAAGAAACTGTACGTGCAATGAAACCGGGTTCGGTGATTGTTGATATGGCGGTTGAAGCCGGCGGTAACTGTCCTTTGTCAGAGTTGAATGAAACTGTGGTAAAACACGGTGTGAATCTGATTGGTATCGCAAATATTCCAGGATTGGTCGCAGCGGATTCCAGTACATTGTATGCACGAAACCTAATGAACTTTCTCAACTTGATGCTTGATCCGGAAAGTGGTGAACTTAAGATCGATCGCGGTGATGAAATTATTGCTGGAACGTTGGTTTGTGCGGGCGGAGAAATTATCAGCAAGCCATCATAATGATGGGCTCAAGCGAATCTAACGATCGTTCTATTCAATTGCCACGCTTAGAGCGTGCAATTAACGAATTTTAAAGGAGTAATCATGATTGGTGAAATTGATCCGGTTATTATCAATCTAACAGTTTTTGTACTGGCAATTTTTGTTGGTTATCATGTCGTATGGAATGTGACACCTGCTTTGCATACCCCGTTGATGTCAGTGACTAATGCTATTTCCGGCATTATTCTAGTCGGTGCGATGCTGGCGGCTGGGCCGACTGAAACGGACTGGGGCGTGTGGTTGGGTGCTGCTGCTGTAACATTGGCTGCGATTAATGTTTTTGGTGGATTTCTGGTAAGTCAACGTATGCTGGAAATGTTCAAGAAAAAAGACAAAAAAGGAAACGCGTAAATGTCAGCAAATATGGTAGCACTTGCATATTTAGTGGCTTCAGTATTTTTTATACTGGCACTAAAAGGTCTAAGCTCGCCTGAATCTGCACGTCGTGGCAATTTATTCGGTATGGTAGGTATGGCGATTGCGGTTGCCACAACCTTGACGCTTACTCAGAACTGGCCTTTGATTTTAGGTTGTATCGCAGTGGGCGGGATTATTGGTGCGCTTGTTGCACAACGAGTGCAGATGACAGCAATGCCTGAGCTGGTCGCATTTATGCATTCGTTGGTTGGTTTGGCGGCGGTATTTATTGCGATTGCGGCGGTTAATAATCCGGTTTCATTTGGTTTGCCGGAAGTCTTGCCTGCAGGCAGTAAGTTGGAGTTGTTTCTGGGTACTTTTATCGGTGCTATGACATGGTCAGGTTCGGTCATTGCGTTTCTGAAACTGTCAGGACGTATGAGTGGTACACCGATCGTTTTTACTGGCCAGCATATGGTTAATTTACTGCTGGCAATCGCTATGGTTGGATTTGGTTTGTGGTTTTTCTTTAGCGAAACAACAAACTGGACCGCATTTATTGCCATGACTGCGATTGCTTTCATTCTAGGATTCCTGATTATTATTCCTATTGGCGGTGCTGATATGCCGGTAGTAATATCCATGTTGAACTCCTATTCCGGTTGGGCTGCAGCCGGTATTGGTTTTTCTCTGGGTAATCCGATGCTGATTATCGCTGGATCATTGGTAGGCAGTTCGGGTGCGATTCTTTCCTATATTATGTGTAAGGCTATGAATCGGCCATTTTTATCCGTCATACTCGGTGGTTTTGGCAGTGATGGCGGTACGGCGGCTGCCGATGACGGAGTACAAAAGACGTATCGCAGTGGAAGTGCTGAGGATGCTGCTTTCTTAATGGGCAATGCAGACAGTGTGATTATTGTTCCTGGGTATGGATTGGCTGTTGCAAGAGCGCAGCATGCTGTTAAGGAATTGGCTGAGGTGTTACACAAGAAAGGCGTTAATGTTCGTTTTGCTATTCATCCGGTAGCCGGACGCATGCCCGGACACATGAATGTGTTGCTGGCAGAGGCCGAGATTCCTTACGAGCAAGTTCAAGAAATGGAAGAAATTAATAGCGATTTCTCAAATACCGATGTCGTGTTGGTGCTGGGTGCGAATGACGTAGTAAATCCTGCGGCAAATGTTCCGGGTAGTCCAATCTATGGCATGCCCATTTTGGATGCGTATAAAGCGCGCACGGTGCTGGTTGTTAAGCGTAGCATGGCGGTAGGTTATGCAGGTCTTGATAATGATTTGTTTTATATGGATAAGACCATGATGATATTTGGGGATGCCAAAAAGGTCGTTGAGCATATGGTCAAGGCGCTGTGATGTTTTAATAGTACTAATGAATAAAAGGAGCAATATTTCTCAATATTGCTCCTTTTATTTTTAGCTCAAGGTGTTTCAGGGGGTAAGAGTTATAATTCGAGATCTCTAAATGGATAGGCCTTGGCAATACCAAATCCCTGTGCATAATCAACACCAACTTCTTGTAACTTTGCAATAATGTCGTCAGTTTCCACTAATTCTGCGATTGTTTTGATACCGGTTTTCTGAGCTAGTTTATTAATGGCTATCACTTTCGTTAAATCTTCCTCATCGCGAAGAATATTGCAAATCAGGCTGCCATCAATTTTTAGGTAATTTACTTTCACTTTATCAAGTAGCGCAAGCGAGCTAGGATCATGGTTAAAACTGCATAGTGAAAGCAGGCAACCTAATTCATGAATTTTTTGTGAAAAAATAACTGTATCTGTGATGCTCGCTTCTGCATCCGAGATTTCAATTTCAAAGCAAAGGCTTGAAGCGGCTATACTCATTTTTTGTAATTGATCCTGAATGAAAACAGGAAAAGCATGATCACTTAAAGTATCTTTAGCAACATTAAGACAAAATATTGAATTGGTTTGATGAGTCGATAACCATTTTGCGATATGACCTACTACCCATCGATCCAGTTGTGGCATCATTTTAAATTGATCGACAAAGGGTAAGAATGAGCCTGGTGGCATCAGGTTGTTTTCTTCCTCATTCATACGAATTAGAATTTCATAATGTGATGGTGAAGTGGTGGTTGGTTTGACAGAGTTGATTTGTTGGTAGTAGAGATTAAATTCTCCTCCTTCGATTGCTTGCACGATTCGTGCGGATGCTGTTGTGATTTCTGGACTGAGTGTTTGGGTACTTTGAGGGACTGCATTGTCTCTGCCCGGCAGGCTATTGGTTTTACGTGGTTCTGGTTTAACTGAGTTTTCTACTTTATTTTTTAAAGAAACGCGACTCTTCTCTTGTGTGCGGGGAGTATGCACTGTGTAGAAACCAATTGTTTTTCCTTTATTGTCAAGATGTGGGATATATTGCTCAGTGAAAATATAAGGAAATCCTTTGAGTGACTTGAGAGTACGTTCGTTATGTATAGTTTTTCCCGCTAAAATATCTGTAACAGAGTTTTTTATATCAGAAAAAAATTCTTCACTGGAGAACTCCATTAAGAGTCGCCCATCAACTTGATCGGGTTTTAATCCGAGCCATCGGCGAAAGACTCGATTATGATAACGACAACGTAGATCAGCATTGAAGTAGGCTAACATCACAGGGATATTTTCATCAATAATTAATGATTTCATTTCGCGTTCTGATGCTTTCTTCTCAGCCCATAGTCGATGCTTTATCTCATTTGAAAGTCTTTCCTTGGTGACCAATAATTGTTCTGAATAGTTTTTGATATTCTTTTCTGCGCGAGTCGCTTGGATGAATATTGCGATTAGTGCAAATATTAAAGCCATCCATAGCATGGCTGACCAGTGCAATGCGAGCTCATTGAAGAAGAATGTACTCATTATTAGAGCGATAGTAAGTATTAATGCAGTGCAAGCAGCTAAATATGGCCTGACAATATTAAATAGAGAGGTTCTGTGCATGACGGTTCCTTGTTCTTAATATCTGTGAATTTTAATAAAAGCTGCTGCTGCAGCTTGGTCAAAATAATGTTGAAATGCTTTGATCGACTTAGTGCTTTACTAGATAAAAGGAAAGCGGGCGTGTTACTAGCCAGAATTTCCATAAATTAGAACGTATGATTACAAAATCCTGAGATGAAGTTGTGATGGTTAATTGGTCAATTTTCCCCTTTCTCAGGGCCTTATAAAGAGGGGAAAACCAATCTCTCTCCAGACCCTTCAGAGTTTCGCGCCAGCCATAAGCATTTCTGTATTTGGCCTTTTCAAGCAAAGCATCTAATACTATTAGATGATTTCCTGCTGCCCCATTTTGTAGCCATTCATCAGCGTGAGCAGGTAATTTTGAATGGTTTAGTTTGCTAGCCGTTGCTAATGCACGCGGTAAGTCATGGTTACTCCAGATATATGTATATGGAGCTTGTATCAGTTGCGGCATATTTCCCCCTCCCCAGAACCAAACACTATTGATGGGTAATTCCCCACGAGATTCACGTGCCTGATTAACTGGATGCTCATAAAGCAGCATCTGAATTTCATTGAAAATTTTATGCCAAATTATACTTTCATTACCTGTGGGTAAAAAGCCATTGATGTTCATGCATGTGACTTGACTGAGTGTATGTGTTTGGATTTCCGGTACTTTGGATAATCGAATATACCAACGATCTGGATGTAGCGGTAGGAAAGAGAAATTGTAGTGAGTGCCAATATTGTGATTTAAATCTTGCACTATTTGCTCAGCTTCTTCTTTAGAAATTTTGAAAGCTTGATTATCAGCTAACATGATGTGATTTTGTTCGATTCGTAGATGCACTGGATCGGCTCGCATCCAGAAATCTTTATTAGTTTTCACTAAATCGGGGTTATCAACGTGTAACATGATTGGCGCAATAGGCCAACTGTTTTGTTGTTGTGCTATATTAAACGCTTTGCATAGCCATATTTCCATTTCTTGTGGTGCATGCTGCTTAGAAGTACTTTTTGCTAAGAGTGTTTCCAAGGATGGCATTGATAGATCACTATAAATTTCTGGTTGTGACACGTCGGGCCAAAATAAGCTAGGTATAAGAAGATTTAAATTCATTAATAATGATGCGAGCTATTTATATTAGTATGATGTAGTGTATTAGTTTCGTGAATTTAATGCGCCTGGATTATGTAAATAATTAGTAAAGAATTGTACTTGCGGTATCTTGTTGGGTAAATAAGCATGAGCGTGTTTATTGATCGCAATAGAAAGGCATCAAGTTTACTCGTATAATAATAAGACTATAAGGATTATGAAGTTTATCCTACCAATAGTTAGGATAATCTACGGTCAACAAGGATAGCTCCTACGTAAAATGCGGCATGATAAGTATACTTGCATAAGTAATTGTAAATGTTGTGTGTTATCCTGATTAAGCAGTAAGAGTCGATGAAGTGATAATTTGATATTCCAATACTTGGAGATGCGATGTACCAGCATATAAAGGTGCCTGTTGATGGTAAAAAAATTCAGGTTAATAATGATAATTCGTTAAACGTACCAGATAATCCCATTATTCCTTTTATTGAAGGAGATGGGATTGGTGTTGATATTACTCCCGTAATGCGGAAAGTTGTTGATGCGGCAGTTGAAAAAGCGTATGGCGGTCGACGTAAGATCTCATGGATGGAAATTTATGCTGGTGAGAAATCAACACGAATTTATGGGGCTGACGTGTGGTTACCGGAAGAAACACTAACAGCAGCAAAAGAGTTTGTGGTCTCAATTAAAGGTCCATTAACGACGCCGATTGGTGGAGGTATTCGTTCGATTAACGTGGCGCTTCGCCAACAACTCGATTTATATATTTGTTTGCGTCCTGTGCGTTATTTTGCTGGTGTACCTAGTCCGTTAAAGAATCCAGAGAAAACTGCGATGGTGATTTTTCGTGAAAATTCTGAGGATATTTATGCGGGTATAGAGTGGGAAGCCGAATCGGAATCCGTCAAGAAAGTTATTAATTTTCTGATTAAGGACATGGGAGTTGCCAGTATACGTTTCCCTAATACTTCGGGTGTTGGTATCAAACCAGTTTCAAAAGAAGGTACAGAGCGCTTTGTTAGGAAAGCAATTCAATATGCTATAGACAATAAGCGTGAATCGGTTACTTTGGTTCATAAAGGTAACATTATGAAGTTTACCGAGGGTGCATTCAAGAAATGGGGATATGCTTTGGCTGTTAAAGAATTTGGAGCAGAGTTACTGGATGGAGGTCCTTGGATGAAGCTGTCAAGAGAGCATGGCGGTATTATCATTAAGGATGTGATTGCAGACGCTTTTTTGCAGCAAATTCTGCTACGTCCAGAAGAATATGATGTGGTGGCAACTTTGAACTTAAACGGTGATTATATTTCTGATGCATTGGCGGCTCAGGTGGGCGGAATAGGAATTGCACCAGGGGCTAATCTGAGTGATTCTGTTGCAGTCTTTGAAGCAACGCACGGTACGGCACCAAAATACGCTGGAAAAGATCAGGTTAATCCTGGTTCCATTATCTTGTCTGCGGAAATGATGCTGCGGCACCTGGGCTGGATAGAAGCTGCAGATATGCTTATTAAAGCAATAGAAGCGACCATAAAGGCGAAGATAGTCACTTATGATTTTGCACGTCAGATGGAAAATGCTCAGCAGGTTTCTTGCTCAATGTTTGGCGATTCAATGATAAACCATATGAACTAGTAGATTCTTGTGAAGGCAACCGTATGATTTTATTTGCAAAATAACCCCCTAGCCACTATGGCAGGGGGGTAACTGCTATATGTCTTTATTATCTTACTGTGTCAAAAGTCTACGCCAGTTTTAATTTTTCTGAACAAACAGTTAAGCGGATTGGATATTGGAGGCTTGTTTTCCTTTCGGGCCTTGAGTGACATCAAAGCTCACTTTCTGGCCTTCTTTGAGTGTTTTAAATCCAGACATGTTGATTGCTGAGAAGTGTGCAAATAAATCTTCACTACCATCATCAGGAGTAATAAAACCAAAACCTTTCGAATCATTAAACCATTTTACTGTACCTGTTGCCATTTCTACTTCCTATATTAAAAACTGGGCCGGAAACCCTAATACTATTTGAATTTCAAGACCATTGACGGATAAAACCGGTACCGCAGAGAACTTGAAGCCAAACGCCATATGCCGTTTTACGCAAATCCGGGGTTAAAGTCAAGCGGTTACATCATATTATTTTGTCATGAGGATTGGGGATTATCTCAAGATACTTGAAAAAATTGTCGTAATCGTCAAATATGTCCATAGTGAAGTACTTTATACTAAATAATATCCAGTTTTTTGATAGAGATTAGTAAGAAAGGAAGGCAATTATGGCGGGAAGAGATTCTGATACTGCTATTTATAAAGAAGACAAGACTAAAGCTAAAGAGAAAAGTCCCTCGATGTATAAAATCTTATTACTGAATGATGACTTTACACCGATGGAATTTGTCATTGAAGTATTAAAGATATTTTTTTATATGAATCAAGACGAAGCAACGAGAATAATGTTAAAAGTGCATACAGAAGGAGTCGGTGTATGTGGTGTGTACACAAGTGATATTGCAAATACTAAAGTTAAGCAGGTGGTTGCATTTGCGAGAAAAAATCAACATCCACTTAGGTGTGTAATGGAGGAAAATTGAGATGATTGCCCCTGATTTAGAAGTTAGTTTGCATATGGCATTTGTAGAGTCTAGACAAAAGCGCTATGAATTCATTACGGTCGAGCACTTACTGCTGGCGATGCTGGATAATGCAAGTGCTGCGGAAGTATTAAGTGCTTGCTTGGTGGATACTGAAGATCTGCGATCAGTATTGTTGGATCACATAGCACGTCATACACCCGTGATCAATGGTAGCGAAGAAGTTGATACGCAACCAACATTGGGTTTCCAGCGTGTCATTCAGAGAGCCATTTTGCATGTTCAGTCATCTGGAAAGAAAGAAGTTACTGGTGCAAACGTTTTAGTATCAATATTTGGTGAGAAAGATTCACATGCGGTCTATTTCTTGCATCAAAGGGGAGTAACACGCTTAGATGTGGTTAATTATATTTCACATAATATTCGAAAAACACCACATGAAAATGATGCTAAAGCTGGAAATGAAGGGGATGGTGAGCACGAATCCTCCTCTGGAGGAATGCTAGAGAATTACACAATAAATCTTAATCATCTGGCATTGATCAATAAGATTGATCCGTTGGTAGGGCGTGAGAAAGAGATCGAACGAGTTATACAAACGCTATGTCGGCGTCGTAAAAACAATCCCTTATTGGTCGGCGAGGCCGGTGTGGGAAAAACTGCGATTGCAGAAGGTTTGGCAAAACGCATCGTTGAAGCAGATGTGCCTGATTTACTTTTGAAGCATCAAATTTATGCGCTTGATATGGGGGCTTTATTGGCTGGGACTAAATATCGAGGGGATTTTGAACAACGTTTAAAGACACTGCTGAAGCAGTTGACCGATAATCCGGCGGCTATTTTGTTTATTGATGAGATTCATACATTAATTGGTGCAGGTGCTGCTTCGGGAGGGGTTTTGGATGCGTCGAATCTTTTAAAGCCTGTTCTAAGTTCTGGGCAATTACGATGTATAGGCGCCACGACTTTCAATGAGTATCGTGGAATCTTTGAGAAAGATCATGCGCTATCTCGACGTTTCCAGCAAATAGAAATTAATGAACCTAGTGTTGATGAAACTGTTGCCATTTTGCGTGGTTTGAAATCACGCTATGAACAGCACCATAAGGTTAAATATACTGCCAGTGCGCTGATCTCCGCAGCGGAATTATCAGAACGTTATATTAACGATAGACATTTACCAGACAAAGCAATTGATGTACTTGATGAAGCAGGCGCAGCTCAACGTATATTACCAAAATCGAAAAAACGTAAAGTTATTGGTAAAGGTGAAATTGAAAACGTGGTTGCCAAGATTGCGCGAATTCCTCCGCAAAATATTTCCACCAATGATCGCAACAAGCTGAGAACATTGGAGCGTGACATGAGAGCCATTGTTTTTGGGCAAGATAATGCGATTAATTCATTGACCGCAGCGATTAAAATGGCAAGAAGTGGGCTGGGTAATCCGCGTAAACCAGTAGGCTCTTTTCTTTTTTCAGGTCCGACAGGAGTTGGTAAAACCGAAGTAGCTAGGCAGCTAGCCTACGCACTGGGTATTCATTTGCATCGTTTCGATATGTCTGAGTATATGGAGCGTCATGCTGTCTCTCGTTTGATTGGTGCGCCACCGGGATATGTCGGCTACGATCAGGGCGGATTGTTGACAGAAGCAATAATCAAGCATCCCTATTCAGTTTTATTATTGGATGAAATTGAGAAAGCGCATACAGATATTTTTAATATTCTATTGCAAGTCATGGATTATGGGACGCTGACGGATAATAATGGACGCAAAGCAGATTTTCGCAATGTTATTATCATTATGACTACAAACGCAGGTGCCGAATCCCTTACTAAGTCCTCAATTGGATTTACGAAATCAAAATCTGCAGGTGACGAATTGGTTGATATTAAAAGGCTCTTTACCCCTGAATTTCGTAATCGGCTTGATGCAATTATTTCATTTACTCCTTTAGATCAGGAAATTATTTTGCGAGTAACTGATAAGTTCTTGATTCAACTAGAAACTCAGCTGCAGGAAAAGAAAGTGGAAGCGACATTTACGGAGGAGTTGCGTAAATATCTTGCAAAACATGGCTTTGATCCGCTGATGGGTGCGCGTCCTATGGAGCGGCTTATCCAAGATACTATCCGTAGCGCATTAGCAGATGAATTACTGTTTGGACGTCTAGTTAATGGTGGTAAGGTAACTGTTGATATTGATCGTAATGATAAAGTAACACTGTTATTTGAAGAAGAAGCTGCAATCATTTGATCCATAGTTACGATGTCTTGGTCGGAAGGTATGCCGATGTTACGTGCGGGAAGAGATGAAGAAAAAAGTGATAATATTAAGGATTCATACTTTTTCCGAGGGTGTGCTAAAAGCTTTTAAACAAGTCAATGATGAATTATTAGTTGAAACTGCTTAGAATCGTCGTTTGCTAGTAAGGTTATTGAAAGTAAAAGAGAATTTTCTGGTGTGGCGGGGAATTTTCCTAAGATCATCTGTAGTTAAGATAAATTCTTTCTTCTTGAGGAATAAGATCCTTTTCTTTTTTATTTAACGGTCTTGTGATCCACTATCTGCACTTCGGCAGGTAATGGTAATATATGTATTTTCTCGGTTTCCAAAAAAAATTCAAAGGATTGGTATCACCATGTTTTCTCAGAGACACACAATAGAAAATGTAGACCCAGAAGTATGGCAAGCGATTAAAGGTGAAGTGCAACGTCAAGAAGAATATATCGAATTAATCGCATCGGAGAACTATGCAAGCCCTGCTGTTATGCAGGCGCAGGGTTCCGTTCTAACCAATAAATACGCCGAAGGCTATCCGAATAAACGCTATTACGGTGGCTGCATGTACGCGGATCAGGTGGAGCAATTGGCGATTGATCGATTAAAAGCACTCTTCGGTGCTGAGTACGTCAATGTGCAGCCACATTCAGGCTCTCAAGCCAATGCAGCGGTTTATCTGTCAGTACTGAAGCCTGGCGATACCTTGCTGGGCATGTCGTTAGCGCATGGTGGTCACTTAACGCACGGCTCCAGCGTTAGTATGAGTGGAAAAATTTTCAATTCAGTTTCGTATGGTTTGCATCCGGAAACTGAAGTACTTGATTATGATGAGGTTGAGCGATTAGCTCTTGAGCATAAGCCAAAAATGATTGTTGCAGGTGCTTCTTCTTATGCGCGAGTTATCGATTGGAAACGTTTTCGCAGAATTGCCGATGCTGTGGGGGCTTACCTTTTTGTTGATATGGCCCATTATGCTGGATTGGTTGCTGCTGGTTTCTATCCCAATCCGGTAGGCATTGCGGATTTTGTGACGAGTACTACGCACAAAACGCTACGTGGTCCACGTGGCGGTATTATTATGGCCAAGCCTGAGCATGAGAAAGCGCTGAATTCCGCTATTTTTCCACAAACGCAAGGTGGTCCTTTAATGCATGTAATCGCGGCAAAAGCAGTTGCATTTAAGGAAGCTGCTAGTCAGGAATTCAAGGATTATCAAGAGCAAGTCATTGAGAATGCTCGTGTCATGGCGAAAGTTCTAACCAATCGCGGTTTGCGGATTGTGTCAGGTCAGACGGATTGTCATATGTTTCTGGTTGATTTGCGTGCAATGAATCTGACCGGTAAAAAGGCAGAGGAATCGCTTGAATTGGCACATATCACGGTTAACAAGAATGCCATTCCCAATGATCCGCAGAAACCATTTGTTACTAGTGGTATTCGTGTCGGCTCACCAGCCATAACCACGCGAGGTTTTAAAGAACTAGAAGCAGAGCAATTGGCTAATCTCATAGCCGATGTATTGGCTGCGCCTGAAGATGCGTCAGTTTTATCGCGCGTGGCTACTGAAGCGAAGCGATTGTGCGCAAAATTTCCGGTGTATGGATAGCTCACAAGGTGAACAGATTTCAAATGATTTGTTCAGCTGATTATTGTCGGTTATGGTATGAAGTGTCCTTTTTGCAACGCGGATGATACCAATGTGATCGATTCTCGTGTGAGCGAGGATGGTCAAAAAATACGCCGTCGTCGGCGTTGTCAATCTTGTGATAAACGTTTTACAACCTATGAAACTGTCGAATTACGTTTGCCCCAGGTTGTAAAACATGATGGTAGTCGAACTGAGTTTGATCGTAATAAACTACTGACGGGGTTTAAACGAGCACTGCATAAACGTCCGGTTCCTACCAGTTATGTCGATGCTGCGATTGATCGTATCGTGCAAAAATACTTAAGTATGGGAGAACGAGAAATCTCATCGCGCAGCATTGGTGAAAGTGTGATGCAAGAACTGCATAAGCTTGATCAAGTGGCCTATATCCGGTTTGCATCTGTGTATAAAAGCTTTCAGGACGTAGATGATTTCCGAAATGCAATCAATGACGTACAAAAATCAGAACAGTAAATGTAACTGAAGAAAGTATCCGGAATCAGTCCAAGAGTTTTTTGCATGTAGCTTTATTAGCATACCGATAGATCCTCAATCATAGCTAACAATTTTTAGATGTTTTCTTCCGCCGATTATGCCTTCATGTCTTATGCGCTACGATTAGCTGAGAAGGGGCTCTATAGTACAACGCCAAACCCGCGTGTGGGTTGCGTGATCACCAACAATGGTGAGATTGTGGGCAGCGGGTGGCATGAACGGGCAGGACAACCGCATGCGGAAATTCATGCATTACATACAGCTGGAAAAGCAGCACGAGGTGCAACAGCCTATATAACCCTGGAGCCATGCAGTCATTATGGGCATACACCGCCTTGTGCCAATGCTTTGATTGCGGCAGGCATTGCCAGAGTCATCGTAGCCATGGAAGATCCTAATCCGTTGGTATCTGGGCGCGGTTGTGCACTACTGCAGCAAGCTGGCATTGCAGTGCAAGTGAGTTTGTTACATGCGGAGGCGCATGCACTCAATGTGGGCTTTGTTTCTCGCATGCTTCGTAAAAAGCCATGGGTTAGGTTAAAGATTGCTGCAAGCCTGGATGGTAAGACTGCGTTGAATAATGGTACCAGTCAATGGATTACGGGTGCAGCGGCACGGCAGGATGGGCATCGATGGCGGGCACGCTCATGCGCTATTGTGACGGGTATCGGCACAGTAAAATCCGATAATCCTCAGTTAACAGTGCGTCATATCCAAACATTCCGTCAGCCCAAGAAAGTCATCGTGGACAGTCACTTGGTTATTTCGCTGGATGCTAAATTGCTGCAGGGTGAAGAGGTATTGATTTTTACCGCGGATAGCGAGAATCAGAAGAAAAAAATGGCCCTTGAGAAGATGGGGGTGCGAGTGCTTGTTTTGCCCAATGCTGAAGGTATAATCGATTTGGGAAAAATGATGACTATGCTGGCTGATTTTGGAATAAATGAAGTATTGGTAGAAGCCGGGCGTGGATTGAATGGTGCCTTGGTTCGCGCGGGATTGGTCGATGAGATGATCATTTATCTTGCGCCGCATTTGCTCGGTGATGATGCGCAAGGGATGCTGAGACTACCTGAATTATTAGACCTGCAGCAAAAGAGAACGCTAGCAATTCAGGATCTACGTATGGTCGGGCAAGATATACGGGTAACTGCAACGTTATAAGATTGCCTGGTTATTCGCGATGCGGTCTTTTGGCAAGTTTGCGTTGCAATGTGCGGCGATGCATGTTCAATATTCTTGCGGTGACCGATATATTGTTGTCATTTTCTGTGAGAATCCGCTGAATATATTCCCACTCCAGACGACCTACTGATAAGGGGTTTACACTGATAGGTATATCCGATTCACCAACGACACGTTCAAAGGCAGCCATAATTTCGTCGGCATCAACAGGTTTTGCGAGGTAGTGTGTAGCACCCAGTTTGATGGCCTCAACCGCTGTAGCGATACTGGCATAACCCGTCAACATGACAATACGTGTACCAGGATCCAAGGATTTTAGTTTCTCGACCAGAACCAATCCAGACTCACTGGATAATTTTAGATCAACGATTGCGTATTCAGGCGTGGAAGCTTCGGCTAAATTCACTGCATCTTCAATCGAATGTGCGCATGTCACGCTGAAACCTCGTTTTTTCATGGCTTTTGCCAATACATCACAAAAAACGGTGTCGTCATCGACAATGAATAAGCTGGGATTTTCGTTGTTATCGGTTAATGGGGATTCAGTCATAACATCTACTCTATCAATGGCAAAACGACTTGTGTGCAGGCGCCGCCCTGTTCAAGGTTAAACAGGCGGACACTGCCACCAAATCGCTCAATATTTGCATTGGCCAGAAATAGGCCGATTCCAAAGCCTTGCCCCGGTGTTTTGCTGGAAAAGAAAGCTTCACCGGCACGTTGCATGGCTTCTGCGGATAGACCTTCGCCATCATCGATGATTTCAAGATGTAGCATCAGATTATCCCAATTGCTTTTGATTTCAATGCATTTTGAAGAAGCATCCGCGGCATTATTAAGCAAATTTAGTATTGATTGACTCAGCAATTGATTATCCATAATTTTAGGAACGGGTTGTATGTCCGTGCTTTGATAGGTGAATTTTACAGAAGGACGTATTAGCTTCCATTTATCAAGAATCTGACGCAGGAATTCATCGACGGGTAACTCGCTACCATGCTCTGCTCTGGTTTGACCGGCCTTCGCCAGTAGTTGAGTCAGCGTCTGTTTGCAATGAGTAATCTGATCTCGCAGGATACGAATGTTATTCTGAAATTCACTATCATGTGTGTACTCTTGCTGTAATTCCCGTGTTACCACAGCCATGGTTGAAAGTGGTGTGCCAAGCTCATGTGCGGCACCGGCTGCCAGTGTTCCCAGAGCAATAATTTGTTCATTGCGTAATGCATGTTCTCGCGCTTTGGCAAGATCTTGATCTCGTTCGCGGATGGAAGAACTCATTTTAACGACAAACCACGCAATGATTACGGTACTTAATACAAATGCTAGCCACATGCCTGACACATGCAGTGCGAATTCAATGAGATGATTGCTGTGCTCGTGCGGTAGGGGTACGTAGTTAAATAGTAATAGTGTATAGCAAGCGATTGTGATAATCGCCATGACCCATGTATAGCGCCAGGGTAATGTGGCGGCAGCGATAGTCAGTGGGAGTAAATACAATGAAATAAATGGATTGGTTGATCCACCGCTAAAATACAATAGTGTGCTGAGTGCTAAGACATCAATTAATAGTTGCAAAAAAAATTCTATATGCGATACCGGCCATTTGCGATGCAGGCGTATCCATGTCAATAGATTTAATAGCGTGAGTAATGCAACCACTGAGACCATCTGAGTCCATGGAATTACTATTTCAATCATCCAGTACACTAAGCCAAGCGTGAGACATTGGGCGATGATGGCGATACTTCGAAGTAGAAATAAGCGTTGCAGATTTTTACTGAGGGGTGATTGACTTAGGTCACTGAGCATAATGAAGGAGGAGAATGAATTCTTGACGTGGTTAACAATGGAACATTAGCTTAAATTTCAGTGCATGGCTATGCGGCAAATTGTCTCAGGGGTATTCGTGTGACATTAAAATAGCAGGTATTTTGTGTCAAAAAGACCGGTTCATGCTAAGTATTTCAGAAGAAACTGATGATATGCAACGATAATGATGTTGCTTGCTATCGTGCTGAGTGTTATTTATTGATGCAATATTTATAGGAATGAAGGATTTTGGAAAAGATTGGTTGGTGCGGATATTTTTAGAATGATAGTAACTGACAGTTTTTTCGGTTAGAATCTTGAGCCGTCTTATCTTATGCCAATGAATTAGCATTATCTTTTTTAGAAAATTTTATGATTCTTATTCTTGTTCCAAATACCCGGCCTGATAGTCCGGAATATAAACAGCTGCTAGCGCATTTGGCCAATTTTTCGGGCATATCGACGCGCGTACATACTGAAGTTGGTGTTGAACAAACGCTAACAGAAATTTACCTGATTGGTAACACTAAAGTATTATCAATTGAAGATGTCAGCTCCCTTCCTTGTGTTGACCGGGTTGTCCGGGTTTCTGAAGAGTATCGTGTTTTAGGGCGGCATGAAAATGACGATCGACCGACATATTTTGATTATAACGGCGTTCGTTTTGGGCAAGATACGCTGAATGTGTTTGCTGGATTATGTGCGGTCGATACCATTGAACATGTTGAAATGATGATGAAAGCGTTGCGTGAACATGGACAAGTTTGTACCCGAATGGGTGCATACAAACCTCGCACCAGCCCTTATTCATTTCAAGGTCATGGCAAAGCCTGCTTGCCGTATGTTTTTGATCTGGCGGGAAAATACGGTATCAAAGTGATTGCTATGGAGATTACGCATGAGTCGCACTTGGAAGAGATAGGCAATGCCTTGTATCAAACAGGTAATGCGACCGGTGTCATGCTACAAATTGGAACCAGGAATACACAGAATTTCGAGTTGCTGAAAATTGTCGGTCGTCAACAGAATTTCCCAGTGCTGATCAAGCGTGGTTTTGGTATAACTTTGGACGAATCTTTGAATGCTGCTGAGTATTTGGCCTCGGAAGGAAATCGCAAAGTGGTTTTCGGGCTGCGCGGTATGAAAACAAATATGGGAGATCCGCATCGTAATTTTGTCGATTTTTCGCATGTGCCTGTTGTCAGACGACTGACTCGTATGCCAGTTTGTATCGATCCTTCGCATTCCGTAGGTACGCGAGCAAGTTCGCCAGATGGTATTCTGGATGTTATGCATGTGACCGCCCAAGGTGTAACGGCGGGCGCCAATATGGTATTGGTTGATTTTCACCCGGCACCTAGTAAAGCATTGGTCGATGGGCCACAAGCATTGCTCATGAAAGAATTACCGCAATTTCTAGAAGATATTCAGATTGCTCGAGAAGCTTATGAGAAACGTGTCGCATTGGCCGAGCGTTATCGAAAAGAATAAAGTATTGCCAAAATTGTGATGAATGATATTCGCATAGTTGAGTACAGAATATCCATTATTGGAGAATAAACAAATGATCAAAGTATTACTTTCAAACCCAAGAGGTTTCTGTGCCGGTGTGGATCGTGCGATAGAAATTGTTGAGCGGGCGCTGACAATGCATGGGGCCCCAATTTATGTGCGCCACGAGGTTGTACACAATCGTTTTGTGGTTGAAGATTTAGAAAAGAAGGGAGCTGTTTTTGTAGAAAGCCTGGATGAAGTGCCGCAAGATAGTATTCTAATTTTCAGTGCGCACGGCGTATCGCACGCGGTACGGCGAGAGGCGGCGGATCGCCAATTGAAAGTATTCGATGCAACTTGTCCATTGGTTACCAAGGTTCATGTGGAGGTAGCCAAGATGCGCAAGGATGGGAAGGAAATTATTATGATCGGTCACCAAGGTCATCCGGAAGTCGAAGGTACAATGGGGCAAATTGAAGGTGAAGACAGAGGAATGTATCTGGTAGAAACCGAATTGGATGTTGAAATCTTAAAAGTTCAGGATGAGACCAACCTAGCTTATGTGACACAAACGACGTTGTCAGTCGACGATGCTGCGCGCATTGTCGATGCATTGAAACGACGATTTCCCATGATTACCGGCCCCAAGAAAGATGATATTTGCTATGCCACACAGAATCGTCAGGATGCCGTTAAAAAAATGGTTGATCAATGTGATTTGGTCATTGTGGTGGGCTCTCCCAATAGCTCAAATTCTAACCGATTATGTGAAGTGGCGCGGAATGCCAATGTGGAAGCGTATATGGTGGATCGTGCCGAACAATTGCAAGAGCAGTGGTTTGATGGGAAGAAAGTTATCGGTATTACTGCTGGCGCTTCAGCCCCGGAAATACTGGTGCAACAGGTTATATCTCGACTAAAGGAAATCGGAGCTGAGCAAATTGGTGAAGATGTGTTAATAGAAGAATTAAGCGGTGTCGTTGAATCGGTTGTGTTTCCATTACCCAGAGCGTGATAGCTAACTGGCATCCCAACCTGCCTGATATGGAGTGATATCAAATGGTTGCGGTACATTTGTTATTTCATTAACCAGAATCTCAGCGCTGGCTGGTGCCATAGTTACGCCATAGCGAAAGTGGCCGCTATTAATTAATAGATTGTAAATGGTCGGATGCCTGCCAATCGTGGGAGTGTTATTTGGCGAGGCTGGACGTAATCCTGACCAATGTCGGATTGTGGGCATATTACAAAGTGATGGCAGAATAACTTGTGCATGTTTTAACAAGTGATCGCGTGCTGATGCCGTGGTTTGTTTATCAAACCCGACATCCTCGAGTGTGCTACCAATAAGTAAGTGACCATCGCGACGCGGGATGATATATAAATCATCCTGTACGATAATGGTGCGCACTGGTGGTGTATCGAACTTGAATAAGAGCATTTGCCCTCTTATTGGTTTGATATCCAGACTAAGTGCGTGTACTCCCAATATTTCTCTGCTCCAAGCACCCGCGCAAACGATATAGTAGTCAGCGACAAACTCACCACACGATGCAGCGATTGATTGTACTTGTCGGTGTACAATATTAAGACAATTGACTGCACAATCTTCTATGATTTTTCCACCTAATTGTGTGACTCGCTTAATGAGTGCATGTAATAGTCTGGGGTTACGCACCTGTGCAATATCCGGCAGGAATAAAGCGTGATCGTGCGTTTTGCCAAGATAAGTTCTAGTACCATTTTCGATGAAAAGAGTATCAGATACTGCGCGTTGTTCTATTTTAGTATCCCGTATTGAGCACCACTGTTGTGCAATTTCACTATTGTAGGGGGGCAATACCAACATACCGGATGCTTCATATTCCGAATCAATTCCGGAAGCTTTTTGTAAAGCCGAAATCCAATCTGGAAACTGCTTGGCGCTGTAGCTAGCAAGTTGTGTGACATTGTCGGAATAGTCCCATGGGCAAAGTGGCGATAAGATACCGCCACCTGCCCAGGATGATTCTTGTCCAGCTTTATTGCGCTCGAGTATTGTGACTTTTGCGCCCTGTAATAAAAGACGCTCCGCTGTTGCAAGCCCAATAATTCCCGCACCAACTATGATTACATCTTGGTTCATGATGGATTGATTGCCTTAATTCATTATCCGATAGCAAAGATTGTAGCCTACACCGGTCAGATAACATTCTTCATTGAGTCAAGAAGCATAGGAGAATGAAATTGTGTTGGAACATTAAAGTCGGTGGACATGGTAACCGTTATTTCTGAAACTCATTAAATGTATGCAGTAAGGTCAGCATTGAAAAATTTCCAAGGGATCCTATAGATGAAAAAGAAGCAAGGCATAGAGAAACTAAACCAAAATGGATTCACACTGATTGAATTGATGATCACGGTGGCCATTGTCGGTATTTTGGCAGCTATTGCTTATCCATCTTATACGCAATATATGATACGAGCAAACCGCACGGCAGCTCAGGCAGAAATGATGGATATTGCCAATCGGCAACAACAGTTTTTGCTGACTAACCGGAGCTATGCAAGTCAGGCAACTTTGCAGGCAAGTGGTTATGCGCTGCCATCCGATGTAAGTAGCAAATATACTTATGCAATTGTAGTTGGAACTGGAACAGTGCCTTCCTATACGCTTACATTTGCACCAACTGGAACCCAAGCAAGTGATGGCAATTTAGTGATTAACAGCGAAGGCGTTAAAACTCCTGCTGAAAAATGGTAACCCGTAAATGAAAATTTTATTCAATTCAAATGCCGTATTTTCAATGCGTGGTGTGTCGTTGATTGAAGTACTGGTCACTATGGTTATTCTGGCTATTGGGCTATTGGGATTAGCTGGTTTGCAAGTGCGTCTGCAATCCTCCGAACTTGAATCCTATCAACGCGCGCAAGCACTGATTTTGCTCGAGGATATGGCAAACAGGTTATCCACCAACCGTACGAATGCGGCAGCATACGTTACTGCTGCTAGCTCTCTGGGAGCTGGAGATAGTCAACCTGCTTCATGTACTGGTAATGGTCAGAGTTTTGATGCGTGCCAATGGAGTAATGCTTTAAAAGGCGCCAGTGAACAATCGTCGTCGTCAACAAATGTGGGGGCAATGATAGGTGCGCGTGGTTGTGTTGAAGATCTTGGAACGGGCGATCAATACATCATTACTGTGGTTTGGCAAGGTATGACCCCAATTTCAGCTCCGGCTTCGAATTGTGGAACAGGCTTGTATGACAGTGACTCAGGAACTAACTGCATCAATGATTTGTGTCGGCGCACCATGAGCACAATTGTACGTATCGCAAATCTGGCATCATGAAGAAGCGTATGGCAAATCCAAGCAGAGTCAAATCAGGCCATCGCATAGCTGATTACCAAGGTGGATTTTCTCTTATTGAATTAATGATCTCCATTACCTTGGGACTGCTGATTATGGCAGGCGTGCTTGCTTTATATCTTGACTTATCCAAGAGTAATGCTGAATTGGCAAAAATGAATCGACAGATAGAAAATGGTCGATTCACGATACAACTCTTGCAGCAAGAGTTATGGCATGCGGGTTTTTGGGACACTTATGCGCCACCGCTACCATCTGTTACGCCACTTAATCCGACGGCGATTCCCAATCCATGTGCTGCATTCTCCGAGTGGAGTATTGATACTGCTTACATTAACAATATGTTTTTGGTTCCAGTGCAGGGCTACGCGGCAGGCGCTTCGTTACCCGATGAATGTTCAAGTATTGTAACAAACCGACAAGCGGATTCGGATGTGTTGGTGGTTCGCTATGCATCGACTTGCGTCGCGGGTGCCGCAAGTTGTGAGAGCTATAATGCGAACAAATTGTATATTCAGACTCAAGCATGTTCAGATACGAGTCTTACTGGTATCTATAATGCGAATGCTGCCACGATTCCTGTTCTAGATGCTTCTGGATCTGCGACAGTGTATAAAAAGAATTGCACGGCACCTGCTGATAAGCGGAAGTTAATTATATCTATTTTTTACGTGCGGAATTATTCTGCATCCACAGGTGATGGTATTCCGACACTGATGCGTGCCGACTTCGATTTAAGTGGTGGCGAAGTAAAGATGCAATCGGCGCAACCGCTTATAGAAGGTATTCAAAGTATCAAATTTGAATATGGACGAGACACTGATGTAGATGGTAGTGCGGACATCTTCGATGATTGTTCATCCTGCACAGCAACAGATTGGGCCAACGTGGTGGCAGTACAGGTACATGTGCTTGCACGCAACCTGGAAGCTTCTACGGGCTATGTTGAGGATAAAACTTATCAACTCGGGTCAACTACGTTAGGGCCTTTTAATGATGGCTTTATGCGTCATGCCTACAGCAGCTATATTCGTTTGGTGAATCCATCAGGAAGAAGAGAAAAGCCATGAGATATCAGCAAATTATTTCAAAACAGAAAGGCGCCACTTTAGTGGTTGGGCTCATTATGTTGGTTGCTATTACTTTGCTGATGATATCTGCGTTCTCACTGAGCGGTGGAAACCTGAAGGCAGTGGGGAACATGCAATTTCGTAATGAGGCTATTGCGGCAGCCAATATAGCTATTGAACAGACAATAAATATTAATTTTGTTGCAATTGATCCAGCAAACTATCCTACAACTGTGGATATCGATATTGATCAAGATAACACAACTGACTATGTTGTAAGTATTAGAGCGCCTTTATGCGTAAAGGCTGCGTTAGCCCCTGTTGATCTTTCAGCATTGAGTGGGGTCAATTCTAATGTAACCAATTCATCAGATTACTTGACTCTATGGGAAATTGAGGTGACAGCACAGAATCAGGCAACAGGTGCATCAGTTGTGGCTAAACAGGGTATCAATAAGCAGTTAACACAGAGTGAATATTTATTATCTTCATGCTTTTCATGAAACTACGGGATGGGAAAATCAATGCTAACGTCATTTAAAAAGTATTTGCTGAGTGCTGTAATCCTGGCGATTATCAGCACAGCTTCTGTAGCGGAAGATATTGATCTGTTTACTGGGGTTACACCGCCTAATTCTACAGACATCCCTAATATACTGATCGTATTAGATAATACGGCAAATTGGAATACTGCATTTACCAATGAGGTTAACGCGCTTGCCACGGTACTCAGTGGTCTGAAGGTTGACAAGTTTCGAGTTGGCTTGATGATGTTCACTGAAACAGGGTCGGGTAATAGCAATCCAGATGGTGGCTATGTGCGTGCCGCAATACGACTGATGGATAATACTAATAAATCGCTTTACCAGAACTTGGTAAATAGTTTGGATAAAGTCGGAGATAAATCAAATGGTGGTAAGCTGGGTTTGACTATGGCTGAAGCCTACTACTATTTTTCTGGTGCCAGTGCATACGCAGGACATAACAAGGCTAAACGGGATTATACCGATAATACAACAGGGACTTCAGCATCTAAGGCGGTTTATGCGTTAAGTGGAAATGCTTTGTCATCAGCCAGTGATAGTGGTTATGAGAATCCGGTGAGCTCGGGTTGTCAGAAGAATTTTGTTATTTATATCAGCAACGGTGCTGTGCAGGATAACAGTGCTGATACTTCGACAGCCAATTCAAAATTGTCAGCTGCTGGAGGAAATACCGCACAGATTGCACTTTCGCCTAGTGGTTCACAATCCGGAGCAGGTGATGAGTGGGCGCGCTTCATGGCAAGGACCGCTTCAACCAAAATAATAACTTACACTATTGATGTGGATCCAATTACAACCGGACAAGGTCTTGGATTTACTGCATTACTAAAAAGCATGGCGAACCAAGGTAAAGGCAAGTATTTCTCAGTAAATTCTTCAGTTAATAGTGGATCTCAAATTGCAGATGCGTTGAATCAGATATTTGCTGAAATATTAGCCGTGAATAGTGTATTTTCTTCTGCAAGTCTCCCTGTTAGTGTTAACACGCAGGGTACGTATCTCAATCAAATATTTGTTGGTATGTTTCGCCCAGATGCCAACGCCAATCCTCGCTGGGCAGGAAATCTCAAACAATATCAATTTAAACCAAGTTTGACGAACAATAAAATCGAGTTAAACCTAGCAGATGCTGATAGTGCTCTGGCGATTAATAAAAATACTGGATTTATTACACAATGCGCTCGAAGCTTCTGGACACCCGGTACAGCTAATCTGGATAACTATTGGTCATTTGCGCCACAAGGTTCTTGTACGGCGATTGCCAATTCCGAACAATCCAATACACCAGATGCTGATATTGTGGAAAAAGGTGCGGCGGGCTATCTGTTACGTGCAATTAATTCTACTTCACGTACTGTTAAAACCTGCGATCCGGCCAGTTGTACTGGATTAACGAATTTTGATGATGCTAATACTTCGATTACACAATCTCTACTGGGTGTGGCTAATAGTACCGAACGTACTAATGTAATCAATTGGGTACGTGGTAAAGATATAAAAGATGAGAATGCGAATGGCAATATTGCCGAGATGAGACCGTCTGTGCATGGGGATATTGTGCATTCTCGGCCGGTAGCGGTTGATTATGGCGGGAGTACAGGTGTGGTAGTGTTTTATGGTGCCAGTGATGGCATGCTACACGCAATCAATGGTAATCAGTCGAGTAGCATCGGTACTTATACCGCGGGTAGTGAACTATGGTCATTTGTTGCCCCGGAGCACTATGGACAATTTAAACGTATTTATGATAATAGCCCAGCTATCACGTTACCAAGTGTAGGTGATTCAACAGCCAAACCCTATTTCGTTGATGGGCGTATCACAGCTTATAAAAGTAACAGTACAGTCTGGGTTTATGCTACACAACGACGTGGCGGGCGCATGATTTATGCTTTTGATGTCAGCACCCCCACTAGCCCAAGTTTAAAATGGCGCCAAGGCTGCCCAAATTTAATCAATGATACAGGATGTACTTTAGCAAGTTTGAGTAGCATCGGACAAACCTGGTCGGCAGCTGTTAGCTTGAAATCATCGGGCTATGTCTCTGGATCAACACCTTTGCCGATGCTTATTTTTGGCGGTGGATATGATACCTGTGAGGACGGAAGCGGTTCAAGTGATCTGAACACTTGTACTGCGCCTAAAGGAAACAAAATTTTTGTGCTGGACGCTAATAGTGGTACGTTACTCACCACATTATCTACTGACCGTAGTGTTGTTGGGGATGTAACTGTTGTATCCAACAATATCACTGGGCTGGCAGAATATGCCTATGCAGCCGATACGGGTGGCAATGTTTATCGTATTACAATTGGTTCTTCCGCACCTTCCAGTTGGACAATAATGAAAATTGCATCACTGGGATGCAGTACAACGAGTTGCCCTGGTGGTGTGGCGAATCGTAAGTTTATGTTTTCTCCTGAAGTAGTTGTGACACCCAGTTATAACGTTATCTTGATTGGCTCAGGTGATCGTGAACATCCGTTGTTAAGCCATACGACCACAACCAGTGTCGACAATGCATTTTTTATGATTAAAGATAAGCCATCTGACGCAACTTGGTGGTCGTCAGAAACAGGTAATTGCCAATCGTTAGCGTTGGCATGTATCAGCTCATTACTTGCAATAGATCCAGATAGTACGATTTTGCCGACAGATGCACAATTAGAGGCAAAAAAAGGATGGTACATGCCGTTCGGTGCAGCTGGAACCACACATGATAAAGAGCAAGTGGTGACATCAGCAATCGCAGTACTCGGTATTGTTACCTTTAGCACACATACACCGGTACCCACTGATCCAAGTGTTTGCGGATCGAATCTGGGATTGGCGCGAGTTTATAACCTAGGGTTTATGAATGGTCGATCTGTCGGTACTACAAGATATGTACCGATAGCAGGAGGAGGGTTGCCGCCATCACCTGTAGCTGGAATGGTGACAATAACGCATCCTACGACTGGTCAGAATATCACTGTACCGTTTGTGATTGGGTCAAGTCCCGATTCTCCTCTAGAAGGTACATCACCTTCTCCTATTGTTACTCCCGCTCATTATAAGAGCCGAGCTTACTGGTATCTTCAACAGTAAGTAATGCGAAATGATTAAACTGAAAATAATAAATATCGACAGAAGCATCCGAAGTTGCCACGGGGTAACATTAATCGAACTGCTGGTCGCACTATCGGTATTTTCCATTCTACTGTCTGTAGGCGTGCCGTCCTTTAGTCAATTTACTGCAAATACTCGTTTAAATAGTTATACCAACACACTGTTCGCACATATGTCATTGGCTAGATCAGAAGCCATAAAACGTAATGTGCGCGTTGCGATTTGCAAAAGTTCGGATGGCTCGGCATGTGCCAGTTCAGGCGATTGGAGTCAGGGCTGGGTTGTATTCGTTGATCAGGATAATAGCGCAAGTGTCGGTAGCGGTGAACAAGTAATTACTACAGCACCTGCGCTGCCAATGGGTTTTAGTTTTTCTGGGAATGGTAATGTCAGTGATTATGTTTCTTATGATGGGCAAGGGATTCCGAAGCTTGCCAGTGGCGGATTCCAATCCGGTACGATTACCATCTGTCCCGCTGCACCCGCAGCAGCTGGTAATGGGCGCAATATCATATTAGGTAGTAGTGGCAGGGCACGTATCGCCAAAATCACAACTTGTTCATGATCTGACTATCCTACTTGATAAGGTGGCAAGTCTGTGGGTAAGTCCGGAGGTAATCAGTTTATTCTCTGATTTCCTGTTCAATCTGATCAGCCGTAACATGCCGCACATCTTTGCCTTTTACCATGTAAACAACGTATTCAGACATGTTCTTTGCGTGATCTCCAATGCGCTCAATTGCTTTGGCGACAAATACAATTTCCAGGCAGGTGGAGATTTTTCTTGGATCTTCCATCATGAATGTAATTAATTGGCGCAAGATAGAGCGAAATTCTTCATCGACAAATTCATCCTGCCGCACAATTTGTGCCGCTGCGTTCAAATCTAATCGAGCAAAGGAATCCAGCGCTTTGTGCAGCATATCCATAGCGATACTCGCTACGTGCTTAATTTCATTAAAGCGTGGTATGTGCATACGATCTGACGCATAGATTAGCTTTGCCATTCTTGCAATTTTTGCAGCTTCGTCACCGATGCGCTCCAAATCAGTGATAGTTTTGATAACCATCATGATCAAACGTAAGTCGCTTGCCGTTGGCTGCCGGCGCGCAATAATCTGATTACAGATTTCATCAATAGAAACTTCCATCGCATTGACGCGGTGGTCACGTGTGATGACCTGATCGATCAGTTCTTCATTACCAGTGGTTAAAGCCTCAATGGCATATTCGATTTGTTCTTCAACAAAGCCACCCATCTGCAAAACACGAGTACGCACTTCTTCAAGATCAGCATCAAACTGCTTGGAAATATGTTCTTTGTTAGCCATGGTTTGCCTTTTTATGAGTGAAAGTATGTTATGTGCCGGTGTTCTTTAGCTATTTCATAAATCAGAGAGTAACTGTCTTTACGTCATTATCAGTGCCTAGTAGCAACATGTCGGCTGAGCGCCGAGCAAAAAGGCCACTCGTTACAACACCTGTGATCTGATTAAGTTTTGCTTCCAGCTCAACTGGATTCATGATCTGTAAACCATGTACATCCAGAATGACATTACCATTATCGGTAACGAAACCTTGACGTAAAGCCGGATGCCCTCCCAGCAACACAATCTCTCGCGCAACATAACTGCGTGCCATTGGAATGACCTCAACAGGCAATGGGAAATTGCCAAGAATATTCACTAGCTTGCTCTGATCGGTAATACAAATGAATTTTCGTGCAACTGCTGCGACAATTTTTTCCCGAGTTAATGCACCGCCGCCGCCTTTGATCATGTGCAAGTGTTCGGTAATCTCATCCGCACCATCGACATATACAGGCAGATCAATGACATTGTTGAGATCAAATACTTCAATCCCATGACTTTTGAGGCGTTGTGCAGTTGCATCGGAACTCGCGACTGCGCCTTCAATTTTATGCTTGATTTTAGCCAGCTCATCGATGAAATAATTTGCGGTAGAACCTGTGCCTACCCCAACAATACAATCAAACGGAATATGCTGGATTGCAGCCGTTGCGACTGCGCGTTTTTGTTCGTCTTGTGTCATTATGGCCTTTCTTTTTTGACAAAAATTAATAGTGCTTATCAGGATAGCGTTATCTGCTAATTTAAACAATGCTTCTGATTACCGCATATAAAATCTGAAGGGCTTGAGAAGAAATGTACAAGAATATTGCGGTAAGCTATCAAGATGAATGTTAAACAGATCGGATTAAAATGTAATTTTTGCATAGATTTATCAGAAAAACGGATCAAACTCAGGTGCAGGAATCCGGTAGCTTTTGAGCCACGATTTGAATTGCTTCACATCGTTGAATAGCATTAAGTCATGCTGGATACGGCTGATTTGATTTTGCAGTCTGCGAATGTCTTCATTTAATAGAACAAACAACCGCTTAGGCGATAGGTGTTCATAGGGTGCAAGCCCGGTCATCCTTTTGATACTCAATTCCATTTGCATCACTTCTTGCTGAAGTTCTTCCAATTGATTTTGCAAAATGGTGTTGTAATGCTTCAGACGATCGTCGGCAATGTTGTTAATTTTATTCTGGTCAATTTGTTCAACGTTCAGTTGTAATTCCAAAAGTTGTAACAGATCTCTTTTTCCATAGGCTACCGTTACTTTCTGCATTAATTCAGTTTTACGTTCGCGCTCTGCGGGATCAAGTTCGCGGTCTGGATGCAGTGTCGCCACTAGTTGTCGGTAAACCGCCTGAATCGATTTGCTGACGATAGCATCTTCTTCCTGTTTACGCGCTTCCTCTGCCAATTGCTTGGCGAATTTTTTACGTTTGGAGCGGGATTCACGAGTGCGCTGTTCCTGCTCCTGCATTTTCTCCGCCAAACGTGCTGATGTTCCTTCAAAGTCGGAAAAATCAAATTCCTCATCATCCAATTCGACGCCGAATTTCTGTTCGAACATGGATTTCAATAATTCATGAGTCATCTCACTGTTTTCCAATGCTGCATCATCATAATTCTGCCCACTGTAATAGTCATAAAGCGGCTTCAAATCGTCACGTCCGTGTTGGCTGATCAGCGTCTCACTGATGGTGGTGATCAAATGTGCAATTTTGTCCTGCTGGTTATGGGCGAATTTCTGGGTTGTATACAAAGTATCCAGCAGCATCACCATCTCGGCTTGATGATCGCGGAATGTATCGTGTAGCGGCATCAGTTTGCTGGCAATTTTCTGCTGATATTGGGGGATCGTTTCTTGCCATGTGGCCAGTAGTTTCTTCTGAGCATCAATCTTCTGAATTAAGCCATTGAATTTTTTCTGTGCAGGGGAAAGACAAGCATGTTGTTGGCTTTCCTCAATACGGACAACTTTGACTTTAAGATGTGGCATACCTAGTTAATTCTTACAATAAATGGTCATTTAATAAGTATAAACTACCCATCCGGCTTGCAAACCGCAATATGCCGGATCAGTCCATTCGAAGTAAAGTAAATACGCTCCAGTCCGCGCCGTTGCACCCGCTCTCCGGAAGAAGCATCTGCGCCGGTCATGGTAAACGCGAATTCCACGCCATTATCTTCAATCTCGCGATATTCCGTGACTTCCCAATGAGCATCCGGGAAACGGTTGAAGAAGCCGACCATCATGGTATGAATGGCGTCACTGCCTTTGTACTCGCCGAAGTAGGCGGAATGGTAGGTGGCGTCGGCGGTGAATAAAGGTTTGATGTGTAGAAGATTGTGGTCGTTGGACAGGGCTACATAGTTTTTTGCCCATTGAGTCGGATCTTGTTTATTCATTGGATTATGCTGTCAAAGGCGATTTATCAAGTGATTGAACGGGAAGAATCAGGATTTGGATTCCGCACGGGTGAAAATCCATTCATTTTTGCCACTATCGTTTTCACTAAACTGATAACCTACGACATCAAAGCGCTGGATGCCTTCTGGGTTCGTAATTTTGTTTTGAATAATGTAGCGGCTCATCAAGCCACGGGCTTTCTTGGCGAAGAAACTGATGATTTTGTAGATACCGTTTTTCTCGTCTTTGAAAATCGGTGTAATGATGCGTGCGTTTAATTTGTTCGGTTGAACAGATTGGAAATATTCAATGGAAGCCAGGTTGATCAGGATGTCTGATTTCTGCTTCTGCAGGTCCTGATTAAGCGCCTGGGTGATTTTCTCCCCCCAGAATTCATACAGATTATTGCCACGCGGATTCTTAAATTGGGTACCCATTTCCAGCCGGTAAGCCTGCATCAGGTCTAATGGGCGTAATACACCATACAATCCGGACAGAATGCGCAGATGATCCTGCGCAAAAGCCAATTCTGTCGCAGTGAGCGTATCTGCATCCAGACCCATATAGACATCCCCTTTGAAAGCGAGCACTGCCTGTTTGGCATTTTTGAGCGTGAACGGGCGTTCCCAGGTGAAATAGCGATTGGAATTCAGAACCGCCAGTTTGGGGCTGATCGACATCAGCTTGCCGACTTGATCCGGTTCCAGTTTCCGGAGCTCGTCGATCAGTTCGGCGGAATCGTCGAGAAAACCGGGCTGCGTATATTCATGCGTGATGGGCGGCGTTTCAAAGTCCAACGTTTTGGCCGGTGAAATAACAATAATCATGTGGTTTCATCCTGAAATAAAAAATACTATCAGATTTACTCTCTGAACAAGGATCGTTGGTGATCGAGCAAATAGCCTTGATCCATATTTGAGCCCCGGGTTTTATGATGTATGCTGGCTGTTCGATACCAATAACTCGCTGACTGATGATGAACATTATCCCAGAAATTCAGGTGCTACAGGCCGACATGCACCGCTGGCGTAGGCAAATACACCAATATCCGGAAACCGCTTTTGAAGAAACCGCAACAGCCCGCTTGATTGCTGAGCAACTGCAACAAATCGGTATCGAAGTGCATCAAGGTTTGGCCAGAACCGGCATTGTCGGGATTTTGCGTCGCGGTAACAGTACCAACAGCATTGCCCTGCGTGCCGATATGGATGCGCTATATATCCAAGAGCAAAACCGGTTTGAGCATGCATCCTGCAACAGCGGGAAAATGCATGCCTGCGGTCACGATGGACACTGCGCCATGTTGCTCGGAGCAGCCCATTATCTTGCCAATCATGGTCGTTTTGACGGGACTGTTTATTTCATTTTTCAGCCGGCGGAAGAATGCCGGGCGGGCGCTCATCAAATGATCAGCGAAGGCCTGTTTGAACAATTCCCGGCGCAACGGGTTTTCGGCATGCATAATTTCCCAGATATTCCAGCCGGTCATTTCGCGGTTAAAACCGGGCCTATGATGGCCTCGTTTGATTGTTTTGAAATCAATCTCAGCGGTCAAGCCACCCATGCCGCGATGCCGCATTTGGGTAACGATGTGCTGGTCGCTGCGGCGCATTTGATCACCCAATTACAAACCATCGTTAGCCGACAGATCGACCCCACCGATGCCGCTGTGGTCAGCATCACCCAAATTCACGGCGGCAACACCTGGAATGCGCTGCCGGATTCCGCCGTGATACGAGGTACGTTTCGCAGCTTCAAAAATTCCGTCCGCGCGCAACTGGAACAAGGCATTAGCCATCTTGTTCAGAGCGTCGCGCACGGTTTCAGGATCAACGCCGACATTCGCTTTAATCCTGAAAACCCCGGCTATCCGGTCACTGTCAACAGTCCGGATGAAACTGCCAGCGCGATCCGGGCGGCAACTGCTGTTGCCGGCACTAGCGGCGTTGACACAACACCGATCCCCAGCTTGGGTGCCGAGGACTTTGCTTTTATGCTGCAACAAAAGCCGGGCTGCTATATCTGGATCGGCAATGGCAGTTCGGAAGGTGGCTGTCTATTGCATAATCCCAATTATGATTTTAATGATGAGATTTTGGCGCTGGGTGCAGCTTATTGGGTCAAGTTGGTGGAGAACGAGTTGCCTGTTTAACGGAAGAAATCTCGGGAGCTTGCTCCCGAGTCAAAGTCGATAATAAAAATTCCGTTTGACCGGAGGTCAATCAGGCTGGCGTAAACTCAGTTGCTTGCGGCCGAGTAGTCAGCCTGAAGGAATTTTTTCATCAAGAACCGCAGCAACCACAAACAGACATTTTTCCAGGAACGGTGGTTGTCCATTGCCCATTCCATTTCAGTATGTTGGAACTGTTTTCGCAGGCACCCGAAGTTCCACCACAAATAGCTTTTGCTTTTGAATTATCCATTATCGGTCCTGCTTGGACGTCCAGACATTCTCCCACGCCGGCTGCTATGTCATCAAAAATATGACTTAGACCGCCTGAAGTGGTGTTTTTGTTTGTAGTTAAGCCAGTTCCTTCAAAGCCATGACACCCAAAGCAGTTGGAAATGAAACCTTGATTAGTTTTAGGATTAAGATCGACATTCTGGAATGTCGTTTCTGCCACTGTATTTGCCAAGCGCAAAGAACCACGCTGATTGCTGATTGTGGAGCCTTCTTTGATGTCACTTACCCACAACGCTCCGACATTAAAGTAATTCTTGAAAACAGCCATGTCACCAGTGAGTAAAGCCGCTACATTGGTATTAAGGCTGGTGAGAGTGCCTAAATTTTCGGGTGCATTGGGATCGGCCTGATCAGTGCCATAGGGATATACGCGGCAAATTTCTGTAGGCTTTCCCTTAATTGATGTACTTGATTGGGCAGTATTAAAGTTACATTCCAACGGAAGCACTGAGTTCTTTTTTAAAAGATCGGCGCATTGGTTACTGGTAAAAGACCAACCTTTTACGGGAGTGGTTTGAGGATTGGTACAATCGGGTGCATTATTTTTTTGTTCAAAGGTCGCCCACACGAACTCGGGGTGATCTGTGGTTGCAATGGCCAGGTGATAGCCAATCATGCCCAAGGTAACATTTTTCTGAGTGCCTATATCGGTAACGATGGTGAAGTAATTATCTTTTTCTCCATCCTTCAGAACCTTCCAGGCGGTTTTCATCTCGGTTGTGCCGGAGGGAAAATTGTTTCTGGTTTTAATATCAGCGACATTGCACATATTTCTACTGAATTTGACATCGTAGTAGACAACATCGCCCTGTTGATCATAGATTGTGGCTGAGTCTCCAGCTTGATGGATGCGTTCCGGCAAGCCATGCGCTTTATCCAGACTTATGAAGAATGTATTTTCAGTAATGGTGTCGTCGCACGAATTAACGGGTTTCTTATCTTTGCTAACCTCTAGAATAGGATAATTTGAAGTTACTTGGAAATTTCTTTGTGAGCTATCTTTGCCGCTTGGAGACATTAAGTATATGAAAGCCTGCCAGGAAAACTGATAAAAATCACAGAAATTGGATTGTCCATCTGGCGCACTTTTTTTTACTTCGGTCGGCATACTAGGGTTTGTAAACCATGTTTTGTCAGCTGCACATTCATAAGCTTCTGTTTTGGCATGTATTGGCAAGCCAATAAGTGAAAGGATGGTCAAAGAGAATAACGTGATTAGTTTTAGCTGGTTTTTCATATCAAATCCTTTTCATTTCTTTATTCTAGGTATAAGAATAAATGAGGTTAATATTATTCATTTAGTAATGAAATAAAAGAAAAGCTTTGAATCTAGGCTGTTATAGAACTGACCTCCTTGATAATGAGAGAAGAAAATTTATTATTGAGATTTTTGAGTACGAGAAAAATAAATGTACTTTTCACAGGAGAAGAAGATACGGAAAATCCGATGGAGTGTCAATCACATAAGTAATTGATGATACTAATATTTAATTTTTGTGTAAGCATCATTTTGTGTAAACACCAGTCCGAATAGCCGTTTATCCTCGCTGCAGCAATAGGAATATGGGTATCTCAATTACTGATACTCAATCTCTGAATCAACTCCTTAACCCGCATCACACGCTTGTTAACATCTGCAATCTGCACTTGAACTTTCAGCCGATCCTGGCCGAAGAGTGAGTATTCACGGCTGCTTTGAATCAGTTTGATGATTTCCGCCGGGTTCACCGGTGGATTGGGGATAAATTGAATCAGAATGCTTTCCGTGCTGGCGTCGATGCGGGTGATGCCGAGCGGTTTGGCGGCAATGCGCAGGCGGTGGCAATCGAGCAATGCGCGTGCCGGATTCGGCAACAGGCCAAAGCGGTCGATCAGTTCGCGTTGCATGTCGTCGAGTTGTTCGTCATCGTTGCAATTGGCCATGCGCTTGTACAGCACCAAGCGTTCGTGGATGTCGTGGCAATAATCTTCGGGTAATAACGCCGGCACATGCAGGTTGATTTCGGTGGCGACGCCCAATGGGTGCTGCATATCGGGTTCTTTGCCTTGTTTTAAGGATTGGATGGCAGAATCCAGCATGGCGCTGTACAGGCTGAAGCCGACTTCCTGCATTTCCCCGCTTTGCGATTCGCTCAGCACCGCGCCGGCACCGCGGATTTCCAGGTCGTGCATGGCAAGATAAAACCCGGAACCGAGTTCTTCCATCGCCTGAATTGCTTCCAGGCGTTTTTTGGCTTGTGCGCCAAGCGCTTCTTCAGGCGGTGTGAGCAGATACGCGTAAGCCTGATGATGCGAACGTCCTACCCGGCCACGCAACTGGTGCAATTGCGCCAAGCCGAATTTATGCGCGTTGTTCATGATGATCGTATTTGCGCTGGGAATGTCGATACCGGTTTCAATGATGGTGGTGCATAACAGAATATTAAAACGCTGCTGGTAAAAATCCCGCATGACATGCTCCAGTTCGCGCTCCGGCATTTGTCCGTGGGCGATATTGATGCGCGCTTCCGGCAGCAGTCCGGTGAGCTTTTCGTACATTAACTGAATCGTGTTGACTTCATTGTGCAGGAAGTAAATCTGCCCGCCGCGTTTCAGCTCGCGCAAACAGGCTTCGCGAATGATGCCCAGCGAAAAACTGCTGACGAAGGTGCGGATGGCCAGGCGGCGTTGCGGTGCGGTGGCAATGATGGAGAAATCGCGCAAACCTTCCAGCGACATTGCCAGAGTGCGCGGAATCGGCGTGGCGGTGAGCGTCAGCACATCCACTTCGGCGCGCAGTTTTTTGAGCTGTTCCTTTTGCCGCACGCCAAAACGATGTTCTTCGTCAATGATGACCAAGCCCAGATTCTTGAAATGGACATCTTTCTGAATCAGCTTGTGCGTGCCGATGATGATGTCGATTTCGCCTTTGGCCAGGCCGGCTAGCGCCTGCGTTTGCTCCTTGGCGGAGCGGAAACGCGACAATTCAGCAATTTTGACCGGCCATTGGTCGGCAATCAGGCTAAAGCGGTCGGAGAAATTCTGGAAATGCTGTTCAGCCAACAACGTGGTGGGAACCAACACCGCTACTTGCTTGCCATCGGCCACCGCAATAAAAGCGGCGCGTAAGGCTACTTCGGTTTTGCCGAATCCGACATCGCCGCATATCAGGCGATCCATGGGTTTCCCGGATGTCAAATCGGCAATCACCGCCTTGATTGCCGCTGCCTGATCAGCGGTTTCTTCAAAACCGAATCCTTCGGCGAAAGCATCGTAATCATGCTGCCTGAGTGCAAAGGTATGGCCTTCGCGGGCGGCACGCTGTGCGTACAGATTCAGCAGTTCCGCCGCTGTGTCGCGCACCTGCTGCATGGCTTTGCGTTTGGCTTTATCCCATTGGCTGCTGCCCAGCTTGTGCAATGGCGCGGATTCCGGTGCAGCGCCGCTGTAGCGGCCGATCAGATAAAGCTGCGAAACCGGCACGTACAATTTGTCGCCGCCTTCGTATTCCAGCGATAAAAATTCGCTCAACTCACCGGGTTCGCCTTCACCTACATCCATACTGACTAAACCGAGGTAGCGGCCGATGCCATGCTGCTCATGCACCACCGGATCGCCCGGCTTGATTTCCGACAGGTCGCGCAGAATGTTGTCGGTCGATGTGGTCTTGCGCGATTCGCGTTCACGCCGTCCATGGACATGCGTCGCATACAGTTCGCCCTCGGTGACAAAAGCCAGTTGTTGCTGCGCCAGAATAAAACCCGTGTGCAGCGGCGCAACGCTGAGCATGAAATGTTGGGAACTGTTCAGAAATTGCGCGTAATCCTGGCAACTATCCGGGTGCAAATCATATTGATTCAGGTATTCAGCGATCAATTCGCGCCGTCCCATGCTTTCCGCCAGCAGCACAACACGTCCACCGGCTTGCGAAAACTGCGTGACAAATGCAACCAGTTTTTCCAGCGGATTTTCCGCATGCCGATTGACCTGCACAGACGGCAGCGGGCTGGTTGATTTGTTGGCGGCCAGCTTGAGATCCTGCCCATTGGACAGAATTTCAATGCGCGCATACGGTTTTAGATGACCGAAAAAAACATCGCTGGATAGGAACAAATCATTGGGTGGCAGCAACGGCCGCTCGATATCAGCGCGCAACAGTTGATAACGTGATTGGGTATCGCACCAGAATTCGTCGATGATCGGACGGACATCCTGATGCAGGCAGAGCAACGTGTTTTCCGGTAAATAATCAAACAGCGTTGCAGTGTGTTCAAAAAATAATGGCAGATAATATTCGATACCGGCGGGCGTCAAACCTTTGCTGATATCTTTGTAGATCTGTTTTTTGGAGGGGTCGCCTTCGAATTTCTCGCGGAAATTACCGCGGAAACAGGTGCGTCCGGCTTCATCCAGCGGAAATTCGCGTGCCGGCAGCAGACGGATTTCTTTGACCGGATAAATGCTGCGCTGCGTATCCACGTCGAATGTGCGGATGGTGTCGATTTCGTTGTCCATCAAATCGATGCGATACGGCAGTGGGCTGCCCATCGGGAACAAATCGATCAAACCGCCGCGCACGCTGTATTCACCCGGCGAAAAAACCTGCGTGACATGCGAGTAGCCCGCCAATGTCAGTTGGCTGCGCAACCCCGCCAAGTCCAACACTTCACCTTGTTTAAGGAAGAACGTGTGCGCCGCGAGATATTCGCGCGGCAGCATGCGATACAACGCGGTGGTTAGCGGTGCAATCAGCACATCACACGCACCATTCATGACCTGATATAACGCCGCGAGTCGGTCCGAAACCAGATCATGGTGCGGCGAGAAAGTATCGTAGGGCAGCGTTTCCCAATCTGGTAATAGATGAGTTTTGAGCTCGGGGGCAAAGTAGGGAATTTCTTCCAGCAGTCTTTGCGCATCGAGCGCATTCGCGGTGATGATGGTGACGGGTTTTGCCTGTTGCGCCAGTTGCGCGAGAAACAGCGCGTCGCTGGAGCCATCAAAATCAGCGTAACGGGCTACGGTACCGGGTGTGGGCAGAGTGTGCGATTGTTGCATGTTATAAGCATATCCATCTTGCAGTGCCGGACAATGATGCATTGCGAGACTGGGTGTGATTCAAAACCGCACATTATAGGCTAGTTTTATGCCGTCTTTTGTGTGTATGAAAATCTTGGTTCACACTTATAATCATTGGAATGCATTGCGCTGCTATGCTTTTTATGGTTTGAATGTGCGTTAAATCACAGTATTTTAACGATGATTGTCTTAAAAAGACTGTATTTATCGTAGAATATTAAACCGAGAATTAGTTTGTTGAATGGATTGAGTATGAGCACTTTCATGAAATTGAATATACAGCAACTAGGGCGAAGAATGAGCTTATCTGCCTGCTGGGCGATTGCAGCTGCTTGTTTCACAGTACCGGTTTTTGCGCAAAGTGCTTCAGCAACTTTGCTGACGCCGGAGAACAAGCAGAAAATTGAACTGGCGGTGTGGCGGTATGCCATTGATACGCCGCTGCTGATGGAAACCATCGACTGGTTTCGCGAGTTGACGCGACATTCACGGGAATCAGCCGCCATCGCCGAGCTTTCCCGTCTGGAGTTCATGCAGGCGCAGCTCGAACTCGACAAAAATCGCCGCGTTCAACAGTTCGAAAAATGCATTGCCATTGCCGATCAGGCGCTGGTTCTGAATGCCAATGATGTGCGTGGACTGTTCTGGAGAGCGGCGGCGATGGGAAAAATGGCCGAAGATAGCGGTATAGTGAATGCGCTGAGAATGCTGCGGCCCATGGAAAAGATGTTGTTGAAAGTCGTTGCGCTGGATGAAAAATATGAAAATGCCGGTGCGCATCGCGCGCTGGGTCGCATGTATCACAAACTGCCGGGATTTCCGATCAGTTTTGGCAGTAACCAGAAAGCGCTGATGCACCTTAAACGGGCGCATGAGCTCTTCCCCCGCGATGTCATCACCCGCGCTTTTTACGCTGAATTGTTGTACGACGAGGGCAAGAGAGACGAAGCGCGCAAGCATGCGGACTTTGTTTTGGCAACGCCAATCGCCGATGAAGATGCGCTGGAGTACGCGGAATATGTCAACATAGCGTTGGCTGTGATCGAGAAAACCGGTGGTTCACAAGTGAAATTGGGACGCTTTTAGTTGTGTTTTAAATAGTCATCAGAAAGTACCTTAATCGAAATTTTGCATCTGCTATTTGGATTCTTTGTTCATTTTAATCAATCGATTTTTTGACTTATTTCACTGTTCATACCGGTTAGATCAGCTAAACTAGCACTCTCAAATTCAATCTTCCGAATTTTTATATGACAGAAACTGTGATTGATTTAATCCGCCACGGCGAACCCGCTGGCGGACGTCGTTATCGCGGTCACAGCGTCGACGATCCGCTTACCGAAAAGGGATGGTTGCAAATGTGGAATGCCGTTGGCGAGTATCATGCATGGAACCACATCATCACCTCGCCGCTGCAACGCTGCCAGGCATTTGCGCACGCATTGGGTGAACGCCACGGCATTGATGTCACCGTTGAGCCGCGTTTTAAGGAAGTGGGTTTTGGTTCTTGGGAGGGCCAGAGTCACGATGCCATCAAAATAGGTCGGGCGAATGAATATCAAGCTTTTTTGCAAGATCCGATGAATTGTCGACCGCAAGGCGCAGAACCGCTCGATGATTTTATCCAGCGCGTCAGCTCTGCGTATCAAGAAGCTATCGAACGCTATCGCGGAAGCCATTTTTTGATCGTTGCACATGCCGGTGTGATGCGTGCATTGATTGCAGAAACAATCCAAGCCCCCTCAGTTGGTCTGTATCGCATCAAAATCAGTAATGGCGGAATCACCCGCATTCGCCATACAGCAACCGGCGGCGTATTGGAATCGTTGAATGGGAAGCTGTCCGGTTGAGTCACGGCCATGTTTATGCGATATCTCGGAATTCCTTTATCTGCTGGCGCAGCACCGTACCAGTGATAATTGATGGTTCTAATCAAACTAAGTGTTTTTCTTTACTCGCATAAAACCGATCAACTCCAACCCGACCAGCAGCATTAACCAAGTTGTAGGCTCAGGAATCGGCGGCGGAGGTGGAGGTCCGGGAATAAATATTGGCTGAGGATCAAAAATTGTATCGGGTGTATATGAAAGCAAGAAAGCAGTATTCCGTATATCTCCATGATCACCGGTTCCGATAATCTGACCATGATTGTTTATATCCACAACATACAAGTCTGTCCAGCCGATCTCCCGATGGACTTATTATTTCAATTAATCCAACGCCATTGGCGTCAGTAATGAAGTTATGTTTATCGCAATCGGAACAAGCAAGAGATTCCACTATCAATTGACCGGAATTACTCAGCCCCCTCACATCAACATTGTAGGTTCCGCCAAAGGTACCTAAATCTTTTAAACCATTGCCATTAGGTCCTGTGAGGAATACATGTGGGGTATATTGATCCGGATTGAAATTAAACAATCAAGCTATTTGCCCTGAATCATTTATGTGAGTTGCAAATAGATCAGTACCTAATTCTTTTATTCCTGCTCCGTTGGCGCCGGTGAGATATGTTTCGTTAGAAGAAATTAATATTTGGCCAGAATCATTGATGTCGATTGCGAGACTATCGCTAGCCCGATACTTGCTGTTATCTAGTAATTGGGTGATTGACCAATCTGCATTTGCCGCTACTGGAATGCAAAGTACGGCTGCAATTATGATTTTTATTCCCTTTTTCATGATTGTTTCCTTTAATTATTTGCGCCAGCTCATTTACTTTTGGTCAAAGAACTAATTTGGACAACCTGCGTTAATCCACTCAGCAATATCATCAATTAAACTTTGCTGATCCGGATAGGGAGGTGATGGCTGCGGCATTTGACCGATGGTGCCGGTTGATGGATCGAACGGACCATTTTGAGTGCCCGATAGGGCCATAATGATATTCGATTGAGCGGCGTTACCTACGATCAAGATTTTAAACCCGCTCATACCTGGAACATCCCCAGTAATAAATTGCTGGTAGCTCAAGTCGTTCCAAAAGGCTTGGTGAGGCGCTAAATCAGAAGCGACTTCCGCGTTAGCAACGAAGGTGTTAAGCGCAGTTTGCAAATCTGAATAATTTTTAATAGCCATATGCTTATCCTTATCCTTACAAAAACTATTTTCATAGTCAAATTATTACAGATACTGAGCAATTTTGCTTAATAATTGCCCGACTTATTTCATTAATCCAAGACACGTCTTTTGCCAAATCGACACCCATTGTCGTAATCTACATTTCGGGCACTCTTCTCTGATTCAGTGGGTTACACCACTACTTTGGTACTTTGATGCCGTTTAGAGTAGCGAGCGTCCTTTCTATACTTCTAGTAACCAACTGGGTAAAAATAATCACAGCTTCAATGTTAAAAAACCGTGGTTTGTTCCAATCAACGCCTGAGTATAGAGAAGGCGCTGCATCAATAAATTTATTTCAGTGGTTGTATGCTGATTTCTCCGTAGTTAAATTCCATTGTTTTTGGTTTTTTGCTATGACTGTCGATAGGCACAATGGTAATTTTTACTTCGTTGTCGTGCGCTATGATGGCAGCCAATTCGGGGTCGATCTCGAATACTTGACGTTGCGGTTTGTGATCCTGTCCGGCGCGATCTGCGCCCTTTCTAACTTTGGCGACGCTGGAAATTAAGCCAACAAAATTGGGGATTTCTGTGGTGGTGGTAGCGTCTGCTTTTGGATAGTTAACATATACTTTGGCGCTGACGCTTCGATCTGGCGCAATCACTACCCCGTCTATAACTAATAGGTATCTCGCTCCAGCGCCAGCAGATAGTGCCATCAGCGATGTTTTATGGATTTGCGGCAACGCCACCTGATGAGTTACTGGGTCATTTTTCAGTGTACGCACTTGCTTGGGTGCGGCGATCAATGGCTCTGGTATTGGTGAAGTAGCGATTGCTTGACTGACTTTTTTGCTACTTTTTGTTGGTACTGTAGCCAAGCTGTCGTAGTCGTACCCTAGGTTTCTGCTGTCTACCACATCGCTAACTTTAATCGAAGTCCAGACCCCATTTTCATCATAAAAAGTCCAACTGTGATTTAACCAGCTACTGTCGGTTGGATTGGTATGGTCGCTGCTAACTGCCAGCCAACTTGGCCACATACGATCAACATTAGCATGATGGCAGAAAAAAATCGGATCGCGCGCAGCGGTTGCCAATACTCCCATATCTGATCCGTAGTTGGGAGCGGTATTGCCGTCGGTGCCAGTCCAGTTATGGACGTTGTTGTGGGGTATGCGCTCCAGTTGTCCAGCTTGACCACCGTTTTTGGTTGCGTCGACGCCGCCAAACATGCTGAAATCGCTTGAGTTTAGAACAATTGACATTGCTCTCGGACCAACAAAATCTGGTGGTATAACGTCGCCAGTAGAGGCGCCGCGCAATGCATCATAGAGTGAGCTGCTGCTGTTGTCGTAAATGCCTGGTAAGGTCTGCGTGGCTTTGCTTTGTGTGCTCCAGTCCCAATAAGGCAAACGCAAGTTGGGATCATTGGCTAGCTTGGACAATGTGCGCTCCAGAAAATACAAATAGCAGCGATGCCACGGTAAAAACCACCAGCTGCCGTGAATTTCCTCACCTGCTTTACCGTCGGTCCCGCCGCCACAATACCAGCAATGCACATAGCTTTGCAGCAGCCAGCCGAGCGGATTACTTGGGTCAGATATAGTCATATCTCGTAATTTCTGAAATCCCAAAGTCAGGCTGGCAATTTCTTCCGTGCTTAATTGGAAGGCGCTTTTTCGATGTAGCACGGCAATTTTGCCGGGAATAAACGGTGTTGCTGCGCCTTTGGGTGTGGGAGGGGCGCAGTCGGTGGGATAGTCTGCAGGAGTTTGCGCCAGCGCTGTGTTTCTGAACAAGCCTAACAAGGAAAAACCAGCGCTTATTTTTGCAAGATTAATCAGCGCTTCACGGCGAGATACTTTAGATTTCGATGTCATCTTTTTCTCCTGAGAATTTTATTTTGAAATTGATTTGCACCGTTTATGCCAGAATTGCATGAAGAATGGTCTCTTGGTTCTCCCCGTTGCGTTGGTGGATTGGTAAGTTGTAACCTAAAGCCGGTATGGACTTGTGACCCGACCGAAACGTTTGAGGTCGCGCCAGTTTACAAAATTCGAGTGATGATCGAAGCAGAGGCCTACTCCCCTCACGCATGAACTTAAGCACAATGCTTTGGGATTGTCAATGCCGCGATGGAGCCTAGGTTCCGCGATCGGATTTCTATTTTCTTCCTTTAGAATGCGATGCTGAAGTAGGCTCACGGTAGAGAAAATGGTAGTATCAAAATCAGATTTGAGAAATATTTGTTTTTCATTGTGTTTCTCAGTCGTCGTCAGGGTTATAGGCTCATCAACTTATATAAATTGGGAGTATTTCATGAAAAACAAATTGCTTGCAATCGCTGTTGGTATGGTTGGTATATCTTTGAGTATCCCGGCATCTGCTAATATGTCGCTACGAGCTTCCTTTGTGGATGCCGCTCTGTCAATTGATGCTTGGGGTAGCGAAATATCCAACAGTGGGTTTTTACAAACTGATATAGCTCCCGGATCTACAGTGCTTGGAGCTTATCTTTATAGTACAAATGCTTGGGATAGCGGTATAGCTGGGGATGTCACGTTAAATGGCACTTTCTTGTCGAGCGCATCGGGATCTTTGCTGTCTTCAAGCAACATTGCGGAAACAAGAATATACGATGTTACGAGTTTCATGAAATCAGCGATTGAATCAAGCGCTGGAGGAATACAAAACTGGTCAATATCTGAAAATGAATTTACCGATGGTGAAGTACTAGTAGTGGCTTATCAGAACGACAGTACCATAGGCAAAACTGGCGTCATTTTAGACGGAGGGCTATCAACAACAGGTGAGAATATTCACATGGAGCTTGCTGCACCATATGTCAGCGGTGATGCTGTCATGTCAGTAGCAGGTAGTTTCAGTTTTGGGGATGATCAGTACACCACTATTGATGTAACAACCAGTTCCACTGATGCTCGACACTTGACCCGTGCCGCTGGAGGTAATGATGACGGAGGGTTTGAGGATTCAAATGGCGCCTTAATTACAGCGGGCGGTATAGGTGATAATTCTATCAATCCGTTAAATCCATTGTTGCATGGTGCCAGTTACGACGATGAACTATACAACCTCGCTGAAGGAAATGATGTAAATTCCACCCCTTTTCTACAGGCAGGTGATGCTTTCGTTGATTTATTAACCCACAACCCTAGTTTGGACGATAATGTGTTTGGTCTATTCTTTACTGGTTCATTGCAAATTAGTGATGTTATATCGACACCCACAACTCCTCCGCCAGTGCCCGAGCCGGAAATTTATATCATGTTACTTGCCGGTTTAGGCTTAATTGGATTTACAATACATCGTAGACAATATGACCTTGAACACTAATCGTTGTAGAAATCCATGGACCGTTTAAATCACCACGTATAGTTCATCTTAGTAGGCTTTATTAGCTGAGTATCTTACTTAATGATTGAAAAGACTTCTGCACAACCTCGAAAATTTTGCTGTATCCACAGAGAAAAATTTCTAAAAGGCATTTGTCACGCATGCCACTGGCAAAAAGTGAAGTT
>NZ_QJJP01000013.1 GCF_003201565.1 Nitrosomonas sp. Nm84 | reverse complement strand
GTTATATCGCTAGAGAGGTATATTACACTTTGAGAAAAAGAAATAATTTAATCAATAGCGCACAGATTGCCGCTTGACATTTAGAAGGGCATCCGAGGTGCCCAATACTGTGCGCATGATTATCAGAATCTATTACAACAATTTGGCATGATCGCTTCCATGAGCCGTAAAGGTGATTGCTATGATAATGCTCCGATGGAAAGTTTCTGGGGGATACTTAAAACCGAATTGGTGCATCATCGGAGATTCAAAACACGGCAACAAGCCATTCAGGAGATTACCGAATATATCGAAATCTTCTATAACAGGCAGCGTAAGCAGGAAAGATTAGGTTATCTGTCACCAGCACAATTTACACAGCGATACTATGCAAATCTAGCCGCTGCTTAAAACACATGGACTCCATTTTTGACAGCACACATCATGATCGCTTGGAAAGAAAGTAAAAGAGTGTTTTAGAAATGGTTGCTAGATTGCCGCGATGTAACCCCAGCGTAACCCCGGTAACAAAAACAGCTTGCACGAAAATTGCAAGCCATTGCTTTTATGGTGCCGACACCAAGAATCGAACTCGGGACCTTCTGATTACAAATCAGCTGCTCTACCATCTGAGCTATGCCGGCACAGCACAATAATAAAATAAATCTATACTGATAGAGCTATTTGATTACTCGTAAATTGGGTTTATTCGCATTCTTAGACTGGTAAGTCAAAGAATCTATGGCTTTATTACTTTCTTGTTTATTCGATATTTTTTTATTTTCATTCCATTTATCAAGCGTGAATGCTATTCCTTGATTTACTTCTTTTGCGAATATATTCTTAACGACATCCATAGGTATTTCTAGTTTTCTTGATACACCATTAAAACGCGCCATAAAGTAAATAATTTCATCATTAATTATAAGATCATGCACAGCTCTCGCACTAATATTAAAGATTATCTCATCATTCTTGATATATTCAATTGGCACATCAAGTCCTGGATAAATTTTTACAGAAATAAAGGGGGTAAAATTATTATCAATACACCAGTCATAGATAGAGCGAATTAAGTATGGCTTAGTATGATTAATACTCATTTTCGCATAACTTTCTCTGAAGCTGACAATGCGTCAATAAACAGTGGACGACTAAACAACCTTTCTGCGTACTTCAGCAATGGAGCTGTCTGTTTAGGCAAACGAATTTCGAAATGCTCGAGGCGCCACAATAACGGTGCTATTGCCACATCAAGCATTGAGAATTCATCGCCCAGCATAAACTTCTGTTTATCAAAGATTGGAGCAATCATCGTCAGATGATCTGCGATCACCGTGCGTGCTTTATCAATTGTCTTTTGATCCGAACCATCAAACGCAGCAATATGACAGAATAATTCTTGTTCAAAGCGGTATAACAATAAACGCGCACGAGCACGCATTACTGGGTCTGCAGGCATTAATTGAGGATGAGGAAAACGATCATCAATATACTCATTAATAATGTTTGATTCATAAAGTACCAGATCGCGTTCTACGAGTACAGGTGCTTTACCGTATGGACTAATTACCGCCAAGTCCTCTGATTTACTATTTGGATCAACGTCAATTACCTGAAAATCCATGTCTTTCTCGTGCAGAACAATCCGACATCGATGACTGTATGGACACGTAATTGTTGAATATAATGTCATCATAACTTCTATTCTCTGACTTAGTTACCAATATATTCAGCAAGTTTAACGTCAATGAATATCTTTCCAATACTCTCTTTTTAATGCGTAGGATAAAACCAGCATACCTAAAAGAAAAGCCATTACTATAAAACCCAATTCCTTACGAGCATTGGCGTGAGGTTCACCTAAATAAACCAGATAATTAACCAAGTCACCAACAAATTTATCAAATTCAGCCTTAGTCATTTCTCCTTGTTTATCAAGAACCAAGGTTTTTTGTTCACCTTTATCACTTGTTTTAACAACCAGTTTCTGTTCACCCTGTAATTGATATAATACATGAGGCATCGCTGCTCGATCAAAAACTAGATTGTTCCATCCGGTCACTGTGGAATCGTCGCGGTAAAATGCCCTTAGGTAAGTATATAACCAATCCGCTCCTCGCGAGCGAGCTATCACTGATAAATCAGGTGGCACAACACCGAACCATTCTTCGCCTTCTTTTTTCCACATTGCAGATTGCATCAGATCGCCAACTTTCTGACCTGTAAATACCAATTTATCAAGAATCTGTTCATTAGTGAATCCGATATCACGATGGCGATTATAACGCATGAAACTTGCACCGTGACAAGTCAGGCAATAATTAACAAAGCTTTCTGCACCCCGCTGCAACGAAGCGTTGTCAATTGTGTTAACTGGAGCACTATCTAATGACATGCCAGGCTCAGAACCGAACAAACTAAATGGAGCCATACACACGACAAACATAAGAATCGTTATTTTCTTCATTTTTTTACTCTTTTACTCTTTTTGGCTCAGGTTTTGTTTTATCTATCTTGCTATACCATGGCATTAAAATAAAGAAAGCAAAATAGATGACTGTAAAGATTTGCGCTAATAAAGTATATAAAGGAGTCGGAGATTTTGTTCCGAGCCAACCTAATACAAAAAAACTGATTACAAAGAGCGTTAAGGCTGTTTTGAAATACGCGCCTTTGTACCGTATTGACTTAACCGGACTTCGATCTAACCATGGTAAGAAACAGAAGATAACCACTGAACCAGCCATTAATATTACACCCCATAGCTTTGCATCTACCCACAGAAAATTAACAGTCACCGCCCGTAGCATTGAATAGTAAGGCGTGAAGTACCAGACTGGTGCAATATGATCCGGTGTTTGCAATGTATTAGCGGGTATAAAATTATTGTACTCTAAGAAATAGCCGCCCATTTCTGGAGCGAAGAAGATAATTCCACAAAACACCATCAGGAATACCACAACACCGACTATATCTTTAACTGAATAATAAGGATGAAATGGTATCCCATCTACCGGAATACCTGTTGTTGGATTTTTATTTTGTTTTATTTCAATGCCGTCTGGATTATTTGATCCAACTTCGTGCAGTGCTAAGATATGCGCAAAAACCAATATCAAAAGTATTAGGGGCAATGTTACGACATGATAAGCAAAGAAACGATTGAGCGCGGCATCTGAAAGCGTAAAATCTCCCAGCAACCAGTGCTGAAGCGTTTCTCCAATCGTTGGAATGGCTCCGAACATACTCACGATCACCTGCGCACCCCAGTAAGACATTTGTCCCCATGGCAGAATATATCCGGTAAATGCCAAGCTCATCAATACAAAAAATATGACCATACCAATCAGCCACAACAGTTCACGTGGCTTCCGATAAGAGCCATACATCATTCCGCGGAACATATGCAGATAAACCACGACAAAAAACATTGATGCACCTGTGGAATGCATATAGCGGATTAACCAGCCATAATCCACATCACGCATGATGTATTCTACTGAAGAAAAAGCCAAGCTGGCATCCGGCTTATAATTCATAGTAAGAAAAATTCCGGTAATCAGTTGATTCACCAGAACTAATAAGGCTAGTGAGCCAAAAAAATACCAGAAATTAAAATTTTTGGGCGCATAATACTCAGAAAGATGCGCTCTCCAGTTGGATGTTAACGGAAAACGTTTATCGACCCATTCGATCATTGAATTAAATAACTTACTCATTTACGCAGATCCCTCGCTTTCAGATCCAATTAAAAGACGACTATCGCTCAAATATGTATGAGGAGGAACAACCAAATTGGTTGGAGCCGGTACACTTTTATATACACGCCCCGCCAAATCAAATTTTGATCCATGGCAAGGACAGAAAAAACCGCCCAGCCAATCCGGACCTAGGTCAGCAGGAGCAATCTCTTTCCTAAATACGGGCGAGCATCCCAAGTGTGTACAAACACCCTCGATAATCAGTATTGCCGGCTTAATCGAACGTGTACGATTCTTGGCGTATTCTGGTTGCTGTTTCTTGTCTGAATTCGGATCGGCTAACTCTCCCTCCACTTTCACAAGAGTCTCCAGCATCTCTGGCGTACGATTCAAAACCCACACAACTTTCCCGCGCCACTCAACCATTATAAGCATTCCGGGCTCAAGTTTTGATATATCAACCTCTACCGGCGCTCCTGCTGCTTTAGCTCGTTCACTGGGCATCATACTTAACAAAAAAGGCGTTGCAATCGCAGCGCCCGCAATACCACCTGCCACAGAAGTGGCAGCAACTAAAAACTTCCGTCTGCCACTCATTTCATCATTGATGCTGAAACTATCTGCCATATTAAACTATTCCATCAGTAATATTTTTCACAAAAAACTATCAATCAATAAAGCGGCAAACTCACTCTACACTAATCTCACCAGCACTTTTGTAAAGTTTAAATTATAAAAGTGCGCAGTATAACATAACCACTATAGGATTATAGAGAATACTTAAAAGTATTTCTAAGTAGTTATAATATATAAGAAAATCACACAAATCGAACTAATAAACTGACTCATTAATATAGAGATTCATCATTTTATTTATAGAAACCGAACCCATACAGCGCTATGACTGATTTTAAAAATACATTCCAACAGATCTTCTCATCCGCTTCAATTTGGATCTGTTGATATTCACAGAAAACCATTTCATAAATAGGACAAGCTCACATTATTGAGCTTTCCATATGACCAAAAAATAAGTTTGCGATGCTTAATGATGATTCCCAGTCAAAGCTGGAAAGAATCTTCTTCAAGAAACCATTGACAGTAAATGCAATCTACATGACAGCAATAGGTAATTGTTCCAAGTGGATTAACCATTGATGGCGGAACTGATATGACGTGTGAAATTTATGACTATCGATATCTATGTGAATGTCAACGAACCCAAGCTATTTAATCCTACCGTGACATTGTTTATATTTTTTACCCGATCCGCATGGACATGGTTGATTGCGACCTACTTTGTCATTCTGACGCACAAATGGCTGTTTCTCATCTTGATCTTTTACATAGCTTGCATCCTCATCCAATGCTTCGTTATAGTCGGCATGATGGAATTGCACATTTTCTGGTGCGCGCAATGTTTCAGTTACAGCCTCAACTTGTTGTTCATTCTTAATTTGTACGGTCAAAAGTATTTTTGTTACCTCACTCTTGATTTCTTCAAGCATATTGGTAAACAACTCAAAAGCCTCTCGTTTATATTCCTGTTTTGGATTCTTTTGTGCATAACCACGTAGATGTATGCCTTGGCGCAAATGATCCAATGCGGCCAAATGTTCTCGCCAATGCGAATCCAAGCTCTGCAGCATCACAGCACGTTCATAGTGATGCATAATCTCAGCACCCACTTTCTCTACCTTAGCTTGATATTGCTCATTTGTGAGATTAATAATGCGCTCATACAAATTCTCTTCATGTAATTCCGGTTCCTGTTCAAGCCATTTTTGCAGTGGGAAATGCAGTTGATACTCGGCCATAAGCATTTTCTCCAAGCCTGCTACATCCCATTGCTCTTCAACACTGCCTGGCGGGATATGCTGACTGAATAAATTACTTAAAACATTTTCACGTATCACCACGATCGTTTCTGAAATATCATGTTCTGCTTCTAATAGTTCATTACGCTGCTGGTAAATCACGTGTCGCTGATCATTAGCGACATCATCATATTCCAGCAATTGCTTACGCATATCAAAATTTCTCGCCTCAACTTTGCGCTGGGCATTTTCAATAGCACGAGTCACCCAAGGATGTTCAATCGCTTCTCCTTCTGGCATCTTAAGGCGCGTCATGATGTTGGCAACACGATCCGACGCAAATATGCGTAACAACGGATCTTCCAAAGACAGATAAAAACGACTGGAGCCTGGATCCCCCTGCCTGCCCGAGCGTCCGCGCAACTGGTTATCCACACGGCGCGACTCATGCCGTTCAGTACCAATAATGTGCAAACCACCCGTATTTAAAACCTCTTCATGCGTTACTTTCCATTTTGAATGGACTTCATTGATACGTTGCTCTTTTACATCCTCACTCAATTTCTCATCATGTCGTAACTGTTCAATTTCCGGTTCCGGATTACCTCCCAATACGATATCGGTACCACGACCCGCCATATTGGTCGCTATGGTAATCATTTTGGGCCGACCGGCCTGTACAACAATATTTGCTTCGCTGGCATGTTGCTTTGCATTCAGAACTTGATGCGGCAGTTTCTCTCGATCCAGCAACTTGGATAACAACTCATTATTCTCAATAGACGTCGTACCCACCAAAACTGGTTGCCCACGTTCATAACATTCCTTGATTCCCTGAATAATGGCTTCGTTCTTCTCTTTCGTCGTACGAAATACCAAGTCCATACGATCATCACGAATCATCGGTCGATGCGTTGGGATGATCACCGTCTCCAGTCCGTAAATTTGTTGAAACTCAGCAGCTTCCGTATCAGCTGTACCCGTCATGCCCGACAGCTTCTGATACATACGGAAATAGTTCTGGAAGGTAATGGAAGCAAGCGTTTGATTCTCTTTCTGAATGGCAACACCCTCTTTGGCCTCCACGGCTTGATGCAACCCATCGGACCAGCGGCGACCAGCCATCAAGCGTCCGGTAAACTCATCGACAATCACCACTTCACCATCTTGCACGACATAATGCTGATCTAAAAAATATAAGCTATGCGCCCGCAAGCCTGCATTCAAATGATGAATCAGATTAATATAAGCTGGATCATAAAGACTGGATCCAGATTTCAACAATCCAGCTCCAGCCAGCAATTCTTCTGCATGCTCAAAACCGGATTCACTGAGCGTAACCTGATGGGATTTCTCATCCACACTGAAGTCACCTGCCCCTTCTTCTGTCTCTTGTCGAATTAATTTAGGAATCAATGCATTGATACGCACATAAATCTCTGTATCACCTTCCGCCTGACCGGAAATGATCAATGGCGTGCGCGCTTCATCAATCAAAATCGAATCCACCTCGTCAACAATTGCAAAATTAAGCGCACGTTGAGCACGTTCATCGGGATGAGTCACCATATTGTCGCGCAAATAATCAAAACCATATTCATTATTAGTGCCATATGTGATATCTGCAGCATAAGCCGCCTGCTTATCGTGATGTAGCATGTGCGCATAAATCACACCGACACTCATTCCGAGAAACTGATAAATCTTTCCCATCCACTCGGCATCACGCTTTGCTAGATAATCATTGACCGTCACGATATGCACACCATTACCTGACAATGCATTCAAGTAAGCCGGCAAAGTTGCCATGAGCGTTTTACCCTCACCTGTGCGCATCTCAGCAATCTTACCTTCATGCAGCACCATGCCACCAATGAGCTGCACATCAAAATGACGCATTTCCAGAACACGTTTGCCGGTTTCTCGTACCACCGCAAATGCCTCAGGCAATAATGCAGTCAGCGTCTCTCCGTTCTGAATACGTTGCTTGAATTCATCTGTTTTGGCACGCAAATCAGTATCTGACAATTCCGCAATGGTTGATTCCATTTCATTAATAATGCGCACAGTTTGAGCGTACTGTTTGATCATTCGATCATTGCGGCTACCAAAAATCTTTTTAAGTAGATTACCTAGCATAAAGTCTCTGAAAATTCTGTTTAAACAATATATCTAAAAATAAAGGGTGAGATTCTTACCTCACCCCACAACAATACTAAAGAAAATATCGACTCAATTTGAACCGCTTACTTGAGAATTTAAAATTCTTAAGTCGAAAACCATCAAACATGCACTTATTCATGAATAGCCAACATCCCAGATATTGAAAAACTATTTGCGCCACTGCGATATTAAAAACAGACTCAAGATAATCGTTTATTACGCACAAACGCGCCATCTCACCTATTCTTGCCTGATATCGACTACCTCTTTGAAAACGTTTTTCAACGACCTGCTAAACTCCGTTTAACTCGGCCTTTTTAAAAATCTAGACGGATTCAATGACTTGTCTTTATGTCTAATCTCGAAATGCAAGTGAGATCCTGTAGAACGCCCCGTACTGCCAACTTCCGCTATTTTTTGTCCTTGTAACACAACTTGCCCCAACACCACCAAGCGTTTCGATGCATGGGCATAACGACTCACCAGATCACCGCCATGATCAATCTCGACCATATTACCATATTCAGGGTGACGATCCGAGTAGACCACTATTCCACCAGCGGCAGCTTTTATCGGTGTACCTACTTCCGCAGAGAAATCCACCCCTTCGTGGAACGCTCTCTTTCCCGTAAACGGGTCTATGCGGTAACCGTAACCTGAAGAATACCAATCCGTCTCAACAGGCATTTCAGAAGGCAACACATATTTCGTCAACCGATCATGACGCAATAAAGAATCTAACGCCCCCAGCTTATCCGACCTTTCATCCAGCATGCTGGATAACTCTTGAAGCTTATGATTGAATTCACCAAAAGTTAATTCCTCGGATGCAAGATCAGTACGTGCACCACCCTGCCCCGGCACGCCATTAAACAAAAGGTCACGCGACTTAATTCCGGAAGATTCGGCCAAACGTTCACCGAGGGCATCTAAACGCAACAACTGTGCTTGCATTTGCCCCAGTCTACTTGCCATGATATTCAAATTGTCTTGTAAATGCGTTTGAATCTTCTGATGCCTTTCTTCTTGCGGACTAACTAATACCGCTCTTAACACCGGCGTATCGATTCGATCAGCATAACGTAAAGAAACAAAATTCAAACTCAAAGCCAATGCTATGATGATCAATAAAAAAATGCTGATTAATACTGTAATGTACTTTCCAGTCAGCGTTATTTTTCTTGCGCGCTCTGATTTATTGGAAATAAAAATAATATTCATATATTGTATTCACTGGATATTTTTCAATAGCCATGACCTCTTATAAAGTTAATTCTTATCTTAATCTGCTTGGCAAGACAGCTGAATATGAGAGCTTATTCTCTTTAGCTCAGCAATTATATAGAGACCAGTTAACATTTTCTAAACTTATCCCTGCGCAGTTAGCGCAATATTGCAATATAGGTCGAATCTCTAATGGCAGGTTGACGATAATGGCTGAGAATGGTGCTGTTGCATCAAAACTTAAGCAAATTTCACCCTCATTGCTGCTCAAACTGCAAAAACTAGGGTGGGAAGTTACTGCAATTCAAATTTTGGTGCAAGCACATTTCCTTTCCATAAATACAGAATCCTCTGCAAATGAAAGAGATAGCAATAATAAAAAAATAATACTGAGCCAAACCGGTAAAGACTGTTTAAATCAATTAGCCACGACATTGCCTGATTCCGAACTCAAGAACACTATCCAATCATTTCTAAAAAAACATCAGGGTTATTAAACTTGCAATTCTCCGTGGCAAGGCTATGGAGAATCGCCGGCTAAAATCCAAAACTCATCGCCAAACTTTGATGTTCCGAGTCATGAGTATTATAAGCGCCATCAATCCATTGAAAAATATTGGCACTATCTCTAACAACAATTGTCTACCGTTTTTCATCTTCCCTTTAAATGTCTCGTATATAATGCGGGACTAATAGCCTCATACATACTGAAATGCAAATCTTGTGAATTGAATGCCAAAGCGCTTAATTTCTTGTCATAACAACTCAATCTTTCATTATGCAGCAACTCTGTTTTAACTCCTCAATCGGAATGATAAAAACAATCTTATGAATGTTTTTTACGAAGAAACTGGGACCTTTAAGGTGGGTGCCATACTGGCTGACAATACGACCTCTTTGCAAATAGAGGCCGTGCATGGCAAACGTTCCAAGATCAAGGCAACATCAGTATTGTTTCGATTCTCCACTCCCCCTCTATCCGAGTTCATGGAGCATGTGCAGAAAGTTACTGACGAATTAGATCCCAATTTTCTATGGGAGTGCTGCACACAGGATACAGAATTTACCAGCGATGCCCTTGCCGCTGATTATTTTGGTCACACACCCAGTCCGGTTGAAGCTGCCGCCACATTGCTACTGCTTCAGAATGCACCCATGTATTTTTATAAAAAAGCACTGGGACGTTATAAAGCAGCGCCACCTGATGCACTGAAAGCCGCATTGGCCAGCCAAGAAAAGAAACGCCGGCAAGCGGAGCAACAAGCACGTTATGTTGAGCAATTAAACCGCTTTGTCTTACCCGAAGAATTTAAAGCGCGCATACCTAATTTACTCTACAAACCGGATAAAAATTCCATTGAATGGAAAGCACTCGAAACCGCCTGCACAGAGAAAAAGCTCACGGTTGTCAAACTGATGGAAAAATGCGGCGCCATCGCGTCCTCGCATGACTATCACTTCAACCAATTCATCTGGGAGCATTTTCCTGAAGGTGTCCACTTCAGTGAACTGGAGTCACAACCAACGCTGCATGATTTTCTTGATCTGCCGATCTCGGATGTCGTCGCATTCAGTATTGACGACGCTTCGACCACTGAAATTGATGATGCTTTTTCTGTTACCTTATTACCATTCGGAAGCTTTCGCATTGGTATTCATATTGCAGCGCCTGCACTGGGAATTGATCCTGAATCAGCACTCGATCAAGCTGCCGCAACGCGACTATCGACAGTTTATCTGCCTGGCAACAAGATTACCATGCTGCCGGACGCAATCATCCATCATTTCACACTCACTGAAAACCGACTGCAACCCTCACTGTCATTATATCTTGACGTAGCCGATGATTTTACTGTGATCAGCAGCGAGAGCAAAATTGAGAAAATAAAAGTTGCAGCAAATTTACGTCACAACATGCTGGAGCAACACTTCAACGAAACCTCATTGAACAAAGGAAATTTTGCACATACCTTCAGCAAGGAGTTAAGTTTGTTGTGGAAATTTGCTTGCAAGATGGAAAATCAACGTGGCAAAGCGAATGACACCAATAATGACAAAATTGATTATAGTTTTGAAATCGACAATGATCACGTCACAATCAACGAACGCCGCCGCGGCTCACCGATCGACAAGGTGGTGTCGGAATTGATGATTTATGTCAACACCGAATGGGGCAAGCAATTGACCGATGCGGGCATTACCGGCATCTTTCGCAGCCAGTCCAATGGCAAGGTAAAAATGAGCACTTCACCCGCTCCGCATCAAGGTCTGGGCGTTCCGCAATACGCCTGGAGTAGCTCTCCCATGAGGCGCTACGTCGATTTAGTCAATCAGCGGCAACTCATCGCGCTATTGCGTAGAGAGCCTCCTCCTTACACCAAAGAGAGCAATAGTCTTTTAATCGCAATGCGCGACTTTGAAACAGCTTATGGTATTTATGGCGAATTTCAGCGCGCCATGGAACGTTACTGGTGTTTGCGCTGGTTATTGCAAGAAAAGATTCAGATTACCAATGCCCAAGTCATTAAAGAAAATCTGGTAAAACTGGATCGTATCCCGCTGGTAACACGAATACCTTCATTACCGGAAATCGCACCTGGTACTTACGTGCAACTTAAATTGTCTGAAATAGACTTGCTTGAACGCAGCTTACATGCAGAATTCCTGCAAAAACAGGATGCGTAGATTAATCGCCAGCAAGCCGTTGGAAAATGTTTTCGAGGCGACCGATGTCAAACAAAAACAGGCGAGAAAGCGTCATTTACACGTGATCAATGCGCATCTTGCACCTGTTGTTAATACCGTAGCGACAATGCAGAAGTTCTTCAACGGCCTGCTAATCATGTGACAAGCAAATCTTTGTTCCCTACAATATCGGGATTATCTGAGCAATTTAGACTTAACTTTCAAGGTTCGATCCTTTGGCTGTTACCATTCACACACACAAAACTGCACCCACAGTAGCCGGCAGCCACCAACATTCCCAAGTCAATCGCCTGCGTGTGGCGATGGCTGCTTCACTGTTTTTACATGTCATTGTACTGTTTGGAATGACTTTTCAATTCCCGCAGCCCAAGTTAGATAAAATCGCCACATCGCTGGAAGTTGTGCTGGTCAACAATAAAACACCGACAAAACCGACAAAAACCGAGCTACTTGCACAAGATAATCTCGATGGTGGCGGCAATACGGATGATAATCGTCGTGCGAAAACACCTTTCCCAGTATTGCCCAAAAGCAAACCGCTCACACGCAAACCGACCACAAGCAAACCGACCAATAAACCGGTAACCGATGACATCGCAATGCAACAAAAAGTCAAGCAATTGGAACAAGAAGCCAAGAAACTCATGACTGCTGTCGATGAAACCAAACAAGCTCAGCAACTCAGTACACTACCCGATGAAGCTGAAGACGAAGACGAAGACACGGCGCCCGATGCTGCTGATTTATTGTTGCGCAGCCTTGATATTGCCCGTTTGAGGGCACAGATCGATCAGGATCATGATGATTATCAAAAACGCCCGAAAAGAAAATTTGTAGGCGCACGCACCAAGGAATATCGTTTTGCCCGCTATGTCGAGGATTGGCGCATTAAAGTCGAGCGCATCGGCAATCTGAATTACCCCGAAGCCGCCAGAAAAGGCAAGCTCTATGGCAATTTACAACTCACGGTCAGTATTCGAGCGAATGGCAGCCTGGAAGCGATTGAAATCCACCGGTCATCCGGAGAAAAAATTCTCGACGAAGCCGCCATCAATATCGTGAAACTTGCCGGACAAAACGGATTTGCGCCTTTCCCACCGGATATTAGTAAGGATACCGATATTCTACATATCACCCGAACTTGGGTGTTTGCCCCTTCGGATATGCTATTGAGTCAGTAACAATCCAGAGACGACCGGAATCAATTGATTCAATTCAACCGTTCACTACTTTAATCATAGATTCTTATACTTATGCTTGATTCTTACGCGGTAATCGGCAACCCCATTGCACATAGCAAATCACCCCTCATACACACCGCCTTTGCACAACAAACCCACCAGCCCGTGCACTATGTTGCCATCTTAGCTGCGTTGGATGATTTCAAGTCAACGGTGGAAAGTTTTCGCCATCAAGGCGGCAAAGGGTTGAATGTTACCGTACCGTTCAAACTGGAAGCTTTCCAGTTATCGACCCGTTTAACCGAGCGCGCAACTATCGCTCAGGCGGTTAATACGCTTAAATTTGATGGTAATGAAATTCTTGGTGACAACACCGACGGTGCAGGACTGGTACGCGACATCGAATTGAATCTGGGTATCCCCATTGCTACCAAACGCATACTACTTTTAGGGGCGGGCGGCGCAGCACGGGGAGTCATCCTGCCACTGCTGCAACAAAAACCATCCCTGCTGGCCATTGCCAATCGGACACCGCATAAGGCGGAAACGTTACAACAACAATTCAGCGCTTATGGCAATATCATTGCAGGCGATTTCATACACTTCTCTGGTGACCAGTTTGACATCATCATCAACGCAACTTCCGCCAGCCTGCACGATGCGCTGCCTGAATTGCCAATCGGTATTTTTGCACAAACCATCCTCGCCTACGACATGATGTATAGCCGCGAACCGACACGCTTTCTCAAATTTGCGCAACTACATGGCACGCGTCAGATAGCCGATGGCGTCGGCATGCTGGTCGAACAAGCGGCTGAATCGTTCTTTGTATGGCGCAATGTCAGACCGCAGACAAAGCCTGTGATTGCGATGCTGAAATCGCCAATGTGAATTTAATTTTGCACTGCACATATCCTTTCAACTGAAAGTAATTTCACAGCAATCCACCCAACAATCGTATAGTATTGATACAGTACAGAAGGTTATACTCTCCAGTCGCCAAGCTGCAAACTGTTCAGCGTATAACCACCCTGAACTCACTTACATTAATAAAGCTGTCTGCTAGCGCAAACCCGTTATGACCGAAACCGACCATCACAACGACAACGAAGATTCGCCCACCCCGCTAAGCCAGGCCACTTATCTATTGCGTAAATACAAGTTGGTGGAAGGTCTGGTGCATTTGCAGGATACGTCTGACGACACGCTTGTCGACTCTTCCGTGCAAAAGCAGAATCTGGCCGAATTACAAAATTTTTTGGATCAACTGCATCCCGCTGATATTGCGCTTATCTTAGAAGCACTACCGCTGGAAGACCGACTCCTGATCTGGAGCATGGTCAAAGCGGACCGGGACGGAGAAGTCTTGCTGGAAACCTCCGATGCCGTTCGTGCCACACTGATCACCGACATGCGCAATCAGGAATTGGTCGCTGCGACGGAATATCTGGATGCCGACGAGATTGCCGATCTTGCCCCCGATTTGCCGCAGGAAGTCATGGACGATGTTTTTCGCTCGTTACCGATTGAAGAACGTGAGCAGCTGCGTGCCGCCATGTCGTATCCCGAAGACTCGGTGGGCGCATTGATGGATTTCGATGTCATCACAATTCGTGAAGATGTCCGGCTAGAGGTAGTTTTGCGCTATTTACGCCGACTGGAAGAAATGCCGGATCATACCGATCAGCTATTCGTCGTGGATCGGAATGAGCAATTAAAAGGCGTACTACTGATTAACCGATTGCTGGTCAGCGACCCCGATATCCTGGTTGCAGAAGTGATGGCCAAGGAAATGATCAAACTGCGTCCGCACGATGTCGCGCAACAAGCTGCCAATGCGTTTGAGCGCTACGATCTGGTTTCCGCTTCCGTGGTGGATGATAGCGGCACATTACTGGGACGTGTCACCGTCAACACCGTCATCGATTTTATCCGCGAAAAAGCAGAGAATGAAGCGCTGAATCTGGCCGGTTTGAGCGAAGAAGAAGATCTCTTTGCGCCAGTCTTAAAAAGCGTTAAAAACCGCTGGGTCTGGCTGGCGATCAATCTGGTCACTGCCTTTATCGCGTCCCGCGTCATCGGCGTGTTTGAAGACTCCATCGAAAAACTGGTCGCCCTCGCAGCACTCATGCCGATCATCGCTGGCATAGGCGGCAACTCCGGCAATCAAACCATCACCATGATCGTACGCGCACTGGCACTGGATCAAATCAACACCAGCAGCGCCTGGAAATTGATCGCCAAGGAAATCGGCGTCAGCGCAGTCAATGGCCTGCTATGGGGCGCCGTGGTCGGCTTGTTTACCTTCGCAATTTATCAAAATGCCGAACTGGGTCTGGTCATGTCCCTGGCGCTGATGCTGAATCTGCTGCTGGCAGCGCTGCTCGGTGTGCTGATCCCGCTGACCCTGCGCAAATTCGGACGCGACCCCGCCATCGGCTCCAGCGTGATGATTACTGCCGTGACGGATAGTGGCGGATTCTTTATTTTTCTGAGTCTGGCGACTATTTTTTTGTTGTAAATAGTGATGGTGTATTTGCTGATACAATTTTTCTGATTGCTATAAACTTTAATAAGTTTTAACAACGAGATATCTATTTCTAGCCATGATGACACGACATCCGCTAAGCATTATTAGATAAATCATTTCGTATACATTACGTTAGTAATGCCTATTCCTCATCACACATTTGAATTTGAAGGAGATAACATCTACTTACTTCCACAGGAACCTTGGAAGGTGGTGGATATCACACCCATAAAGTGGCTAATGCAAAGTTATCCGAAATTTTTACATACCCCTGATCACATATTAAAAAATTCCGTTCTCTATACCTATGGCGAAGGTCCCAATAAAGGTGGCATTTATTTCTTAATCCAAGAGTCAGAGATAGTTTACGTCGGCCAATCCAACACTATTTACAATCGTCTTATTCAACATCGTAAGTCGCAGCTCACTTTTTCTCATTTCTGGTGCTTTGGTGGTATTCCAGAAATGCACTTGGAGGATGTCGAATTATTCTATATTTACACATTGGAGCCGCTACTGAACAACAAGTATCCTCCACTCTATGAGCCTGCCAAATCGTTCGTAAAGTTACACAAACAAGGGAAGCTTCATTATGGCAACGAAAATTGCTAACCTGCCGTTCGAGCGGAATGCCGCAAACGCACGGCACCCCTCAACTTTACGTTATATCAACTTTCCATAGAATATCGATGAAATTCTTAATCTTCCTTGGCACAGTCCGCGACAGTTCCCCACCCAACCCTCCCCGCCTTGGTCTGAGAGTCGCGAGAGCATGTGCATCGCAGATGCATCAAGGCGATCATTCTGCGGAGCTGATCGATCCGCTGGATTTTGATCTTGGATCGATATTCAAGCCCCACTTTGCCTACGCGCGCGATAAAGCACCCGCTCAGCTTCAATCCCTGGCGGAAAAGATCGCAACTGCTGACGGATATATCATGGTGAGTCCTGAATACAATCATTCGATGAGCCCCGCCTTAGCGCATTTGCTCAATCACTTCGGCAGTTCGCTGTTTTCGTATAAACCCAGCGCGATTGTCACTTATTCGGCGGGGCAATGGGGTGGTGCGAGAGCTGCAGTGGGGATGCGCACTTTTCTGTCAGAACTCGGCTGTTTGCCGGTTTCGGCCATGGTTCAGATTCCAAAAGCGCATGAGGTTCTCGCTGAAGATGGTACGTTTCTCGAGAATGTCGATGCTGAAAGCTGGGCCGGCTATTTCGATAGAACCTTCACGCAACTCACGTGGTGGGCATCCGCCGCGCGAAATCAACGGCACGAAATCGACCCGCACAAACTGGTAAAAGCATTTAAAAGAGACCCATCGCAAAGAAATTCCCCCGCGGGCTAGAAACTCAATTGCTGCATACCATGCAACACGTATAATACAACTCAGTTAACAATTCACCCTGCAACTATGCCCAACCCCGAAAATATCCAGCACCCGCAAATCAAAAACCCTTTGCAAGGCGTGACCTTGGAAGCGTTACTTATCGAGTTGCATGCGCAATATGAATGGGAGGGACTGGCTAAAAAGGTGGATATCAAATGTTTCAAACAAGATCCCAGCATCAAGTCCAGTTTGAAGTTTCTGCGCAAAACGCCGTGGGCAAAAGAGAAAGTCGAAGCCATCTACATCCAATTTAAACAAGGCAAACCATGAGTGAATTCAGTCTCGCAGGCCACGACACCATCGCATTGAATGATCTATTGAAAATCACCGGCTTGTCCGGGAGCGGCGGTGCGGCCAAGATCGTGATTGCAAAAGGTATGGTCAAAGTGGATGGTCAGGTTGAGCTGCGCAAAACCTGCAAGATTCGCGCTGGCCAAGTGGTGGAATATGCCAGGGAAAAAGTCACTGTAACACTCTGAGTAACTAGACTGAAAAAAGCCAGCGCAATGGCAGCACATTCGAGTATGCTACGCGGCTATTCAGACCACAATCACGAATCATGACGCAATATCAACTCTTCGCCACCACGCCGAAAGCGATGGAAGGCATTCTCGCCAATGAAATCCAAGCGCTCGGCGGGAAAAATGTGCAGCAGAAAATGGCCGGCGTGGCTTTTCAGGGCGATCTGGCGATGGCCTATACCGCCTGTTTATGGTTGCGCACCGCCAGCCGCGTGCTATTATTGCTCAGCAGCTTCGAGGTTAAATCCCAGCAGGATCTCTATGACGGCATTCAATGCATCGACTGGTCCGAGCATTTGAACGCTGATGACAGCCTGGCGGTATCGTTTAGCAGCAAAAACAATGCGGCGATCAACAACACCCATTTTGGCGCACTCAAAGTAAAAGATGCCATCGTCGATCAAATGCGCGCCAAGTTCGGCAGTCGGCCCAATGTCGATACCGAGCGCCCCAGCATCCGCGTCAATGTCTATCTGCACAACGACACTGCCCAACTGAGCCTGGATTTATCCGGCGAGAGTTCGCATAAGCGTGGTTACCGCGAAGTCAGCATTGCCGCGCCGATCAAGGAAAACCTGGCAGCAGCCATTTTGCTGCGCGCCGGTTGGCCGGAAATCGCCCAGCAAGGCGGCTCGCTGCTCGACCCGATGTGCGGCTCCGGCACGCTGCTGGTGGAAGGCGCATTGATCGCCGGGGATATCGCACCAGGCTTGCAGCGCGATTATTTCGGCTTTTTGGGCTGGAAGCAGCACGACGCCACACGGTGGCAAAGTGTTTTAGACGAAGCGCAACAGCGCCGCGAGATAGGCCTGAATAAATTGCCGGCGATCGTCGGTTTCGACCAAGATCGCCACACCGTCACCGCCGCGTTGCAGCATATTGAGAACGCCGGTTTACAAGGCAAAATCCACATCGAAAGGCGAGACATCACCGATGCCGCAGCCAAGGAAAGCTGGCACAAAGGTTTGATCGTCTGCAATCCCCCTTATGGCGAACGACTTGGCGATGAAGAACAAGCCGCCCTGCTCTACCGCCAGTTCGGTGAAGTCTTGAAACAGCGCTTTGTCGGTTGGCAGGTGGCAATCATCATCGCCAATCCGGAGTTGGGTTTTAAATTGGGCATCCGTTCGCACAAGCCGATCACGCTGTTCAATGGCGCATTAGAATGCAAGTTATTGCGCCTCACGATTGAGGAAAAAGCTTTCTTCGAACCAAAAGCCAAATCGCAACAGGAACGCATCGAACACATCAGCCGCCGCGCCCAAGCCGGGCAACTCGACAACCAGGCGGAAATGTTCGCCAACCGCTTGCGCAAGAACCTAAAAAAACTGACCAAGTGGGCCAAACAAAATCAGGTGCATTGTTACCGGTTGTACGATGCCGACCTGCCGGAATACGCGGTGGCAGTGGATGTTTATCAAGGCGAGCAAACCTGGGTCAATGTCCAGGAATATGAATCGCCGAAAACGATTGACCCTGCCAAGGCCAATCAGCGGCTGGCCGGCGTGATGGCGGAAATACCCAAAGTGCTGGAAATTCCTGCCGAGCAAGTATTTCTAAAAATACGCCGCAAACAAAAAAGCACCGACCAATACGAAAAACAAGGCAATTCCCGTCATTTTCATGTCGTTGAAGAAAGCGGCTGCAAATTCTGGGTGAATTTTGAGGACTACCTGGACACCGGTTTGTTTCTCGATCACCGGCCGCTGCGCTTATTGATTCAACAACAGGCCAGAGGCAAACGTTTCCTGAATTTATTCGCCTATACCGGCAGTGCCACGGTACATGCGGCGATTGGCGGTGCGGCGTCCAGCGTCACGGTCGATATGTCCAATACCTATGTGGATTGGGCACGACGAAATTTTGTCCTCAACGGTATCCGCGATGATCACAAGCTGGTACGCGCCAATTGCCTGCAATGGTTGACCGAACAAGCGAGTGCAAAACAAAAACTGCAATTCGATCTGATCTTTCTTGATCCGCCCACTTTTTCCAATTCCAAGAAAATGGACGAAGTCTTCGACATCCAGAAAGACCACGTGCAGCTGATCCGCAATGCTGTAACCTTGCTGGCACGAGGTGGAAACTTATATTTCTCAACCAATTTCCGCCGCTTCAAAATGGATCAAGCAGCATTGGCGGATTTGATCATTGAAGACATCAGCGCAGCGATGATACCGGAGGATTTCGCCCGCGATGCCAAGATCCATTATTGCTGGAGAATTTCTCGGTGAGCATCACGCAACCATAAATCCGCTGCCCGTTTTACCTCTTTGACTGCCGACTCTCTCCAAGAATCCAGCGGAACTTCGGTTTATGTGATTAATTTTGGCACCATGTTAATATGATGGAAAAATTAAACTTTATGTATCAATCAGCAAAGCAAGCAAAATAAACAGTCTTGACGCATCAAATCTTGCAATCTACATAAGATATTTCGCATATAAAAACGGCTTGGCATCTACAGGTGAAAAACGCACTGAAAAATAAATAAAGTCTCCCACAACACTATTATTAATAACATGATCGGTATGGCTCTTTTGTCGGGTTCATCCTACCGTGCTTACATCATTAATCGCTTATGAAAACAGCAATCCATGGAATATCATGCAACACAACCACGATTACCCGCATATTGGTAGCAGTAGCGGTTATTTTGATCCTTGCCAGCATCGGTGGGCAACTCTTGAAATTCACGTTTGGCCCTGATTATCTTAAAAAGCTTGTGCTACTCTTCAATCTTGATGAAGAGCAAAACATTCCAACCTACTTCTCTGTATTACTCATGCATTTTTCGGCCCTACTGCTGGCACTCATCACTGTATTCAATAGGAAGCAAATGATGCCACACGTATCAAAATGGGCAATTCTTTCACTCGGATTCCTTCTCATGGCATTCGATGAATCATCGCAATTTCATGAGAAACTCATTTGGCCATTCAGAGCACTGCTCAAAGAGCTGTTGGCTGACGGTGCTAGCCTCGGCGTCTTTTATTTTACTTGGGTCGTACCAGGCATCATACTCGTTGCAGCCCTCGGGCTGTTCTTTATGAGATTCCTTCTGTATCTCCCTATGGCAGTAAGAATCAGGTTTCTGATCGCTGCGACTCTCTATATTGGCGGAGCTATCGGTTTTGAATTGATTGGCGGCCGTTATTCCGAGTTGTACGGGGAAGAGAATTGGAGCTACATTATGATTACCACCATTGAAGAGAGTCTCGAACTATCAGGACTCATTCTCTTCATCTGGGCATTGCTAAAATATTGCGAGGATCACTTTAGCGCAATGCAGCTTCGTTTTGAAACCTAGCCCAGTCGTCGATACAAAATACCCACCGATACCAAAGTGTGGGCAGGCTGCCAAGCTCTGCCTCTGCATAATAGAAGGGCAATGATTTGTAGGTCAAAAACCCGATCGACACATCCTGCCAAGCTTATTTGGAGTTAACTATTGGCATTTTATGAATTTCAGAGAGATTCGTCTCTCCGTTAACGTTAATCAAGACAAGGCGGCCATTGCCTTGAGAATAGTCATTGCGAAAATCATAAACACCTCCAATAATCGTCAAACGGCCTTCCTTGACCTCCTTGGCATATTTCGTTAAGGCAGTCGAAACTTGATGATTCACATTTGATTCAACACTCTCTTTAACCTGTACATGATCATCAGATTTATCGCCGATAACTTTGATCGTGTCCAATTCACGCCAAATCGAAGGCTCAAGGTTCGCCGGTTTTGACATAGCCGCTTCAACGGCACCGCAAGATGAGTGTCCTATAATAAATAAAACAGGCGTATGCAGATGGCGCACACCATATTCAATAGATCCTTCAGTCGTTGAAACTTGATTGCCAATATTACGGACCATAAAAAGATCGCCATCGGGATGCATATCAAGTGCATGAGTGTGCAATCGGGAGTCAGAGCAGGTTACCATCGTTACTATAGGTTTCTGCCCATGGATATGTTGCGTGAAATAATTCGATGATAATTTCTTAACAAACTCATCGTTTGATTCCATAACATGCCGAACAATCTCTCTCACCTGATACCGCTCACTTTTATCGACTAGCGCTGGAGATTCCGCCATTAAATGGCTGACATTGAACATAAACATAATTAAAACGACTAGGCTTAATTTTTGCATTTACTACTAACTCCTGTTGATCAAAATGTAATTTGTGGCTTTATATTGATGTATTTTTATTCAAGGTATCCCGCCCATGCACAATCCGGTACAACACCGGCAACACTAGCAACGTCAACGCAGTCGACGATAAAATCCCGCCGATCACCACCGTGGCCAGCGGCCGTTGTACTTCCGCGCCGGTGCCGGTGGCGAGCGCCATTGGCAGGAATCCGATCGATGCCACCAATGCGGTCATCAACACCGGGCGCAGTCGGGTCAGTGCGCCGGTTTGGATCGCATCATCCAAAGATGACCCTTTTTCTCTCAAGCCCCGAATAAACGCCAGCATCACCAAGCCATTCAACACCGCCACGCCGGATAGGGCGATGAATCCTACGCCAGCGGAAATGGACAACGGAATGTCACGCAACCATAAGGCGAATATGCCGCCGGTCAACGCAAAGGGAACGCCGGTAAACATCAACAACCCATCGCGCACATTGCCGAACATCGTGTATAACAGGATGAAAATCAAGCCAAGTGCAATCGGTATCACGATCTGGAGGCGCTGCGCTGCGGAAATCATCTGTTCGAACTGGCCGCCCCAGGTGATCCAGTAGCCATGGGGAATACGGACTTTTTCGTTGACCAATTGTTCCGCTTCATGAACAAAAGAACCCAGATCGCGGCCGCGCACATTGGCGGTAATCACGATTCTTCGTTTGCCATTCTCCCGGCTAACCTGATTGGGGCCTTGCGTCATCTCGAATTTGGCCACTTCGCCCAAGGTGACAAAAACCGGTGCAGCTGGCTGAGCCGCCTGAGCCTGAGCCGCCTGCGGCGTCATGGGCGCCGCCACAGCGACGCTCTGCATTGGAACACTAACGGGCAGACGTTTTAATGCTTCAATATCCACTCGCAAATGTTCCGGCAGCCGTATTTGCAAATCAAAACGCCGATCGCCTTCAAAAATCATGCCGGTACTTCTACCACCCACCGACATGGCGACCACATCCTGCACATCACGGCCATTCAACCCATAGCGCGCCATTTTTGCACGATCCATCTGAATGGAAAGTACCGGCAATCCAGTGATCTGTTCGACTCTGACATCCGCAGCGCCGGGAACAGTTTTAAGCAGATCTTCGATTTCTTCTCCCAAATGCAGCAAAGTATCCATGTCATCGCCAAATACCTTGGCGGCGACATCGGCGCGCACGCCCGACAGCAATTCATTGAAGCGCATTTGTATCGGCTGCGTAAATTCGTAATTATTACCCGGAACCTTATGAACAGCTTGTTCCATTGCGGCGATCAACTCCGCTTTGGTACGATGTGCGCCGGTCCATTCCGACTGCGGTTTGAGGATGATAAAAACATCCGCGACGCTCGGTGGCATGGGATCGGTGGCTATTTCGGCAGTGCCGATTTTGGAAAATACCCGATCGACTTCAGGAAATTTTTTGACCGTTTCTTCCAGTTCGTTCTGCATCTCAATCGCAGTGGTCAGACTGGTACCCGGAATGCGGATGGCATGCAGCGCAATATCGCCTTCATTCAGGCTGGGCACAAACTCGCTGCCAACCCGTGTGGTCAGCAGGCCTGATAAGATAACAATAACGATGGCAATCGTAACGGTGAGTTCACGGTGCTTCATAGTCGCAGTCAATATCGGCGAATAGATTTTCTTTGCCCATGCCATCACAGGACTTTCCGTTTCTTTCACCTTGCCGGATAGAAAAAATGCAATCGCAGCCGGAACAAAGGTAATCGAAAGCACCATCGCGCCAATCAATGCCGTCACTACGGTGAGCGCCATCGGGTGGAACATTTTTCCTTCCACCCCGGTCAATGCAAAAATAGGCAAATACACGATGATGATAATCAGCTCGCCATAGATCAATACACGCCGTGCTTCCCTGGAAGCATCAAACACCAATTCAAGGCGCTCGGTGAGTGTCAGTTCACGCCTTAATCGCATCTGCTCATGCGCCAACCGCCGGATGCTGTTCTCAACAATGACGATGGCACCATCCACGATAATGCCAAAATCAATCGCGCCCAAACTCATGAGGTTGGCGCTCACATGATTGGTCACCATGCCGGTGAACGTAAACAGCATCGACAGTGGAATCACGCAAGCCGCAATCAATGCGGCCCGCAGATTACCCAGAAACAGCAGCAATACCACAATAACCAGCGCGGCACCTTCGAGCAGGTTGGTCGCTACCGTATGAATGGTTTTTTCGACCAGCGTGGTGCGGTCATAGACAGGTGTTGTTACAATGCCTTCGGGCAGATTTCGATTGATTTCTTCCAATTTCCTGGCCGCGGCCTGAGCAACAAACCGACTGTTTTCTCCAATCAGCATATGTACCGTGCCTAATACGACTTCCTTGCCGTTCTGAGTGGCAGCACCGGTACGCAGCTCCTTACCGATCAGAATATCCGCGACATCCTTGACGCGAAGGGGTGTTCCCTGCCGTGCGCCAAGAATGATGTTGCCAATTTCATCCAGATTGGCAATTTGTCCGGGTATGCGAACCAGGTATTGTTCCCCGCTCCTTTCAATATAACCGGCACCCACATTCAGGTTGTTGCGCTCCAGGGCAGTCACCAGATCTGCCAGCGACAGTCCGAAAGCAATCATTTTCTCCGGGTAGGGCACGACATGAAATTGTTTGACATAACCGCCTACCGTGTTGATTTCCGTCACACCTTTCACCATGCGCAATTGCGGCCGGATGACCCAATCCTGGATTTCGCGTAAATCGGTGGAAGTATATTCAGTACCATCCGGTTTCCTTGCACCTTCGCGAACATCAACGGTCCACATAAAGATTTCGCCCAAACCGGTGGAAATAGGTCCCATCATCGGCTCGATACCAATAGGTAAGCGGCCTTTGGCTTCCTGGAGGCGCTGACTGACTTGCTGGCGCGCGAAATAGACATCGGTGCCGTCTTTGAAAACCACGGTGACCTGCGACAAGCCATAGCGCGAAATAGAACGGGTGTAGTCCAGATGAGGCAAACCCGCCATGATGGTTTCGATCGGAAACGTGATGCGCTGCTCGGCTTCAATCGGTGAATAGCCCGCCGCATTGGTGTTGATCTGAACCTGTACGTTGGTAATATCAGGCACAGCGTCAATGGGCAGCTTCTGATAGCTGTAGACGCCAATGATTGCCATCATCAAGACCGCCATCAGCACGATGCCGCGTTGATAGATAGCGATATGTAAAATACGTTCAAACATGGTGGTCTCGCTTTTGTCAGGTCGCTGATTTAATGATCATGGCTTGCGCCCGCCTTACCTAATTCCGCCTTCAGCGCAAAACTGTTGCCTCCGGCATATTGCTCGCCGCGGGTCAGTCCCTTGAGGACTTCCACCATGTCACCATCAGCGCGCCCCAGTTCCAAAGGACGAACCTCGAAATACGGGTCATACCGACCGAATACCACTGACCAGTCCCGCAATGTTTGAATGGCAGCGACAGAAACAGCAACAGGTACTGCAATCTCTTCCGCCACCAATTCAGCATTGATAAACATTCCGGGACGCCATCTATCCGCCGTATTATCCAATTCGACCCGGGCTGTTGCAGTACGCGTTTGTCCGCCAATCAGCGTGGAGATATAAGTCACCGTTCCTTCCCCTTCCACATCGAAAGCGGTCGCCTTGACGGCAACTTTCTGACCGACCCGGATCACGTTGAGATCTTTGGGGTAAACGGTAATCGCCGTCCATACCGTGGACACATCCGCAACGGTATAAATTTCCCTGTCTTCCTTGAGTGCCTCGCCCAATGCAATCGCTTTAGCAATAATGATTCCGGAAATGGGTGAACGTATTTCATAATGCACGATATCTGCCCCTAAGCGGCTTGATTCAGGTTGTACACCCAACGCACGCAGTTTGGTAGAAGCCAACTCCAGCGCAATTTCAGCTTCATTCCACAGCTCCTGTGCCAGAAGAAATTCCTGCTTGGCGGTAATCTTTTCTTCCCACAGTTGTTTCTCCCTCTCATAAGTCGTCTTAGCCAACGTCAAGCGCTTCTTGGCAACAAAATACTGACTGCGCAAATCCGCCAGCATCGGACTTTCAACAACCGCCAGTACGTCACCTTTTTTCACCTGCTGACCATGATGGCCATAAACAGCCGTCACCATGCCGGGGGCCCTCGGCACCACCCGTACTATATTATGTTCGTTGAATATCACTTCACCCGGCAATTTGAGTTTTGGTTTGATAATGGCCGGCCCTGCCGTCAGCACTTCAATACCCATGCTTTTCAACATAGTATCTGGTATTTCCACCCGTCCTTCCACTTGGCTATAACTCCAGCGCATGAGCTTGCCGTTGCGCTCAGCTGCGATAGCGATATCGAATGAATGGGGCTCTTCCACAACTTGATCTCCCAGCAGGTAATCCGCTTCCGGAGTCAATTTGAACAATTGCGCCGATGCTCCCAATCGAGATAATGTAATGGCAACAGTCGCCGCGGCTGGCGGCAACAACTTACCTTTTTCATACAAATAAACTCGGAATTGCGGCGGCACACCTTTTTCAAAAATCGTCAATTCCACGCTAAAGTCATTATCTGTAAATAACTTGCCTCCTCTTGGTCCAGTGCCAGTTTGATTCTCAGCCAATTTCTCATTCGTGTTGGTATTGGCACTCGCCGCATCTGCTGTCACTGCGGTAGGCTTATCCAGCGTTAGGATCAACCCACCCAGTACAATTCCTATGCCAATCACAACCAGGATTGGCATCCATCGCGCTTTGTTCATAATTTAATCCCTAACCTTTTCCCGCCACTATGGCTGACGTATGTTGATTTTATGATTCGGCTTGATGCTATCGATAGGCCCCGCAATCAGGCGCTCAATGTCATTCACCAAGCGCTGATAGTTTGCCAATGCACGTACATAGAGAAGCTGGTTTTGAAATAGAATACGTTGCGCATCCAGCATCTCCAACAAACCAAACTTTCCTAATTCATAACCTCTGCTAGTCACATGAAAAGCACTTCTGGCTCCAGGCAATACTTCGTCACGCAATATATTAATTTCATTCCATACTGCTGACATCGTTTCATAAGACTGCGCGAGCTCTGTTTTCAGCCGTAATTCCATCGCGGCTTGCTCGTCTACGGCTTTGTCCACGCGTTGATAAGCATCTTTGATATTTCCTTGATTACGATCGAATAATGGTAACGGCACCATAACGCTAGCCACAGCCGTATTACCACCCAGTAGCGCATGATGCACAACGCCTGCGTTAATGGTGAGATTGGGTATGCGACGGGTCTGCTCTACTTGCAGCAATGCTTTACGCTGCTCTATGTTCTTCACGGCTCGGAGTGCCATCGGATTATCCAAAACACGCGCTTCAAGTACTTGAAAATTGGGTGGAACAATCAGCGTTTCAAGATTCCCCAGTGCCTTGCCAAATTGCGGAGAAGAGCTATCCCATAGCAACGCCAGCCGCTTGCGTGCACCTATTAAATCTCGCTGCGCCTGCTCCAGTTCAATGTGCGTAGTCGACAGTCCAACCTTAACTCTGGTTTCCTCGATGGAAGGCACCTTACCGCCTTGCACACGCTTGGTCACGGTATTCACCACATTCTGTGCAACTTGTCTGGTTTCCTCTGCGAGTCTGAGTCGCTCTTGTGCAGCGAGTACCTCAGTGAACACATTGGCAACCCTGGCAATAATTTCCACTCGTTTAGTTTCGTAATCTTTGGCAGCCAATTCTTCACCCAATAACGCAGCATTGACACGGGCCGCGCGCTTACCACCCAATTCAATCAATTGACCAATCCGAATGGTCGTAAGCTGCTGCACGACTTCCTGCGCTACCGCATGAGCTGAATTGATATCGCCACTCAGCTTTTGTATGTTTCCGATATTCTCAACGTTTACTGACAGTTCCGGATTTCTCAGTAACCCAGCTTGCAGTGTTATTCCTTCCAACGCACGCATTTCCTTAGCAAAGGCTGCCAATTCTGGATTGTGGCGCAATGCAAGATCCACTGCGTCACGTAACGTAAGATCACTATTCTTTTCACCATCGACTGAATAAACCGGATTTCCGTTAGTCTTGGTACCCAATAAATCAGTACTGGCTTGTACCTGAGTTGAGAAGCTTATTAATAAGATAAAACCCAGTAAGATGATTCGTAATTCCGAATCTACCCAATGGTAAAGCGCTATAAACAGGTCGCGCAATTTCATGGAATTCCTCCGCATATGCTTAAGCCTATACAAAACAGGTTACAAGATGAGTTTGTATTAACCCGTTTCAGCGGTGCGTAGATCACAACAGCAATCCACAAACACAGCAGTTTTAAAATCTAGCTCAAAGAAAGGCTTCGGGGAGGACGAAGAGGTAAATCTGGAATTGTTTCTGGAAGCATCGCAGAAATAAATACAGTCAAAACTTCTGCTACTGCTTGATTCGGTATCAAAGGAAAAGAATTAAAATAAAAAGGTTGATATTGCCCTGCAGAATGTAAGCATAAATGCGTTGCTGCATCAAGATCAGCACCTTCTCTGGAAACGTTGTTACGGTGCGACTCTAAATGCGTTGCGGGATCCAGCGGCAGTACTTGACGAATATGATCCAGCTCATGAGCAAATACCTCTCCTCTAAAAGATAAACTCAACCCGTTAGTCAGTATGCTCACAATAAGCATGAAGATAACAGGGCAAGCAGAGTATTTCCTCATAGAACTCATGACCAATAATCAGTGAAAGTTTCACTCAAGATATAATGATTTCACATTACTCATATATTTGCAATCCAATCTAGAAGCACTTGTAAAAGCGGCCTATTTTAACAGATCGTCATCAAATAAGCATGACGCCTTCATGAGCCAGCATATCAATCAGGGCTATAAGCGGCAACCCAATCAGTGCATTGGGATCGTCTCCGATCATGCGTTCGATGAGCGCAACACCCAATCCTTCTGATTTTGCACTACCCGCACAATGATAGGGGCGCTCTTTGAGCAGATAATTCTCGATTTGCTGATCGCTGAGCTGCCGGAATTTTACACGATAAGGAATTACCTGTATTTGCAACCGATCCGTAGTACTATTCAGCAAACATAAAGCCGTATAGAAAACCACCTCTTTACCACGCATTAAGCGCAACTGTTCGGTTGCATTGCTATGATTCAATGGTTTCCCAAGACGAGTGTTTCCTAATATGGCTATTTGGTCAGAACCGATAATAAGGGCGTGCGGATAATTTTTAGCAACAGCGCGGGCTTTTTCCTCAGCGAGGCGTACGGCGGTCTGTTCCGGCAATTCATTCAATAGCGGTGCTTCATCGATTTTTGGATGCGTGGTTTCAAATGGAATTTGTAAACGCTGGAGCAATTCTTTGCGATAAATCGAGCTGGATGCCAATATGATTTTTTGGGTAATGGTTTGAGTTTTCAAAATTTCCTTCGGTATTTTTTGACACTTTAAAGCAAAAAATATAACATGCGCGCCTTATGTCTGTGCGATTTGTGATAACCCCTCTCGATTTTGTACGTAATGCGGGTGTGCATTATGATAAAATCCCGGTATCTGAATTTACACGTTTGCGTGATTTGCTGTTTGATGATGGCGGTGTAGTGACATACCAGATCAGTGGTTATTCTGATAAGAATAATAAACCATGCCTACATTTGGAAGTTAAGGGTGAAATACACCTCAGATGTCAGCGTTGCCTTGACAAATTAACGCATGTTATAGATCTGCAAGCTTTTTTTCGCTTGGTTAAAAACGAAGCAGAACTGGATCAAGTAAATGACGATGATACCATGGATGCTATTTTGGCAACGTCTGATTTGGATGTATTCGATTTGGTTGAAGAGGAAATTATTCTCAGCTTACCAATTTCATCGTGTCATCCAGATGATGAATGCAAAATACATCTACCGGAATCCATCGAAAGTAACGTAGATGATCAGTCACATTCAGCACACCCATTTGCAACATTAGCAAAATTTAAAAAGACGAATTGAAAATTGAATTTAAGGAGTTAATCGCATGGCAGTCCAACAAAACAAGAAGTCCCCTTCAAAACGTGGCATGCATCGTTCACATGATTTCTTAACCAATCCTCCTTTGGCCATAGAATCAAGCACTGGGGAAGTCCATTTACGTCACCACATTAGTCCCAATGGATACTACCGCGGCAAAAAGGTTGTTAAAACTAAAAACGATTAAAAATCTTGTCTATTGCTACAAGCTGCACTGAGTGTATCGTTTTCCCAGTCATAAAGAGCGCTGAAATTGGATATTACTGTAGCAATAGATTGTATGGGCGGTGATCATGGTCCGCATGTGACGATTCCAGCAGCGGTCGATTATCTTCGCAACGATCCCGAAGCCAATATCATTCTTGTCGGCATTCCTGATGCAATTGAAGCGGAATTACGTGCAGCGAATTCTGCACCAGGACCCAGAATTCGCATACATCCGGCCAGCGAGGTCGTCAGCATGGATGAATCGCCTGCGCTCGCTTTACGCGGCAAGAAAGATTCTTCGATGCGCGTTTCTATCAATCTTGTTAAAACAGGTGAAGCACAAGCTTGCATCAGTGCCGGGAACACAGGTGCATTACTGGCGACATCCCGCTTTGTGTTAAAAACAATTCCCGGTGTTGATCGTCCAGCACTTGCAGGCATACTGCCAACCATGACAGGCCATACTTATATTTTAGATCTGGGTGCCAACGTTGATTGTACGGCTGAGCACTTGTTTCAATTTGGAATTATGGGTTCTTCCCTGGTTTCCTCAGTTGAAAACAAACCAGCACCAAGCGTTGGATTACTCAACGTGGGTCAAGAAGAAATCAAAGGCAATGAAACCGTTAAACACGCAGCTGAATTGTTACGTCATAGCGGGCTCAATTTTTATGGTAATGTTGAAGGCAACGATATTTACAAAGGAACGACCGATATCGTTGTTTGCGACGGATTTGTCGGCAATATCACCTTGAAAACCTCAGAAGGTCTGGCACAAATGCTAGCAACTTACTTGCGCGAAGAATTCAAACGCAATTTACTGACCAAACTGGTCGGTATCACTGCGATGCCCATTATAAATTCCTTTAAACACCGCGTAGATCATCGCCGATACAACGGTGCCAGCTTTTTGGGCTTACGCGGCATAGTGATTAAAAGCCACGGCTCCGCTGATAAATATGCATTTGGTTTTGCCATTAAACGCGCAGCGGATGAAGTACGTGGCGGCATGCTACGTCGTATTAGTGAACGGGTTGCCGAGCTTTCTCATCATTCTCAAACCTCTCCGGAAACACTGACAAAATAATGTATTCAAGAATCACTGGAACCGGTAGTTATTTACCAGAAAAGATATTGACTAACCATGAACTGGAGAGCATGGTAGATACCAGTGATGAATGGATACGTACCCGTACCGGCATCACGCAACGGCATATTGCGCGTGAGGATCAAGTAGCCAGTGATCTGGCACTGTATGCCAGTCAAAATGCCATGAGCGCTGCTGGTGTCAGCAGCAAAGATATTGATCTGATCATCGTTGCCACGACGACCCCGGATATGGTATTCCCAAGCACGGCTTGTATCCTGCAAAATAAGCTGGGGATTGAAAATTGCCCGGCGTTTGATGTACAGGCCGTCTGCAGCGGTTTTGTGTATGCGCTGGCAACAGCTGACATGTTTGTAAGTTCGGGTAAGTGTCGCAATGCATTGGTGGTTGGTACTGAAATTTATTCTAAAATACTCGACTGGAATGATCGCAGCACCTGTGTTTTATTTGGTGACGGCGCGGGCGCAGTAGTGCTTTCGCAAAGTGATCAGCCCGGCATTTTGTCCACTCATCTCCATGCCAGCGGCAGCTATAGCAATGTTCTATCCGTGCCCGGCAGCATTAGTGGCGGGAAAGTACAAGGTAATCCATATATCAACATGGAAGGCGGTACCGTTTTCAAATTTGCAGTCAAAGTTCTGGAAGAAGTCGGACAAGAGGCCGTGGCTGAGAACAATCTGCAAACGACGGATATTGATTGGCTGATTCCCCACCAGGCAAATATACGCATCATACAATCCACAGCAAAGAAACTTGGCATACCGATGGATAAGGTAGTTGTGGCCGTCGACAAACACGGCAACACTTCCGCAGCTTCCATTCCACTTGCTCTGGATATTGCAGTACGTGATGGACGCATCCATCCCGGCCAATTGGTTCTACTGGAAGGCGTTGGGGGTGGTTTTACATGGGGAGCAGTTTTACTGCGCTGGTAATTTATGAAATTTGCATTTGTATTTCCAGGTCAAGGGTCACAATCCATTGGAATGATGAATGGGTATGTGGATTTACCCATTATCCAGGAAACTTTTCAAGAAGCATCGGATATCCTCAAACAGGATTTCTGGTCAATGGTAAATTCCGGGCCTGTCGAAGATCTCAATCTTACAGTCAATACACAACCGCTCATGCTGATAGCAGGCATCGCGGTATACCGTGCATGGATCAGTCTAGGGGGGGCAAAACCGGCATTACTCGCTGGACATAGTCTGGGCGAATACACGGCATTGGTCGCAGCGGAAGTGCTGAGTTTTGCCGATGCGCTGACGCTGGTGCGCTTCCGCGCACAAGCAATGCAACATGCCGTACCGGAAGGAATCGGCGGAATGGCCGCAGTTTTAGGCTTGGATGATGAGATCATCAGAACCGTATGTCACGATATCACGCAACAGTGTAACGGAGAATCACTGGAACCAGCCAATTTCAACTCACCGGGACAAGTAGTCATCGCCGGGCACAAAAATGCCATTTTGCAAGGCATGGAAATGGCTAAATCAAGAGGCGCAAAACGCGCAGTCATGCTACCGATGAGTATCCCTTCACATTGTTCGCTGATGAAACCAGCAGCTGAAAGTATGCAACAACAGTTGGAAGGCATCGCATTGCAATCTCCTAAAATCGCAATTTTGCATAATGCCGATGTAAAATCGCACTCTGATGCACTATCCATCAAGAAAATTTTAGTTCAACAACTCGTCAGTCCAGTACGATGGGTAGACACAATCCACGCCTTTGCGGTTGCCGGCATGACACATGTCATTGAGTGTGGGCCCGGAAAGGTATTGATTGGACTGAACAAACGCATAGACCAAAGTTTGCAACAGTTATCATTAATCGATAGCGAAACAATCAAACAAGCAGTTAGTTTACGATAATCACCATGAGTATTTGCTACTTACGGTCATGGCTCTATGTATGGAGATATGATTTTGGAAAATAAAATAACATTGGTAACAGGCGCTAGTCGCGGTATTGGACAAGCTATCGCACTTAAACTCGGTCAGCATGGCGCGATTGTCATTGGCACAGCAACCACAGAAAATGGTGCCAACACGATTAGTCAGTATCTGGAGAAGGCCGGCATCAAAGGCACAGGTATCATGCTGAACGTGAATGATACTGAACAAATGCATAGTGCCATGCAAATCATTCGCGAGAAATTTGGTGAGATCGAAATACTGGTTAACAACGCCGGCATCACACGGGACAATCTGTTGGTTCGCATGAAAGACGAGGAATGGAACGAAATCATAGCCACCAATCTTACATCGGTGTTTCGTTTAAGCCGCGTCGTGCTTCGCGCTATGATGAAAGCTCGCTATGGACGCATTATCAATATCTCTTCTGTAGTCGGTGCAATTGGAAACATGGGGCAAGCAAACTATGCTGCTGCCAAAGCAGGTCTGTTTGGTTTTAGTAAATCACTGGCGCGCGAAGTGGGCAGTCGCAATATCACCGTGAACTGTGTCGCCCCAGGGTTTATTGATACTGATATGACTCGCTCACTGACTAATGAGCACCAACAAAGTTTAATTCAGCACGTTCCTTTAGGAAGATTAGGGCGCCCTGAAGAAGTTGCATCCGCTGTGGCGTTTCTAGCTTCGTCCGCTGCTGGCTACATTACCGGTACGACACTTCATGTGAATGGTGGAATGTATATGGATTGATAAAGCGTATTAGAAAATTTATACACAAAAATTAATAGTAATATATTATCTCTATGCTACGAAATTTAGCTAAAAAAGATTGAATCGTAAAATAACTGAAATCTCGTAAGCTATGATCATGCTTCAGTTCGGTTCTGCTGATACTGAAAATTTGTTAAAATAAAAGAGTTTTTCTTACCTGAAAGGAAATACCTAGAGATGGAAAATATTGAGCAGCGTATTAAAAAAATTGTTGCCGAACAACTTGGCGTGAATGAAACAGAAGTCAAAAATGAATCCTCTTTTGTCAATGATCTGGGAGCGGATTCACTTGACACAGTTGAGCTGGTCATGGCACTGGAAGAAGAATTCGAATGTGAGATTCCAGATGAGCAAGCAGAAAAAATAAATACCGTTCAGGAAGCGATTGACTACGTCACTGCCAACACAAATTAGTCTTTTGTTTTTAAAGTACAACAAGTAATTGGAGTTATTTTGTTGAAACGCAGGGTAGTAATTACCGGGTTGGGTATTGTATCGCCCGTTGGAAATACAGTGTCAAGCGCGTGGGAAAATATTGTTTCAGGTAAATCTGGCATTACTAAGATTACTCGCTTTGATGCATCAAATTTTTCTTCACAAATTGCCGGTGAAGTAAAAGACTTTGATATTCACCAATATCTGTCCGTCAAAGAAGCACGTCGTATGGATATTTTTATTCATTACGGCATGGCGGCAGCAATTCAAGCTGTCAAAGACGCAGGTATCGAAGATGTCACGCATCTTGATTCGGAGCGAATCGGTGTCAATATCGGTTCAGGAATCGGCGGCTTGCCAATGATTGAAAACACCGATACCGCATATCATGCCGGCGGTCCACGCAAAATATCTCCTTTTTTTATTCCTAGTACGATCATTAATATGATTGCGGGTAATTTATCCATTATGTATGGATACAAAGGTCCCAATCTCGCTATCGTCACAGCCTGTACTACGGCAACACACAGCATTGGCAATTCGGCCCGTATGATTGAATATGGCGATGCGGATGTGATGGTATGTGGTGGCGCGGAATCCTGTGTGACACCGCTTGCCATCGGTGGATTTTCTGCTGCGAAAGCCTTGTCAGTCAGTAATGATGACCCGGCAGCCGCAAGCCGTCCCTGGGATCAAGATCGCGATGGTTTTGTACTGGGTGAAGGTGCCGGCATTCTGGTATTGGAAGAAATAGAACATGCAAAACGACGTGGCGCAAAAATTTATGCTGAATTAGTCGGTTTCGGTATGAGCGCCGACGCATTTCACATGACAGCGCCATGCGACGATGGTGAAGGTGCAGCACGCTGCATGACCAATGCGCTTAAAAATGCAGGTATTCCTACCACCGAGGTTGATTATATTAATGCACACGGTACATCTACGCCACTGGGTGATATCGCTGAAACGATCGCGGTCAAACGTTGTTTCGGAGACCATGCCAATAAACTTGCGGTAAATTCCACAAAATCAATGACCGGTCATTTGCTGGGTGCTGCCGGAGGCGTGGAGGCGGTATTTTCCGCACTTGCAATACATCATCAAGTTGCACCACCCACCATTAATCTTGTTAATCAAGACCCGCAATGTGATCTGGATTATATTCCCAATACCGCAAGAAACATGCGTATCAACGTCGCATTATCCAATTCCTTCGGATTTGGTGGGACTAACGGAACGTTGGTTTTCCGTAAAGTATAGCTGTTACTTTCCGGTGCATGCACACGCTAAAACGCCTCTTTCTTGTCGCAGTATCAATAGCCATCTTATTAGTCGGATGGCTTTATCTGCACGTGCATTCGAAAGTTACGCTGCCTACCACGCCCTATGAGTTCTCCATTCGTCCTGGTAGCAACCTAAAACAAGTCGCGCAGCAACTTGCTGATGCCGGCGTCATTCCCAACAAATGGTCATTGATTGTGCTAGCACGTTATCTGAATCAAGAATCGGCTATTAAAGCCGGTGACTATCAATTGACCGATAGCCTTTCACAAATAGCGTTGTTAAAATATCTGACAGAAGGTGACGCGAAACAAACGGAGATAAAATTCATTGAAGGCTGGACTTTTGCTCAGCTTCGGAAAGTTCTAAATGAGCATCCCGCCATCCAAAATGATACAATCGATCTCAGCGATCAGGAAATTTTGCAGCGGATCGGCGCAAGTGAAACAGCAGCAGAAGGATTATTTTTTCCTGATACGTATTATTTTATCAAGGGCGACAGCGATATCCATATTTTGCAGCGAGCATACCGGGCCATGCACAATCACTTACAAACCGGTTGGGCAGCGCGTGCAGAATCATTACCGTTAAACACTCCCTACGAAGCACTGATTCTCGCATCCATTATAGAAAAAGAAACGGGAGTAGCAAGCGACCGCGCAGAAATCGCTGGTGTTTTTATTAATCGGCTACGTAAAGATATGCGCTTACAAACAGACCCCACCGTCATCTACGGTTTAGGTGAGCATTTTGATGGTAATCTACGCAAAAAAGATCTGCTTGCAGACCAGGCATACAACACTTATACTCGCGCTGGCTTACCGCCTACACCCATTGCTTTGCCAAGTTTAGCTTCCATTCGTGCAGCACTCAACCCAGCCGAAACTGACGCACTATACTTTGTTGCGAAAGGTAACGGAGAATCGCAATTCTCTACTAACTTGACGGACCATAATAAAGCGGTGGATAAATATCAGAAGCAACAAAGATAACAATATCATGCCGCCAATCATCCATTATAAATTCTAATCTGTGGAACTACATGACCCAATTTTCCATCGTAGTACCCACATTGAATGAGTCTGAGAATATAGATCAACTCCTCACTCGTTTATTTGCACTGGATTTTAGCCCCAATAGTTTTGAAGTCATCTTCGTTGATGATGGTTCCACGGATGGCACGCCAGACAAAGTACGCGCATGGGAAAACCAAGCGAATGTCCGCTTGATTGAACGGCGCGAAAAGCCGGATCTCACCGCCTCGATACTCGCGGGTGTCGCTGCAGCACAAAGTAACGTCATTGTTGTCATGGATGCCGATCTAAGCCATTCGCCCGAAAGCCTACCAGCCGTTGTCATCCCGGTATTAGATGGCAATTATGATGTTGCCATTGGCAGTCGCTATGTTCCTGGTGGCAGCACGGAAAACTGGCCGCTGCATCGGCAACTACTGTCCCGCATAGGTAGTTGGATAGCACGCCCTATCTGCGATGTCAATGACGCCACCTCCGGTTTTTTTGCATTCCGCCGTGAACTGGCTCAAAGTATTTCTAACAATGCACGTGGCTACAAGATTCTGCTTGAATTACTGATGGCCAACCACGACAAGCTGCGTGTCACCGAAGTACCGATTTGCTTTCACGATCGCACGCATGGCACTTCAAAGCTGTCTTTTTCCCACCAGTTGGCCTATGTTCAGCGTTTGATAACCTTAGCCGGTGGCACAGTCACACTGAATACGGCTGGCCGCTTCGCAGCGGTCGGATTACTCGGTGTATTGATTGACGCCATTGTTTTTCAATGGATGATCAGCCGTGATGCCGGACTTGCTCTGTCTCACTTTGCCAGCTTCTTTGTGGCTGCAACGGTCAACTATACTTTTAATTCAAAATGGGCATTCCGTGAACATCACGCGGGCTATCTGCAATGGCATCAATTCGGTCGTTTCCTGACCGTCGGCGCCCTCGCGTTATTATTACGCGGCGGAGTGCTGGCTTTGCTGGTTTATGTTTGGCACATACCACCTCTGCTGGCAATTTTTCCGGCCATCGCTGCCACCGCAGCCGTCAACTATCTGGGCTCAGCCTTTTATGTGTTTCCTAGCAAAAAAGATCTACCGTCACTAGAGATGCGTTGGCGCACCGCAGCCATTGGTATCGTGATATTCATTCTATTGCTGCGCTTGGTTTATTTCGGTTTGGCGCAACTCATTCCGGATGAAGCCTATTACTGGCAATACGCACAGCACATGGATCTCAGTTTTTATGACCATCCGCCTATGGTGGCTTGGTTAATCTGGCTGGGCACATCGATTCTGGGACACAATGAATTTGGCGTGCGCATTGGTGCACTGTTGTGCGGTTTAGTAGCCATGGGTTACCTCTATGCACTGGCGCAGAATCTGTATAACAAATCCACTGCGATGCGGGCGGTATTGTTATTGGCTATTCTACCGATAGGAGTCGCTTCCGGCGTATTAATGACACCCGATGCGCCGCTCATTGCAGCCTGGGCCGCCACGCTCTATTACATGGAGCGTGCATTAATAGCCGGTCAACGCTCAGCCTGGCTAGGTATGGGAATCGCTTTCGGTCTGGGATTACTGTCTAAGTACACACTGGGATTATTGGGTATTGCCGCTCTGGCATTTGTCATCATCGATCCGACGGCACGCCGTTGGATGAAGCGCCCTTACCCCTATCTGGCCGCGCTATTGGCATTACTGCTTTTTTCGCCGGTGATTATCTGGAACTACGGTAATGATTGGGCATCCTTTGCATTTCAGTCGAATCGCGTGCTGACAGATAGTTATCAATTTTCAGTCCATCACTTGATTATCCACGTAATCATCCTGCTAACCCCGATCGGCTTCATTGCAGCAGTATTAGCGCTATTCTCAATTAAGAAACAGACCAATCAGCAAATTGAGTACAGACGTCACTTATTTGTGCAAGTTTTTACCGTGGTTCCATTCCTGGTTTGTTTCGCTCTCAGTACTTTTGACGAACCACGTTTTCACTGGACCGCCCCAATCTGGCTTGCAGTACTGCCCACCATCGCCTGGATGATCGGCCAAACCGACCATCTAAGCACACTGGCCAAACGCATACAAGCTGCTTGGCAACCAACTATTATCGTGTGCATCTTCGCTTATGCTTTTGTGTCGCACTATGTGGTACTGGGAATACCTGGTGTACCATATCATTTATTTACAGAGCACTATTACTGGCGAGAAACAGCCGCCGAAATTGAGCAAATTGCAGCAGAAGTCAAAAACCAAACCGGCAAGGAACCCATCGTTGTCGGCATGAGCAAATGGTCAGTTGCCAGCGCTTTATATTTTTACACGCATGGCGACACAAAATTGGATATCCGTTCACGCAATATGTTTGGGGATAGCGGTGCCATGTATGAATTCTGGTTTCCTTCTCAAGCGCCCACCGACCGCCCTATCATTCAGATCGGCATGAAACGGCGTCATTTGGAAAAAACTCGCACGGGTAGCAAAGGTATTGATGTGGAAAAAATGCTCGAGCAGCCCGGTGCCATTGAATACCGTGTGATTGAACGCTACGGCACACCGGTGCGCCGCGTATATTATCGCATCTCCGAGGGATTTAAAGGGGTGACGAATGGGTGAGTTTAGCGACTATGCAGTGACAAAATAGGCAAGCACAAGGCTCGTCAAATTTCTCACTTCATCGAATAATCCACAACCTGCCATATTTCGTTGTGTGTTTTTACCAGCGTGACCGTCTCCAGTGCCAATCCTTTTTCTGTAAACGTTGCGTAAAACTGGAGTACGATATATTCACCGTCAGGAAGTCCTGATAACGATTTTGCCGCGGCAGCGGTGGCAATATACCGGGCGCTCACAGTGCCACGTGATGCCCTGAGTGCAGTAATCGATTTGATCCATTCCAACTCGGATGTTTTCGTCTTGAATAGCGCAGATGAATTTTCCCAGCTTTCTTTATATTTTCCACTATCAACCCCTTCCAACCAGGCACGCGCACTGCTTTCAACTTTCTCGATAATATTGCTTTCTTCCGCATAAACAACGCCGACACACAAAAGCAGCAACAATACCGCCATCAATCGTTTTATCATTTAACATCCTCTATAGTTAGCGTTTCGGTGTTTTGCAACCATTTCATCCTTCCTGCTAAGTATGGGGAAAAATATTTCCCACCAGCCAGATCGAAGAAATTCCCAGCAAAATCAATACAACCTGCTGAATAGTTGCATGAATCTCAGGTCGCTTATGTAACCCTGGGATCAAATCCGACATGGCCACATAAATCATGCTGGCCGAAGCAAGTCCTAATAACGGTTGCACCAGAAAATTCATCTTATGCAGCATGAAATACGCCAACACACCGCCAACCACAGTCGCCAAGCTGGACAGCAGATTCATCAAAAATGCCATGCGGCGCGTATAACCTGAATTCAAAAGAATAATGAAGTCTCCCGCCTCCTGGGGAATTTCATGGGCAATGATCGCAATGGATGTCACAATACCTAACTGCACATCCACCATGAAAGCAGCAGCAATCAAAATACCGTCCACAAAATTATGAAAGGTATCGCCCACAATGACCATGAATCCGCTACGTCCATGATCGTGCTGGTGGTGGTTGACCACAGTCGCTGTCGCCGCCAGGCCATGCGATGGATCATGCGCCTCGCAATCTTCGATATGACAGTGACGCCACAATACTAATTTTTCCAAAATGAAAAAAACCAGAATCCCGATCAGAACAGTCATCGTTACCTGCGTGGGGTTGTCAGACAGCTCGAATGCCTCCGGCAAAGTATTTAGAAAGGCCGCGCCCAATAATGCGCCGATAGCGTAAGACACCAGTATTGAAAGCCAGGATAACCGCGCATTGAGTGACAATATCGCTGCAAACAATAAACTCAGTGCCCCTCCCAGTAAACTGGCAGCAATAATCCAGGTAAGCGTTGACATAACGTTAATTAAAAAAGCAAAGGCGGGATTATACGCTGTTCAAGGCAATTAATGAGCAAGTTAACAGGTCGTTGACAAACTATCTGCGTACCGCTAAATGGTGTTAAAAACAGGTTCAAAATGTGCATTGATTACGCATAAACTGCGTTTTCTCGCCTGTTTTTGCCTGGTATCGGCTCTGCTTCGAAAACATTCTTCAACGATCTGGTAACGATGCGCATCTAATCAAGCCAGATTAATGCAGCCATGCGCCCGGTTTCACCATCTCGACGGTAAGAAAAAAAACGCGCAGGATCACTGAATGTACACACGCCTCCACCATAAATCCTGGTAATGCCATTATTCACCAATCGCTGGCGTGCCAACAAGAAAATATCTGCCAACCATTTTTTTCCATGATTGCCATCCTTTGACGCAAAAGCTTGTGCCGCTTGCGCGTCATGCTGTGTGAAAGCCTCATAGACATCTGCGCCGACTTCAAAATGATTAGCGCCAATCGCCGGCCCCAACCACGCCAGCAACTGACCGTGGTCGACTTGCATTGCCGCAACGGATCGTTCGATGATTCCCCCCGCCAATCCGCGCCAACCCGCATGTACGATACCTACTGTGGTACCGGCTGCATCACACAGAAACACCGGTAAACAATCGGCAACCATGACAGCACAAACGGTGCCTTGCTTGCGGCTGAGAACAGCATCACCCTCCGGCGTTGTTGTTGTCGTGTCATCAATCCAGATCGGTAAAGTACCATGCACCTGTTTCAACCACTTCGGTTCAGCGGGTAAATGATGACGCAATAACGCCCGGTTATGCGTCACATCCGTCAAATCATCGTTAACATGCGCACCTAAATTCAAGGAAACATAAGCACCATTGGCACCACCACTCACGCCGCCATTACGAGTGGTAAACAATGCTTTGACATTGCGCGGTGCTGGCCAATCAGGAATTATCCAGTCATGCATAGATACCCAACATTAAAGATTAATAAATTTTCATAACACCCAGAAACATCATTCAAACATTTTATAATTGCTTATTTGCAAAAAATAACATGCTGGCTTTCTACAACCAATTAAATTTAAGAACAGATATTTCTAGGTTAAAATATTAACGGTAAAAACTAACAATATATGGTCAGTGCATGATGTATTGATCAGTGAATTCCTGAAATAAACCCAGATAATCAATCATAGTAAGTCCGATATAGGTGTAATAGATGAATTATATAAAAAACATAGCTAAGTGTACGCGTAACTTCTTTATTTTCTCAATCATCGCGACCATGCTGTCAGTCCCTGTTGCCAATGCCACCACCGAAGATGAAACCGAATTTCTTAAAGCTGCTTTTTCCGCCAAAGTAGAAACGATCAAGCAGTTGTTGGAAAAAGGTATCAACGTCAATTATCAAAATGACATGGGGTTTAGCGCCCTGATCGTCGCTTCGCAGTATGGCCACGCCGATATCGTTGATCTGTTGCTGGCAAAGAATGCCGATGTGAATCTGAAAAATGCCGGCGGCGCCACAGCATTGATTATCGCTGCAAAAAACGGCCACACCGAAGTTGTCAATGCGTTATTGGCCAAAAGCGCTCAAATTGATGCACAAACAACGGATGGCATTACTGCGCTGATGCTGGCGATACAAAAAGGACACGAAGCGATTGTTGATGCGCTATTAGCAAAAGGTGCGGACATTCATTTGAAGACCAAAGAAAAAGTAACCGCCCTGATGATCGCGGCGTTGGAAGGTAGAACAAGCATAGTCGATAAGTTACTGGAAAAAGGTGCGAAAATTGATGAACAGGCTTCCGACAACACCACTGCACTGTATATGGCTGCGCGCAACGGACACACCGCAATCGTCGAAACATTATTAGCCAGGAATGCTCCCATTGATTTGCTGGCTGCCAACGACACCACGGCGTTGTATATCGCCACCCAGGATGGGCATTTCGACGTTGTCAATGCGTTGTTGGCAAAAGGTGCCAAAGTCGATTTGAAAGATAAAAATGACGCAACAGCGCTGACACTTGCGGCGTTGATCGGCAACACCGAGATAGCCAAGGCATTGCTCAAGCACGGTGCGCAAGTCGATCATAAAGCTGCCAATGGCTTCACACCGCTCATTTTGGCTGCACAAAACGGTCATACACCGGTCATCGAAATATTACTGGAGCATGGCGCTAAAATCGATCTGCAAAACGATGATGGCGTGACCGCACTGATGTGGGCTGCTTTACATGATCATATCGATGCCGTGAAAGTATTGCTGGCAAAAGGCGCCAATTCGAAAATCAAAAGCCAAACAGGGAAAATCGCTGCTGAAATTACCCGGGATGCGGCTATCATTGAATTGCTGCAAGCCGCTGCGCAGTAACTAACTTACCCGCAGAATGCCAAAACACAGCCATCATCCTGACAATTGTCTGGTGTTTGCACATCGCGGTGCCAATACGGAAGCGATGGAAAACACCCGGAATGCTTTTGATAAAGCATTGGGTTATGCCATCGATGGCATTGAAACCGACGTGCAGCTCAGCCGTGATGAAGTTGCTGTACTTTGGCATGATCGCTTTCTCAATAAAATTGGACTGGACGACAAGCGCATTGACGATTTTGATTATCATCAACTCCAAGCATTGATCAATCCAAAATCCACAAGCGAAGTTATTATGACGTTGCAGGATTTTCTGGCCGCCTATCGCAAACGCTGTCGTTTATTGATTGAAGTCAAGAATCGTGATTGGGAACCGATTTCCCGTCACGAGTTAAAAATCCGCCAGACATTGGATCTGATCGGCCAGAATCCTGAGCAACGCATCATGGCCTCCTCTTTCAATCTTGCCAGCCTGGTGTATGCGCATCAATACAAACCGGCATTTCCGTTGGTTTACAACTTTGAAACTCACCAAACCATCGCAGATGCGCGCCAACTATTAAACACGCATGCCTTTCTTCATGGGCTTTGTCTGCCTATTGAGAATCTGGATCACGCTATAGTCGATGTGTTGCGTGATCATGGCAAATGTGTCGCCGTTTATACCTGCAATAGCGATACCGAAATCAATAAAGCGTTGCAATTAGGCGTTGATATCCTCATCAGTGACTTGCCCCATAAAGCGCTGATGCTGCGCGATCAATGAAAAGAGATTTCGCAGCTTTACACAATCAACCTTTCGATCTTCTGGTTTGCGGTGGCGGCATCTATGGCGCATGGACCGCGTATGATGCCGCACTGCGCGGTCTCAAAGTAGCCATTATTGAGCAAAGCGACTGGGCCAGCGCCACCTCGTCCGCATCCAGCAAATTAATCCACGGCGGCTTGCGTTACTTGGAGACCTATGATTTCAAACTGGTCAGCAAGTCGCTCAAGGAGCGGACCATGTTGTTACATACAGCGCCTCACCGCGTGTGGCCACTACGTTTTGGCATTCCCGTCTACGCGCAGCAGCGCATGAATCGGCTGCAACTGAAATTAGGCTTAACGTTATACGATTTCCTGGCCAGCGATACCGATCCGCAAATGCGCCACCATTATTTTAATCCACAGCAATTCACCGAGCACTTTTCTTTCCTCAATCCACATGCACTCAAAGGTGGCTTTACCTACGCCGATGCGCAAACCGATGACGCACGGCTGGTATTGGAGCTCATCGCAGGAGCACTGGATGCCGGCGCAAGCTGCATCAATTACTGCAAACTGATTCAATTGTTGGAAATCAATGGGAAAGCGGATGGTGCAATCATCCAGGATCAACTCACCCAAACCGAACAAAAAATCAGCGCCAAACAAATTGTTTTCACAACCGGCCAGTGGTTGGCAAATGAAACACAAAGCCAGGCATGGTGCCGTCTCGCCAAGGGAATTCATCTGGTAATGCCTGCCGTGCTGAACGATGAAGCGCTGCTGCTGACAGCCCGGTCGGATGGCCGGGTATTTTTCATGATCCCCTGGTATGGCTTGACGCTGCTGGGGACAACGGATACCGATTTCACAGGCAATGTGGAAAACGTCGCTGCCAATGACAGCGATATTACTTATTTACTTGCAGCCGCCAACGATTATCTGAAAACACCCTGGACAAGAAGCGACATCATCGGTTGTTTTGCTGGGGTACGCGTTTTCAAACAACCATCTCAGGCCGATTCGTCTGATTCACCCTCAGCGATCAGCCGTGACTGGGAATTAAAATCCGCTCCCAACGGCGTGCACTATGCGATTGGTGGAAAAATAACCTCATCACGCCAGGATGCTGCGCATATCGTCGACACGGTGTGCGCGCAACTCAGCATTTCCTCGCCCTGCGCAACCCAGGGTAGATTGCTCCCATGGGCACCACAGGAAAATTTCCCGGTATGGTTTGATCGTATGCAGAGCCTGGCAGCGCAATTGAGTATTGATGCAGAAAGCGCGAAATGGCTATTACATCGCCACGGCACACGCATCGATGATATTTTTCGTAGTATCGAAATGGATGCGGATCTAGCGCAACGAATCATTCCATCGCTGCCGTTTATTGATGCCGACCTGATGCACTGTGCGACTACTGAAATGGTCATCCATCTGGACGATTTGTTGCGCCGTCGCTTGCCATTACTTATTCTGGTCAAGCTGACAAAAAACCAGTTAGCGCAAATCGCCCTGCGTGTGGCCAGCATCATGAATTGGGACAATGTACGATTGCACCAGGAAGTTGAACACTGCTGCCAGCAATGGATTACACATTGATTTCGGCCATCGCCCTCGACTTAGGCACTACATCCATTAAAGCCGCTTTAATGGATCACCAAGGAAATCTCCAGCACATTGTCACTCAGCCTGCACCTGCCATCAACAGCCACAATGGGCACTATGAAAGCAGCGCACTGGACTATGCCGAAGTTGCCGAACAAGTGCTTAAAGAATGCGCGGCACAAACCGGCGACAAGCCTCCTTTGGGATTGTGCAGTCAGCGCTCGTCCTTTCTGATCTGGGATAAAGCCAGTGGCAACCCGGTAACGCCACTGATCTCGTGGCAGGATGACCGGGGATCCAGTTGTTGCGATCGCCTGCATGCATCGACAAGCACCATTCACCAACTGACTGGGCTACGACTAACCGCCTATTACTTTGCGCCCAAGCTTAATGTTTTACTGCAAGAGAATCCGGCATGGCATGAGAAATTCGTTCATGGCGAATGGCTGGTAGGTACGCTGGATACTTTTCTGATCTGGCGTTGGACGCACGGTCAACATTTTCTCACCGACGCTTCCATGGCCGCGCGCACCTTGCTGATGGATATCCACCAGCAACAATGGTCAGGCACGTTATGCAGATTATTCGATATTCCGCATTCGATTTTAGCGCACATCAAACCCTCAATCGGATTGAACGTGCCACTACCGCATATCGGATTGACCTTGCAGGCCAGCGTCGGAGACCAATCAGCTGCCCTGATCGCCAGCCTGACCGATAGCCAAACTACGGCTTTGGTTAATCTCGGCACAGGCGGTTTTGTGATCCGCTCCCTTGCCAAAGATGCATTCGCATCTGATGGTTATCTACAAACACTGGTTTATCAAAATGACGACCAGCAATCGCAATTTGCCATTGAAGGCACACTCAATTCCATCGCTGCTGCACTGGCGCCTTATCCGGTGCAGGATTGCTGCAGTGAAGATTTGGCAAGTAACGATATTTTTTGCCTGGCAGAACCCAGCGGGTTAGGCGCACCTTATTTTCGCAAAGATTGGGGCATTTATTTCTCCCAATCAACTGCAGACTTGAGCACACAGCAAATCACCGCACTCATGCTTGAGGCCGTTGTTTTCCGGGTTGCACGTATCCTGGAAGATTTTCACCACCATGCGCCGCTGACTGAAGCTTATCTATCAGGCGGCTTATCCGAATTGCCTTGCCTGCAACATGGCATCGCCCAGTGCGTGCCTTTCCCAGTTTTTCACTTACAACAAAAAGAAACAAGTTTACAAGGCGCCGCCCTACTGGCTTGCGGACTTAAAACAACAGGCCGCCGCTACGCCAAGCAAATTGTCATTGAACACAGAAACAGCGCATTATCAGAAAAGTATCAGCACTGGAAAAATTGGCTGGATGGTTTATTGAAGGCACGCTGAGATTGAATCAGTACCCAAAAGTATGTTCACACACATTATCAATCCTGTAGAATCCGCCATGCAAATATTCAACAGGATCATTTTCCTATATAATTTGACCGGAATTCATTGCATAACTGCATGATATTTAATGCATAGTGTAACAACAAATACTGTTACGTTGTTACCTATGATGATTAACATTTCTCAATAAGGAAATTTTATGGCAACTACAAATATACCTGGCTACACTTACGGCAGTCCTGAGCTCAAAAAATCTCCCGTATCCTTGGATGATTTTGCCAAGCTGAAACAGGCCAGCCTGTTTGGCGATGATGATGTGCGCTACCTCAAAATGTCGCATGACATACTCAAAGACCAAACTGAGCAGATTCTGGATGTATGGTATGGCTTTGTCGGTTCTACACCTTTCCTGTTGCATTATTTCACCAACGCAGCGGATGGTCAGCCTAACATGGATTATCTGGGTGGGGTGCGCAAACGTTTCGGTCAATGGATTCTGGATACTGCAAAAGCTGAATATGATCAGAATTGGCTCAATTATCAGTACGAAATTGGATTGCGTCATCATAGCTCCAAGAAAAACCGTACAGATAATGTAAAAGCAGTGCCAATTATTCATTTACACTACATTTTTGCACTTCTCATTCCCATTACAACAACGCTTCGCCCTTTCCTGGAAAAAGGCGGTCACTCACGTGATGATGTCGATCGTATGCAGGATGCCTGGCGCAAATCTGTGCTGATGCAGGTCATTCTGTGGTCACAACCTTATATTAAAGACGGAGAGTTCTAAGAAGTTGTGGAGAGTGACGTTTATACCTCTCCATTAAAATTACGTAGAAGTTTTATACTACAAAGATAAATGCCCATTTATCGGAATAATCCAATAAATGGGCATTTATACTTCTAAACTTATTCGGTTGATTCCGCCACTATGAAGTCGTTCACAATGAGTGGTGGAATAAGTTTTAATGCAACCAGATAATCATCAGTAACTTACAAAACTTAAACCACATACAGATATCAATAAAAATTGATCAGTCTAGAATACGCCGTAAACAACTGCGCCAATAACGATAAACACTGCAGTTGAAATGAAGAACAATCTCAGAACTTGTGCGTCTGTTTCTCTTCTATTAACTTCGCTCATATTTTATCTCCTTATTTAATGGATTTCTTTAATTAACATTCACCTACTTAACTAAAGCCGATTACATCGACCCCCCTACTTTCACAATCACAAGCTTTTGTGATCATGTAATCTTCTCTATTCCCTTTTTTATTATTGATTACCAACCTAAGGAACTGAGTATATTACCTATTTAGCAATAATCATACTACTCTGATCATTCTGCCTGTAAATTCTAACTCACATTTACCAACAATGAAAGTATTGAAATTAGGCATGCGCTACATTTATCGAAAAATTCACCAGACTCAGCAATCTATTTTTGCGCTTTAAATGCATGTAGACTTGCTTATCCTGCAATCCTGGGAATTCTCCAATCTTAATTGGAATCACGTTCACAATGTTAAAGGTTTGACATAACCAGTTAACTCAAGATACCCCTTGCCGGCCGGTTTATTATCTTTAGTCAGCGTCACTGCACCTTCCCAATAAACTGCACCGGCTGATTGACGTGAATCCAGTTCCTGATCATCCAACAGTGGCGTCAGTTGCCATTCAATTTCACCGGTACGAATACGCATGGCCACAGGATAGATCGCATCGGTATGCGGCGACTGCCAAGTACGTATGGGAACAAATTCCACCTGTTCCGGTTTGAAGAATGAAACATTACCCGCTACATCGCGGAGTGCGGCATAGGCCCAGACTTTACTGCCATTCTTACCGCGTATTTGAAAAGCCATTAATGCTGAGCCATCATCCAGATTGGCACCCACCCAATCCCAACCATCCGCATCAGCATCCAAATAGGCTGTCGACCATTCATGATCCAGCCAGGCACGGCCGCTGACAGTAACCGGCCTATTATCACGAAAAACCGTACCGGTTACGCTTAAATGCGGTTCACTATAGTAGTAACTTGCTTGTTCTGGTTTCGGACCTTTACGGGAAAAACCATTTTCGCCCTGTAACAGCGGCATTTGCGTCGGCGATAACGATAATCGTAAGCCAAAATCACTGGCCTGCATATCCACCTGATAACGCCCATCTTCCTCACGCACCAACGTCCAATTGTCCAGTTTCACATCCGTGTTGCCTTGCCTGGCATAAGCCAGATCAAAACCTTCACGTGCAGTCTTTTCCGTATGCATCAGCTTGCCCACGGCAGGGTCAGATAATGCCAAATGCGCAATGATTAAATATTTCGCGGCAAAACGGCTTGGATTATCCTCATTAAGATCCGTTGCATAACGAAAGAATGTCACCTGAAAACCCAGTGGCTTGTTATCTTCAGTCTCCAACCAGCCGGTGATATACCACCATTCAATGCGAAAATCCTGGTGCGCGCCATAATCATGCGGGAAAGTCAGCTGCTGATCAGGCACAACCGGCATCCACCGGGAAGGTTCAGCAAAAATATTGGTGATCAGTAAGCTTACAATCAGCATGATCGTTCTAGCAAAACGAGTAAAAAAACGCTTACCGTTATTGTTAACGCTCAGCATTACCAATCCTCCCGCACAGCACGTATGACATTACCGGAAACTGCCTGGCGCCCGGCCAGCAATGCCGTCAATGCCGCTGAAACCAGCATAATCACGGCGACCAGCATCAACCAACCCCATGGCAGATGCAATTGCATGGTCCAATGAAAAGATTGCGGATTGACGATAAAAACCAGAATCAAACTGATACCCCACCCCAAAATAAAACCCAGAGCGATCCCAAGTACAGTCAACAACCCGCCTTCAGCGGCCAGCATCGTAAGAATCTGCCGGCGCATGACACCAATATGTCGCAACATGCCAAACTCTTTGGCACGCGCCAATGTTTGCGCTGAGAAACTGGCCGCCACGCCCAGCAATCCAATGACGACCGCCACCAGTTCCAGTAAATAAGTCACCGCAAAACTCCGGTCAAAGATTTCCAGACTTAATGCACGCATATCACCGGATCGGGATATCTCCAGCGCAGCGCCAAACGGCAGTTGCCGCAATTTCGCGATGGCTGCATCCAGATTTATTCCAGTTTGCAGCCACAAAGCAACCGTATTGACACTCACATCCCCCGTTAATGCCTGATAATCGGCCAATTGCATTTGGATAGCACCAAATTGACGGCCATAATCACGCCACACCCCGGCGACCAGAAATTCATTGGATGCTGCGCCAATCGGCAAGATCACTTTTTCACCCACCCGGTAGCCATACAAATCAACCATTGCTTCCGACACCCAAACAGGCATCACATCGTCAGGCCATGATGCAGGTGCCATCATGTCATCCGTCATCGGTAGCGTATTACGCGGATCTGATTGGTCAACAGGACGGGCGATCAGGGTGATTTCCGGCCGATTGGCATCCAGCATCAATTGCTGTGAACGAAAAAAATCCACACGACCAAAATCGGGCAGCGCAGCAACCGCCTGTTGCACATCGGGTTGAAAACCGCCCTGATCTCCGGTCGCAGCGGCGCGTACATATAAATCAGCCGGTAAAACACGCCCCAACCAATCATCAACTGATACGCGAAAACTCGTCACCATGATGGCCATGGCAACCATCAGACTAAAACTGGCCAATATGCCGCCCAGTGCAATAGCAGCCTGATTGGGCGCATTTGCCAAGCGCGCCAGCACCAAAGTAAAAACAGCGCCGATCCGGCCGGAATGCCATTTGGCCTGCAATGCTGAAAAAAACCATGCGGCAAAACGCGGCATCAATGCAATACCGCCGATCAATAGCAATGCAACCGCCAGATAGCCAAATATCGGCAGCTCAAAAATCGGAGGAAGCTGGGTAAACAAGACGGCGACCGACAAACAAATCACCGCAAACCAAGGCGGCGACAACCTTGCCATGGCCATATCTTCACTGCCGGATCTTAACGCTAACGCAGGCTTGGCACGGGCTGCCTCCAATGCCGGCGCAATGCTCCCTAGCAAAGTCACGCCAAGCCCCACCCCAAAGAACGTCAATGCAGCCAGCGGATCAAAATAAATACTCGGTTTGACGCCCGGGAAAAAGATGCTGCCTAAATCTCCGCCCAGAAACTGGATCGTCAGCGCCGCAACCGCATATCCCAAACCCAAACCCAGCAACGAGCCGATCACCCCCAGAATCACCCCTTCGGTGATGATCTGTCGCAACAACTGTTGCCGTGTAAAGCCCAATACGCGCAATAGCGCAAATTGCTGGCGTCGTCGGATAACAGAAAGTGCTTGTGTGGAAAACACCAAAAAGACACCGGTAAACAGCGCTACCAGCGCCAGCATGTTCAGGTTGACCCGATAGGCGCGCGACATATTGGCAACTCGCGTTTCCTGATCCGCCGATTCAGCAACCACATACGACCCACCCAGTTCTTTAGCCAGCTTGGCTTTAAACGCGGCATGGTTGACACCGTCCTGCAGTTTCAACTCGATCCGCGACAATACACCCAGCTGCTGGAAGCGCCACTGCGCCGCACCGATATCCATCACCGCAATGCGTTGACCTGCCCGCGCCCGCACCAAACCACCCGCCACGCGCAATGTAACGGTTTGCAATCCTGCGTACAGTTGCAATGAATCGCCTTGCTTAACCTGCAGCCACGCCATCGCAGCCGGTGATAGGAAAATAGTATCGCTCGCCAGACGATCCAGCGTTTCTCCTTCCGCGGGCAATCCCAGCAAATCAGGTGAAATCTGCGCTGCCCGAAACATATCGATGCCGATAATTTTTAGTTTTTGGTCATTTCTATTGTGCTGTTTTCCCGGTATTGCAACATCCAGTTCCAGCACCGGATTTACCAATGCGACACCTGCGGTGTTAGCCAGCAGCGGATAAAGCGACTCATCAAACACTGCCTTCTGGCCGCGCACCTGCAAATCCGCTTGCCCGGACAGACTTTTGCTGGCAGCGGAAAATTCATTAAAAGCAGCGGTATTAATCAGATGGATTGAAAACCCCATCGCAATACCGATGGCGATAGCGATGAGCGCCACGATTACTTGTACCAGATGCGCGCGCCATTCACCGAATAGCAGCCAGCGAGATAACGATGCCGAATTCATTGGCTAGGTGCCCTCTGATGCCACAGGATGCAAACCATCCTTGGTTAAATTCAAAATCATGTCGGCCGTCGCAGCAGCCGCATGCGAGTGCGTTACGATAATGCCCGTCGCGCCATTAGCTTTGATTTCCGTACGCATTAACTGGAGAATCTCATGCGCCGTATCCGGATCGAGATTGCCTGTCGGCTCATCCGCCAAAACCAGTTTAGGCCGGTGTATCAACGCCCGCGCAATCGCAACACGCTGCAATTCGCCACCGGACAATTGACGCGGAAAATGATGCCCGCGATCACGCAATCCCACGTCGGCCAACATTTGTTCTACACGATCCAACGGCGCCCCATTCAGTAATAAAGGCAAAGCGATATTCTGGCTCAATGTCAGATGCGGCAATACATGAAATGCCTGAAAGATGAAACCGAACTGTTGGCGCCGCAGTCGCGTGGCTGCATCGTCATCCAGCGACGAAATGGTAGCGCCGTTAATGCGAATTTCACCGGAATCCGGCGTATCCAGCCCCGCAATCAAATTCAACAAAGTCGACTTCCCCACACCCGACTCACCCATGATGGCAACGTACTCGCCTGCTTTCAGCGTATAGCTTAAATTGGTTAGCACCTTGCGGCCTTCGGCATAAGCTTTATTGACACTGCATAACTCAAGCATTGGCACTGATACCACTGAATATTTTCATTAAACCCTCGATGACTTGGACGGCTATAAAACTAGAACAGTACTTTAATAAGCACACGTATTTGTGCTTAAATGTACCACGTAACAAAAAATTAATTTAAAAATACAGGAGAAATCTTATGGCACGAGCCAGTGCACGTCATATCTTGGTAAAAACCGAAGAGCAATGTAACAACCTGAAAGCTGAAATAGAAAATGGCGCCGAATTCAGTCAATTAGCGCAACAACATTCACTCTGTCCATCCGGCAAACAAGGCGGTGACTTGGGTGAATTTGGCCGCGGGCAAATGGTGAAGGAATTTGATACCGTGGTATTCAGCGCACCTGTCGGCGAGGTGCAAGGCCCGGTTAAAACACAGTTTGGTTATCATTTGGTGGAAGTGACCAAACGTAGCGATTAATTATTCTGCCACAATCACTATGAATGTGCTTTTATCGAAGATCATGTGTCGGTTAGCACATCAGTTGGACTGAACGAAGAGATGCCCAACATTTAACACTGAGGCTTATTCAAAAAATATAACCCGCCATATTCTGGCGGGCTAGTCGCAAGCATGCTCATTTCTCATCAGCGATGCCCTCTATGACCGCTATGGCCCCTGCCGTGATGACCGCCGCCGGAATGTTTGTGTCCGCCCCAATGCCGCTGTACGCCGATGGAGTGTCTATGCCCTCCGTGGTGATGTCTATGTCCACCGATGAAATGTCGATGTCCGTTACCGAAATACCTATAGCTACCCATGTAACCTCTTGGGCTGCTGTAATAAACTGGTGATTGATATCCATAACTATAAGCAGCACCGCGATAATATCCCACGCCTCCGGAATAAGGTGTGGCTACACATCCACCAAGAAGAAACATTCCAATTACAGCAAGAAGAATAAGCGTTGTTTTAGTATTCATGATGTATCTCCTGAATAAACCAAAGGTAGATCATTTTTTCGGGTAATTTTTTCGTTTAAATCTTATGCATTCCCGATCATCCAATACCCAATCGATCTGATATTGCGGTTTAATTGTGCAGCCTTTGAGCTGAATAGTGACTGAACGCAGGAATGTTCAATATTTAACAGGCCGTTGAAAAACGTATTCGAGGCAGCCGATGCAAGGCAAAAACGGACGAAAAAGCGCAATAAAGCACCGCTGAATCCCAAGCGGAGCACTGCCTTCATCAGAAGTTCATTATAAAAGGTGCAGCAGTTGATGCGGTATTGCATAAGGTGCTTGCAGCTCGACAAGCTACTGCAAAAGCTTCAGGAATACGTGTCGGTGGATAATTGAATTACTACACTTTGCCCCCCAGTCTATGAAATAATTCTTTGTCGTGTTATTACATTAGGTTAATCTTCAGAGGAGAAGAAATGTACGTTGGTCACTTTGCAATTGGAATGGCGCTTAAAGCACGTTACCCCGATGTCCCAACCCCTCCTATCCTATTAGGGGTCGTTTTCCTGGACATTCTGGCGGGAATTTTTATCGTTCTTGGCTGGAATCAGGTTACGCCCAACTTGCAAGCTTTACCTTATCTCTATTTTGATTTGACTTTTATTGATTGGGATCACTCACTCCTGGCGGCTATCTTCTGGTCAATTATATGGGCTGTATGCTTCATCAAGCACAAGCGCGTCGCAATTATTGCAGGCATAGCCAGTTTCTCTCATTTTTTGGCTGACTGGCCTATGCACAACAATGATTTGGCACTTTTCCCACATTCGGATTATCACCTTGGCATGGGGCTTTGGAATCAATTTGGAATTGGCTCTTGGGTACTTGAAGGAATATTTTCTACCGTCCTTCTGATTTATGCATTCAGCTTGTTTCGCAAACGGGGAATTGATTTGACGTGATCATGCATTTTTCTCTGCATCTGTTTTCTGCAACTATCGCCGTGGCTCTCACCCATGCAGTTAGTTGCAGCCCTACCGGAACCTGCCGCACACTTAACGCTTGGCACAGTAATCACGGTCAGCTTCCTTGGTACTGGCCTGATTCTTACGGCATTGATTAATCGTGCAGAGCGAAAGGCGTGCACCTAGCAATCCACATCCAAGCCGGCCGCACAATGCAGAGAGATTGCATCTTGCAATCGAATGCAATGCGAGAATCCTGGACAAATAAAGCACTCCGTCGCAAATAGCGAGGTATTAAAAATCACTCTTCATGCTGCTGGTTCTCAATCAGCCTTCGCCCCTAGGGGCGAAGAATTAAAACCGGAAGAGATTAAAAACACTGATCAATTGTTTCCACTTTGTATAAACGCTGAGATAGTGACGCCTTAGGATCGGGTATATATGAAGCCGGTGGATAATCACTGAGAAGATTTTTATTGCTGCGAATTTCGATTTGAGACTTTGTACTTTCTTTACTGCCGGTATCTTTAATGGTCATTATCCAGTTCCCATTGCCATAGGTAATCGGTTGGTTGATGCTCCCCGAAGACTTGGGATCATGAATCTCAGTAATGTAGTACGTTTTTGCAGCTTCATCATGCATCTGCGGGTAACCATCGACTTGCAACGAGTCATGATAGATAAAATAAGTATTGATATCGCGCCAGGTGTGACGATGCCATTTCGGCAAATGAAAGCCTTCATCACTTTTTAGGCATTCTGCAATTTCCAGGTAATATTTGTCACTGTTGCGACTATAAATAATTTTCTGATTTAGTAACTCTTCTCGTGTAGGCGTTGTCGTGCAAGCGGATAGCATGAGCACACATAGCAAAGACATGATTGATGTTTTTAGAGAATAGCGCATACGATGGAAGTATTTTTAATCAGATTGATTTTGTCTCAATAGCTGAGAATTCTAATTTTGCATTTATTCAAGCACATCATTATGAATAACGTGTTTGGCAAAGACCAGCAAAAAAACCTTCCATACACTGCATGCCAAAAATTCAAAATTTCAGATGGTTATGGGAATTTTTTAGCATATCCATCAGCATATTTTATTGAGTGCCCATCAGTTTATAGTAAACTCTCGATTCACTTGTTAAAATCAATCTTTTTACAAAACAAATCAAATTACATAATTAATTTAGGATCGTTCATGAATACCGAAGATTTTCGTCCCGAAAAAGAAGTTAAAGTTTTTTATCCTCCGCAGCGTGTTTTGATGGGACCTGGTCCATCAGACACCCATCCGCGTGTGCTGAATGCCATGGCGCGTCCCACATTAGGTCACCTTGATCCGGTTTTTACCGAGATGATGGAAGAAATTAAAGGCTTGATGCGCTACGCATTTCAAACCAAGAATCGCATGACTTTTCCGGTTTCCGGACCTGGCTCTGTGGGCATGGAAATGTGCTTTGTCAATATGATTGTTCCCGGCGATAAAGTCATTGTGTGCCGCAACGGGGTTTTTGGCGGACGCATGATTGAAAACGTCGAGCGTCATGGTGGTACTGCAGTAGTGGTGGACGATAAATGGGGTGAGCCGGTCGATCCGCAAAAAGTTGAAGATGCGCTGAAAAAGAACCCTGATGCTAAGATTGTCGCGTTTGCTCACGCAGAAACTTCTACCGGCGCGCAATCCGATGCCAAAACATTGTGTGAAATTGCACGCAAATATGATTGTTTAACGATTGTCGATACGGTTACCTCGCTAGGCGGTACGCCAATTAAAGTGGACGAATGGGGAATTGATGCGATCTATTCCGGCAGCCAGAAATGTTTATCCTGTCCTCCAGGTTTGTCGCCTGTGAGTTTCTCCGAGCGTGTGACTGATCTGGTTAAGAATCGTAAGGAAAAAGTACATAGCTGGTTCATGGACATCAGTTTGCTGCTGAATTACTGGGGATCGTCGACACGTACTTATCATCACACCGCGCCAACCAATGCGCTGTATGCGCTGCATGAATCGTTATTGATGCTTGCCGAAGAAGGACTGGAACATTCCTGGGCACGCCATCAGCGGAATTACCAAGCGCTGAAAGCTGGGTTTGCGACGCTGGGCATGAATTATGTGGTTGCAGAACCATATCGTTTACCGCAGCTGAACTCCGTTTTTGTACCGGCTGGCGTGGATGAAAAAGAAGTTCGCCGGCGCTTGCTGGATGACTATAATCTTGAGATTGGTGCCGGCTTGGGGGATTTTGCCGGGAAAGTTTGGCGTTTTGGTTTGATGGGCACATCAAGCAGGGTAGAGAATGTGCTGTTCTGCTTAAATGCACTGGAGAGCGTATTACTTGATATGGGTGTGAAGACCGAGCGTGGCGGTGCTGCAGCAGCAGCACATCAAAGCTATGCCTCTAATCCCATGTTTTAGGGCTTCTTCAAGATGGATAGCAGCCTTAATAGGCCGCTGAAAAACATTTCCGAGGCAGCCGACACTCAGCAAAAGCAGGTGAAAGAATGCAATTCATGTGTGACAAATGCGCATTTTGAGCCTGTTTTTAACATCATAGCGGCAATGCAGATCGTTTTTCAACGCTCTGCCAAACATCCTGTCACTTTCTGGTCATTCATGACATAAGAAAGTGACATTTGTTTTTCATTGACTTATCACGGATGATCCGGTCACTATGGTTTTGAATTCTCCTCTATCAATGGTAGCAGCGTCGGTGCTAGCATTTGTCATCGCTTTTTTCTCAATTCTATGGTTGATAAAGCACAAAACTAGCTGGGGGTTGGATCATCCTAATTCACGTTCGCTGCACTCGGTACCCGTTCCGCGCACCGGCGGCTTGGGCTTATTTTTGGCAGTAATCATCACCTGGTTGTTTTTCTGGGTGATGGTACCTATGACAGTATGGGTAGGTATCAGCCTGCTGATCATCGTATCATTCGCTGATGATGTTGAACATTTGCCGGTCTGGTGCCGACTGCTGGTGCAGATTGTTGCCGCAGCAGTGTTTTCTACCGATCTCTTACTGCAGGCTTATGGCTGGATGAGCGTATTGTGCGCTACAGCTGCGATTGTCTGGGTGTCTAATCTTTATAACTTTATGGATGGCTCGGATGGTCTGGCGGGTGGCATGGCGGTAATCGGATTTGGATATTATGGCTTGTTTGCCTACCTAGCAGAGAATTATGATTTTGCTGTGATCAATTTTTCAATTGCTGCCGCAGCTTTGGCTTTTCTGATACACAATTTCTATCCGGCCAGAATTTTCATGGGGGACGTCGGTGCGATTCCATTGGGATTCCTGGCGGCTGTATTGGGAATACTCGGATGGATGAATAATCTATGGTCTGTGTGGCTACCGTTGCTGGTTTTTTCGCCTTTTATTGCAGATTCGACAGTGACGCTGATAAAACGCCTGATTCGTGGAAAAAGAATCTGGCTGGCACATCGCGAACATTATTATCAGCGCATTATTCAAAGCGGTTTCGGTCACCGTAACACCGCATTGTCAGGTTATGCGCTCATGCTCATAGTGGGTGGGAGTGCTGTATGGGCATGCAGGCAAGATGTGACGGTACAGTACGGGGTAGTAGCGATTTGGGGGAGTATTTATCTGATATTAATGCTTATTTCTGATTGGCATCAGAAATATTATTCCGATCGGGGATAACATGTTTGTAAGTAGATTCGGAATTCGTACATTGATTGCTTTTATCCATGATTTTGTTGCAGTCGCCGTAGCATGGTGGTTAGCCTATTTACTCCGCTTTAATTTCGATATTCCCACTCCCGCCCTAGAGTTACTATCGATCATTTTGCCTTGGATCGTGCTCATCCAGACCAGTTTCTTTTTGTGGCTGGGACTTTACCGAGGATTGTGGCGCTACGCCAGTTTACCGGACGTAAAAAGGATTTTTGTTGCCGTTGTGGCCGGCACAGTGACAGTATTACTGATGCTGTGGTTGCTCGGCTTATTGGATGACATTCCCGGCTCCGTCCTTCTGCTCGGACCATTGCTATTGCTATTGATTATGGGCAGCAGCCGTTTTCTCTATCGCACTTGGAAAGAGCGTCGCTTGTATAGTTTGGAGAGTTATGAGACGAAGTTGGTTCTGATCATCGGCGCAGGTAATACCGCGATGAATCTGGTCAAGGAATTAGCGAGAAGCCGTGAATGGCATGTTGTAGGAATGCTGGATGACAACCCAAAAAAAATGGGTACTCGACTACACGGTGTGCGTGTATTGGGTGTGATCGATGAATTGCCGCAATGGGTGCAAAAGCTGAATGTGGGACATGTCATTATCGCGATACCATCAGTTCCTCATCGGATACATCGCCATACCTTGGAGATGTGTTCGGAAATCGGTGTAAAAGCGATGACTGTGCCGTCCTATGCAGATCTGATCAGTGGCAAAACGACCGTATCAAAGATTCGTGAAGTAGAGCTGGACGATTTGCTGGGAAGAGCGCCTGTCATTCTTGATAATGACGGATTACATAGCTTGTTAACAGGAAAGGTCGTTCTGGTAACAGGCGCAGGCGGATCGATTGGCTCGGAATTATGTCGTCAACTGATCGCGTTTGATCCGGATCGGATTGTATTTCTGGAATTGAATGAATTTGCACTGTATAGCATTCGAGAGGAACTTTTACTTCATTTTCCTGGGATCAAGAGGTCGTTCGTCATCGGTGACATCAAAGATTGCGCGCGCATGACACAAATATTTACGCAATTCCGGCCTTCCATCGTGTTCCATGCCGCTGCTTATAAACATGTGCCATTGATGGAGCATGAAAATGCGTGCCAGGCTTTGCTGAATAATGTGCTGGGTACTTATGTGCTAGCGCAAGTGGCGATTAATTTTGAGGTGGGAAAGTTTGTCCTGATTTCAACGGATAAGGCAGTCAATCCGGTCAGTGTGATGGGCGCAAGCAAGCGCTTGGCTGAAATGGTGTGCCAAGCGTTGCAGCAGTCGATCTCAAAGCATATAAAACCTGATCAAAGTATTCAATCACATTCAACCCGTTTTGTGATGGTACGTTTTGGCAATGTGCTGGGGAGTACCGGTAGTGTTATTCCAAAATTTCGTGAACAAATTGCCAAGGGCGGGCCGATTACCATTACTCATCCGGAAATAACGCGTTATTTCATGTCCATTCCCGAAGCCGCACAATTGGTTTTACAAGCCGGTTTGATGGGAGGCACAAAAGGTGGTGGAGAAATATTTGTGCTGGATATGGGCGATCCAGTCAAAATTGTTGATCTGGCGAATGACCTGATCCATTTATCCGGTTTAAGTGAAGGTGATATCCGTATTGTATTTAGCGGATTGCGCCCTGGAGAGAAGCTGCATGAGGAGTTGTTGTCAGCCAGTGAAAATACATTTCCTACGCCGCACGAGAAATTGCGCATCGCACAAGCTCGCCAGGTTGATGAACATTGGTTGTCTGATTTAATGATGTGGTTAGATAAAGTGACTGTGTTGAATGATCAGGAAGTCCGTGACCAACTCACAAAGTGGGTGCCGGAATATACCAATAAGGAATCAGAGCATTAATTACCGGATGTTTGTTAGGCTCTCCGTGATGCACCCATTTTCCAGAACAACAATTCGGTCAATTTTCTTCAAGTGCGGAATCTGCTGATTGAAAATAAGCGTGGTACGGTTTTGCATCAGTTTTTCTAAGTCTAAAAGTAAATTATCGGAATCGGGTTCATCGGCTGCGGGAATTTCATCCAAAATCAGTATGGGAGAATTTTTAAGTAATGCGCGTGCGATGGCAATTTGTTGACGCTGCTGTTGCGTTACGTTCGCGCCGTCATTACCAATCCAAGTCTGTAATCCTTCAGACATTTCCCGAATAAACTCCATCGCGTGAGAGGCCTGCGCTGCAGCCGTTATTTTTGCTTCATTGGCACATCTCATCGTGCCATAGGCGATATTACCGGCAATTATTTCATCCAATAAAACACTATCATATGTGATCATTGCAATATTGGCATGCAAGTCATTCAATTGGATATCGGAGAGCGAATGATCATCGAATAGAATTCTTCCGCTGGTGGGTTGTTGTAAACACAGTATCAGATCAATGAATGCATTTTTCTCATCTTCGGTGTAACCCGTAAAAACGATGATCTCACCTGGTTTGATGGTGAAATTGATATGATTTAGAATGGGTTTTGTGAATGCATTATTACCAAAACGAACGTGCTCAAATGTTAATTTTCCATGGACATGCGCAATACTTTGAGTACCCGTATCTTGCCCGGATGCTTGCTGAATAAATGACAGCACGATTTCAATGTTCTTCTGCTCATGCTGCAGTTGTTTCGGGAGGCCTGCGATGCGCTGGATGGGGTTAATTAGCAACAGTACTGCTGCAATGAACGCACCTACGGTATCCAGACTCAACAGGTCATTCAGCACCTGTTGCGAGATAAAATAAAAAACGGCTACCAAGATCATTGTGGCAACGACTTCGCTGATAGGGATGACCGCTGCCTTAATTGATGCTTGCTGAATTTCTGCTTGATAAATGGATTCAGCAGTTTTGCCAAGACGCTCATTCTCATGGTTCTGGCCACCATGCAATCGAATTTCTCTGTATTGTTTGATTGATTGTAGTAAATGCTGTACCAGGCTATTCGATGCGGATGAATTTCTCTGGTCAAATGTATTCAGGTAATCATGTGTCACCTGAATAATCAATATGAGTAGCGGTGCTATGAACAGTAGTAGCAGAGAAAATTCCCGATTGAGGTAAAAAATGCAGATAATCAACCCAATGATAGTCAAGCAATCTTGAGCCAGGATCCTGATATTTCTAGCGATGCTGTGAGTGATTCGATTGATTCGGGATATCAGCTTATCGATGTCATGATGACTGAGGTGCGCATAATGACTCACCGGTAACGTCAGCAGTTTGTTAAAAATTTCCATGCGTAAATCGATACCCAACTGACAGCTTGCTTTATGGATGCTAGAAATACTGATGTAGCTCGCCATGCCGCGCGCAATAAACAATATAATGATTGCCAGCGATATCATTTGTATGCGTGATAAATCTTGTTGCAAAAATGTACTGTGAAGCAATTGCTGTATGAGTATGGGTAGAAAAGCTGAAGCCGTCGCGATAATGAGCATGGCATATAGTGCCAGTGAAAGTGGCTGCCAGTGGAGCACGAGCCTGCCAAATAAGCAAAAGTATGGTTGTTGGCGCATCATAATAAGTAATTCTACATGAACAAGTTGTTATTGCACCGTGCAATCATCTGGAAGGCAAAACAGATGTAGTACAATTAATTACTACTCATCTAATGAATCAGCCGCATCATGTGATCCATTCATGAGTTTGTGAATATCGGAATTTTATTTATACCAACACCAGGTATTTCATCATATATGACAGCAAAAGATAAAAAATCTATCGTTCCCCGGCGCAAAGGTATCGTGCTCGCAGGTGGTTCTGGTACGCGCCTGTATCCGGTAACGCAAACGGTATCCAAACAGTTATTGCCGGTATTTGATAAACCCATGATTTATTATCCGCTCAGTACATTAATGCTGGCGGGAATCCAGGATATTTTGGTGATTTCGACACCACGTGATGTCGGAAACTATGCAGAGCTGTTACGGGATGGCCATCAATGGGGACTAAATATATCGTACGCCGCGCAGCCATCGCCAGATGGGCTGGCACAAGCATTTATCATTGGTGAATCGTTCATTGGTAACGATTGCTCAGCGCTGGTGTTGGGCGATAACATTTTTCATGGGCACGATTTTCATCATTTGCTGACGAATGCGATGGAACGTACGCAGGGCGCCAGCGTGTTTGCCTATCATGTGCATGATCCGGAACGCTATGGCGTAGTTGAATTTGACGCAAAGGGTCGTGTGATCAATCTGGAGGAAAAACCGCTGCAACCGAAATCCCAGTATGCTGTGACAGGGTTGTATTTTTATGATCAGCACGTGGTGGACTACGCCAAGAGCTTGAAACCATCAGTACGCAATGAATTGGAGATCACCGACTTGAATCGTATTTATCTGGAACGATCTGCGCTGCGTGTTGAGATCATGGGGCGTGGTTATGCATGGCTGGATACCGGTACCCATGAATCTCTGCTGGATGCGAGTCAGTTTGTCGCCACCATCGAACATCGGCAAGGATTAAAAATTGCCTGTCCGGAAGAAATTGCATTCCGGCAGGGATGGATTGATGCGGAGCAATTGACGCAGCTTGCGACGCCGTTGGCCAAGAATGGCTATGGTCAGTATTTGCTGCAAGTGCTAACACGTGATTTTGATTGTGATTCCGATTAATGGGTACTAAATGAAATCAACTCAACTGACTATCCCGGAAGTTTTATTATTGGAACCACGTGTTTTTAGTGATGAACGCGGTTTCTTTTTTGAAAGTTTTAATCAGCGTGCATTTGACTCAGCCGTTGGCAAACACATAAGCTTTGTGCAAAGCAATCATTCGCGTTCCATGCAACATGTGTTGCGCGGTCTGCATTACCAGATCAAGCAAGCGCAAGGCAAGCTGGTACGTGTGGTAGTGGGGGAAGTATTCGATGTGGCGGTGGATATTCGCCGCTCATCGCCCACTTTCGGACAATGGGTGGGAGAAATACTCAGCGCGGAAAATAAAAAGCAGTTATGGGTTCCACCTGGTTTTGCTCATGGATTCATCGTACTTTCCGAGCATGCCGAATTTTTGTATAACACTACCGATTACTGGGCGCCCGAACATGAGCGCTGCATTGTGTGGAATGATGCCACCTTGGCAATAGATTGGCCGCTCAAGGGTAAACCCGCTCTCTCTGAGAAGGATGCATGTGGGGCAACATTTGAAACTGCTGAAGTTTATGATTGATAGGCTGAAAATCCGTTATGAGCACAAGCCAATTTTTAACACCGAAATTGCAAACGCCATAGCATTGCCCTGATCAATGGCCAAGCAGAAAACCATTTATTCGTGCACCGAATGTGGCGGACAAACCTTGAAATGGCAAGGCCAGTGCCCGCATTGCCAAGCATGGAATACATTGGTAGAAACGCTTGCAGAGAAAACCGTATCGCGTTTCAGTCCGGTATCGGAAATCGGTCGGGTACAAAATTTAAGTACCATCGATGCGCATGAAGAACCGCGTTATTCAACTGGTGTGGAAGAGCTGGACCGTGTTCTTGGTGGCGGTTTGGTGCGCGGCGGTGTGGTGCTACTGGGCGGAGATCCGGGTATTGGCAAGTCGACCCTGTTATTGCAGGCGCTCTCCCATATGTCAACGCAACGCCAGGTATTGTATGTCAGCGGCGAGGAATCCGCACAACAAGTGGCGCTGCGCGCTAAACGCCTGACACTGGATGTGCGAGCAGTGGATTTATTTGCGGAAATCCAGCTGGAGAAAATCCAATCCGTTCTTGCTGAGCGCAAACCGGCTGTTGCGGTGATCGACTCAATCCAGACGATTTATTCAGAAGTATTGCAATCCGCGCCGGGATCTGTTGCCCAGGTGCGCGAATGCGCTGCACAGTTAACGCGGCTGGCCAAGGCGAGCGGCACTTGCATTATCCTGGTTGGCCATGTGACTAAGGAAGGTGCGCTGGCAGGGCCGCGCGTGCTCGAGCACATGGTGGACACAGTGCTGTATTTTGAAGGCGACATGCATTCCAGTTTTCGCATGATCCGCGCATTCAAAAACCGTTTTGGTGCGGCGAATGAGCTGGGTGTGTTTGCAATGGGTGAGAAAGGTTTACGTGAAGTGAAGAATCCATCCGCATTGTTTCTCTCACATCACGATGCACAGGTTCCTGGGTCCTGCATTATGGTCACGCAAGAGGGCACACGCCCCCTGCTGGTGGAGATACAAGCCTTAGTTGATGAAGCGCGATCACCCAATCCACGGCGGTTGTGTGTCGGATTGGAACAAAACAGGTTAGCCATGCTGCTGGCGGTATTGCACCGCCATGCCGGTATTCCTTGCTACGATCAGGATGTGTTTGTCAATGCCGTGGGCGGTGTAAAAATTACAGAACCCGGTGCCGATCTGGCGATTATGCTGGCGGTTGTTTCTTCTCTTAAGAATAAGCCGTTGGCCGAGAAGATGATTGTTATCGGTGAAATTGGCTTGGCAGGGGAAATACGTCCTGTGCAACGCGGACAGGAGCGGCTGAAAGAAGCTGCAAAATTGGGTTTCAAACAGGCGATTATTCCACTTGCCAATAAACCCAAGCAATCAATTCCCGGTATCCATATCATCGCTGTTGGACGCATCGGGGAAGCGGTTTCCCAAATGTATTAACAATTTCGGGACGTGTTCTCATGATGCAGAGGTTTTAACAAATGCAGCGACGGCTTTGGATACTGGGTGGATTGTCGATCGCCGTTGTGATGGCAGCCCTGTTACTGCCGCCCGTTTCTCAACCTGTCGATTATCATCAGTTTGCTGATCAGCGTAGTTTTCTAAATATTCCCAATTTCAATGATGTTGTTTCCAACCTGGCTTTCCTGCTGAGCGGTGGTGCCGGGCTGGTGTATCTTTTCCGAATTTATCAAACGCCAGCACAACAAGCATTTCGCAACAGAGTTGAGTGCCTGCCTTATGGGGTTTTATTCCTTAGCGTTATTGCATCGGGATTGGGTTCGATGATTTACCACTGGCTACCGGATAATGCAAACCTGCTGTGGGATCGACTGCCTATTGCGATGGGCATCACTGCCTTGCTTGCCGCCACATTGGTTGATCGCGTCAGTCCGACGTTGGGTTTATGGTCATTGCCGTTCCTGGTGATTTCTGGCGTGTTGAGTGTGCTGTACTGGTATTGGACTGAGCAGCAAGGTATCGGAAACCTGAATTATTATATCGTGGTGCAGTTTTATTCGATTCTGCTCATTATTTTGCTGAGTGTGTATTATCCGTCACGTTACACACATGCAAATGACATCTATCAGGTAATTGCTCTGTACGCCGTGGCTAAGTTGACCGAAATGCTGGATATGCACATCTTTGTTCTGACGAGCAATCATATCAGCGGCCATACCTTGAAACATTTGCTGGCGGCATTGGCTGCTTACCGGATTGTGCAGATATTGCAGAAGCGGGCGTTTTTATCAGAAAAACGATGATTTTTTGATTGTATTAAGGCGTGGCACTTCATCCGCTTTGTCCCGATTCATTCGAGACAAAGCAGCATTAACAAAAATTACTTCGGTCTTGCAAACTGATGGCCCGCGCCGGAACCACTACGGTTTCTGAGAGTATTACTATTGATGCTGCGATTATCGTGACCAAATGAACGACCGCGGTGACCATTTCCGTTGCTATTACCATTGACATTGCCATTCGATTCATTGGCGGTGTTGAAATTTTTGCGACCACCGTTCGTGCTTGCGAATGAGGAATGCTTACGTTTCTGAGAGACACTGGGTGTCGCCGCACCTCTAAAACCACTGGATTGCGGACGTGGTTTGATACGGGGCTCCAGGCCGGGAATGATATGCGACATAATGCGCTGCCCTGTATAGCGTTCGATTTTCGTCAGATGCGCGCTGTCGCGGTTAGATGCAAAGGAAACTGCAATACCCGCCGCGCCTGCCCGACCAGTACGACCGATACGGTGAACATAATCTTCTGCAAATTTGGGTAAGTCGAAATTGATGACATGCGTAATATCGGCGATATCAATGCCTCGGGCGGCGACATCCGTTGCCACAAGAACGCGCAAGCCACCACTGCGAAGTTTAGTAAGTGTGCGCGTGCGTTCGCGTTGATTCATATCGCCATGTAATGCAGCTGCTGCGTAACCTTGTGCATAGAGATTGTCGGCCAATGTGTCCGCATCACGCTTGGTTGCTGTAAAAACGATGGCTTGTTTGAGTGCTTCGTCACGCAATACATGATTCAACAAACGATTCTTATGTGACATATCATCGACATAATGTAATCGCTGCTCAATATTATCGAGCCGTGCTTTCTGAGAAGCGACCTGAATCCGTTTTGGGGATTTTAAAAGTTTTGCAGCGACTTTATCGATTGCGCCATCCAAAGTGGCCGAAAACAGCAGTGTTTGCCGGGTTGCCGGTGTGGCCGCTGCGATAGTTTCAACATCATCGATAAAACCCATATCCAACATCCGGTCTGCTTCATCCAATACGAGCATTTCTAAGCGGCTGAAATCGATTCGACCACGCTGTATATGGTCAATCAGCCGTCCTGGTGTAGCGACCAGAATGTCTACCGGTTGTGATAGTAATTTATTCTGCAATGGATAAGGCATGCCACCTAAGATGCTGATTACTTTTGTGCGGGGAAGATATTTTCCATATTTCTTAGCAGCGTCGGATACCTGAAGTGCAAGTTCGCGTGTAGGCGTGAGTACTAAAACGCGTGGTCCGCGGCCATGCACTTTTGGCGGTGTAGCCAGTAGATGAAGTGCTGGCAGCATGAAAGCGGCTGTTTTGCCTGTTCCGGTTTGTGCCGATGCCATGATATCGTGACCGGATAGTAATTCGGGTATGGCTTGTTTCTGAATGGGAGTGGGGGTTGTATAACCCGAATCATGAATTGCTTTGATAATAGAGAGATTTAGATTTAGATCTTCAAAAGACACGTTATTTTCCTAAAGAGTGAAAACCGAACGCACAAGCAGGCAAATACTGACTTGCCCAAGATGATGCATAGCCCTGCTAGCGCATTAAATAAAGCATCGCCGCTAACCAAGGTTGCTATACATTTTCCGGAGAAACTTGAAAAATTGAAGAGAGGCCAGGAACGATGAAACCAGATCATGATTAATCAGACACATTGTAAAAACACGCCAGAACAACCAAGCCGTGCATCATACCGGATTATGTAAATAACCGCAATTTATTTGCGCCATTTTCTGCCGGTGCACCGAATTCTCAGCGTCAAGTGGCGTGATAAGACATACGATTAATAGCATGAAGAAATTACCGTATGATGGCTCTGGCAAATTTGCGTTTTCCCACTTGAATGACGATAGATTGACCTCGTGCGATTTTGGCCGATTTGTCCTCTACTTTTTCACCATCCAGTTTGACAGCTCCCTGGCCGATCATACGCAGCGCTTCACTGGTGCTGGCAGTTAATTCTGTGAGTTTTAATAGTTGCACCAAAGGTATTGCGTCATCTTGTATCTGAATTGTTTTTTCGGTTATTTCATCAGGTAATGCACCATGTTTAAAGCGTGTTTCAAAATCGGCGAGGGCTTCCTCAGCATCGCGTTGACTATGGAAACGTGTAACAATTTCTTGCGCAAACATTACCTTGATGTCTCGTGGATTACGTCCCGCTTCAACTTCTTTATGCCATGCCTGGATGGTACTCAGCGATTCAAATGACAGCAACTCCAGGTAACGCCACATGAGCTGATCCGATACCGACATCAGCTTGCCAAAGATTTCCTTGGGGCTGTCCGTAATGCCGACATAATTATTCAAAGACTTGGACATCTTATTGATGCCATCCAACCCCTCCAGCAGTGGCATTGTGAGGATACATTGTTGCGGTTGCCCAAAATGCTTTTGCAGCTCTCGCCCCATCAGAAGGTTGAATTTTTGATCGGTTCCGCCCAGCTCAAGGTCGGCTTTGAGCGCAACGGAATCATACCCTTGGATCAAGGGATAGAGGAATTCATGAATAGCGATGGCCTGATTGTTGCGGTAGCGTTTGTCGAAGTCATCTCGTTCCAACATGCGTGCAACCGTATGTGTTGCGGCAAGTTTGATAAGATCCGCGGCGTTTAGTTGATCCATCCAGGATGAATTAAATACCACTTCAGTGCATTCGGGTTTGAGTATTTTAAAAACCTGTGTGGTATAAGATTGCGCATTTTCTGCAACTTGTTCGCGAGTCAAAGGTGGGCGAGTAGTGTTTTTCCCGCTTGGATCACCAATCATGCCGGTGAAATCACCAATCAGAAACAGAATATGATGTCCCATATCCTGCAATTGGCGTAATTTATTTAGCAACACCGTATGACCAAGGTGCAAATCCGGGGCGGTTGGGTCAAACCCAGCTTTGATTCGTAAAGGCCGCCCGGAAGTAAGTTTACTTTCTAGCTCTGTTTCAACTAATAGTTCATGGCTTCCACGTTTTATAATTTCGAGTTGAGGTTTTATTGGTTTATTCACGATAATGGTAAGCCAAGGATTTTTATTAATTTTTTTATCTGACAGAACATTTTATTGTAGTTTCAATTGTACCTTAGTACATGTTTTGATTGTTTTCATGTTAGACTCGCGCCTGTCTGCAAAAGATAAATGATCGGAGGTACTTCATACAATGCTATATACATCGCTTAGCAGTAAACAAGGGATTTTAGCTCAAAAATCATCAAAATTAACAAAAAAAACGATTCGCTGGTTGGTTGCATTATCCAGCATACCACTGTTCGGCATAGTCACTGCGTTTGGTATTGCACCTAATACGCCCTCATTTGAAGAAGTTCAGGTAGAAGAAGTAGTACTTGATTTATCGATTCCAGATGTCCTTCTCGAGAATCAAACCAATCAAACTTTCTGGCATCAGGAAAATATTCGCCGTGGCGATACTATTGCAACAATTCTAAACCGACTTGATGTTAATAATCAGGATTCGACAGATTTTTTACAGGCCGCTCGCAGCAGTCGAGCAATGCGTCAACTGAAACCCGGTCAAACTATCTATGCACAAACAAACGCGGATGGCGAACTGTTGACGTTACGCTATTTCTTCGGGAATGAAGAATTGTTCTTGATGGAAAAAACCGATGATGCATTCAAAATGACTGAGCAGCCAATTGAGTTGGATGCGCAGATTCACATGAAATCAGGTGTGATCAGCAGTTCTCTATTTGCTGCAACCGACAGCGCAGGTATACCTAACAATGTCGCTATGCAGCTTACGGACATATTTGCATCAGAAATCGATTTTTATCGGGATTTACGCCAAGGCGACCGTTTTACCATCGTCTATGAAACATTCTCCGATAACGGTAAGCGTGCTAAAACTGGACGAGTTTTAGCAGTTGAATTCATCAATAAAGGAAAATCACATCAAGCGATTTACTTCAAGGCATCGAATGGCGCCGATGGTTACTACACGCCTGAAGGGGAAAGCTTACGCAAAGCGTTTTTGTTGTCACCATTGACTTTCTCGCGTGTCAGTTCAGGTTTCACCAATGCACGCTTTCATCCCATACTTAGAGAATGGCGAGCGCATCGAGGTATTGATTATGCGGCACCTACCGGTACGCCGGTAAAAGCAACCGCGAATGGAATCATTACATTTTCCGGCTCACAAAAAGGCTATGGAAATTTGGTGGTTCTTAAACATAATGGTAAGTACGAAACGGCATATGGTCATCTATCACGATTTGCAAGTGGCATGGGTAAAGGTAAACGTGTCAATCAAGGCGATGTGATCGGTTATGTGGGTTCAACGGGTATGGCGACTGGTCCGCATTTGCACTATGAATTGCGCGTGGATGGCCTACAGCGTGATCCTACAAAAGTTGCTTTGCCAACGGCACCACCCATTGCAAAAAGAGACTTAAGCGCATTCCAGAAGGGCACACACTCCTTAGTGGCGCGTTTAAATATCATGCGTAATATTCATTACGTTGCCCTGGAATAATAGTTTAGATGGGTAGTACTGCACTACCCATTGACACACGTTCCGGCTATCAGGTTTTTACAGTTCTCCTTTCTGCAAATCCTTCCATGTTTATCGAATATCAAAATTAATCGTGTTTCTTGAAAGGTGTGAGTAGTTGAAATCTATGTACTATATCGGCATCATGTCAGGCACAAGTCTGGATGGTGTCGATGCTATTGTAGTTGATTTCAGTACTGCCACCCCCGTTTTGCTCCAGACTTTTTTCTGTCCCTATGATGATGAATTGCGTATGCAATTATTGTCATTACATCAGTCAGGCCATGATGAATTGCATCGTGCCGCAATATTGAGTAATCAATTATCCCACCTATATGCCGAAGCCACCTCAAGTTTGTTAAGAAACGCTGGGATCTGGTTTCAACAAGTTATCGCGATTGGATGTCATGGTCAGACGATTAGACACTGTCCCGAAGTGGAGAGAAGTTATACGATTCAGCTTGTCAATGCAGCGTTATTGGCAGAATTAACTCAGATCACAGTAATCATAGATTTCAGAAGTCGTGATATGGCTGCAGGAGGCCAAGGTGCGCCATTGGTTCCGGCTTTCCACCATGCGCTTTTTACCAACGCAACCTGTCATCGTGTCATTGTTAATATCGGAGGCATAGCCAATATAACCCGCCTTGATCCTCATAACAAAATCATCGGTTTTGATTGCGGTCCGGGAAATATTTTGATGGATGCTTGGTGTTTACGTCATACCGGAAAGAACTATGATATGGATGGGCAGTGGGCAGCGACGGGCCAAGTCATTCCAACTTTACTGAAGAAATTATTGCATGATCATTTTTTCTCGCGCCAACCGCCTAAGAGTACTGGAAGAGAGCTATTTAATATCGAATGGCTGGAGGAAAAATTACTCGGGAACGAAACGCCGAAAGATGTTCAAGCGACATTGTTACAGTTAACAGTCATGACAATTGCTCAATCAATCCATGACTATTGCCCAACGGCTACAGAAATTTATGTATGTGGCGGGGGTGCCCATAATACACTGTTGATGAATCGATTGATGAATGCTGTGCCAGGGAAAAAAGTGGCGCTGACGGATCAATTAGGTGTCGCAGCCGATTGGGTGGAAGCTTTTGCGTTTGCCTGGTTGGCACAGCAAACAATGCTGCGCAAAACAGGCAATCTGGCTGCTGTGACCGGCGCCAGAGGTGACAGAGTTTTAGGTGCGATTTACCCTGCCTGAGTTAGTAGGGGCAGCAGTTTATACGGAGAACGACGATCCACAGCCGCAAGTACTACTCGCACCAGGATTCTTAATGATGAATTGAGCGCCCTGTAAATTTTCCTGATAGTCGATTTCAGCGCCGATCAAATACTGAAAACTCATCGGATCAACCAACAGTCTGACACCGTTCTTCTCCATGACAGTATCATCTTCGTTGATCGATTCATCAAAAGTAAATCCATACTGAAAGCCTGAACACCCACCACCACTGACAAAAACCCTGAGGTTAAGATTCTCGTTGCCCTCCTCTGCTATTAACTCTTTGACTTTAGAAGCAGCGTTGTCGGTAAATAAGAGTGGCGTATTATTTTCAATGCTCATTTCAGTCTCTGTAGAATGGTTAATTGCAAAGCATAACTAAGGATAGCGGACTCCGTCATTTTCTGTAGTGATAGGTTGTTTCTCCGGTCTGGCTGAAATCAATGTTACCATTTTCTCAGGTAGATGGTTATTTTCCGACTCTAATTTGCCTTGATGAATCATGTTTCCTTCAACGGAAGCGCCCAATTGAATTTCCAGAGTACCATAATAAATATCACCATGTACTTTAGCTTTAGTTTGTAATTCTAAATACCCTTGCGCATGGATAGGCCCAGTGACTGTGCCATTAATAATGATATTCGTGACTTTTATTTTACCCGTTATGCTACCTTCGTCACTCAGCACCAAGGTGCTTTGTTCATCGTTATTAGCGATGACATTGCCTATAATATGTCCATCAATCCGCAAGCCGCCGCTGAAGCTGATATCGCCGGTGATACTCGTATTTACACCAATCAAAGTATCGATATGCGTGTGAAGTTGATTTTTCTTTTTTCGACCAAACATGTTTTTCTCCTTATGGCATCGGTTGCGCAGTTTGGGTTAGTACTACCTTATTATCATGATTCTCATAAACCTGTACTTGCAAACTCTCTACGATGGCATCTGGTGGCACTTTGAAGCTTTCTTCCAAGCGATGAAGAAATTTAAAATTAATAGGAAAGGCCTGATTGGAATCCTTGCTGACCAACGGTATGGTTTTTCTCCGATCATTTTGTAGCAGTTTGACTTGGAATCTCAATTTTCCTTTGAAATCGCTCGGCCTTTCTCCGCCCTGCGTCAAGGTCAGCGCATAGCGATATTTACCCGGATCGTCCGTTTCTTTCAGGCTGAATTGATGAATCGAAATACCGCTTTTTGTATTACCCGCCATGAGGTGCTGCAAGAATACCAGCTTTTCTTTCAAATGGTCATTCTCATTAGCCAGCGATTTTATTTGTTCAGCAAGATTATCATTAGTGGTATCGCTGATTTGTAATTGATGAATCAAATCACCCATCTGGGTACATAGTTTTTGCTTCTTTGTTTGCCTGCAAGCTCCTGGGTCATACAAGAGCGCTAGTTTTTCTTCAGTCAAATCATGGAGTGTATTTGCTAATTGCTTTCCTATCTCATGGTGTGTATTTGCCGATTGCCTTCCTACCTCATACATTCCCCAAGATAGCGACAATAATAATAAGCAACCAACGACAATGATTGCTAAGCGATATTGCCATGATAAATAAGGGCGTACTACAACGCGAGGAGATAAAATTTTAGATTTCTTCTGAAAAAACTTGTTCAACTACTTACTCTATAGATTAGAAACCTGTCCGGCTGCATCTTGTTATCGAAATAGTAAGACATGTTTATATTGAATCAACTGGAGGGATCATATCAATGTTTTCTGGGTTTGGTAAATATTTTGTTCCAAGCCACAAGATCAGCAAACATTGCTTGATCCATTGTTCGATTCTCATCCATAAAAAGATATAAAAATCAAGGTAATAATGGAACCTGGTTAATACCCAGCGTTTCCGGTAAGCCAAACATAATATTCATATTTTGTATGGCTTGACCTGCAGCACCTTTTACCAGATTATCCGTCACCGATAATATGACAACGGTATCGCTGTTTTGAGGTTGATGTACTGCGATACGGCAGAGATTGGAGCCACGCACAGAACGGGTTTCTGGATGTTTTCCTGCAGGCAGTACATCAACAAAGGCTTCGTTCTGATAACGTTTTTCGTAAAGCGTCTGTAAATTGATTTGTTTGGTCAGCCTGGCATAGAGTGTTGCATGGATGCCGCGAATCATTGGCACCAAATGAGGGACAAACGTCAAACCAACCGACCGTTTAGCCACATTGGCGAGTCCTTGCCGGATTTCGGGAAGGTGTCGGTGTCCGGGAACGCCATAAGCCTTGAAATTATCCGAGGCTTCGGCATGCAACGTGTGCACCTCTGCCTTTCTACCCGCACCGGAAACGCCTGATTTGACATCGGCAATGAGGTGATCCGTGTCAATAGCATCAGCTTCTATCAGCGGCAAAAAACCAAGCTGTACTGCCGTTGGATAGCAACCGGGATTGGCGATCAAGCGTGCATTCTTAACTTGGTCGCGATTGATTTCCGGTAAACCATATACCGCTTCGGCGACTAGATCAGGACAAGCATGCTGCATACCATACCATTTCTCCCATTCGGCAACATTTTTGATGCGAAAATCAGCTGCCAGATCGATCACTTTAACCCCCGCCTTAAGCAAGGACTCCACTTGCTGCATGGCAATGCCATTGGGTGTGGCAAAGAAAACAAGGTCGCACTTATTAAGTTTTGCATCAGCCGGATCGCTGAATTTAAGGTCGACATGCCCTCTCAGATTGGTAAATAACTCAGCGACATTCATGCCGGCTTCGCTACGTGATGTAATCGCCTTGATTTTTACTTTAGAGTGTTGTGCCAGTAAACGTAGCAGTTCCACACCGGTATAGCCTGTCCCACCAACAATGCCGACATTAATCATCGTGACTCCTATTATCTTTTTCAGAAGGTACTATGTAATTATTCAATAAAAAAGCCGCTTTTTAGGGCGGCTTTTTTATATTCAATTATGAATAAGAAATTATCGTTTGGAGAATTGTTTGCGTCGCCGCGCCTTGCGCAAACCAACTTTTTTCCGCTCCACTTCGCGTGCATCACGAGTAACCAAGCCTGCTTTGCTTAAAACAGATTTAAGTGTCTCGTCATAATCAATCAGAGCACGCGTAATGCCATGGCGTACAGCACCGGCTTGACCCGATTCACCACCACCGTGAATATTGACCATAATATCAAATGAACTAGCATTATTGGTTAATTCCAACGGTTGCCTGACAATCATGCGGCCGGTTTTACGAGAAAAATAATCATCAATCGGTTTATCATTAATGACAATTGCACCTTTACCTGGTTTGATGAAAACACGTGCGACAGCACTTTTACGTCGACCGGTTCCATAATTATATTGAGTAGCCATAGATTAAGCTCTAATTTCAAGTGGTTTGGGTTGTTGAGCCATATGTGGATGAGTATCACCCGCATATACTTTTAATTTCTTAAGCATTGCATACCCCAACGGTCCTTTGGGTAACATGCCTTTAACAGCTTTTTCAAGCGGACGCGCCGGAAAACGCTCTTGCATTTTTTTGAGGGAAGTTGCATAAATTCCGCCTGGGTAACCGGTATGGCGATAATAGATTTTATCTTCCAATTTATTGCCGGTTACGCGCATTTTATCAACATTGACAACAACGATGTAGTCGCCGGTATCAACGTGTGGCGTATAAATGGGTTTATGTTTGCCACGCAAACGATGTGCAATCTGTGAAGCAAGGCGACCCAACACTTTATCGGTCGCATCAATGACAAACCAGTCATGATTTACTTCGTGCGGCTTGGCTGAAAATGTTTTCACGAAAACCTGTCCTGCGTATTCAAAAAGAGCCGGGAATTCTAAGTCAGACACCGGTAAAAGTCAAATTTAGAACGACTTATTTTCTATTGGGCTACAGTATTTGGCTGCAAACGGAAGCAGCAAGATGGTTTGCTCAAGAATGCTGGATTTTAGACCAATCGTCGCTATAATCGCATCATCACTGAAAAACATGAAGATGACACTGGGATGAATAATTTTTAATGAATTTTTGATTACCCAATTCCATGGACAGAACAGATATTTTATCTTAACGTATCATTACATGCTGAGAGACAAGCTTTGAAAGAGAAATCCGAGACGAATCTATCCACAGAATCAGCGCCTGCCAATTTTATTCGCAATATCATCGACGAAGATAATCGCAACGGCAAATGGAACGGTCGTGTAGAAACGCGCTTCCCCCCCGAACCCAATGGTTATTTGCATATTGGCCATGCCAAGAGCATCTGTTTGAATTTTGGTATCGCGCATGATTATGGTGGCGTGTGTCATTTGCGCTTTGACGATACCAATCCGGAGAAAGAAGCGCAGGAATATGTGGATTCCATTTGTGACAGCGTGTCCTGGCTGGGTTTTGATTGGGGCAAGCATCTTTATTATTCTTCCGATTATTTTGATCAGCTCTACGAATTTGCCGAGTATCTGATCAACCAAGGAAAGGCCTATATCGAAAGCCTTACCGCAGATGAGATTCGCGAGATGCGCGGCACGCTGACCAGCCCCGGCAAAAACAGCCCCTATCGCGACCGTCCAAGTGCGGAAAACCTGGATTTGTTCCGGCGCATGAAAGCCGGGGAATTTCCCGATGGTCAATATGTGCTGCGAGCCAAGATCGATATGGCTTCGCCCAACATCAACATGCGTGACCCCGTGATTTATCGTATCCGCCATGTGCACCATCAACGTACCGGCAACCAATGGTGCATTTATCCGATGTACGACTATACGCATTGCATTTCCGACGCATTGGAGAAAATCACACACTCCTTGTGTACGCTGGAATTTGAAGACCACCGGCCGCTGTACGACTGGGTGCTGGATCAATTGGTGGATAAAGTACCATGCCATCCGCAACAAATCGAATTCGCCCGCCTCAATCTGACTTATACCGTGATGAGCAAGCGCAAATTGATCGAATTGGTGGAAAGCAAACTGGTGGACGGCTGGGATGACCCTCGATTGAGTACGCTCGCAGGCGTGCGCCGCCGCGGCTTTACACCACGTGCCATTCGCTTGTTTGCCGAGCGCATCGGCATCAGCAAGGCGGATTCCTGGATCGACATGAGCATACTGGAAGACTGTCTGCGTGAAGATTTGAACGAGAATGCGCCGCGCCGTATCGCCGTGCTGAAGCCGCTGAAATTGATTATCGATAATTATCCGGAAGATCAGCGAGAAGATTGCTTTGCGCCCAATCATCCGCAAAAACCGGAATGGGAAAAACGCACGATTCCTTTTTCCAAAACGCTGTATATCGAACGCGACGATTTCATGGAAGTGCCCACCAAAGGCTATTTCCGCCTGTCGCCCGGCGCGGAAGTGCGATTACGTTACGCCTTTATCGTCAAATGCGTGCAAGTCGATAAAAACGCTCAAGGTGAAGTCGAAGCGATCCATTGTACCTACGATCCGGACACCAAGAGCGGCACCCCTGGTGCAGAAAGCCGTAAAGTCAAAGGTAATATCCATTGGTTATCTGAGAAACACGCGCAATCGGCAGAAATACGCCTGTATGATCGATTATTCACCGACCCTTATCCGGACAGCGGCGACAAGGATTACAAAACTTCGCTGAATCCGGATTCGAAACAAATCATTACCGCATATGTAGAGCAATCTTTGTGCGATGCGCAGCCCGAACAAAGTTTTCAGTTTGAACGCAACGGCTACTTCATCGCCGATCGGCTCGACATGAAACCCGGCAAACCGGTATTTAACCGCGCCGTAACCTTGCGCGATTCGTGGGGGAAAATTGCGGGTGCTTAGTCAATTGACCGCATTACTGTCGCGCTATCCGCAGATCAAGCTGGCGATATTGTTTGGCTCGATGGCGGCAGGTAATGCGCGCCCCGATAGCGACATCGATCTGGACTTATTGACGCAAGCGCCGCTCACTGCGGACTTCAAACTACAACTGACACAAACCATCGCCGCAAACGATGGGAGAAGCTTTTACGACATTGCATGAGCTGGACGCAATTACGTCCGAGAGTTGCAAACAATTGAAAAAGGCAATTGGCTTTAGAAATATCGCCATGCATCATTATGAAGTAATCAATTGGGAAATTGTTTATGCGATTTGCCAAAATTCTTTGCAAGATTTCCGCCGACTTGCCCAGGGAATCATCCGGTATGCTGCTTTGTAGTAATGGTTAGCAAATGAGACAACGAGGATTATCATGAAAAAACTGAAAAATGAAGCCGCCTTGTTCAAGGAAGCTATGCTGGCCGGCGTGAAATATGCGGAAGGACGAGGCGTAGTGCAGTTTGAAGCAACCGATTCGGCGAGTGAGAAGCTACTCTACATCTATCGCCTGCTGGTACACGACAAAGTCATGCAACCTTTGCCGGAAGATCAAGTTGCCGAAAAAACTATGCGGCATAAACTGGCGATGTGGTATGCCAAGCAATTACCCAAGGATCATCCGTTGTTGAAGTAATGCGTAATGCAAAGTATCAATTTAAGATTGCGCATCCTGCAGGAATTTCGGTCTAACGAAGCTTGCGAATCCATATGCTGTTTCCAGGCGCATTAATCATTGCTTGATCTGGTTCGGTATCTCTGGCGCTAATGGGCAGTGCAGTATGTAAAATCTCGCGGTGAAACCGTTTGAGGTAATCATTGAAGAAAATGATCTGATAAGCGTCGTTGTTTTGGAGAAAAGCACGCAAAATGTAGGACTCATTCCATGCCACGCCGCCAAGAATCCACTCTTTAGGATACTCAAAGGGATAGAAGATGTCATGAAAATGGATAATGACACCAGGCTTCAGTGCCGGTAATACTTGAAAGATTATGTGGTTAACGTCACTTGCAATTTTACTGACGTGTGATGAGTCTATAAATAAGATGTCATTCTCGCCCAATTCTTGCCACAATGTCTGCACGACAGATTCTACAGGTGTTTGTATTAAATCTGCCCGTAAGAAATCATCTGTTCGGAAGAGATCATTGACACGGTTTGGATGGGGTTCGATCATCGTTAGCCGCAATGACCAATCCATGTGCCGTTCGTTGATATCTTGTATAACAGCAGAGGAATAACCGGATCCGACTTCGATCAGTCGACGCGGCTTGAAGTACAGCAGCATTTTAGCTAGTACGCAGGCATCTAAGTAGGAAAAAAAGTCATTGTTATACCAATAACGGTACGACTTATCCCGATCGTTGGGCGGGTCGTAGCTTTCTTTTAGTTCTGCGAATGCGCGCAACAAGTCAAGTTGCCCATCCATGTCGAGTTGAATATCAATGAGTGCAGGTGATGGGTCAAGAAAGATATCTGCAGCTTTCCTCTCAATCAAATAAAAATCTGGTAGTGGTGAATGGTAATGCCCAGGCGGAAACAAGCCACACTCATACTTATATTCAGCCAGCTTAGCCGTCTGATCGGCGCAAGAAATTTTCAGATTATCATAGTAACGGACATAATGAGACAACACCGGCAGATGCCGTGCGATCCCAAAGATACTTTTGATGATGTTCATATTGCTATCTCATTACCTTTTAGAGCAAATCTAATTTGTTTTGATACTATGATGTGTAGTGCGGCTGTGCCGTCAGAGAAAGACATCAGATTCAGGTCGCGACAAAGAATGATGATGCACAATTTACCTGCTCTATTCTTAACTCACGACCTTTGAATTACTGGCTGGTTTTACTTGTTACTTCGGTGTTTCCTTCTTAGGTTTCTTCGCTTCTTTAGTTTTGCGTTGCTGTCCTTTTGCCATGATCATTCTCCTTGTGTGATGACGACTGCATCATAAACTGAATGGGGGCCTTGTTTCCAGCACATTTTATCTGGAAATACGTGTTTCGTAACTGCGTTGTCAGTCAATATAAAATAATCCCTGTTGCCGAAACATTCGCCAGTCGGAATGATCGTCTTGGCGGCACACGCCATAGCGGAAAGAAGGCGGTAACTCCGGGAATTGGAAACGCAGGTCGTAGAACCAGACGCACAAGCCTTGTTCTGAGGTATCCATGCGTTCCAGTACCGGGAATATTGCGAATGCGCGGAATGGTGCAAAAGCGGGATCAAGCCAAGCTGCGCGGGCGAGTGTTACTGCCGCCGGATTGTCGCCGAATTGTGGATATGATTGCCAATTATTTTCCGCGACTGGGCGATAGGCAGCAGCCATTTTCGGTAGTAACCAAGTGGTTTGGTTTTGCTGTGGATTATCGGATTGCCGCAAGTTGACAAGTGCAAGGTGATAAGTCTCATCGTGCCGGATGATGATTTTCCAGTGAAATGGCGACAATGGTTGCGGCAGCACGCTGATTTGTGCTTGAGGAATAGCTTGTGAATCAACGTAATGAGTGGCGATTCCGATCGCCTGTTGGTGCAAAGTCCATAAAAAAATCACATAGCCGCACAAACTCACCAAAGCAATAATCGCTGGATTTCTGGGCTGCGGATAGCGCCATGACGCAATCAGGCCAGCGATGATGATCAGGCTGAACCAGGGATCGATGACAAACACCAGCGGCAGAGAAAAACGCTGGGTAGAGAAAGGTGCGAACAGCATCAATCCATACGACGTAATCAAATCCCCGGCAATATGGATGGCGATACCCAAACAAGCGGGCAGAATAAATAATTTCCAGCCATAACGCCCGCGAGAAAGCCATGAAAACAGCCAAGCCAATAGCCATGCCCACAGCGGCAAAAGGATCAAAGAGTGCGTCGGGCCTTGGTGCCAATTGAGATAGGTCAGCGTGTCAATCAGACGTAGTGCAAAGTCAATATCGGGAAACGCCGCCGCGGCAAAACCGGCGGCAATCTGCATGCGCAGTGGCAATGTGGCTCGTTCAGGATGCAATTGCGCTGGCAGTCGTGCCGCAGCCCGTGCCAGCAGGGCACCGCTTAAAGCATGCGTGAGCGGATCCATGATTAACAGGCCATTAAAACTATCTGCGTTGCCGCTACGGTGTTAAAAGCAGGTTCAAAATGCTCATTTATTACGCATAAACTGCGCTTTCTCACCTGTTCTTGCCTGGTATCGGCTGCCTCGAAAACGTTTTTCAATGGCCTGTTAACCGGACTTGGCATGCATTTTTGGCGTCATGGATTCAGCCAATGAAGAAGACTCAACAGTAGCCGGGATCTCATGTGTAGCGCTGGTTTCCTCGGAAGGATCATCGGCGGTTTCAGTGCGTGGGGTTCTGTAGATTAAACGATCCAGCGTCTCGGCTACTTGCAGTTTTTTTTCCAGAAAGTTGCGCGTGCGCTGTGAATTCTCGGATTCATCGCGCATCCAGTACACAAACGTGGTCAGATAAATCGTGGTCAGCGCGGTTTCTTCCAATGCGCGGCGTACAAAGGTAGCATCACGCTGCGCAGCTTCGCGCATCCACTGCACCGTGCGGCTGATGCGCATAATGGCGGGGATTTGGATATGCAGATGGCCGGGTTCCAGTTTGGCGCCGATCATCTGTCGCGTGACCTTACGGTGCGCAACCAACGCATCCAGCCAGGTCATGATGAGACAATGTAAACGTTCCCGCGGAGACAATGACAGGAATTCCACGGTTTCCGCCGCCTTGAGCATTTGGCTGTCTGCCTGGTCAAACCAGGCATCAACCAGATCTTCCTTTTCGCGGAAATAAAGACGGATGTCATCCAGGGAAATGTTCAATTCAGCGGCCACATCAAACAAGCGTACCGCTTCCCAATTTGAACGTTCCGCGATGGTAACAGCCGTATCCACAATCGCCTCGCGTATCTCAAGCTTACTTTTTTTCATCTTGATCCTCCACACAGCGTTAATAGGAGTGGCGTACTACGATGCCGTTTTTACTATAACATACATGAAAAATCCGGGAAATTAGATGCTGACTTTGACAGCAACGAGGGCGTAACTGCAATGTTGGCTGAACGGTTTGAACGATTGGCTTCTGATAAATAAATCTAACAAAGGGGTCTGAGCGATACGTCAACTCAGATTCCATCATATCAAGCTTTATCAAACCAGCAATAATGCAATCTCCAAAATCATTGCTTTTTCCAAATCACGCATTTAAAATACCCTCCATTACTCGCTTGCTAAAATGCCATTGAACGATTGACGGCATAACAACTCAAAAAGCAGTAATTCAATGGAAACTAGGGTTCCGGTCGTACAAGAAACGACGTCAGGTCCAAGAGCTTCCGGTCTCGTGCTAACGAGACTCCACGGAGGGAAAAAAGCCCGGGAGATTAAGCGTAATGTTCTTAGAGTGCATTACAATCTCGGTAAACCCTTTTTGTATGGAGACTTGTTATGTCAGGTTCAACAAAACAAACCGCTTCCTCGCAAGATGCCCATGTAGTCGGTGATGTACTCAATCGCAGCATGAGTGTATGGCACAGCTTTACACTGGGTTTTGCGGTTGTCTCGCCGGTCGCCGGACTCTATGCCATCATCGGCGTGCAAACCACAGTTACCGGTGGCGGTTGGTTTGCTGCATTGGCGGTGTGCTTGCTCATGCAGCTACTGGTAGCTACTGTGTATGCAGAATTATCTTCGCAATTCCCGATTGCAGGCGGCGCCTATAAGTGGGCACGGCAACTGGGCGGCGCCATTGCCGGGCAATATGCAGGCGTGATTTATATTTGCTCCACCATTGCCATGGTCACGACAACCGCCTACACCGGCGGTTTCTGGCTCGCCACCTTTTGCGGATCGCAGGGTGATGGCGGCACAATGATGGTACTCTGGGGTGCCCTATTTCTGTTTCTCTGCACGCTACTCAATCTGGCACCTGTCGGCATTTTCAATCTGGTGATCAAACTCGGTGTTTACGCCGAGGTGGTAGGATCATTCGGCGTGGCACTGCTGTTATTTCTTTTCTTCCGTCAGCATTCTTTCATGGAGTTATTCCAGCACATGGGGACCGGAACTGCGCCCAGTGAAATGGCCGCTTTCCTAGCGGCACTGGCTATCGCTGGTTGGGCTTTTATCGGTTTTGATGCCTGTTCCACCACAGCGGAAGAAACCCATCAACCGAAACGCATGGTGCCGCGTGCAATTCTCATGTCGCTACTGGTTGTTGGTACGGTAGTTTTATTTAACTCAGCCGCACTGATCCTGGCATTTGATCATGACACATTAAGAAATTCCAGCCATACCGCTGATCCGGTCACGCCATTGATTGCCAACAGCATTGGTGATTGGTTTGAAAAACCCTTTCTGGCCATTGTGATGATTGCTTTTCTGGCCTGCGGCGCGTCCATGACTAAATATACTTCTCGCATCGTGTATTCCATGGCGCGGGAAGGCAATATGCCAGCCGTGTTGAGCCGAGTCACGACCAGCAAAACACCGCGTAACGCGGTCCTCTTTACCGTTCTGCTGGCAGGCTGCGGATTGATTTTCGGGCTCAATGATGATGCTGTGGCCACCATTATCGCTTTCGGTACCGGCGGTTTATATGCCATGTTCACGTTCACAACCGGATTCGCATTGTTTGCCCGACTCACAGGTCGGTGGAATCCTCAACTCGGCGAATTAAAACTTGGCGCATGGGGATTGATCATCAATATCCTGGCATTCATTTGGTCGTTGTTTGAGGTCATCAATATCGCCTGGCCCCGCCCATATGCCATTTCAGCCGATGCGCCGTGGTGGCAATTATGGGCAACGCCACTGGTACTCAGCAGTATCCTGACGATCACCACACTGTATATCCTTTGCAAGAAATGGGTTAGCACTAAGTAAAATTGCTTTGACAAGGAGTCCATCATGAATCAACAAAATATCATCTGGAAACAATCCATACCCGGCGGATGCCACTGGTCCGGCATCATGCGTCGCGGTGCCACGTTACGTCTGACGGACGTAAGTGGTGGTGCAAATGCGGCAGTATTGTTCTTTAATCAGGAAGAAAAGCTCGAACGCTATAATATGGCAGATACACTAAAATCGCAGCACACCTTCCGCCTGACCCAAGGGCATGCCTGTCATTCGGATATGGGGCGGATTTTCTGCTGCATTACGGCGGATACTGCTGGCTGGAACGATACCGTTTGCGGATTGAGTGACGCGAAATCAATACAACAAAGATATGGCATTGCACGCTATCAAGAACATCGCAATCACATGTTCCGCAGCGGCCTGGATGGCATGCTGATCGAATTGGGCAAGTGGGGATTAGGCATGCGCGACGTTGTGCCCAACATTAATTTCTTCAGCAAAGTCACTGCCGATGCTGATGGCGAGCTAACATTTCATGCCGGTAACAGCCAGGCAGGTGATTATATTGATCTGAGTTTTGAAATGGATACCTTGGTCATACTCTCGGCTGCCCCGCACCCGCTGGATACAAAACCAACTTACCAGCCCGGCGCCGTTGATCTATCGGCATTTGTGACACCCGATGCAGCAATTTCAACATGCCAGCAGATCGCCGAAAATGTTAGAGGGTTACACAATACTCACCGGTTCTATCACCCCTGTGGAGGTGCGCAATGAGCACGCAAACTATGATAGCCAGCAAACTCAATCCGGATCTTGCCGTAGTCGATGAAATTTGTGCAGCCGGCGAGCCCTGGGTCGGCATCGTCAAGCAAGGACAAATTTTCCGTATCGTTGACCTGGAAGGCAATCAAGCCGTCGACACATTGTTTTTCAATGCCGGTCACGCCTTGGAACGCTATAGCGCCACCGATACCATTCGCACTCAGAATAAGCTGTATCTGACCACTGGTAGCAAACTTTGCTCCAATTTTGGCAATACCATGCTCACAATCGTAGCCGATACCTGTGGGCGGCATGATACATTGGGTGGTGCCTGTGCGGCGGAAAGCAACACGGTACGCTATGCGTTGGAAAAATACCCGATGCACAGTTGCCGGGATAATTTTCTGCATGCGCTGGCGCATGAAACAGCTTGTGAACAACTGAACATGAGTAAGCGCGACATACCCAGCAACATCAATTTTTTCATGAATGTCCCTGTCACCGAAGCAGGCGGATTGGAATTTGTCGATGGCGTTTCGGCACCAGGCAAATATGTCGAAATGCAGGCTGAAATGGATGTACTGGTATTGATCTCGAATTGTCCGCAACTCAACAATCCGTGCAATGCCTATAATCCGACACCAATCCGGTTATTGATCTGGGATTCCCAGTAACCGATAAATCCAGTTGATGATTCATCAAGAAAAAGGATAACGCTATGTTCGATAAAGTCTTGATTGCCAATCGCGGTGCCATTGCTTGCCGGATTATCCGCACCCTGCGCCGCATGCATGTCAAAAGTGTCGCCGTTTATACCGAAGCCGATGCATTATCACGGCATGTCATCGAAGCCGATGAGGCCTACTGCATTGGCAGTGGACTCGCTGCGGAAAGCTATTTGCGCACCGATAAAATCCTGGAGGTAGCACAGCAAAGCGGTGCGCAAGCCATTCATCCCGGCTATGGTTTCCTCAGCGAGAAAGCCGATTTTGCTGAACAATGCGCTGCGCATGGCATCTGTTTTATCGGCCCTACACCACAACAAATGCGCGCGTTTGGTTTAAAACACACAGCACGCGCCTTGGCACTGGAGAATCAGGTGCCTTTGCTGCCGGGAACCGGTTTGCTGGAAAACCTTGAGGCCGCTTGCCATCAGGCCAAACATATCGGCTATCCCGTGATGCTGAAAAGCACCGCCGGCGGCGGTGGCATCGGCATGCGTTTGTGCTGGAATCAGGATGAATTGGTCGGTGCCTACGAATCGGTCAAAACGTTGGCACAAAACAATTTCAAGGATGCCGGTTTATTCTTGGAAAAATTTGTCGACCGGGCGCGCCATATCGAAGTACAGATTTTCGGTGACGGCAAAGGCCAGGTCGTCGCACTGGGTGAGCGTGATTGTTCCATGCAGCGGCGTAACCAGAAAGTCATCGAAGAAACACCCGCTCCCAACCTAGCACCGCATCTGCGTCAAGCATTGCTGGACACTGCAGTACGCCTTGGCAAAGCTGTCAATTATCAATCCGCCGGTACGGTTGAATATATTTTTGATGATGCCAATGGCCAATTCTATTTTCTTGAGGTCAACACCCGCTTACAGGTAGAGCATGGCATAACGGAGGAAGCCACCGGCATTGACCTGGTGGAATGGATGGTGCGGCAAGCGGCTGGCGATCTGCCTTCGCTAGATTCTTTCACGATCAAACCCAGAGGCGCGTCCATTCAGGTGCGAGTTTATGCCGAGAATCCTGCAAAAGATTTTCAACCCTCCAGCGGCACACTCACCGCAGCGGAATTCTCTGCCGCTGCGCGTGTTGAAACCTGGGTTGAGCGCGGCATCGAAGTTTCCGCGTTTTATGACCCGATGCTGGCCAAGATCATCGTGCACGCACCAGAGCGGGAAACCGCCATCGCCAAGCTGTTGACAGCATTGGATGACACCGCATTGTATGGGATTGAAACCAATCTGGCTTATCTCAAACAGATTCTGCAAAGCACGGTGTTCCGTAACGGACAATCGACCACGCAATTCCTCAATGGCTTCCATTATCAGCCGCACAGTATCGATGTTCTGAATGCCGGCGTGCAAACCATGGTACAGGATTATCCCGGACGGATCGGTTACTGGAATGTCGGCGTTCCACCTTCTGGACCAATGGATAGCCTGGCTTTCCGCTTTGCTAACCGGTTGGTCAACAATCCCGAAGATAGCGCCGGACTGGAAATCACACTGGCAGGCCCGACACTGCGTTTTAATTGCGACAGTATGATCGCTATCTGTGGCGCGCCTATCGATGTATCGCTGGATGGCGAACCACTGTCACTATGGCAATCCTATGCCATCAAAGCCGGTGCACTCGTACAGTTTGGCAAAATCCAGCAAGCCGGCAGCCGGGTGTATCTGGCCGTGCACGGTGGTTTTCAGGTACCCGATTATCTCGGTAGCAAATCCACCTTTACACTCGGCCAATTTGGCGGCCATGCCGGACGCACGCTGCGTGTCGGCGATGTCTTGCATGTGCAACCACTACCGTCTTCCCAGCCAACACCACAGCATTTGCCGCAGGAATGGGCTCCGCTTTATACCAATCGCTGGGAAATTGCCGTATTGTATGGCCCTCACGGCGCACCGGATTTTTTTACCGAAGCGGATATTGAACAATTCTTTGCCGCCGAATGGAAGGTGCATCATAACTCCAGCCGTACCGGCGTGCGTCTGATCGGTCCGAAGCCGCAGTGGGCGCGTAGCGATGGTGGCGAAGCCGGCTTGCATCCCTCCAATATTCACGACAATGCCTATGCCATCGGCGCAGTCGATTTTACCGGCGATATGCCGATTATCCTGGGCCCTGACGGCCCCAGCCTGGGTGGTTTCGTTTGCCCGGTCACTATCGTTCAAGCGGAACTGTGGAAAACCGGGCAACTCAAACCCGGTGACAGCATCCATTTTTATCCGATATCGATGGAACAAGCGCTGGCGTTGGAACAACAGCAAAACCAACTGATTCAGCATCTTCATGCGGATGCAAGCTTGCCGCCGATTGTTCGATCCGAAAAACCAGGTAGCCCGATCCTGCACTACATTCCAGAGAGCACAGCACAAGTGCAAGTCACTTATCGCCAATCCGGCGATAAATACCTGTTGATCGAATATGGATCGGCGGTACTCGATCTGAATCTGCGCTTTCGTGCGCATGCACTGATGACGTGGCTGCAACAACGCATCGATAGCGGTGAGCTTTGCGGCATATTGGATCTGACTCCTGGCATACGCTCATTGCAGATTCATTTTGACTCAAGCCAGCTGGCACGCGAAAAATTACTGACGCTTCTGATCGCGGGCGAAAGCCAATTGCCATCGATTGATGACATGGAAGTACCGTCTCGCATCATCCACTTGCCTTTATCCTGGGATGATGCGGCCACGCGACTCGCCATCGAAAAATACATGCAATCGGTACGCAGCGACGCGCCCTGGTGCCCAAGCAACATTGAATTTATCCGCCGCATTAACGGGCTGGAAGACATTGAGGAGGTTCAGCATATCGTATTTGCAGCCAGTTATCTGGTGATGGGACTCGGCGATGTCTACTTGGGTGCGCCCGTAGCAACCCCGCTGGATCCGCGCCATCGTCTGGTCACCACCAAATACAACCCGGCGCGCACTTGGACACCCGAAAATGCCGTCGGTATCGGTGGCGCCTATTTATGCGTATACGGCATGGAAGGTCCGGGTGGCTATCAGTTCGTCGGACGTACCGTGCAAATGTGGAATCGTTATCGCCAGACCGTCGATTTCAAGGATGGTCAACCGTGGTTATTGCGCTTCTTTGATCAAATTCGTTTCTATCCGGTCAGCGAGAGTGAACTGCTCGAACTGCGTAAGGATTTTATCAGCGGGCACTTCAAACTACGCACAGAAGAAACGACGCTGAGTCTGAAGCAATACCATGCCTTCCTGCAACAACATGCCGCCAGCATCAGCACATTCAAAACCCGGCAACAAGCTGCATTTGAAGCCGAACGGCAACGTTGGGAAGCCAATGGTCAAGCGCAGTATGTCAGTGAAGATACACTCGATGAAGCGGATCCACAAAGCGAACTGGATTTGCCAGAAGGTGCGCAAGCCATCAGCTCACAAGTAACCGGCACCGTGTGGAAGCTGCTGGTCAAAGAAGGTGAGCAGGTGGAAGCAGGCAAACCAGTGGTCATGATCGAGTCGATGAAAATGGAATTTCCGGTGGATTCTCCCGTTACCGGCACGTTGCGGCAGCTATTTTGCAAGCAAGGTGGATATGTCTCCGCCGGGCAAGTGCTGTTCATCGTTCAGGAAAACCCGTCATGATGCACAAGTTTCTCCCGTTGGGCGATATGCCCTCTTTACTGCGACGCTACGCCAGCGGTGAGCTATCACCCACGCAAATGGTCGAAGCCATTCATGCCGATATTCAAAATGATCCCGATCACGTCTGGATTTCCGTATTGCCACTGGAATCGTTGCGAGATTACGCCCGCAAAGTGGAAGCGCAAGACATGACGTCATTGCCGCTGTATGGCGTGCCTTTCGCCATCAAGGATAATATCGATCTGGCGGACATACCGACCACCGCGGCCTGTCCGGCTTTTGCCTACACGCCATCGCGCAGTGCCGTAGTCGTGCAAAAATTGATCGACGCCGGCGCGATTCCCATCGGCAAAACCAATCTCGATCAGTTCGCCACCGGATTGAATGGCACACGATCGCCGTATGGTGCGTGTCGCAATGCATTCAATCCCGAGTATATTTCCGGCGGCTCCAGCTCAGGTTCGGCGGTCGCTGTCGCCAAAGGGCAAGTATGTTTCAGTCTCGGCACCGATACCGCGGGTTCCGGCAGGATTCCCGCTGCTTTTAATAACCTGATTGGCTATAAACCCACCAAAGGCTGGCTTTCCGCGCATGGCATGGTAACCGCCTGCCGTTCCCTCGATACGGTATCCGTCTTCGCGCATACTGCAGCGGATGCGGCACGCCTCCTGACCATTTCCGCCGCTTACGACACAGCAGATATCTATTCCAGGGAAAGAGAAGGACATGGCTTTGATTTTGGCGCTGCACCTCATTTTCGTTTTGGCATCCCGCGCCAACAGCAATTGAAATTTTTCGATAATCATGAGAGTGAGCGGCTGTTCAATGACGCAGTAGCCCGCATGCAGGCACTGGGCGGAGAAGCTATCGAAATAGATTTCGAACCGTTTCTCGAAGCCGCGCGTCTCCTCTACGAAGGCCCCTGGGTGGCGGAACGTTATGCCGCCATCCAATCTTTCTTCGAGCTGCACGGCGATCAGATTATCGCACCGGTGCGCGAGATCATTGCAACCGCGAAACAGCGCTCCGCTGCGGATGCTTTCAATGGAATCTATCAATTACGCAGCATCAAACAACAAGCAGATCAGGTTTGGACACAAGTTGACTGCTTGCTGGCGCCGACCGCCGGCACCATCTACCCCATTCATGCCATGCAGCAGGATCCCATACGCCTCAACACCAACCTGGGCTATTACACCAATTTCATGAATCTGCTCGACTACGCCGCAGTCGCCGTTCCTGCCGGTTTTCAGCGTGACGGACTACCTTTTGGCATCACGCTGGCAGCGCCAGCCCACCAGGATGAACCGCTGCTGCATCTGGCGCATCGTTGGCAGCAAGCTTATTCACTTCCTCTGGGAGCAACCGGTATTGCACTATCTCCCAGTACTCTCTTCCCTATCGCATCCCGATCTGGCCAAATACGTATAGCCGTCTGTGGCGCACATTTGTCCGGTTTGCCGTTGAATGAACAGTTAACCAGTCGCCATGGCCGATTGGTGACCAGCACCACAACCTCGTCGGATTACAAGCTTTATGCACTACCCGGTCATCCGCCACTGCGTCCTGGGTTAATTCGAGTCAGCAAAAATGAACAAGGTGTTGCCATCGAAGTGGAAGTCTGGGAGTTACCAGTCCGCGAACTGGGTAGTTTTGTAGCCAGTATTCCAGCACCCTTAGGAATCGGCTCGATAACCCTGGCAAATAATGAAACGGTACTCGGTTTTCTGTGCGAGTACTATGCCATCAACAATGCAAAAGATATTAGTCACTTAGGTGGATGGCGTAACTACTTGCGGCAGTTGGATAATCCATAGCCAGTACTGATTGGAGTTATTTTCCACCACAGTATTTTCAACACGGTCGCCCAGTTCGCCTATCCACTGTTAGTTTTAAAATTAATTAGTTCCGTCTATCTTCGGAGAATCTCAACCCTATCCATCAGGAAATGGATGGGCAACAGGCGAGCCTAACTTAGAAAACGAACACGCCCCGTCTCCAGCTCATAAATGCCCCCCATAAGGGTTGCCCCCCGTCCTTCTCGCATAGCCTTCACTGCTGCGGGTAGCGTGACGAGTTGATGCATAGACCATCGAACATTTGCTTCCACCGCAGCACTGACCAATGCCTCCTTATCCACTCCCGCCTTGTGCGCTTCCATACTGAGGCTGGTTAGACCAGGCTTAATCAATTGGATCAGCGATCCGATGTGTTCAGGTTCAGTAGGCCGATTGATCATTTCTTCTATGGTAGCAGAGACGGCGCCACACTTTTCATGCCCCAACACGACTACTAATGAAGTACGGAGGTGGCGCACGGCATATTGCAATGAGCCGATCACATCTTCCGCAATAACATTGCCGGCAACACGAACTGTGAAGAGCTCGCCAAATCCAACATCAAAAATGAGTTCAGGCGGCACGCGCGAATCGCTGCATCCCAAAATGGTGGCAAACGGTTTCTGGGTTTCCACAAGGAGGCTACGCCAGGAAGATTCCTGGCGGTCATGTAACGGCTTATCGTCCATAAACCGCTGGTTACCCGCTTTCAGTCGTTTCAATGCTTCATCGGCATTACGTGGATAAGGTTCCGTATTGATTGATTGATTGATTAAAGGCGATTCAGCCTTGACATTCAAGGCCGCCCCCAAACCCAAACCGCAGGCCCCGAGTAGGCATTGTCTTCGTGTGATATTTCGATTCGTCATAATAATCCTTCGTGAAAAAATTGAATTACGGAACGCAATTACTTCAGGCTCTTGACCATTTGCTCTTTCACCTGCTCGCAGCCCGCGCTCCCAGTCATTCTAGCTTCGCTAGCTTGCCACTAGTATGAGCGAGCCCGGCAAACCCAGCAAGAAAATCCCGAAGCTGCTTACGCGCCACTTCATCCATCATCTCACCTGAGTAACATCTACAGATTTAGATCATGTACGATAAGCAGCTTCACGTTAGAGGGTAGTTAGGAAGTTTATGCCAGCTGCACAATATTTATTTGCGCAGCTACACTTTCAGTGTTCTCTTTCAGAAATAAAGTTTAACCTAATGTTGCACAAAAAATACATTTCTTCCAACTCAGAGACTTTTATTTTAGGCGATAGTTTCAGAGTCTCATGATAGGAGAGTTTGGATAAACAACATCAGCTTACCTAAGAATAGGAACTTGAAGGAAAAATGAAAAAAGTGTTTTTTATACCATTATTTCGATCTTATTTTTGGCTGTAATCATTGCCCCTGTAATTATTACCTCGATAGAAAGAAGTCAGTTTAATAAAAACAGCGGCTTGCTTTCAAAATCAGAGGCATCAAAGCAATCGGATATCGCCGTCATTTATTTTTCACGCTCAGGAAATACGGCGATCATGGCGAACAAGATTGCTGAGATGTTCGATGCGGAACTCATCAATATAGAGGCACCCAAGTATGAGATCGGCGTGACAGGATTAGTAAATGCCGCAATGTCTTTTCAAGATCATGAAGTAGAAATTACGCCACAAACTATTGACTTTGCCAAATACAACAAAATCTATCTGGGTTCACCGATATGGTTCTATCGGCCTTCCCCTTCTATCTGGAAATTTGCAGAAAATAATCGCTTCGATGGAAAGGATGTTGTGTTTTTCAACTCTTACAACAGCAATTACGGGCAGAACTACATTGATGAATTCAAATCTCTCGTCATGAAGCATGATGCCAAATCTTTCGAACATAAGGCAATCATTCGTGGGCGCATGGGAAGCCAACTATCAACCGAAGAATTTTTGAATGAAGTTACAACATTATTTGCAGAAAACTAACCCCTAATAATAAGGAGAAACCCGTGGGTAGAATGTCAGAAGAAAGAATGTCCAACGCTTTGGAGCAGTTAAAAACTATCTCTGATGCGGATTATGCGAAGATCAAAGGCATGGTCAATGTTGTGAAGCCTTTTAGAAGCGTTCTTCATAAAACGCCGGATGATTATGGCATGACAGGATGGGAAGATATTTTCTTTCCTGCCGAAGACGGTGTGCCCTTGGAAGGCTGGTATATACCGGCCAAAGGCGGTGAAAGCGACAAGCTGGTTATCTTTAATCATGCGCTTCCTATGTGTCGTGCGGGTTTTCAGGGGCACTTCGGAGAGCCGTGGAGTACTTATGATGCCGTGGAAATTGATTTTGTCATTCAGATGAAACACCTAACCGATGCCGGCTATAACGTGCTTGCGTACGATATCCGGAATCACGGTCGAAGCGGCGCTTCCAATAATGGTGTAAGTGGCATTGGGCAGATCGAATGGCGCGACTGCGTGGGAGTAAAGAAATATGTCGATAATCACCCAAGATTGGGCAAAATGAAGGTGGGCTTATACAGCCAATGTATGGGTGGAAATTCTCAGTACGAGGCGATCAACAGGCGTCCGGATTTATTCGAGAATGTTTCGTGCTTGTGTAGCCCAATGGTAGTTTCCATGAGAGCCATTTATCGGGCATTTTCTGAACTACAAAGCGTTGACCAGTATCTGGACTTACTGGATTTCGAATTGCTGAAAGCTGGAGCTTTCCTGATGGATGAAATGACACCGCAACTATCGGCTCATGGCGTAAAAATGCCGGTTTTGATGGTTCAAGTGAAAGACGACGCGTGGACGAAGAATCCGGAAGATGCACAGAAAACATTCGATCTTTTAGGAAGCAAAGAAAAAGAGCTACTCTGGATTGAAGGAACCACCCGACGATTTAAGGATGGATACAATTATTTTGGAAGATATCCGAAGAAAATAATCGGGTTCTTTGACAAGTACATGAAATAGAGGCTACCGACTGAATGGCACTTACTTAAGCTTTTTTGGGTGACCGTGCATACGGATTTCATCACATGCTTGCCCCCTCGGTTTCATCAATCTTGGGTAAGGTTTTG
>NZ_QJJP01000012.1 GCF_003201565.1 Nitrosomonas sp. Nm84 | reverse complement strand
TACAAAATCAACTCACAGTGATGGATGAAATGGAAGGGAGGTTTGGGCAACTACCGCTCTTCTAAAACTCGGTCGCTTGCGGCCGAGTTCTTTATGTGCACTCTTCCCAAGGGGCGAAGAATTAAACCCGATAGAGATTGAAATGTGATAAGAGTTCATGTTACAGATTTGAAATTAGGCAGTTGCTAATCCTAGAAAACTATGATCAAGTATACCTACGAGCACTTCACCATGCGTCCAGTGCTTTTCAATGATATAACTAGCTTCATCTTGCACCATCATAGCCATTTTTTCGTCGGACCAAACCATCGATGAGGGTGATTGTAAGCTTGTGAGAAGCAATCCATAATAACCTTCAGTGCTATCATCAGCAGTACGAAGTGCGGTTATCTGATTCCACTCAGACTCATCAATCGCTGAAAACATATTGATTAAAGAACCATAAAATAAAGACTCTAAACTTTCATTTGTTGCTGAAACAGTTCCCAGATTTCCAACGCCCAATTCTTCTGCATCATAAGAGCCATTTTTTTGCCTGTCTCGACCTTCTGGCATAAAAGTAGGGTCATAAAAAAGTGAAAAAGGCGGATTTTGTTCGTTTTCATCTCTTAATAATATCTTTTGAACCCCATCCCTTAGCGCAACATTAGATAGGATATCGGTCTTACTATTGAAATTTACAAGTTGTTCCAAAGAACCCAAATCAGAATTTACAAGAATGCTTTTACCATCTAGTGATTTACCATCTTTGTTTATAGTATTAAAATACTCTTTAACAATATCTTTTGGATAATCTGTGATTTCGCTCAACATAGCGGTTGTAACACCATATTCATATGCAACCTCGAATATTGTTCTGGGATCCTTAATATTTAAACTAATAAACTCCTGTGCTTGTTGGATTGTAATTCCAAAGCTATTTAAATATAGCTCAGCTGAAATGAATGATCTTACTGACATTAGACTCTCCCTTTTCTATGAATGAGCAGCTATTCTAAATTTACTGTTAAATGTTTTTATTCCTACCTTTGAAGCTAATTTAGTTGGAAGCTAACGGATAAGAGCAAATTAACATAATGCCATTATATGTCGAATATCGTAATTCGCATGTAGGATTTTTTTACATTTAATGTAGTAAAGCTATTGAAAATTCTAAGTTAAGTCATTCTCATATAGAATGCTAGGTGTACTGAAAAATTTTATTCACTCAGTTTGAAAGGATTCAAGTGGCTATACGACAAATCTCACCCGATCGCGCCTGTGCATTTCTTTCGGTCATCAAGGAATTTAAAGATCTGTCTTTAACTGACCTGGAAGCTATTGCACAAGTTTGTCAGTGGTATCGCTATGAAGCTGGAGAAGAGATTGTTCGATATCACGATGATTCCAATAGTGTATTCTTCGTCACGCAAGGTGAGGCGCGTGTGAATTATAATTCTATGTCTGGTAAGGAAGTTATTTTGTGCGATCTGGTTGCGGGTGAGATATTTGGTGAATTGACGGCGATTGATGGTCAGTCACGGTCGGCTAATGTTGTTGCCAAAACCAGCACCTTACTGGCATCTATTTCCTCATCAGCTTTCCAGGAATTGATTTTCAGCAATCGGCAGATTGCAGCGGCAATTTTGCAAAGATTGACTGGACAAATACGTCGATTGACCGAGCGGGTTTTTGAATCCGATACGTTGAAAGTGCCTAATCGTATTCGTGCCAAATTGCTGCATCTTGCCAAGACACAAGCAGCGATATCGAACAATAAAGCAATTATTTCATCGGTACCCACGCATGTTGAATTAGCGTGTCTGATTGGTACGCACCGTGAAGCTGTGACACGGGAGCTCAATGATCTGGAAGCTGAAAATATTATTATGCGTGCAGGTGATGCAATACATATTCTCGATGTGGCAAGGTTAACCGAGTTGGTTGAGAGCGTTCGTTGTATGTAAAAAACTTGCTGATGCCTTGTGGCAATTCTGGCCATCAAATAAAAAAAGCACACCATAAATCGGTGTGCTTTTTAATTTCTAAAGACTATATTACAGCAGTGGAATAATCAGCAATGCCACGATGTTAATAATCTTGATCAGTGGATTGATCGCCGGGCCTGCAGTGTCTTTGTAAGGATCGCCTACAGTGTCACCGGTTACCGAGGCTTTGTGCGCTTCACTGCCTTTGCCGCCAAAGTGACCATCTTCGATATATTTCTTCGCATTATCCCAAGCACCGCCACCGGTTGTCATGGAAATCGCAACAAACAGACCGGTTACGATAGAACCCATCAGCACACCACCTAAAGCTTGTGGTCCCAGAATCACGCCGACTAATAAGGGAATCAGTACAGGTAATAATGAAGGAACCATCATTTCCTTGATCGCTGCCTGAGTCAACATATCCACTGCGCGTGAATAGTCGGGCTTGGCCGTACCTTCCATAATACCGGGGATTTCCTTGAACTGACGGCGTACTTCAATTACCACTGATCCGGCAGCGCGTCCGACAGCTTCCATCGACATGGCGCCAAATAAGTAGGGGATCATACCGCCAATGAAGAGACCGATAATAACCATGTGATTGGATAAATCAAAGGTTATCTCATGTCCGGCATGTTCCAGTGCGTGGGTGTAGTCAGCAAACAATACCAATGCGGCTAAACCGGCAGAACCAATGGCATAGCCTTTGGTAACAGCCTTTGTGGTATTGCCAACGGCATCCAAAGGATCGGTAATGGCACGAACTGAATCAGGCATCTCTGACATTTCAGCAATACCGCCGGCGTTATCGGTAATTGGACCATAAGCATCCAGAGCCACGATAATACCGGTCATGGAAAGCATCGCGGTTGCAGCAATCGCAATACCGTACAGACCTGCTAATGCATAGGCCAATAAAATACTGATACAAACAGCCAGAACTGGTGCTGCGGTTGAGCGCATTGAAACACCCAAACCTGCAATGATGTTGGTTGCATGTCCTGTTGTGGATGCTTCAGCGACATGTTGCACTGGCGGGAAATCCGTTGACGTATAGTACTCAGTAATGACAACCATGAGTCCTGTCAGTACCAGACCGATCGTTGCAGCCAGGAATATACGCATCACCAGCATGCCACCGGCAACTTCGGTACCATCAATATTCAAAGACATATCGCCCATGAACCAAACGGTCACTGGAAGATAAGCAAGTAAAGCGATACCGCCAGCAACAGCCAGTCCACGATAGAGCGCATTCATAATCTTGCCACCTTCGCGCATCTTGACGTAGTAGCAGCCGATAATGGATGCGACGATGGAAACCGCACCTAACATTAATGGATAAATCACCGCATCAAGGGCATTGGTTGAAAATAGCAGCGCACCCAAGATCATGGTAGCGATGATGGTTACCGCATAGGTTTCAAACAAATCAGCCGCCATACCTGCACAGTCACCGACATTATCACCCACATTATCAGCGATCACCGCCGGATTACGTGGATCATCTTCCGGAATACCGGCTTCCACTTTTCCAACCAGATCAGCGCCTACGTCCGCGCCTTTGGTGAAAATACCGCCACCCAAACGAGCAAAAATAGAAATCAATGATCCGCCAAATGCAAAACCGATTAAAGGTTTAATCACATCGCTGACTGCTTGATTGGGATCGGCACCATCAAATAACATGGCGCAATAGCCGGCGACACCCAGCAAACCTAAGCCGACTACCAGCATTCCGGTCACAGCACCGCCACGGAAAGCAATAGCGAGCGCTTCATTCAATCCGACGGTTGCAGCCTGAGCGGTACGCACATTCGATTGAACTGAAACGTTCATACCAAGAAAACCGGCCGCACCCGAGAGGAGCGCGCCCAAAGCAAAGCCAATGGCTGTGTCCAAACTGAGTGCTATTGCAAGAGCGATAAATAAAACAACGCCCACGATACCGATCGTCATGTACTGGCGTTTCAGGTATGCGGATGCACCCTGTTGTATAGCGGCAGCAATTTCTTGCATGCGCTGGTTACCAGTCGATTGAACATATATGCCCCTAATCCATATACCACTGAATATCAGGGCTAAAATCGCGCTACCTATTGCGATAACTAAACCATTAGCCATAAAGAACTCCAATTAAAGTCAGACCAAACAAAATCACATGCAGAATCTTGGCCTAAAAATTCCACATTATTAATCACTTGTTAACAACCTAAATACGATCAGGGTGTATTTTAATATGTTCTTGTTACCCGAGTGCAGCAAATTTCATGAAATTTGGATTGCCGGATAACTGGAGCAAGATTGTATGACTTCATTACAACACTCAAACCGGGCAATCCAGTTATTCCTAAATCTTGAACTCATCCAGTTTTTTTACAACCGCAACATTTTTTAACCGAACATAGTCAGGCAGCCCATCTTTATAAGGTGGATAGTCTTCACCTTCAATCAGTGGCACCAGGTATTCACGGCATGCTGGAGTAATACCAAAACCATCTTCACTGATAAAATCAGCCGGCATCATTTTCTCGACATTGGCGACATTGGCAAGCTGTGCCATACCCACCTTCCAGCGATATGGTGTATTGGATTCACGAACGATCGTCGGCATGACGGAATTATGTCCGGCGAGGGCGTATTCCACCGCAGCCTTACCCATGGCGTAAGCTTGCTCTACGTCGGCTTTAGAGGCAATGTGGCGCGCGGCGCGCTGCAGATAGTCAGCGACACCCCAGTGATATTTCAATCCTAGACCATCTTTGATGATATTTGCAACGACTGGCGCAACACCGCCCAATTGCGCATGACCAAAAGCATCGCGCAGCCCCTGATCGGACAAGAAGTTACCATCTTCTCCTTTAACCCCTTCCGATACCACAACTGAACAATAGCCATATTCCCTGACACAATGGTTCACTTTGGCAAGAAATTTTTCTTTATCGAAAGTGATTTCCGGGAACAGAATAACCACTGGAATTTCGCAATCCGGACTGGAAGCCAATCCACCTGCCGCAGCGATCCATCCTGCATGACGACCCATCACTTCCAGTATGAAAACTTTGGTTGAGGTCTTGGACATGCTGGCGACATCAAAACTCGCTTCGCGTGTAGAGACTGCAATATATTTGGCGACCGAACCAAAACCAGGGCAACAATCAGTAATCGGCAGATCATTATCAACTGTCTTGGGAACGTGGATCGCCTGAATCGGATAGCCAAGAGTATCTGCTATTTGCGAGACTTTAAGGCAGGTATCAGCGGAATCGCCGCCGCCGTTGTAAAAGAAATAACCAATATTATGTGCTTTGAATACCTCGATCAGGCGTTCATATTCACGCCGATTCTGTTCCAGGCTCTTTAATTTGTAGCGGCAAGAACCAAAAGCACCCGATGGGGTGTAGCGTAGTGCAGCGATTGAAGCTGCTGAATCTGCGTTGGTGTCGATCAAATCCTCGGTCAACGCGCCGATGATGCCATTGCGGCCTGCATACACATTACCGATTTCATCGGAATGTTGCCGCGCTGTTTCCAGAACGCCCGCAGCGGAAGCGTTGATAACAGCCGTAACACCACCCGACTGAGCATAGAATGCATTTTTAATTGCCATGTTTTTCTCCTGATTGATTAAATCGTAAGCAAGCTACTTATTTATTTGTATAAAAACTCAGGTGCGATTTATCGTGATCCCGAATTCTGTTGATATGAGTCAAAGACGAAGCTGGTTAACTTTATTTTAACAGGCGTTGAAAAATTATCCGCATTGCCGCTACAGTGTTAAAAACAGGCTCAAAATGCTCATTTATCATGCATAAACTGCGCTTTTTCGCCTGTTTTGCCTTGCATTGGCTGCTTCGAATATGTTTCTCAACGACCTGTTAATGCTGCGAAAATCTGATCGCGTATTTCCTCAACTGTCCCTATTCCAGCTATTTTGGTGTAGTGAGGCGCACCGTTTCCACCGTCTGCCGACCACTTCGAATAATAGCCAATCAAGGGTTCAGTTTGTTCGTGGTAGACTTGCAGCCGTTTTCTGACCGTTTCTTCCTTGTCGTCATCACGCTGTATGAGCGGTTCGCCGGTGATATCATCCTGACCAGGTACTTTGGGCGGATTAAAATCGATGTGATAAGTACGACCTGATGCCGGATGCACTCTACGACCCGACATGCGCTTAATAATCTCAGCGTCTGCGACATCGATTTCAACCACGAAATCAATGGGCACACCGGCTGCTTTCATGGCGTCAGCTTGCGGAATCGTGCGTGGAAAACCATCAAATAAGAAACCATTGGCGCAATCAGCTTGTGCAATACGCTCTTTGACCAAATTAATGATAATGTCATCAGAAACCAATCCACCGGCATCCATGATTTTTTTTGCCATGACACCCAACTCAGTACCTGCCTTGACAGCACTGCGCAACATATCGCCAGTAGAAATTTGCGGAACACCAAAATGTTCCTTAATATAATTGGCCTGCGTACCTTTTCCGGCACCAGGGCCACCTAGTAAAATGACTCGGATAGCAATTCTCCCCTTGTTACCAATTAAAATTGATTAATGCAGCTTGTAGTGAATTTATATCTGCCACTTCAATGACATCGTGCGATTATATCGCAGGCAAAGCAGATACTCGAGTTTTTTACTACAGTAACCTTGAGAAGTTAAACAACTTGATCACAAGTTACATTGATGCGGCACAGGTTATGCGATAATTTGATTGACTCTTAACAGGAAAAATCATGGACGAAAATAGAAGTAAAGCGCTTGATGTTGCTCTGGCCCAAATCGAAAAACAGTTTGGCAAAGGTTCAATCATGCGATTGGGCGCTAATGATGTCGCCTATGATATACAAGTTGTTTCTACCGGTTCGTTGGGGCTTGATATCGCGCTGGGGGTGGGAGGATTGCCGCGTGGTCGGGTCATTGAAATTTATGGACCTGAATCTTCCGGTAAAACCACGTTGACACTCCAAGTGATTGCAGAAATGCAAAAAATCGGAGGAACTGCAGCCTTTATTGACGCAGAACATGCACTGGATCCTCAATATGCGCAGAAAATCGGTGTTAATGTTCAGGAATTGCTGATATCTCAACCCGATAATGGCGAGCAGGCGCTGGAAATAGCCGATATGCTGGTACGCTCAGGTTCGGTGGATATTGTGGTGGTGGATTCAGTCGCCGCACTGACACCCCGTGCAGAAATCGAAGGCGATATGGGCGATCCGCAAATGGGATTGCAGGCACGGCTCATGTCACAGGCTTTACGCAAGCTCACCGCCAATATCAAACGCAGCAATACCATGGTCATCTTCATTAACCAGATTCGCATGAAAATTGGTGTGATGTTTGGTAACCCTGAAACCACGACCGGCGGCAACGCATTAAAATTTTATGCATCCGTGCGTCTGGATATCCGCCGCACCGGATCGATCAAAAAAGGTGAAGAAGTCATCGGCAACGAAACGCGCGTGAAAGTGGTTAAAAATAAAGTGGCGCCACCGTTCAAGCAAGCGGATTTCGATATTTTGTACGGCGAAGGTATTTCGCGTGATAGCGAGATTATCGAGCTGGGCGTATTACATAAGCTCATCGATAAATCAGGTGCCTGGTATGCTTATAAAGGTGAGAAAATCGGCCAGGGCAAAGATAATGTGCGAGACTACCTGAAAGAGCACGAAGATATCGCCCAGGAAATCGAACAAAAGATTCGATCGATTGTAGGCATTGTGGATCAAGCCAGACCTGCAAAAGAGAAAGTCGAGAAAGAAAAAACGGATAAAGAGAAATAAGCTTTGTGGAAACCCGTTCCCCCCTGGAAATGCGTGCGCTGCGTTATCTGGCTCAACGCGAGTATTCTCGTTCGGAACTGGAAAAAAAGCTTTGCGCTTACGCACGCTCGTTTTCTCCGGAAGCTTTGTCGACTGTACTGGACAAGCTGGAACAAGATGGCTTTTTATCAGCCGAACGGGTTGTTGAACAAATCGTCCGCACGCGCAGATCCCGTTTTGGTAGCCAACGTATTGTTTATGAGTTAAAAGAAAAAGGCATTGATGAGCATTTGATTCACAGTGCATTGCTATCGCTTAAGGAAACCGAGTTGGACGCAGCACTTGCAATCTGGCAAAAGAAATTTGGTGAATTACCCTGTACCAGAGAAGAACGCGGCAAACAAATGCGGTTCATGATGAGCAGGGGGTTTTCAATGGAAGTAATACAGCAAGTTTTATCACAAGCGCACGAGGAGAATCCATGAAAAAATTGCTGATGCAAACGATGTTCATACTGGCAATTTTTTTATTGGCAGGCAATCAGGCCAGTGCGGATGAAATAGTATCCATCAACGAAATCAACGAATCCACCGTCAATTTTGATGACAAAGAAGTGAAACTGAAGGGCATTGCAAAAAACCCCACACGTCTACCGATGGTCAATCTAAAATCCTATGTATTGGAAGATAAAAGTGGTGAAATTACGGTGTTAACCGAACTCGATTTACCCAAGATGAACGAAGAAATCACCATCCGCGTTAAAGTCAAAAGCCTGGCCATCGTCAAAGGCGAAGCAGTGGGTTTGACGGTATTTGAACTAGAACGATACGAGCAACAGCAAAAAATATGAAAAGCAGCGAAATACGACAAAAATTTCTCGAATTTTTTGAATCACATGGTCACACCATCGTAGCTTCCAGCCCGCTGGTACCGAACAATGACCCGACTTTATTGTTCACCAATGCGGGTATGGTGCAATTCAAGGATGTATTTCTGGGCCAGGATAAACGTCCCTATGTGCGTGCAGTCAGTTCGCAGCGCTGCGTGCGTGCCGGTGGTAAACATAATGACCTGGAAAATGTCGGCTACACGGCGCGGCATCATACGTTTTTTGAAATGCTAGGAAATTTCAGCTTTGGCGATTACTTCAAACGTAATGCCATTCAATTTGCCTGGGAATTTCTGACCCAGTCGCTCAAAATTCCGCGCGAGAAATTGTGGGTGACTGTCTATGCGGAAGACGATGAAGCCGCGGATATCTGGTTGAATGAAATAGGTGTTGAACCATCGCGAGTGGTACGAATTGCCACTATGGATAACTTTTGGCAAATGGGCGATACTGGACCTTGCGGTCCTTGCTCCGAAATTTTTTATGATCACGGGCCGGATGTCAAAGGAGGGCCACCGGGTTCTGCCGATGCTGATGGCGATCGTTACATTGAAATCTGGAATCTGGTATTCATGCAATATAACCGCGACAGTGCCGGTACACTGCACCCGCTGCCCAAGCCATCGGTGGATACCGGCATGGGCTTGGAACGGATTTCCGCGGTCATGCAGCACGTTCACAGTAATTACGACATCGATCTGTTTCAAAGCTTGATCAAAGCCGCCGCGCGCGTCACCCATACCAAAGACCTTGCGGATAATTCCTTAAAAGTGATTGCCGATCATATCCGCGCCTGCTCGTTTTTGATTACCGATGGCGTCATTCCCGGCAGCGAAGGGCGCGGTTATGTGCTGCGGCGCATCATCCGTCGCGCTATCCGCCATGGCTACCAACTCGGACAAAAACAGCCTTTCTTTTATCAACTGGTAGAAGATTTAAGCAAAGTGATGGGGCAAGCCTATCCGGAACTGGTTGCTGCCAAAGCACGTGTTGCCGCCGTGTTACAGCAAGAAGAAGAGCGCTTTGCCGAAACACTGGAAAACGGCATGCAGATTCTGGAAACTGCACTCAGTCAGAAAATCAAGGTACTGGACGGTGAAACCGCATTCCGACTCTATGACACGTTCGGCTTCCCTGTTGATCTGACTGCCGACATCGTGCGTGAACGCGGCATTAGCGTCGACCATGCCGGTTTTGAGCAGGCCATGGCACGGCAGCGCGAACAAGCGCGCGCCGCCAACAAATTCACCATGCAGGAAGGCATTGAATACAGCGGCAATCAAACCACTTTCTATGGTTACGAGACCTTGCAGCACGAAGGGCAGGTATTGGCGATTTACAAGCAAGGCAGCGCGGTGGATTTCATCGAAGCCGGTGATGAAGCGGTGGTGGTTCTGGATCAGACGCCGTTTTATGCCGAATCCGGTGGACAAGTGGGCGACAGCGGCGAGTTGCTGGTGGCGAATGGTACTTTTGTCGTAGCGGACACGCAAAAAATACAAGCCGGCGTGTTTGGACATAAAGGCCGGTTACGCAGCGGCCGACTGGTGATCAAGGATACCGTGATGGCCAAAGTCAATCCGTTAACCCGTACCAGTATCGCGAACAATCATTCCGCGACTCACTTGCTGCATGCCGCACTGCGCCAGATACTAGGTACGCATGTGACGCAAAAAGGCTCGTTGGTCGACGCCAACCGCACCCGCTTTGATTTTGCCCATAACGCACCACTATCTGCAGACGAAATTCGTGACATTGAGCGTTTGGTCAACGACCAAATCCGTAACAACGCCATCGTGGAAGCGTCCACGATGAAATATGACGACGCCATCAAGCGCGGTGCCATGGCGCTGTTTGGTGAAAAATATTCGGATGTCGTGCGTGTCATCGGCATGAGTGAATTCTCTACCGAATTATGTGGTGGTACGCATGTGCCGCAAATCGGGCAAATCGGCTTTTTTAAAATTGTAACGGAATCGGGCGTCGCTGCCGGTATCCGCCGTGTTGAAGCGGTCACGGGAAAAGCAGCGGTTGACTATGTGCAGCAGCGCGAGGCGCAATTATTGGAAATCGCTCAGACCTTAAAAACTAGTCCGCAGGAGGTCACGCAAAAAATTGCCCAAATTATCGACAATGTACGGCAAGCTGAAAAAGAACTGACACGGCTAAAAACCAAACTGGCCAGCTCTCAGGGCGACGATCTGGCGGCACAAGCGCAGGAAATAAAAGGTATCAAAATTTTGGCTGCCAACCTGGAAAATGCCGATGCTAAAGTTTTGCGTGAAACGCTGGATCAGCTCAAAGATAAACTGAAATCCTGTGCCATCGTGCTGAGTGCTGTTGAAGACGGAAAAATAACCCTGATCGCCGGTATCAGCGCTGATCTGACCAGCCGGATAAAAGCTGGTGAGCTGGTCAATTTTGTGGCGCAGCAAGTCGGTGGCAAAGGCGGCGGTCGACCCGATATGGCGCAGGCGGGCGGTACACAGCCGGAGCATTTGCCGACGGCGCTTCAAAGTGTGATGGATTGGGTGGATAGGAGATTGGTGTAGTAAGGGATGTACTGCTGTCGGCTATTCGCGCTAAAAACAGAAATAATCCTGACTTAGGATCGTTCATTTGATTGATCATCCACGACACTCGACAAGCTGAATAGTACTTTTGTACAACATCCCTGCAATCAATTCTGGTTTTAATCTGTGGTCATATGTCAGAGATAATTATCGAGCAGGCTCCGATATTGGTCTTACTATTAAGAGCGATGAAATTCCATGTGCTGAAGTGGATATTTATAACAAGAGGAGAGAGGTACTCATCATGTCGTTGAGCAATGAGCCAATATTTCTGCATATCAGTAGCATAAAAAATATATTTAAAAATACGTTTGTTTGTTTGATAGTTTTTTCTCTATCGGGATGTGGGACGATCAATACAGTTATCAAAGGCGATTCAGCCGTACAATATAATCTTAATCAAGTAAAGTCGCCTTGTGAAACGATACCGCGGATTTACAGTGGTATTTCTTATGATATCTGTGCTTTACGCGGAAAACCACCTCGTACAGCGCTGTGGTTAGGATCGGCACCAGAATTGGTGCTCATTGATTTGATGCTGTCAGGGGTATTGGATACGGTTTTTTTACCTTACACAATCTATGGGCAAATGAGTGAAGGTTCGATCCATATAAAATATTGATTTCAGATAATATTTCTTGCAACACTCGAAACAGTTGGTGGTAATTTCAATGCCTTTTGGCCCAAAAATCATGAGAAATGTCCCATGGGCCACTGTCATTTCCCAATAGTTTATTCATAATGAACTCCATCAAATGCAGATAGAGGAGTTTATAAAAATGCAATTCACGCAAATCCGAAGCGCAACTCTTAAGATTAACTATGCAGGTAAAAAAATATTGATCGATCCTTGGTTGGCAGAAAAGGGGGCAGTGCCGGGGGTTGGTGGAACGATCAACGATCACATCGGCAATCCGACGGCTGAACTACTGATGCTGATCAACGAGATCGTTGATGTGGATGCGGTTATTTTAACGCACGATTATCCGGATCATTGGGACGAGGCAGTCAAAAATGTCATCCCAAAAGAACGGTGCAGTACACTACGGAAAGAAGGTAACGTATAACCAGCTTGGTTACTTATGGGCTAGCATGAAAGGTGTGCAATAAACAACTTGTGCATTTTACTTCTCCATTATTCAATTTGAAATCGGTAATATCGGACAGATCAGTGATACGCACGATTCGTTAAGTGGAGTTTACCCACGTTTATTTTTAGAACGTTGTTCGGTTTCTTCCCACCAAATCTCCCTCACAGTTTTATTGCTTACGCCACCGTCCAATCCTGCTTGAATGGCTTAATTGTTGGTTGTTTTATGGATTAAAATCAAACGCTCTATCAAAGATAGAGAGTCGCTATGTCCGTTAATGTCAAATTACCAGAGAGTTTTGTCAATTAAGCCAAACAATATACTCAGATCGAGCATCACTCGATACCGGAGCAAATTGGGTATTGGTCAAGAATTGCATAAACAGCAAAAAGTTGTACGTGACATTGCCGTTAATCCCGTAATTGGGGAAGAAAAGGTCGCGATATAAGGGTTTAAAGTTTGTTTTATCCAACCCGCTTATTCTGCTGGCTTATCGTACTATCGATCAAGATACCGTCAAGCTACTGGCTTTAGGGCCGCATGAAAATTTTTACCACAATCTGAAACGGTTGAGCAAGTGGGAAAATAGCCGAAATTTATTACATCATTTGTGCATCTAGATCAAAATAATCCAGAGAAAGGAGTGAAATGCAGAATCGGAAAGCTATTCTGAAAGCGGGTGCTAACGTAGGTTTAATTGCTGGGATAGTGTACGTTGTGTATATCGTTTTTACGTCAACCAGTTCAACAGCCCCTATCGGTTTGATACTTATCCCCTTCTATGGTATGTCGGCCGCAGCTGTGGGGTGGGCTTTGGTTTACACTATTTTTGCTTTGCTTGATCTGAGTACCGGTAGGTCTTCGTGGAAAAGTAAGAATGTACTTGTCGCAGCAGTGTTTCTAAGCGCTTTCTCAATCGCGGGGTTCTGCTTTTTCGTGCAGCAGAGTGCGCTATCGGTTGCGAAGAATTTGTTTTCTACGCCGCAGGCGCTTGAAGAAATCAGTCAGCGCTGGATTCCTTGGGGTCGAAGGGATGTAGACATTGCATTGGCAGAGCATCCGTCAACACCTGTAGTTATTCTCGAAACGCTGGCGGAATCGAGTGATACTTCTTTGGTGCAATTAGTCGGTGCCAACCCCAGCACGCCGCCAGCGGTTTTGGAAAAGATCGCCGCTGGGCCGCTCACTTATGATCGAGTTGCGGGATTGGCCAGTAATCGCAACATTTCGCGAGCGATCATGGAAAAGTTGATCGTGGCTACGATGAGTAACGCCAACACTGCCGACCGTTGGCGTGATGAATTATACAAAACTTATGTTTTGGGGGCGCTCACCCGTAATTCAGTGCTGCCGCAAGATCTCTTCGACCGCTTGGCTGCTATCCGTTCGCCAACGAATTACATGGTGCATGCGATTATCAACCAGCCCCGTGTCAATTGTATGCAATTGTCCGAACTACTGACTTCTGCACCGTCATTGAAAAATGACGGCTTGTACTATGAAATCCTAAACAAAATGACCGAAAAGGGCTGTGCCGTCGAGGAATAGCGTCATAAATACTATGTGAACGAGTAAAATGCCGGGGGTCATCTGCGCGGATGAATGCTCGGCTGGGAAAGAGTTATCGACATCGTATGTCGATACCACAATTTATGGAAAGAAATCTAAATTTGTAGTGGTATTTTGCTCCTTGGCCTGCATAGTAAATATTGGCTTAACTCATGAGCCTCGAACTCCTCTATACCCCTTAATAGAAGGTGAAGAAGGTCGAATACTTCCGATTATGCTGTAAAATATTGATGTTCTCGGTTTACCGAAATCTATTGGCCACATCAGTGCTAGTTTGAAATCGGTAGATGAAATTGTTTTACTTTTAATTGTACTAGCTCAGATCGAGTCTGGATTACTACAATTTATGCCGGATGGCGGGAAATTATTTGAAGAAACTGTTGGGGCGGATTGTGTAAAGCTATCTGCGTTACCACCACAGTGTTAAAAACAGGCTCGTGATGTTCATTGATTACGAATAAACTGCGCTTTCCCGTCTATTTTTGCCTGGTATCGATTATCTCAAAAACGTTTTTCAATGGCCTGCTAACTTCCGAACAATTAAAATTTGTACCATAATCAACGCTTGATATCAGCGATTTCAGTTTCTCCAATGTAACAATAATCTTCTGTAGAGCCGATGAAAACCCAAAAAGACCCACATACCCCCATGATGCAGCAATACTTGCGCATCAAGGCGCAGCATCCGGACATGCTGATGTTTTATCGCATGGGGGATTTTTATGAATTATTTTTTGACGATGCGGAGAAAGCGTCAAAACTGCTGGGAATCACGTTAACGCAGCGCGGCGCTTCTGCCGGGGAGCCGATTAAAATGGCGGGGGTGCCTTATCATGCGGCTGAGCAGTATTTGGCAAAGCTGGTCAAGGTGGGTGAATCCGTCGCTATTTGTGAGCAGGTGGGGGATCCGGCGACCAGCAAGGGGCCGGTAGCGCGTGAAGTGATCCGTATCATCACACCTGGAACGTTGACTGATGCGGCATTGCTCGAGGATAAGCGTGACTGCATTTTACTGGCTTTATTTTTGCATGAATCGACTTTGGGGTTTGCGTGGCTGAATCTGGCGGCTGGGCAATTGCGTGTGATGGAGACGTCATCTCAAAATCTGCTCAGCGAGCTGGAGCGATTGCAACCGGCAGAAATTCTGTTACCAGAAACGTTGACACTGCCTGAGCTACAAGGGAAAAATTGGGCATTAAAGCGCTTACCGGTGTGGCAGTTTGATAACGATAGTGCAGTTGATAATCTTACGCGACAGTTTGCAACGCATGATTTGTCCGGTTTTGGTTGTGAAGATTTATCGACCGCGTTATGCGCCGCCGGCGCTTTATTGGAATACACCCGCCTGACGCAAGGATCGGCTGCGCTTCATATCACGTCATTGCAAGCTGAGCGAGAAAGTATCTATGTGCGCATGGATGCTGCGACGCGGCGTAATCTGGAGATTTCTGAAACCATTCGCGGTGAACGATCGCCTACGTTGCTGTCATTACTGGATACGTGCTCAACCAACATGGGTAGCCGTTTGTTGCAATTCTGGCTGCATCATCCATTACGCGATCGTTCGGCCATACAAAAACGGCTCGATAGTATTGCAGCTTTGATCGGAGAGAATGAGCAGAATCATTATCTGACCGCGCGCAGCCTGTTGCGGCAGATTGTCGATGTTGAGCGGATTACTGCGCGCATTGCGCTCAAATCTGCGCGCCCGCGAGATTTATCGGGATTGCGTGATAGTTTGCAACGATTACCGGAAATTATCCAGGCCATTGCAGCGTGTTGCAGCGAGAGAATCAGTCAATTGATCCAAGCCATGCAGATCGAACCTGCACTGGTTGAGTTATTGGGCAAATCCTTATTGAAAGAACCCGGTGTGGTACTGCGCGAAGGCAATGTGATTGCCGATGGTTATGACGCTGAACTCGATGAGTTGCGTGCGTTGCAAAACAATTGCGGGGAATTCCTGTTGCAGCTGGAAATGCGTGAAAAGGAGCGCACCGGTATTCCTAATCTGAAGGTGGAATACAATCGCGTGCATGGTTTTTATATTGAAGTCACGCACGCGCACAGCGAAAAAATCCCCGATGATTATCGGCGCAGACAAACCTTAAAAAGCGCTGAGCGCTACATTACGCCGGAACTGAAAGCTTTTGAGGATAAAGCATTGTCTGCGCAGGACCGGGCGTTGGCGCGGGAAAAATATTTATATGATGGATTGTTGGAGGCGCTATTAAAGTATGTCCATGCACTGCAGAAAATAGCCGCGAGCATTGCTGAGATTGATGTTCTGTGCGCACTGGCGGAACGTGCGCAAGCACTTGACTATTCTGCCCCGCATCTATCTGATGAGGATGTTTTTACCATAGAGACCGGCCGTCACCCGGTTGTGGAGAGCCAGATAGAAAACTTTGTTGCCAACGATGTTCAGTTAGGCGCTGAGCCTACCGGAAAGCCGAAAATGCTGATGATTACCGGCCCCAACATGGGCGGTAAATCCACCTACATGCGGCAAATCGCGCTCATTGCCTTACTAGCTCATTGCGGCAGTTATGTACCCGCCAAACAAGTGCGCATCGGTGCGCTGGACCAGATCTTCACCCGGATTGGCGCTGCCGACGATCTTGCCAGCGGCCGATCGACGTTTATGGTGGAAATGACGGAAACAGCCAATATATTGCATAACGCGACGGCACACAGCCTGGTGCTGATGGATGAAGTCGGGCGTGGCACCTCCACCTTTGACGGTTTGGCGCTAGCGTTTGCAATTGCCCGGTATTTACTGACTAAGAACCGCAGTTTTACATTGTTTGCAACGCATTACTTTGAATTAACAAAGCTTGCGGAAGAATTTAAGCACATCAAGAATGTTCACTTGGATGCGGTGGAGTATAAACACCGTATTGTTTTTCTACATAAAGTGGCCGAGGGTCCGGCAAGCCAGAGTTATGGCTTGCAAGTCGCCGCATTGGCAGGCGTTCCCGAGTCAGTCATTAAAGTGGCGAGAAAGCACCTGATCAAACTGGAACAGGAGAGTGTAAAGAGAGCACCACAACTGGATTTGTTTTCCAATTCCGTTTCTGAGCCGGAACAAGATATTGCAAAAGAGCATCCGGTGATTGCGATGTTGCAAAACCTTGCACCGGATGAACTCAGCCCCAAGCAAGCGCTCGAACAGCTTTATGTATTGAAGAAAGCAATTGATACTACAAAATGACAGTTAATCTTTCGAGCAACCGGATCCGATTTTTTGTTAATGCTCATGACCATGACCATGCGCACCATGCACATGCTCATGAGTAATTTCATCCAGCGTGGCTGGGCGAACTGCAGTCACTGTACAAGCAAAATTCAATCGCATGCCTGCAAAAGGATGGTTGCCATCGACAATGACGCTATCGTCAGTCACATCGGTGACTTTGTAGACGATGACGTCATCCGAGTCTTCTGCACCGCCCTCAAAATGCATGCCCACCGCCACATTATCAGGAAAAGAACTGCGTGGTTCTACGCGGATCAATTCGGCATCATATTCACCAAAAGTATCTTCCGGTTCCATAGAAACGGAACAGGAATAACCAATTTCCATTTCATGCAGCGCTTCTTCAACCAAAGGAAAAATGCCGCCGTAGCCACCGTGCAAGTAACTGATGGGCGTATCTGTTTTTTCCAGAATGTTTCCTGTGGCATCTGACAATTCATAATTGAGAGAGACCACGGTATTTTTTTCGATGCGCATAGTATAGGTTTATCCTTATTTAATCTAATACTAAAAGAGTTTATCTAAAACTTATATGAAATTGAATAAGCGCCATTATACGCACAAAGCAAATTTTTGCCTTGTTTTGGAAGATATAAATGCTCGGTGAAAATGCTATCCCCAGCTATTGCAATTACTTTATTATCCCATTTTTCAGACGAAATTCAGTTACTGGTTAAGTAAATACGAGTTAGCAGCAGTTTGGTATTGCTGCTTGTGTGAGCGTATCCTGGGAAAGTGAGCTTTTTCTGACCGGCGCAAAACTTTGCCGGTGTATCTTGCTGGCACCATGTTGTTGTAACGCGGCTAAATGTTGTTTGGTGGGGTATCCCTTGTGCTGATCAAATCCATACAATGGGAAACATTGATGCAATCTTTGCATTTCTGCGTCCCGCGCTGTCTTGGCAAGGATTGATGCGGCTGAGATTTCGGGTATCAGACTATCACCTCGTATGATGGTGCGTACTGGGCATTTCAGACGCGGACTTTGATTGCCATCGACCCATACCAGATGCGGTGTGAAGGGCAAGCTTTCGACAGCGCGTTTCATGGCAAGCAAGCTGGCTTGTAGAATATTGAGCTGATCAATTTCTTGTACCGAAGCAGAAGCGATTGCCCATGCTTTGGCATATGTTTTGATCGTGATTGCCAGCGCGTTACGCTTTTTTTCACTTAATGTCTTAGAGTCAGCCAATCCGTCTATTTTGTAGCCGGCATCCAACACAACGCATGCCGCAAAAACAGGCCCAGCCAGTGGTCCTCTGCCAGCCTCGTCGGTACCGCAAATCAACGTATTGGCACCAGTCGTTTCGATTCCTGGATTTTTCATTCGCGGCAGCTATAACAGCGGGAGATGGTTAAGTATCATATATTTCTCGAGGTACACATCAGTTTGGCTTCAGTGACGAGTTGTCCATCGACTTCAGCGCGCGCTGAATATTTCCATAAGCCTTTTATTTGCCGCTCGATGGCCACCTTGAGCATTAACTGATCGCCGGCCATAACAGGTTTTTTAAAACGAACGCCATCAATGCCTACAAAGTAATAAACTCTGTCGTCCTTGCTGGTTGTGTCTTCTGTTCTAAGTGTCAGAATGGCGGCAGCTTGCGCTAATGCCTCTACAATCAAAACGCCAGGCATGACAGGATAATGCGGGAAATGCCCTGAAAAGAAGGGTTCATTGATAGAAACATTTTTTAGCGCAATGATATCCTTGCCCGCCTCGAAAGAGATCACTCTATCCACCAATAGCAGCGGATAGCGATGTGGAAGATATTTTAGGATTTCATGAATATTCATGGTGCTCATATTGTTTTCCTTTTAACTCAACATCTATCTTAATAGACGACTGGATTCCATAAATGATGGGTTATTCACTATTGAGTGCTTTAATGACTTGGTCTGTAATATCAATGCGATGGCTTCTATAAACAGAGTCTTGTAGTTGCAAAATCAGATCATACTTTTCCGCTTCGGCGATTTTGCTGATCGCTCGATTGGTACGTTCTAGAATGACGCCGTATTCCTCATTTTGACGCACGCTCAGATCTTCACGCATTTGTTTTTGTGCGCGCTGATATTCCCGGCTAAGATTTGCCAGATTTCTTTCTAAGTGGCGTCGTTCAGTCTCTTCCATGGTCATGCCGTTTTTCTCAAGTTTGTCTTGAAGTGTCTTAGCTTGTACAGCAATTTTTTTGATATCTTCGTCACGTGGCACAAATTCCTGTTCAATTTTTTTCTGTGCTTGTATCGCCGGCAAAGATTCTCGCAAAATTTTTTCGGTATTTACCACACCAATTTTGATATTGCTGGCATACGCAATACCGTCGGCCAATCCACTGGCGAAAGCCATGAGGATAAGGACCATCGTCATATTGCACCACCATTGATTGATTTTTTCCGGTATTTTCACCTGACAGGATCTCAACTGAATTTAGAATTGTTGGCCAAACATAAATTGGAATCTTTGTAAATTGTCAGCAGGAACGTCGTTGAGCGGTTGTGCAAGGCTGACTTTCAGCGGCCCCATCGGCGATACCCAGGTAAGCGCAATCCCAGCGGAGTAACGCATGAAATTGTTAAGTTCACTGAAATGGTTAAATGTTGTACCGCCATCCAGGAATGCACTCAAGCGCAACGATCGGTCATCTTTCATAAATGGCACGGGATACATCAGTTCTATATTACCAACAACACGTTTACTAGCACCTACTGCAAACAACCTTGAGTTGAGGGCAGAGTTGCTGGTATTTGGGATAACCGTATCACGAGGGCCCAGAGAATTTAAGTCATAACCCCTGACAGAGTTATTACCCCCGGCAAAAAAGTTTTTGAAAAAAGGTAGTGATTTTCCGGTATAGCCATCACCATAACCAAACTCTCCATTGATCATCAGGGTCAGATCATCTGTAATGGGATAAAACCATTTTTGATGGTAACTCACTTTATAGTAATTTAAATCCCCACCCGGTGCGCTGACTTCACCAAATAATCGATGCGTCGTTCCGGAAGTTGTCCAAATCGCGCTATCACGGCGGTCACGCGCCCAGCTGATTGTGAGCGGGAAATTGTTGGTTGACGTGCCAAACTCCCTAACGAAATCTACGTAGCGTGGCGGACTATTCTCGAAAATACCCAATTTCGTGTTTTCTGCCGCCAAACCGATCGATACAATATCATTTTCTGCAATCGGGATACCTACTCGTATTCCGGCGCCTACAGTTTCGGTTTTAAACTCGCCAAATCGGGTTAACGGTCGTGTGTCTACGTCGCGTTTGTAAACATCGAATCCAAGGCTTACTCCATTCACTGTAAAATAGGGATTGGTAAATGATGCGGCATAGGTTTTATTGATCGCGCCGGTATTGACATCAAGGCTAAAGAAATTACCGGTGCCAAAAATATTGTTCTGAGAAATTGAACCGTTCAGAATCAGTCCCTGGCGATCCGAGTAACCAGCACCGAACATAATAGATCCGGTGGGCCTTTCTTCTACTTTGACATTGATATCGACCTGATCAGTTTTGTTAGGTACGGCCGGCGTTTCCACGTTAACACTGTTAAAGAAAGCCAGCCTATCAACGCGTTGCTTGGAAAGATTAATATTTTTCGTGGAATGCCAGGCGCCTTCCATTTGACGAAACTCGCGGCGTATGACTTCATCGCGTGTACGGTCATTACCCGATATATTGATACGCCGCACGTATACACGCCGTCCCGGATCAATAAAAAATGTGAAGGCTGCTTGCCGGTTTTCATAATCCAGTTCCGGTGACGCATTGACATTGGCAAATGCATAGCCATCGTCACCTAAACGATCTGTGATCAATTTAATGGATTCCGTCAATTTCTGGCGCGCAAATACTTGTCCAGCCTTGAACAATATCAATTTGCGAATTTCTTCTTCCGGTATCAGGAGCTCACCAGCCACTTTGATATCAGAGACTTTATACTGAGCTCCCTCGGTAACATTGATGGTGATGTAAATATCACGCATATCGGGTGTTATGGACACTTGCGTGGACTCAATATTGAATTCCAGATAACCGCGATCAAGATAATAGGAGCGTAGTGTTTCTAAATCGGCGCCTAGTTTCTGTTTTGAATATTGGTCATTTTTGGTGAACCAACTCAATAAATCAGGCTTCCTGAGAACAAGCAGACCGCGTAACTCGCTATCTTTAAATTGTTCGTTACCGACAAAATTTATTTTTTTGATGCGGGCGGTGCGGCCTTCATGAATGTCAAAATTAATGCCAATGCGGTTACGTTCTAAAGGTTTCGTCGTGGTGGTGATTTTGACGGCATATTTGCCGCGACTGATATATTGACGCTTGAGTTCTTGCTCGGCGCGTTCCAAAAGTGAGCGGCTGAAAATTCTGGATTCCGCTATGCCTGCTTGTTTTAAGCCTTCAGCAAGCTTATCTTTTTCAAATTCTTTTGCGCCGTTGATGCTGATTTGCGCGATAGCCGGCCGTTCATCGACTTCTACGATTAACACACCGCTTTCAGATTTTAATCTGACATCTTTGAAGAAGCCTGTTGCATAAAGTGCTTTGATGGCTTCTGTTGCTTTTGCTTCATCCAGCGTATCGCCGACTTTAATCGGGAGATAACTGAAAATAGTACCAGCTTCAGTGCGTTGTATACCTTCAACGCGAATATCTTTAACTACGAAGGATTCACTTGCCCAGCATGAGATCGCAAAGAAAAAGCCAGCTAGTGCAACAAAATACTTGAATTTCATTATCTAACCAGTGATAAGCCGATTAATATCGTTATATATGGCAAAAACCATCAGTGTAAGCAACATCGCCAGACCGATCTTCTGGCCAATCAGCATAATCTTGTCAGAAAGTGGAGCCCCTCTGATCATCTCGATGAGATAATACATTAAATGTCCGCCGTCCAGAATGGGGATGGGCAGTAGGTTCAGCACACCGATGCTGACGCTGATTAAAGCAAGAAATGCCAAATAGGATACCAATCCCATTTGTGCAGATTGGCCAGCATAGTCAGCAATCGAGATGGGGCCGCTGACATTTTTCCAGGACACATCCCCCGTGATCATTTTAGATAGCATTTGTAATGTTAGGATGGTTGTTTCCCAAGTCTTCTCAATTGCTTTCTGAATCGCTTTACCGGGTGGATAGCTGACGGTGATCATTAATTCTTCGAATTCAGCTTGATTGATAACAGGCGCTATGCCGATCTTGCCGATTTGCTTGCCATTTTCTGTGGCTGTTTCCGGTGTGATGGCCAGCATGACCACTTGATTGTCACGTAAAATTTCCAGCTCTAGGGTGCGCCCTGGATTGGTGCGTATCTCTTGCACCAGCGTCATCCAAGTTTCGATTTCGATATTATTGATGGCTAAAATTTCATCCCCTACTAGTAAGCCGGCATGATAACCAGGGCCATCAGCGACTACTTGAGCGATAACAGGCTTGATCGTGGGCTGATAACTATTTAATCCGATAAGTCCAAGCAAATTTTCATTTAATTTATCGGGATCAATATGACTCAAGTCTAAATGTCGCCAGTTGATCTCGCCATTCTTATTGACGGTTTGTACTTTGACGTTTGCCGATTGATCAATTGCGTATCGTAATAAAGTCCAGCGGGCATCCTGCCAACTGACGACTGCTTCATTCTCGATACTGACAATGGTTTCACCTGCTTCAAATTTTGCATAGGCAGCAGGTGTGGCCGGTTCAACGGGTCCCAATACTGGTTTCATGCCATTAACACCCAGTATAAATAGTAGCCAATACAGCGCGATAGCTAATAGAAAATTGGCTATCGGGCCTGCTGCAACGATGGCAAAACGACGCGCAACCGGCTGACGATTAAACGCGCGAGATAAATCTTCGGGGGCTACTTTACCTTCATTCTCATCCAGCATTTTGACGTAACCACCCAGTGGGATAGCCGCAATTACCCACTCTGTTTGATCTTTTCCCCAGCGTTTACGAAAAATGGGTTGACCGAACCCAATGCAGAATCGCAATACTTTGACGCCATTCCAGCGGGCTATCAGGTAATGGCCAAATTCATGGAATGTAATCAGGACGCCTAAGGCAACAATGAAAGAAATGATTGTATAAGTTATAGACATATCAAGTTGTTGTGCCAAGTATGCACGTGGAGATGGATGTTAACTGCGTGACGCTGATCATTTCATGGCTTCATTGAGTAAATGCAAGGTAGATACTATCATTAATTAAGAAAAATTGAATCCATCATCATTAACAAGTTTTTTCGTGGCACTTATTGCAGATTTGCAAGCCACTCTTGTGCTTTGTCACGCGCTAATGCGTCTGTTCTTAGCACATCATCCAGCGTAGTCATCTCTTCCCGTTGTATTGTTTGCATAACATGTGCAATCATGGTTGGGATCGCTGTGAATGCCATGCGTTTTTTAAGAAAAGATTCTACGGCGACTTCATTGGCAGCATTTAGCACTGCGGGCATGTTTCCACCCGTGGCAAGTGCTTGATACGCTAATCCTAAGCATGGGAATCTATTAAAGTCAGGCGCTTCAAAATCAAGATGAGCAACTTTGAACATATCTAAAGCGGATACCCCACTTTCAATTCTATCGGGATAGCCCATGGCATGCGCAATCGGTGTACGCATATCAGGATTACCAAGCTGCGCGATGACCGAGCCATCGACATAGGCAACCATCGAGTGAATCACACTCTGTGGATGAATGACCACCTGGATTTTATCCGGCGCGGCATCAAACAGCCAATGCGCCTCAATGACTTCCAAGCCTTTATTCATCATGGTGGCTGAATCCACTGAAATTTTCTGTCCCATGTCCCAATTGGGGTGCGCGCAAGCCTGCTCAGGCGTTACTTTCTCAAAGGAAGCTAAAGGAGCGCAGCGGAATGGACCACCCGAAGCGGTGAGCAGTATACGACTGATACCTGCTGCAGCTAAGTTACCATTAAAGTGATGCGGCAATGATTGATAGATCGCGTTATGTTCGCTATCAATAGGCAACAGTGTGGCATTGTTTTGCTTGACCAGATCCATGAAAATCCGCCCAGCCATAACTAACGTTTCTTTATTGGCGAGTAACACCAATTTTCCTGAGCGAGCTGCTGCAAACGTCGGACGAATACCGGCAGCCCCTACAATGGCTGCCATGACAGCATCTACTTCTGGCAGGGAAGCTACTTTTTCTAATGATTCAATGCCTGATAAGACTTCGGTATCGATTCCGGCTGTTTGTATTGCTTGAGTCAATTGCTCAGCACTTTCTGCGTTTAACATTACCGCATAGCGTGGCCGGAAACGTTGACATTGCGACAGCATCTTTTCAGCACTATTGTTGGCAGTCAGTGCAAAAGCCTGGAAACGTTCAGGATGACGCGCGATGACATCGAGCGTGCTTTCTCCAATACTACCGGTAGATCCGAGTATAGTTATTTGGCGGATAGTTTTCATAACGAAGGAGAGTAATAAATGAGTAATGCCAGCGTAGCAAGTGGCAATGAAGACGTCAGCGCATCAATGCGATCGAGTATGCCGCCATGACCTGGCAGAATGCTGCCACTATCCTTAACACCCGCCTGACGCTTTATCAGTGATTCGTACAAATCTCCGATAATGCCTAGGATGGCCATAGTCATCAGTAATGGTATCAATGTTATCGCTGAAGACTCTTCGGTTATCCAGAAATTCCAAGCTAAGCCATATATCAATACAGCAATTAAAGCACCCGCGACACCTTCCCAAGTTTTATTCGGGCTAATCGTATAGGCAAGTTTATGTTTGCCTAGCGATCGTCCGGTGAAGTAGGCTGCTGTGTCTGAAATCCAGATGGTTGCCATAAAACCCAGTAAGAGCAAGGGACTGATAACGCGTAATTGATATAGCGCCAGACAGGTTGGTAGCAATACTATCCAGCCAATCAACATCCAGATCACGGGATTTTTAATGGTATAAAGTTGTTTTAGATAGAGTGGTGCGCCCACTATCCAAAAAATAACCGACAAGATGTATACCCATAGTAGATCGGATGAATAGATGCTGGTCTGTACAGATTCACGCAATAGAAACAATAATTCTCCGCCTACTAATACCGTGAGTAGCATATAAGCGATGGTGTTTCGGACCGAGAGTTGTGCTAATTTACTCCATTCACGTGCACCGATGGCTGTCAGCGCCAGTAAAAAAGTTACCCAGAAAATGTCTTGCAAATAGAATATTGCGGATAGAAATAAAGGCAAGATGATGATTGCGGTGAGAATACGAGCTTTAAGCATGTATATTGCTCTTCTTATCCTTCGGCAGATAACGGCATCTGAAGCTGCTCGCTGGTGCGGCCAAATCGACGCTCCCGCTGTTGATAAGATTGAATGGCTAACTCAAGTTCATGTTCATTGAAATCAGGCCATAGCGTATTTGTAAAATATAATTCAGTATAAGCGAGCTGCCATAGCAAAAAATTACTGATGCGATATTCTCCTCCGGTACGAATAAATAAATCCGGTTCGGGCGCATAGCTTAGAGAAAGATATTGTGCCAGATTTTCTTCCTCGAAGTTAAACGGTACCTCGGATGATTGCGCCATCATTTTACGCATAGCCTGCATGATATCCCAGCGCCCCCCGTAATTGGCGGCGATAGTGAATGTTAGCCGTGTATTTTGAGCAGTTAATTGTTCGCCGTTCTGGATGAACTCTATTATTCTAGGTTCAAACTTTGATATATCGCCGATTACTTTAAATCGAATACCATTTTCATGCAGCTTGGTAATTTCTTGCTCCAACGCACCTGTAAAAAGTTGCATCAAAAAAGAAATTTCTTCTGCAGGTCGGCGCCAATTTTCGCTGCTGAATGCGAACAAAGTGAGGTAGGCAACATTACGCTCTATACAGGCTTTTATAACGCCACGAACGGTTTCAACGCCTTGCTGATGTCCAGCCATACGAGGCATGAAGCGATTTCGAGCCCACCGCCCATTACCATCCATGATAATAGCGATATGTTTGGGCATTAAACCTGTTTCAGGTATCTCTAATGTTGAACTTGGGCCTTGAGGCATATCAAACAGCCATCAGTTCGGCTTCCTTGATTTGTAAAACTTTATCGATCTCAGTGATGTAACGATCAGTCAATTTTTGAATATCGTCTTGACCGCGACGCTCATCATCTTCCGATATTTCTTTGGATTTCAGTAATTCTTTCAAGTGCGCATTGGCATCTCTGCGTATATTGCGCATTGCAATACGAACAGCTTCCGCCTCATGTTTTACCACTTTAATAAGATCTCGGCGTCGTTCTTCAGTGAGCGCCGGCATAGGAACACGGATGGTTTCACCAACAGGCATTGGGTTTAAGCCCAAATCAGATTCCCGAATTGCTTTTTCAATTGCACTGCCCATTTTTTTTTCCCAAGGAATAACGCCGATGGTTCGTGCATCAATTAAATTGATATTGGCCACTTGGTTGATTGGTGTGGGTGTTCCATAATAATCAACGGTAATATGATCAAGGAAACCAGTATGTGCTCGCCCACTTCTGACCTTACTTAAATCTACTTTTAATGCTTCGAGGCTTTTTTGCATTTTTTGTTCAGCAGATTTTTTTACATCAACAATCATAATATTTATCCCTTTTGCATCTTTATTTCAAGAGATTACAATCAAATTTGGATCAGACTGTTACTAACGTTCCTTCATCCTCTCCAATTATTATACGTTTAAGAGCTCCGACCTTAAAAATACTAAATACATTTAATGGTAATTTCTGGTCACGACAGAGTGTCAATGCTGTTGCATCCATCACTTGCAAATTCTTGGCAATCGCTTCATCAAAAGATAACTTATGAAAACGCGTTGCTTCTGGGTTGGTTTTGGGGTCGCTGGTATAGATACCATCCACCTTGGTAGCTTTAAGCATAATATCGACATTCATTTCCATGCCCCGTAATGCAGCCGCAGTATCTGTGGTAAAAAAAGGATTTCCGGTTCCTGCTGCGAAAATAACTATTCTACCGTCTTTCAGATAGCGTATCGCTCTTCCGCGGATATAGGGTTCCACCACTTGCTCGATGCGCAAAGCGGATTGTATGCGCGGTACCAGTCCAACCAGCTTCATGGCATCTTGCAATGCCAAAGCATTCATGACGGTAGCCAGCATGCCCATATAATCTGCAGTAACACGTTCAAGCCCGCTATTGGCCGATTGCATGCCACGAAAAATATTACCACCACCTACAACGATTGCGATTTCAACCCCTAATTTACTGATTTCTTCAATCTCAGCAACGATTCTTCCCATTACTGCGTGGTTAATGCCATATTTATCTTCGCCCATCAGGGCTTCGCCGGAAAGCTTGAGTAAAATGCGTTTATAGGCAGTTGTGGTCATAGAGGGTGGATTTTTGAGAGTACCGTAACTTAAATGATTATACTTGTCCCATCTGTGCTTTTACTTCCTCAGCAAAATTCTCAGATTTCTTTTCTATACCTTCGCCTACAACAAACATAGTGAAACCATTTACTTTGGCAGATTTTTTAGCCAATAATTTTTCCACGGTTTGTTCTGGATCTTTGACAAAGGGCTGGCCTACTAATGTTATTTCGGCTAGATATTTTGCGATGCGCCCATCAACCATTTTTTCGATAATATTCGCTGGCTTACCACTATCGGCGGCTTGCGCAGTAAAGATCTGACGTTCGTGTTCCAATACATCTGCCGACACCTGTTCCTTGGATACACACATAGGTTTGCTGGCAGCAATATGCATCGCTAAATCCTTGCCCAGTACTTCATCTCCACCTGTGTAATCTACCATGACACCGATTTTGGTTCCATGGAGATAGGATGCCAGTTGGCCTTGTGTCGTATGGTGTGCACAACGGCGGATGCTGATGTTTTCACCCAATTTCATGATTAGTGCCTTGCGGGTTGATTCCACAGTTTCGCCGGAAGGGAGCGATGAGTCACTTAATGCCGCGATGTCAGTCAAGCTTTTGGTTGCTATGAGTTCAGCCAGGTTCTTGGAAAAATTAATGAAGTCGTCGTTCTTGGCGACAAAATCCGTTTCGCAATTGACTTCAACGAGCGCACCGCAGCGACTATCTGCTGAGATATATGCGCCAACGACACCTTCCGCTGCGATTCGGCCTGCTGCCTTACTTGCTTTGGCGCCACTTTTAATTCTCAACAAATCCTCAGCTGCTTTCAGATCACCAGCAGTCTCTGCCAAGGCTTTCTTGCACTCCATCATGCCGAGCCCTGTCATTTCACGCAGTTCTTTTACCATGCTTGCGGTAATTTCTGCCATTTTTACTTTACTCCAGATACAAAATTAGTTTACGAATGAGATACAGATACTTACCAGATTGAGAGTACGCTTATATTCTATACAAATCTGGTAAGTTGCACATTCCAATATGCTTGATGAATACTAAAGAAAAACAGTTTTTTGTTTATTCAGCTTCTGCAGTACTCATTTCAACAATTTCTTGAATAGCTTGATTACGTCCTTCCAGAATAGCATCAGCTACACCTCGGGCATATAAGCGTATTGCCCGGCTTGAGTCATCGTTTCCTGGGATGATGTACTGTAAACCATCCGGATTATGATTGGTGTCCACTACGCCAATGACTGGAATACCAAGTTTTCTAGCTTCTGTAATAGCACCCTTCTGATATCCAACATCAATGACGAATAAAGCATCGGGAAGGCCTTTCATGTCTTTGATGCCACCTAGGCTGTTGTTGAGTTTGTCTAATTCTCTTTGTAGATCAAGTGCTTCTTTTTTTACTAACTTATCCAGCGTGCCATCTTGAACCATATTTTCCATATCTTGTAAGCGCTTGACAGATTGTTTTATGGTCTTGAAATTAGTCAACATTCCGCCTAACCAGCGTTGGTCTACATAAGGAGAATTGCAACGCATTGCTTCCTCGCGCACAATGTCGCGTGCCTGCCGCTTGGTACCAACAAACAGGATAACACCTTTGTTCGCTGATAATTGACGTACGTATTTCATGGCTTCTTCGTACATCACCAAGGTATTTTCAAGATTGATGATGTGAATTTTATTACGATGGCCAAATATATACGGGGCCATTTTTGGATTCCAAAAGCGTGTTTGGTGTCCAAAATGAACACCTGCTTCCAGCATTTGTCGCATGGTTACAGACATAAGTTCTCCTTTAGGATTGAGCCTCCATTCACCGCGATTGCCCCACATGCAGAGTATATTTTATAGGTGAATGTGCGAATTTAATTTGACTTGCATATAATGCAGGTATTACAGCCAGTTACCAATAATTGAGAGTCAAATTATTTGTATATTATAGCATTTTCCAATACTTACTCAAGTTGACATGAAATAGAATAAGCGTGTTGACGATTTTTATGCTGTGATGGAAATTTTTCCAGAGAACTGATCTGATAAGATATTCTGTTGATTCGTGGCAAAGATCATCAAGGCTTGCTAGGTATCACAAGTTGTGTTTCCCATTTTCATTCTTAAGCGAGTAATATCGTTTATTTGTATATGCTTGTTATCGACTCTAATGATATTTTCATCCTGAAGTTTAGAAAAAGCGCGACTAACGGTCTCTAGTTTAAGGCCGAGGTAGCTGCCAATCTCTTCGCGCGTCATGCGCAGATTAAAATTGCATTCGGAATAGCCACGCATTAGAAACCGGCGCGATAAGTTGAGCAAAAAGGTTGCCAGACGTTCTTCCGCTTTCATACTGCCTAGCAACAGCATAACCCCGTGATCTCGTACTATCTCACGACTCATAATTTTATGAAAATGACGCATCAGTGATGGGATAGCGCGGCTGATTTCCTCTAATTTCTCAAAAGGAATCTCGCATACTTCGCTATCTTCAAGGGCGATCGCATCACACGTGTGTATTTCAGTACTGATAGCATCCAATCCCAGCAATTCGCCTGTCATATGAAAACCGGTAACTTGTTGCCGTCCATCTTGCTCGAGTATGCAGGTCTTTAAAAATCCTCTGCGAATGGCGAATAGTGATTGAAACTTTGAGCCTGCGCGATAGAGTGTTCCGCCCCGTTGAATTTTGCATTTATGGCTTACTACATCGCCGAGTGTTTGTATCTCTTGCTCATTAAGGCCGACCGGCAAGCATAGTTCGCGCAAACTACAAGTTGCGCAGCTTGACCTGATGTGTGAGATGTCAAGATGATTACATGTTGAGGTTTCTAGAGGCAAAGTATTTTCCAAATGTAAAAAACTACGTATTCATACTCCGGTTGATTTGAATCAAAGCTGGTATTTGTGATTTATGCATAATCTTACCGATATTATCCAAGAAAGTGGAGCTTCTTTTTTGATTTGAACAAGTATTTAGGGTCATGCGGATTAGTGTCATTAGATTTACTGATTACACCTCAATTTTAATTTCTTTTGACTTCAATCGTTACAAAGGGAAATATCTTAGTGCATTCGTCATCGGTTGCTGATTTGCTGGAAATTAATTCGGACCTTATGCGCCATTTCGGATGTCATTATGCAGACTATCGCGTGTATCCGGAAATAGATTCTTTTGTTGAAACATTTGACGCGCATCGATATTCAGCTTGGTTTAGTCGTCGTAAGACTGGGTCTTTTCGTAGATCGTTGTCATTGTACGTGCATATTCCTTTTTGTCATTCCGCATGCTTTTATTGCCATTCTAATCAGATTGTTTCCGATACTCATGAGAGTATAAAAAAATATCTCGATTATTTGTCACGTGAAATAAGACTCCAGGGCCAGTTACTTAAAAATGCCCCCATAGTTGAGCAATTGTATTTCGGAGGAGGCACACCTACTGTTCTGAGTAATGCGCAATTAAGCGGCATCATCAACGACATCCAGAAAAATTTTAACTTAATAAAAGCGGGAGAGCTTTGCATAGAGATTGATTCGCGGCAAATTGCTAAACTTTCTATGCCTGCATTGAAAGCAATCGGTTTTAACTGTGCAATTATCGGGGTACAGGATTTTGATCAACTGATACAGCACTCCATACATCGTATTCAAACAGAAGATGCTACATTGTGTGCTATTCGCGATGCGCAACAGGCAGACTTTAAAACAATCAGAATTGAATTGATTTATGGATTACCTAAACAGGACCTAGAAAAATTTGCCTATACTTTGGAAAGCATTATTGCTGCAAACCCGGATCAAATTAACTTATTGAATTATTGGCATCTACCAGAGAAATTCAAGCCGCAGCGAGGCATTAACTTAGAAGATTTGCCAAATGAAGAAATGAGGGTTGAGATGTTGTTGCTTGCAATTACTCGTTTAACTGACGCGGGTTATATGCATATTGGCATGAATCTTTTTGCTAAACAGGATGATCAATTAGTCATAGCGCAACGGCAAGGAAAGCTGCATTATGGTCTGCAAGGTTATTCGATTCATCCTGATTGCGATCATATTGCACTAGGTGTCTCGGGAATCGGAAGTATCGGGCCGACCTTAAGCCAGAATTATTGTGATCTTCTACACTATTACGACAAGCTAGAACACGGCATACTTCCAATTATGCATGGGATTGAATTAAGTGCTGACGACTTGATGCGCCGTTCCGTTATGCAAGCGCTTATTTGTCACTCAGTACTCGCATTCGAATCGGTGGAAACTTTCTTTTCAGTCGAATTTAAATGCTACTTTGCAACGGAATTAAAAGAACTGCTGATGTATGCACAAGCTGAATTGATAACGCTGGATGATGAAGAGATTGTTGTTACACAGAGAGGGCAGCTGCTGATTAGCAGTATTTGCGGAGTCTTTGATAAATGCCTGCATATCAATCAGCAGCGCAAAAACTATTCGCTGCTGATATGATTTAATTCCACCTACGCGTCTATTCAAACTGCCGAGTGAAATACTATTTATTGACTTGACTATTAGTCAGAACATACTCGGCTAAACGATCTGCAGCTTCACCTTGAATATTTTTGAATGCTGGCATTCTCATGCTTCCCGACTGGAATTTCTTAATAATCGCTTCCTTATTAGCAACTTTTTCACTCAGCACCATCGCAACATTGGCGCTTATTGGTTTGTGGCACTCCGTACAGGCTGAACTGAAGATCGTTTCGCCAGAAGCACCTGCCGGAGGAGTATAGTCTTTACTAGTTCCACAGCCGACTAATATCAATAGTGCCGACATTGTTAACGCACAATTTAATTTTTTCATTTTATAACTCCGGTTTGCAGTTTTATTTAATTCAGTTCTCAATAACACGGAAGAAATTTCATCTTCCCGTTAAAAAATTAGCTACAGTAGCATTATATAATCAAGTCGCCATATAATCAGGCTACCATACCCAGTGTTATGATAATTTGTCAAACAAATGTTTTAAGTCGATTGTTGGTTATTTTGTACTCACCTTTTTTGATGTTGTATTTAATGCATTGATTATTATATTAATTTGTGATGAAAAGAAGTGTTTATTTTAATAAAGGTGAAAGTTCTTAAGAAAATAACGTCGACTTAAGGTGTCAAGCCTTAGTGAGAACAATTGAAGTACTACCGCACATTGTGGTTTTTCTTGACACTTTCTTAACAATTGCCATGTTATTGTGCGCAGCTGTGTCATAAAAAGATGTCATTAGAGTTCTTGGATTTCTAACTTAGGTTATTAAATCTTAATTGTAATTAGCTACAATAATTATGTTTGTTGTGGTCGTTTTCGTTAACACTTTTTTAACATTTATTGTGTTAATGTGCGCGGCTGTGTGAATAGTAAGAGAGCGTGAGAATTCATTTTTCAGGCGAGAAAGTCAAGTAACTATCTACATTTAAAATTAGTGTAGTTGTTGCATGCGATAAATATTGCTTTATTTATATTAACTAACAGCTTCAGAGAATTATATTGTTTTAAAAGGGAGATTGCATGTTTAAGAAAATAAACAAACTTGTTTTATTGGCTGCGTTTGGTTTGGTTTTTAGTAATCCAGTTGCCGCCGATGCTACAGCCGAAGATTTTCAGGTGTGGGGCGCTGTTTTTTCACAAGGTAATTTTGGTTTTGTCAATCAAAATAATCCGGACTTAAAAAAATTCAGATGGTGGATGGAAGGTCAAGGACGTTTCGGTAATGATGCTTCTCAATTTACGCAATCCTTGATACGTCCCGGTTTAGGCTATGCGATAACCGATAAAATTGTTGTGTGGGCAGGTTATGCTTGGGCGCCTACAGCTGAGCCACTAGCCGCGCGTCCATTTAATGAGCATCGCATTTGGCAACAAGTGACTTGGGCAGATAATTTCTCATTCGGTAGATTATCGGCGCGTAGCCGTTTTGAGCAACGCTTCTTTGATCATCATGCACCCATTGCTGGTAATGATGATGTGGGTCATCGATTCCGTCAATTGGTTAAACTGGCGGTTCCAATGCCGGCAATAGATCCGAATCTTAGTTTTATCGTTCAGAGTGAATTGTTTATCGCGATGAATAGCGTTGATAATCATGCTTTCATTTCTCGTGGCTACGATCAGAACCGCGCCTTCGTTGGATTGGGTTACAAAGTCAATCAGTATGCAACCGTTGAATTGGGCTATATGAACCAATTCATCAACAGGCCGCATAGCGCTCGTCCCGATCAAATGATGCATAATCTGGTAGCTAGTTTGTTCCTGAATTTCTAATATGCAGTAGTGATCAAACACAATATCCGGCACACAGCCTGATGTTATTCAGCCGACTAATTTCCTGGGATCCGGGAAATTAGTCGGCTGAAATTTTTTTGCTTGCCGGAATCTCAATTTCTCTGGGAAAGAGTAATATTTTTCTTCCGCTTCCATTACCATACAGCTCCTTTTCAATTACACAGCCAAAGTAATACATGCACGATTTTAAGCCGGGTCAACGTTGGATTTGCGATGCTGATTTACAACTGGGTCTAGGTACAGTCCAGAATGTTGAACATAGAGCAATCAGTATCGCTTTTGGGGCGGTGAATGAAACTCGCTCATACGCCAGACTTTCAGCGCCGTTGACACGTGTTGTTTTCAAGGTGGGAGATGTCGTCAGTAGCCATGACGGCATTTCATTGAAAATCGAGCAGGTGGATGAGCATGATGGCCTGGTTGTCTATTCCGGCACCAGTGAGAGTGGAGATTGGCTTGAACTCGCCGAAGAACAGCTAGCACACCATCTGCAATTGAATCGTCCGGCAGAACGCTTATTTACCGGCCAGTTTGATCAGGACAAATGGTTCCGGATTCGCTATCAAACCTTGCTGATACGTAATCAACTGGCAAACGCGCCGCTATACGGACTGATCGGTACTCGTACCAGCCTGATTCCGCATCAACTCTATATTGCGCATGAAGTTGCGCGTCGTTATGCGCCCCGTGTTTTACTGGCGGATGAAGTGGGATTGGGAAAAACCATTGAAGCGGGATTGATACTACACCAGCAATTGTTGACAGAACGTGTCAAGCGCATACTCATTGTGGTTCCAGAAACATTGATACACCAATGGTTGGTGGAAATGTTGCGGCGTTTCAATCTGCAATTCAGCATATTTGATGAAGCGCGCTGCCAATCATTGGAAGAAGGCGATGAGTGGGAGAATCCATTTCATAGCGAACAACTCATACTTTGCAGCTTGAATTTTCTGTGTCAAAACCCAAAACGATTTCAGGCCGCATTGACAGGTAATTGGGACTTGTTGGTGGTCGATGAAGCGCATCATTTACGCTGGTCTGAACAGGAGGTCAGTCCGGAGTATGCCATGATTGAGCAACTGGCAGCCCGTATCAAGGGTGTGCTGCTATTGACAGCGACCCCGGAGCAATTAGGTAAAGCCAGTCATTTTGCGCGTCTGCGCTTGCTTGATCCGGATCGCTTCAATAGCTTTGCGGCTTTTGTTGCTGAAGAACAATCCTATGAACCGATTGCTAAAGCAGTCGAAGCGTTATTGGAAGGCCAGAAGCTGAGTGACGCAATCACACAGATGATTATCTCGACAGTCGATTCCGCGCAATGCAAAGAATTACTTGCGCAGCTACAAAGCCAGGAAGCAGATGAGGGACAAAGTTGGCGAGCAAGAAAAATGCTGGCTGAATTATTGCTGGATAGGCATGGAACCGGCCGCATATTATTTCGTAATACGCGTGCGGCGATTAAAGGATTTCCTGAGCGCAAACTCAATGCTGTTTCTTTGGCGTTACCCGCACAATATCAGCAATGTTTGACCACCTTTGAAACAACAAATCTGTCAAAACCCCAATTGTTGTTGTGTCCCGAATTACTTTACCAAGTCAGAGCCGAGCCGGAAGATCCCTATTGGACAGACGTAGATCCGCGTATTCACTGGTTAACTGTTACGCTCAAACAGTTGAAACCGGAAAAAGTGTTGGTTATTACCGCTAATGCGCAAACCGCCCGGGATATCGCTCAAGCACTCAAGATTCTGACTGGTCAATATATACCGGTATTTCATGAGAGTATGAGCTTGATTGAGCGTGACCGTGCAGCGGCCTATTTTGCTGATAAGGATATTGGAGGGCAGGTATTGATTTGCTCGGAAATTGGCAGCGAAGGGCGCAATTTTCAGTTTTCCCATCACCTGGTCTTATTTGATTTGCCGCTCAATCCTGATTTGCTGGAGCAGCGCATAGGCCGATTGGATCGTATCGGCCAGACTGATACCATCAATATCTATGTTCCTTATCTGGAGGATAGTGCATTGGCGGTCATGTTCCATTGGTACCACGAGGGATTGAATGCGTTTGAGAAAACCTGCCCGGCGGGCCAAACTGTCTTTATGCAAACGCAAGACGTGCTTATTGCTGCGCTGCACCAGCGCAAAACCCACGATGATACGTTGTCAGATCTAATCACTGTCACACAATCTGCTAATCAGTCACTTAATGAAGCATTAGAACGTGGGCGCGATAAATTGCTGGAATATAACTCTTTCCGTCCTGCTATATCGGAAAGACTGTACCAAGAAGCGTGCGCTCAGGATGACGATCCCGTACTGCCGCACTATATGGAAACGGTTTTTGACTGTTGCGGCGTGCATGTCGAAGAACACCGTGCCGGCAGTTATTTGATCGAACCGAGCGAGCACATGAGTATGCCGTTTCCCGGTTTAATGGACGAAGGTTCGGTGATTACGTATGCTAGGAATGTTGCGCTCGCCAATGAAGATATGTATTTCCTGACGTGGGAACATCCGATGGTCATCCACGCGATGGAACGAATTCTGAATCATGAAACCGGTAACGCAGTGGTTTCTGCCATGAAACATAAAAAGGTACAACCGGGCACCTTATTTTTGGAAAGCCTGTTCGTGCTGGAGGCGGGCGGGCAAGGTATGCAGCAAGGCAACCGCTATTTACCGCGCGCCGTGATTCGAATTGTGCTCGATGAGCAAGGCAGCGGCGACTATCCTTATCTCGACCGCGAATCGGTTAATCAACACCTGCAACCAGTTGCGGCAGCCATCGCCAAGCAAGTGATTCAACTGAAAGAAGACGTGATCCGCGAGCTACTGACAGCGAGCGAACAGGCAGCCGCAATGCAGGCACCACAACTCATCGCTGAGGCGGAAGCGCGCATCCAACAAACCTTCATTCCGGAAATCGAACGCCTCAAAGCCTTGCAACAAGTCAATCCGAATGTGCGTGAAGAAGAAATTCAATTCTTTGAACAACAATTTCAGCAACTGACAGACGCACTAAAATCAAGCAATCTGCGTCTCGATGCCGTGCGGGTGATTGTGGCGACTTAAAGAAGTCCAAAACAAGTGTTATTCCGAGTAAGAGCGAGAAATCTTTTGCATTGATTACTACAGATTTCTCACTGCGTTCGGAATGACAAATGCGGGTTATTTAGCATTTCCTAAGCGATTTCCAATGGTGACAAGCCATTGATGATTTTTCATCGTTTCCAGGTTCACGGTGATAACGCGCATGAACAATTCCATCGGGTAGCGCGGATTGCCCATCGCTTCGAAGGCCAAGTCGTCGGAAAGTTTTTAACGCTGCTAGACGTTCTACCAAGAAATGGCGCAATAGCGCCTCTATCTCTTAATTTTTTTGCAGAAAGTTTACCTGAATTCCAGTATTGGACTTTCAAGAATCCGCAACAGAACCGAATAGTCTCAATGATTATATTTAATATAGACCGATCGGTATGCTTTCTTTAAGAAATGTACTAGAATGGTGATTAATTGGATATATTTGAGGGATAGATGGAAGATCGGCTTTCATCATCCATACTTATCACGGAGATTTAGCTATGATTAATTCGACGAATGATATTACTGTGAACGGACTCGACTTCAATCGAATGCGAGAGGTTCTTGATTCAATCAAAGCGGATAGCCAAGGCGACATCGCTAACCCGAGATTCCAGACAACGGTAGTTTGGGATAGCGGCTATCACAGCACGGCGTGTGTCACCGATGGTCAATCGATCATTTCCGATGAGCCCAAGCGATATGGCGGCGAAGAGGTGGGTGTTACGCCAGAAGATTTATTGTTGGCTGCCGTTGGTTCCTGTCTAGTCAATACTTATATTGCTGCATTATCCGCCGCCCGCATCAATGTGGGATTCCTACGGATAAATGTTTCAGGTCGTGTCAATTTTCTAACCGCTTTTGGTTTGGAGGCTGGCGCACCTGGCTATGAGGCGATTAAGATCGCGGTCGATATACAGACCGACGCTCCAACAGAAAAAGTGACTGAGCTTATGGAAAAAGCATTTCCTGCCGCACCCATTCCTGACACGATCATGCGGCCAGTGCCCATCAAAGTCGAAATTGCCCACCATCTCGAAGAGAAAGCGATGCACCCATCCTGAGTGCATCATGCAATCGCCAGGTTTTTCAGGAAATCTTTTGTGTTGAAGCATATTGCTCTGACTATGTGATGCACGGTTTTGTGCATTGTTTATGATTCCCCACAATATTGATTATGAAAAATGATGATATACATGACGTAGTCGTGGTTGGTGCAGGTCCAGCGGGATTATCGGCTGCGTTTGAGTTGACTAGGGCAGGTTTAAATCCATTAGTGTTGGAACGTACGCCAGCAGTGGGAGATGTCTGGCGTAACCATTATGATGGCGTGCGCCTGAATTCCGGTCGTTATTTCTCTGCATTAGCAGGTAGCAAATTTCCCCTTTCTGCAGGGTCTTGGCCTTCGCGTGAAGAAGTGGTGCGTCTTTTGGAGACTTTTCCTGCTCGTGGAGGGTTTTCGGTTCAAACCAACATTGACATTGCGCAAGTTAACTATGATCGTGAACGAGATCTCTGGATTATTACCGGTAGCGATGGTAAACACTTTGAATCTCGCAGTGTTGTCATGGCAATTGGTGGGTGCCGCATTCCGATAATTCCTAAATGGGATGGGGCAGAATCCTTTCCAGGTGAGATCATCCATTCTTCGAAATTTAAGAGTGCCAAAGATTTTTCCGGCAAGCATGTACTGGTAATAGGCACGGGAAACTCCGCTGCCGAAATTGCCAGTAGGTTAACCGAGTACGCTAGCTCAGTCACCGTATCAGGTAGGACGCCCCCTCATATCCTGCCTAAAAGTATTTTCGGTATCCCATTGATTGGAATCGGCGTATGGACAAGGAGCTGGCCCAGCGCTGCGGTGGATCGCATATTGAGCTTTCTGCAACGAACAGTGATCGGGGATTTGAGTGCTTACGGTCTTCCCTATCCGAGCCTGCCACTTTCCAAACAATTCGATATAAACAATGTCGTGCCGATTCTTTATCGTCCTTTTGTTGATGATGTCCGTACGGGTCGGATTAAAATTGTGGGGCCGATACAGGAAATTACCGGGCGAACAGTACAAGCCCAGTATGCCATGAGAGCTTCTCCGAATAATGAGCACACATTGATTGCACTGGAACCCGATGTCATCATCGCAGGAACAGGATTCCGAACCGGTATTTCTAAACTGGTTCAAGTCCCTGGTATTGCTGACGAAAAAGATCGGTCGCTTATTTCGGGAGATCAGGAACACAAAGATGCTCCACGCCTTTATTTCATTGGACAAATCAATCCGCTAAGTGGACTATTGCGGGAAATTCGCCTTGAAGCTGAAAGAATCGCCAAAAAAATCAAAAAACAACTGGAAGAAGGACGATAATGAAAGCTTTTAATCATATTGCTCCCTCGCTCTGAAAGAGAAATATGCGCTCGAGTTTAGTCATGTTATATCCCGGAATGCAACAACGCTCAAAAAACAATTCAAGAAAAGAAACCAGTAAAAGAAAATTACTGAGTACAGCTTGCCGGTTGTTTTGCAAAGAAGGTATTCATGCCACTGGAATCGCCAGGATTATCGAAGAATCAGGAGTAGCTCGTCGTACCCTTTATCTACATTTTGGTTCGAAGGAAAACCTGCTCAAAGCTGTCTTTGAAGCTGAGGCAAGCATCTGGTTTTGCTGGTTCGATCGTGATCTTCCTGCTATGCAATGTTCTCCCATCGAACGTATCTTGGCTGTGTTCGATTTGATGCAAAGCTGGTTTGCCAGCAAAGATTTTTACGGTTGCGTATTTATCAATGCGGTTGCTGAACATGACAAAGGTAATAGCTGGATACAGGAGATTGCCAATCAGCACAGAGAGAAAATTAACGCCAGGTTGCAAGCGATGGTTATGGAAAGTGGCGCGAAAGATCCCGAGTTGGTAGCGGAGAAATTGAGCCTCCTGATCGACGGTACTATCGTAACCGCAATGGTGACGGGTAAAGGCGATATCGCCCATATTGGACGATTGGCTGCCGAAGACATTCTACGCAGTACTAATGTTTCTTGTATCGAAAAATGAAGATAAATGTAGATCCACTTTAAGAAAGGAAATCATCTTGAGCTGGCTACTAAATTTTGACAAGATATTACCGGGGTTTCTGCGAGTGTTGCTAAGAGGCGCTGGACAGGTGGTTTTTTGTGATAATGCCGCTACTGGACTGATCGTACTGGCGGCATTCTATACTGGCGGAATAATCACCGGGTTGGCGGCAACTATCGGCTTAATCAGCAGTACCGTGGCCGCTTATACTTTCAAGTTTGAAAAAAAAGATATTGAAGTGGGATTGTGTGGCTTCAATGGTGTGTTGGCGGGAGCCTGCTTATCAATATTTCTCGAGCATACGCCTCTGTTTTGGTTCTATGTCGTATTTGCATCCATGCTATCGAGCATCCTATGGGTTGCTCTGACAAGAACATTGCAGGCGCTTAATATTCCCGCAGCAACCTCGCCATTCGTTCTCATTAGCTGGATATTCCTGATGTTGATCTATGCATTTGATAACCATGCTCTTGGTTCGATATTACCAATAGCGAGCACGCAGCCAGTTGCAATAGACATTGGCGCTCTCTCGCTGGAAACATGGTTTACTGCGCTGATAAGAGGTATCGGTCAGATTGTTTTTACTGACAACCTATTTTCTGGTGGCTTACTTTTGGCTGCGATCACCATTACTACTTTACGCGGCGCACTTATGGTTATTGGCGGCGCTTTCATTGGGGTTATCATGCCAATGCTGATTGGCGTCAACCAAAGTGTCATTGAAACAGGGCTATATGGATTTAATCCGATTTTGACCATGATTGCAGTGGGTTGGGTTTTTTTTGCACACAACAGCAGAACTACTCTACTAGCTATTCTGGCCAGTATTTTAACCGTGCTTTGTCAAGCGGGATTGACGAGCTTGCTATCGCCATTAGGTCTTCCGGTTCTGGCCTCTCCCTTCATTCTCACCTTATGGATAGTTCTTTTTATTGTAAACAAATCTAGAAACATAAGCGGTGGCGGTGTTATCTTCCCGCGTTAGTTTCAGCCAGATTCTAAATCCGGCAAGTTGCAAGTCCTTATGTCGTTCGCTACGACAGGTCAATCGAATATGTCGCAAATTTCAATTTTTTGTGACATATGGATCAGACATTAAACCGGAAGTGCATCACATCGCCGTCCTTGACGATATATTCTTTTCCTTCCAGGCGCATCTTGCCGGCTTCCTTGGCGCCTTGCTCGCCATTACAAGCGATAAAATCCTCATAACTGATCACTTCAGCGCGAATAAAGCCTTTCTCAAAATCAGTATGAATAACAGCAGCGGCTTGCGGTGCAGTATCACCTTTATGGATGGTCCATGCTCTGACTTCTTTGACGCCGGCGGTAAAGTAGGTTTGCAACCCAAGCAATTCATAGCCCGCACGCACCAATCGGTTGAGTCCGGGCTCTTCTAGGTTAAGATCCGCTAAAAAGATTTGCTTATCTTCATCAGGCAACTCTGCAATTTCTGCCTCAAGTGCTGCGCATATGGCGACTACCGGTGCATTTTCGCTCGCTGCATATTCCTTTACGCGTGTTAATAATGGATTATTTTCAAAACCGTTATCGCTCACATTGGCTACGTAAATAGCCGGTTTTGCGGTTAGCAAACAAAGTGGTTGCAGTAATTGTTGTTGTTCCTTATCCAATCCGAGTGTTCTGGCTGGTTTGCCGCGGTCGAGATGCGCTTGCACCATTTCCAGTAAGGCGCACAATTTGATGGCTTCCTTATTGCCCGACTTGGCCACTTTGGATTCGCGTTGCAGTGCTTTTTCTATGGTGGAGAGATCGGCTAGAGAGAGTTCGGTTTGGATGACTTCAATATCCGATATCGGGTCGACTTTGCCGGCGACATGAACGACATTGTCATCAGCGAAGCAGCGCACCATATTGACGATACCATCCGTTTCACGAATATTGGCAAGGAATTTGTTACCAAGGCCTTCCCCTTTGGATGCGCCAGCCACTAGCCCAGCAATATCAACAAATTCGACGATAGCCGGTTGCACTTTTTGCGGTTTGACGATTTCACTGAGTTTTTGCAAGCGAGGATCCGGCACTTCAACAATGCCAATATTGGGATCTATCGTACAAAAAGGATAATTTTCTGCAGCGATCCCTGCTTTGGTGAGTGCATTAAACAATGTGGATTTGCCTACATTGGGCAGACCTACGATTCCGCATTTCAGACTCATGACCTGATTCTCATTAAAATTTGTTTGAACAATGGCATGAAGTTTTGCAAACTAATAGCATACAGCTTCTATATGCGCTTATGTTTTGGTGTGCAATTTTAACATGGCTGCTTCACAAGCGCCTTGAGCAAGGAGTGGCCACACTTCCAGGCTTCTCTCAATCGCTTCTGCAATTAATTGCGCTTCTTCTTTTCTGGGTGGATGTAATACATAACCGACCACTGCGCTACGATCACCCGGATGACCTATACCTATTCTCAATCGCCAGAAATCCTGCGTACCCAATTTTGCCGCAATGTCTTTGAGTCCATTGTGGCCGCCCAAACCTCCGCCTTTCTTTAACTTGACGATACCTGGCGGTAAATCGAGCTCGTCATGGATGACGATCATTTCTTCAACCTGGATTTTATAGAATTGACATAGCGCAACTACCGCACGTCCACTGACGTTCATATAAGTTTGCGGTTGCAGTAACCATAGATCAGTATCTTTTTGATCGACATGTGCACATAATCCATGAAACCGTATTTCCGGTTTAAGTGTGACATGTAGCATTTCAGCAAATCGATCGATCCACTCAAAGCCGGCATTGTGACGTGTGCCAACATATTCTTTGCCTGGATTGCCTAATCCAACGATAAGCTTCATGAAATGCGATAAGACAGTTGATGAGATAAGCTCAAAAGACAAATCTGCCGGTATTTGTTCAATCCCAGCAGATTTATCGAATTTTGAGTGCGATTGATTAGTTCTTTTTTATCAATCAGGCTTTTTCTCTGCGCTGGCTTCTTCAGCGGAGGCTTCATCAGAGAGCGCGGAGCGTGGAATGACAATCGTTGCAATCGCTGAATTATCGCCTTTTGCCAGTGCAACAATTTCGACCCCTTCGGGCAATATCAGATCACTTAAGTGCAGTGTATGTCCGGCCGTGAGTTCGGCTAAATCGACTGAAATGTATTCAGGCAAGTCTGTCGGCAAACAACTGATATCTACTTCAGTCAAGATATGCGTGACAATACCCCCGGATGTTTTTACACCGGGAGAAATTTCCGCATTGATAAAGTGCAACGGAACTTTCATGTGTATTTTTTTATTCTTATCAACTCTCTGAAAATCCACATGTAACACTTGATGCTTGAAAGGATGCATTTGTATATCGCGTAGCAACACTTGCTCTGTTTTTCCTGCAACACTGAGTGACAGAATGGATGCGTGGAAAGCTTCCAGTTTGAGCTTGTGAAATAAATCGTTATGGTCCATTTCAATCGATTGCGCTTCTTGATCACCGCCATAAATGATTGCTGGTACTTTACCAGAACCACGCAGGCGGCGGCTCGCACCCTTTCCCTGCAGTGTGCGCTTATCGGCACTAATTTCAATTTTCATTGCTATACTCCATAATTGTGATTTGTTCGCGACCAAACAAATCGGTTAAAAAAATGGTTCAGTTTATTCCATGAATAGTGAACTTAATGAACTTTCATTGCTAATGCGCAACATGGTTTCCGCCAGCAGATTTGCGATGCTCAACTGACAAATGCGATCACAAGCCAGCGCATCTTCGCGCAAAGGTATCGTATCGGTGACTACCAACTTATCCAGTGCCGAGTTTTGAATGCGATCCACTGCATTGCCTGATAATACCGCGTGCGTGGAGTAAGCTAGCACTGATTTTGCACCGTGTTGCTTTAATGCGTTAGCTGCTTCACACAAAGTGTTGGCAGTATCTACCAAGTCATCGATGATGACACATGTGCGATCCTTAACTTCACCAATGATGTTCATGACTTTTGCCTCATTGGGTTTGGGGCGCCGTTTGTCGATAATTGCCAGATCGCATTCCAAGCGTTTGGCCAAATGCCGGGCGCGTACCACACCACCAACATCAGGCGATACAACCATCAGATTCTGATAATTATGCTTCCAGATATCTCCCAGCAGGATGGGCATACCATAAATATTATCAACAGGAATATCAAAAAAACCCTGAATTTGGTCTGAGTGCAAGTCCATGGTCAACAATCGATCAATGCCAACGGTCGTCAGCATATTGGCAACTACTTTGGCGGTAATTGGCACACGAACAGAGCGTGGCCTTCTGTCCTGGCGTGCATATCCAAAATAAGGAATTGCAGCAGTGATGCGACCGGCTGAGGCACGCTTCAGCGCATCCACCATAACCAATATCTCCATCAGACTGTCATTGGTCGGTGCGCAGGTGGATTGCAATACAAAAACGTCTTTTCCTCGCACATTCTCAAGGATTTCCACCATGATCTCGCCATCACTGAAACGACCGACAGTCGCACGTCCCAGATGGATATTCAGATGCTTTACAGCATCCTGGGCCAATTTTGGATTGGCAGTACCGGTAAAAACCATCAAACTGTCATAAGACATGCTGTTTCTTTGAAATAATTAGCTGGAAAAGACGAACACTGGTTTTTCTTGTTAATATGAGTCGTTACAGAAGCTTAGAATATGATTGTATTGCTATTCATCTATTTTGTTAATGAAATAGATTGACTAATTAATCAAATGAAGTTTTCTCTAAACTAAAACTGGCTGGGGAGGTAGGGATCGAACCTACGAATGCCGGAATCAAAATCCGGTGCCTTACCACTTGGCGACTCCCCAAAATCTTTATTTCATCAACCTGTGTAGCGGATGAAGATCTAATCCTTTTGCTACAAAGCCTTTCATATTGTCAGGAATTTGTTCAAAAGCGCTTTGTGCTGCTGACTCTGTTTCAAACTCAGCAAACACACAAGCACCCGAACCACTCATAGCCGCTATTGTAGTATTTTCTAGCTGCTTTAGCCACTCCAAACATCTGGCTATTTCAGGGTATGTTTGGCAAACGACTAATTCCAGGTCGTTATGTCCTTGCCACACAGAAAAGGGCGGTATTTTGATCGGTAATGTGTTGCGTGTCAATTCCTTACTTGCAAAAATTTCCGCGGTCGATACCTGCACAGAGGGTACAAGCACTAAGTACCAAGCTGGCGGTAATTCAATGGCTGTCAGTTTTTCGCCAACGCCTTCTGCAAACGCATTTTGCCCAAAAATAAATATGGGAACATCAGCGCCGAGTTGTAATCCTAATTCGAGCAGGTGATCTTTGCTCAGATTCAGCTCCCATAAATGATTGAGTGCCAGCAAAGTGGTCGCTGCATCAGAACTTCCTCCTCCCAAACCGCCACCCATTGGAATCCGTTTTTGTAGAAAAATATCGACACCTTGTTGGGTATTGGTTGTTTGTTTGAGCAGCGTGGCAGCACGAACGCATAAGTCTTTATTCTCTGGCACACCTGTAATGGGATTGTGCAGTTTGATGATGCCATCAGTACGTAACTTAAAACTTAATTGATCAGAGAAATCTATCAAACGGAAAACAGTTTGCAATAAATGATAACCATCCGGTCTGCGACCTACGACGTGTAAAAAAAGATTCAGCTTGGCGGGAGCCGGAAATGTATGCATGGATAAGTAGTAATTTTTGTTTTTAGTGAAAGAATAATTTATTCAACTTTCCAATTATCAATGACCAATTTGATCTTCAGATTTTCATACGTTAGGTATAAAACTCTGGGAAGAAGGGGATGATTTAGCTGTGCAGGCGTGTAATTACTATAATAAATTTTCCAACCATCTTGCCGGATAGCTACCACCTGATCTTTGTTATCCAAATCTTTTTCCGCGGCGGTAACAGGTGAGTGCATGCCTTGTATCCAATATTGCAAGCCTTCGAGTGGTAACCGCCACCCTAAGATTTCTTCTGTTAAGCTTTCTACATCATTGGCATAGAAAGCTTCCAGCTTCGATGTGATTAAACGTACACCCTCTTGATCTTTGGTTATTTCCGCCACTGCCTGACCGAGCGGTGTAAACAACAAGATTTCATCGCTGCTTGCTAAATGTTGCCAGCGAAAGCTGCCGGAGGAACTTTGGTTCGGGCTTTGAATGGATATTCTGCCGAGCAGATTAAAATCAGTGGCTGGAGCAGCTTGAGCACCGGTAGCAGGCTCAATGAGGATGGTTTTGACAGTGGTGTCAGCCGTTGTTTGATCAGTCAGGGTAACACAACCGGAAATCCATGGAAAAGCACTACATATCAGGATTCCCGCATAGATAATCTGCTGATTGGCGCTAAACCGCCAGGGCGATAATAATTTAAGGCTTTTCACTGTTCTATTAGAACTCTCCGAATTGATCCAGAAATAGCCGGCGATTTCCAGCAGGCCATTGAAAAACGATCTGCACATCGCCGCTATGGCGTTAAAACAAGCTCAACATGTTCATGTGTCGCGCATAGCAAACTTGTTTCTCCTTGTGCTGGCTGATTCGAAACGTTTCTCAACGGCCTGCTAGTGAAGGTATATGCACAGGCTAATTATTGAGTCCCTTATCGGAATGCTGATAATCAGGCAGCACAATGTTCAGCTCTAATGTCTCCTGATTCTCATCTTGCTCAAAATTAACTGATATTGCATCCTGATCCACGTTGACGTACTTTCGGATAACTTCCAGCAATTCTTTTTGCAATTGCGGCAAATAGGAAGGTTGATTGCGATAACTACGCTCATGTGCAACAAGAATTTGTAATCGTTCTTTAGCAACCGATGCAGTTTTAGGTTTGGATGATCTAAAATAATCCAGTAAGCTCATTTTCTTCCCCCGAAAAGCCGCCTGAAGAACCCTTGTTTGCCGTCAATGAATCGATGTGGCCGCTCCTCTCCTAAATATCGCGCGACGACATCAGCATAGGCTTGGCCTGCTTCACTTTTTTCATCGAGAATGACGGGTATGCCGGCATTAGATGCAGACAAAACTGATTTTGATTCAGGGATGATACCTAACAAATGCAAGGATAGGATTTCTTGAACATCCTCGAGACTCAGCATTTCACCCAACTTGACTCGATCAGCATCATATCGGGTGAGTAACAAATATTCCTTGATCGGCTCCTCATTTCTCTCCGCTCGACGTGATTTGCTGGATAAAATACCCAGCATGCGATCCGAGTCTCGTACCGAAGAAATTTCTGGATTGGTGACGACAAAGGCGTCATCAGCAAAATACAGTGCCAAATTGGCGCCTTTCTCAATACCGGCAGGAGAATCGCAAACAATATATTGAAATTCCTTGGATAATTCATCCAAGACTTTACCGACCCCTTCTTGTGTCAGTGCATCTTTATCGCGCGTCTGGGAGGCTGGAAGAATGTATAGCAAATTGCAATTCTTATCACGAATGAGTGCCTGATTGAGACTGGCTTCCCCGTTGATGACATTGATGAAATCATAGACAACTCGGCGCTCGCAACCCAAGATTAAATCCAGATTGCGTAGTCCCACATCAAAATCAATCACAGCAGTCTTGTGGCCAGCTTTTGCCAACCCCATGGCGATTGCTGCGCTTGTTGTGGTTTTACCAACACCGCCTTTGCCTGATGTCACGACGATTATTCTTGCCAATTGAGCCTCCTTTGCCGTATTTGGTCTTAAGCAATCTCTTTAATGATCAATGCATGGTTCTGCAAATATATTTGTACCGGATTTGCGTAGGTTTGCTTGTTTAAATCCTCGCTGGTTTTATAATCCCCGGCGATGGAAATAAGTTCAGCCTGCAAATCAAAGCAAAATATTCGGGCGGCTGTGTTGCCATGCACGCCTGCCAACGCGCGGCCTCTCAGCGTATTATAGACATGTATGTTGCCTTCAGCCATTATTTCAGCACCTGCGCTGACCTGAGATAGAATGATCAAGTCGCCGGATGCATAAATGCGTTGTCCTGATCGGATCGGTTGCGTAACGAGTGTTGCTGCTGCAGGAGCGGGCGGAGCAGGAATAGGATTTGTAGATTCCTGGGCAATGGGCACTTCCGGTTGCACGGAAGGTTGTGGCGTGGTTTCCTGTTTTTGTGTTTCGCCAATATTGATAGAACTGTTTTGCTCGCGTACGGTGTCAAGCGGAATGGATAATGCTCGCGCCTGTTTATTTTGCTGCTCGTTACCGCCGCGAATACCTATCGGGAAAAAGCCAACTCTACGCAATATCTGCACTATCTGAGTAAAATCCAGATCCTGGCTCTGTTTGTTGAGTTCACGCAAATCGACAATCAGTGGAGAATCTTTAAAAAACTCCGGTGCCAGGCTTATTTTATCCTGCAGTGCTTCTTCAATTGCGGCCATGTCATTGTTGAAAAGAATCAAAATAGGTGCAAAGAAGGTACTGCTTTTAAATTCAAGTACGGGTGAAGTGTTAAGCATGTCTGAGGATTCTATCGATAACCATAGAAAGTTGATTGATGATATTGATAGTGCTGGTCAATTATACTGTCGTGCTTATTATAGCTTGACTTGTTAACTATGATTGTTCTCATGGTGTTATTTTGCTCGGCTTCATCTCAAACCGTTAATCCACCACTTTCTTTTTAATAAAACGCTGCAAGGTTTCAATCAATACTTCGTTATCCGGGTCTTTCTCTAAGGCAAAACGCCAGATATTTTTAGCATCTTCTTTGGCGCCCTGCATCCACAGTACTTCTCCCAGATGCGCTGCAATTTCTGGATCAGGGCGAGCAGCGAAAGCCAGATTCAAGTAATTCAATCCCTCAGTAAAATTACCCATGCGATAATATACCCAACCCAAGCTATCCATAATATAGGGATCTTCCGGAGACAATTCGACCGCTTTGCGAATTAATTTCAAAGCTTCCGGTAATTGATTGCCACGCTCAGCGAGACTATAACCCAATGCATTGTAAGCATGGGCATTGTCCGGTTTGAGTTTTATCAGTTTACGCAGATCTTGTTCGAGAACAGCAAACTTGCCCAGTTTGTCCGCTGCTAAAGCCCGATCATAAAGCAACTCAGGATAATCAGGCAGTTTCTTTAACCCATCACTCAATAAGTTAAATACCTCCCGATGCGCTCTGGTTCTTCGCAAAATTTGCGCTTCTGCCAGTATCAAATGTGCTGCTTGCTGATCGTTGGTGGCTGGAAGTTTCTGCAAATGTTCGCGTGCTTCGTTCACATAGCCTTTCGAAGCCAATAAATCTGCGTAACGTATTTGTGCCGGTAAATAGCGTGGACCGTTTTTTACCATTTGATACGACTCCATCGCAGCATCGGGGCGCTTTGTTTCCTCGTAGACCTGTCCTAGATGAAAATGGATAGCGTTTGGATCTTTATATCCCAGGCTCAGCGCTTTCTTAAAGCTTGTTTCCGTGATATCAAAATCGCCCATTTCGGTAGCGAGCAATCCAATGGCCAGCATGATTTCAGGATCTTCCGGGTTCTTGGCTAGCAAGAATTGCAACTGTTCCCGAGCTAAATCAGTACGACCGTCGTTAATTAATACCCGGGTATAAGCAATCCTGGCCTCGTTGGCTGCGGGATATTTTTTTAAGTAATCATGATAAAACTCGCTCGCGTCACTATTGGATGTACGCTGTAATATTCTTCCATTGTGAATCGCGGCGATTTCCCAATCGGGACGTAACGCCAGTGCTCGTTGCATTTCTTTCAGCGCTAGCTGATGCTGGTTGGCAAACCACGCTGCCTGGGAAATTGAAAAATGGATTTCCGGTAAATCTTTATAGGGCTGGGCGAGTTGCTGTACTAATTGTAATGTGGCCGCTTTATTGGGGTTGCGTGACAACAGCTGATTAAGTTGCATGAATGCATTGCCTACGCCGTCTTTTTCTGAAGCCAGTAATTTTTCCAGATGCGGCCGTGCTGCATCCAGTTTGCCCAGATTGACCAATAACGCTGCAATGGTTTGGCGTGCATCCACCGAATCGGGCTCAAGTGCGACCCACATGGTGATCGCTTGTTCTGCTGCATATGGATTCCCTGCGTGCAAAGCAATTTCACTGGCACGTTTTGCGATCCGAGGATCGCGCGTAATCTTGGCCAGCTTGATATAGCGATTAACGGCAATATCCAGATTGCCGCGCTGTAAGGCGGTTTCGCCTACCAAAAAATCAAATAAAATAGGTGCGGTTAATTCCTGCTTGGGTAAATTGAGCGGATTGATTTCTTCTTGTTCCTGCTCAGTGGATTCTCCTGTTTCCTCTACTCCTTCTTTGTTTGGAATCTGCGCGCAGGCAGTCAATCCAAGCAGCAGTAACACGCATAGAATTCTAAATTTCATGAAAAATCCAATTGGTTCCAAATATAAGATAAAAGATACAACTATTCCGCGATACTTGAAAGAACTATGAAATTAAATTACTTAATATCATTTTTCACCGCTTGATCTTTGCACCCGTAGGTAGATTTTTATCATCATCAATGCGCATATTCTACTTTTATACCGACAATAAAGTGAATAAATAATTATTTAGCGCTTGTAGTATTTTATGTCACCACGCTAAGCAATGTTAGAATTGCGCGCAAAGCAGTCATTAATTAATTTATGATAAGAAAGGATGAGAATAGCATCAGATCATGAAAGTTCACATAACTCATACTGCACGTTGCACTTATTCTATCGACTGCTTTGTACCTTGTTCACTCTTTTTATCCATTAAGTCATCTCGCGGGTTCGCTTGAAAAATCTGTATAGCATTCATCTGATCATTGTTTTTTTACTGGGCATGCTGACCGTGCTCGGTTTTGCGCCATTTTATCTGTTTCCGGTACCGATCATCACGCTGGCCGTGCTGTTGGGATTTTGCCATAGAAGCCGCTCCCCTATGCGCGCAGCCTTGCTTGGGTTTTGTTTTGGCATGGGATTATTTTGTGCGGGAGTAACCTGGATCTATGTCAGCCTGCATGATTTTGGTGCCATGCCGATGCCCATCGCGGTGATTGCGCTGATCGTACTATGCGCTTATCTATCGCTATTCCCGGCTTTGAGTGTTTGGATATTAGCCAAGCTGCGGCTCACATCACCGCTCATCTGGGCAGCGGTCGCCGCTGCGCTATGGATGCTGTTTGAATGGCTACGCGGTTATCTATTTACCGGCTTTCCATGGCTGGCGCTCGGCTATTCACAGGCGCCATTCAGTCCGTTGGCAGGTTTTGCACCCATCATCGGTGTGTATGGTATTTCGATGGTGTTGATACTCAGCGCGGCGTTGCTTTTTCTTTGGACGGAAACAGGTTTCAGGAAATGGCGTTATGGATTGCCATTCGTTTTGATTTGGCTCGGTGGTTTTGGTTTACAAGCGATCGAGTGGGTAAAACCTGAGGGAGAGCCGATCACGGTGAGTCTGCTGCAAGGCAATATCGCACAGGATATGAAATGGCGTGAAGATCATCTCGAGAATTCCATGGAAACTTATGCCAAGTTGATTTTGGAAAGCGATAGTCGACTCATTGTGACACCGGAAATTTCCATTCCGCTTTTCAGCGACGTCATGCCACAATCCTATTTGTCTCATCTTGCCGCACATGCCAGAAACAATGATGGTGATGTTCTGATTGGTCTGGCTGAGCGCACCGTTGATGGCAGTGACGACTATTACAACACCATGTTCAGTTATGGTTCCGCGCCGGAACAGCGCTATCGCAAACACCACCTGGTGCCTTTTGGTGAATTTATCCCGTTGAAACCCATCTTTGGCTGGGTGATTCAGGTGCTGCAAATTCCGTTATCCGATTTTTCACGCGGCAGTTTGGATCAGCAGCCGATGGATCTAGCGGGACAACGGGTTGCCATCAATATCTGTTACGAAGATGTATTTGGCGAAGAGATTATTTATCAATTGCCACAGGCAACCATGTTGGTCAATGTCAGCAATGATGCCTGGTTCGGGCGCTCGATCGGGCCGCAGCAGCATCTGCAGATTTCGCAAATGCGCGCATTGGAAACCGGACGCTATATGTTGCGCGCCACCAACACCGGTGTGACGGCGATTATCGACGAGCGCGGCAGAGTATTGCAAACCATCGAAATTTTCACTACTGCAGCGCTGCGCGGACTAGCGCAAGGTTTCAGCGGCGCCACACCGTATGTGCGTGCCGGCAATTACCCGGTGCTTGGACTGGCCGGCTTGCTGGTGTGTATCGGATTGATGTCCGCGCTTTCGCGCCGTACAAAAAACCCTGTAAAATCCAGTTAATGTTCATTTTAATGGTGGTTTAATCCAGATTCTTCATGCCGACACTGACTTTCCAAGAAATTATTCTTAAACTGCAACAGTATTGGGCCAAGCAGGGCTGTGCAATTTTGCAGCCTTACGATATGGAAGTGGGCGCGGGAACGAGTCATACCGCCACTTTTTTGCGCGCTATCGGCCCCGAGCCGTGGAAAGCGGCGTACGTGCAACCATCGCGCCGGCCTAAAGACGGTCGTTATGGCGACAATCCCAATCGCTTGCAGCATTATTATCAGTTCCAGGTAGTGCTCAAACCGGCCCCGAAAAATATTCTGGATTTGTATTTTGAATCATTGCGCGAGTTGGGATTTGATTTGACGCAAAATGATGTGCGCCTGGTTGAGGACGATTGGGAGAATCCCACGTTGGGTGCTTGGGGCTTAGGTTGGGAAACTTGGCTCAATGGCATGGAAGTCACGCAATTTACTTATTTCCAACAAGTCGGCGGCATTGATTGCAAACCGATCACGGGAGAAATTACGTATGGACTGGAACGCTTGGCGATGTATCTGCAAGGCGTGGAAAGTGTATTTGATCTGGTTTGGACCAAAGGATTGAGTTACCACGATGTGTACCATCAAAACGAGGTGGAGCAATCGAAATATAACTTTGAACAAAGCGACACCGAATTTCTGTTTCTGGCCTTCGGTAAGCACGAGGCGCAGGCGAATCATTTAATCGCGCAGCAATTAGCGTTGCCAGCCTACGAGCAAGTGCTGAAAGCGGCGCATACGTTTAATCTGCTGGATGCGCGCGGCGCTATTTCAGTCACCGAACGTGCTGCCTATATCGGACGTATCCGAAATCTGTCGCGGCAGGTCGCCAAAGCGTATTACGACAGCCGTAAAAAGCTGAATTTTCCCATGGCACCTCCTGAATGGGTTGCGCAAATGCCGGATATCGTGGAATCTGCATCATGACCAAAAATCTACTCGTTGAATTGTTGGTCGAGGAACTGCCGCCTAAGTCGCTGAAGCAGCTTGGCAACAGCTTTGCGGAATTATTGGTTGCCGGCTTGAAAGCGCAAGATCTTTTGGCGGCGGGTGCGCAGGTTACCGCGTATGCCTCGCCGCGACGTCTGGCGGTACATATTACCGGCGTATCAGCGCAAGCCGCCGATAAAGCGGTCACGCAGAAATTGATGCCGGTCGCGGTCGGATTGGATGCGCAAGGCCAGGCAACACCGCCGTTATTGAAAAAACTGGCGAGCCTTGGGGCGGATGCCTCAGTGGTGCCGCACCTCAAGCGCGTGATGGACGGCAAGACCGAAACCTTGTTTTTGGATGTTGTCGCCAAGGGCATGCTGCTAACTGACGGTCTGCAAAAAGCCTTGCAGGAAGCGATCGGTCAATTGCCGATTCCCAAAGTCATGACGTACCAGCTGGCAGACGGCTGGAGCAGCGTCAATTTTGTACGTCCGGTGCATGCATTGATCGCATTACATGGTGCCGAAATTGTTCCGGTGAATATCCTCGGTTTGCAAGCCGGGCGCGAAACGCAGGGACATCGTTTTGAAGCCAAAGTAAATCCCATCGTGTTGCACAATGCGGATAGCTATGCACAACAACTGCTGACTGAAGGTGCCGTGATTGCCAGTTTTGCCGAGCGCCGCGTGGAAATTGAGCGTCAGCTCGCTGTCGCTGCTGTGAAGGAAAATCTCACCCCGGTTGATGATGACGCTTTGTTGGACGAAGTCACCGCATTGGTTGAACATCCCAACGTGTTGGCAGGGAAATTTGCTGAGGAATTTCTGCAAGTGCCGCAGGAATGTTTGATTCTGACCATGAAAGCCAATCAGAAATATTTGCCGCTGCTGGATGCGCAAGGAAAGCTGGCCAACAAGTTTCTGCTGGTTTCCAATATCCGACCCACCGATCCAGGTCTGGTGATTGCCGGAAACGAGCGCGTGGTGCGTTCACGTTTGGCCGATGCCAAGTTTTTCTTTGACCAGGATCGTAAAAAAACACTGGCGTCGCGCTTGCCGGCATTGGATAAGGTGGTTTACCACAATAAACTGGGTACGCAGGGGCTGCGCATGCACTATGTCCGAGCGATCGCAAGCATGATCGGACAGCAATTGGATGGCGATGCACTGGCTGCTCAGGCTTATGAGGCCGCTACGCTGGCGAAAGCGGATTTGCTCACGGATATGGTGGGTGAATTCCCAGAACTGCAAGGCATTATGGGACGCTATTATGCGCAGCATGAAGGATTGGGCGACGATATTGCGTTTGCCATTGAAGATCACTACAAGCCGCGCTTTGCTGGCGACGAATTGCCGCGCAACCTAGTTGGTGTCTGTGTTGCATTGGCAGATAAACTGGAAACATTGGTGAACATGTTTGGAATCGGTCAAATTCCGACCGGTGACAAAGATCCGTTTGCATTACGTCGCCATGCACTTGGTGTTATCCGCATATTAATTGAGAAAAGCTTACCCCTTGAGTTGGATAAATTGATTCAACAGGTGATTGAAATTATAGAAGATAAGGAAATTCCTAAGCAATGGGCAAGCTTGCAGCTATCAAGTATTGTTTCAAAACAATGGATTGTTGCAAAAGAATCGGGCAAACAGTTGCTGACTTTTATCCATGAACGCCTCGCTGGAAATTTACGTGAGCAAGGCTACACCGCACAGGAAGTCGACGCTGTTCTCAGTTTGAATCCGCAAAATTTAAGTGATATTCCCAAACGCCTCGCCGCCGTACGCGCTTTTGCAGTATTGCCCGAGGCGGTCAGTCTGGCGGTTGCCAACAAGCGGGTTGGCAATATCCTTAAGAAAACGAATGGTGGCATCAATAAAGAGGTGGATGCCAGTTTGCTGCAGGAACTCGCCGAACAAGCGCTGCATCAGGCATTAACCAGCCTTTCTTCCAAAACTAAAGAGGCTTTTGACGCCGGAGATTACACCACTTCCCTGCAAATACTCGCCGCCTTGAAAGCTCCGGTCGATACCTTTTTCGATCATGTGATGGTGAACGTTGACGATGAAAAATTGCGCAATAACCGCCTCGTCTTATTGGCGCAGCTCCATCAGATCATGAACCGGATAGCCGATCTTTCAAAGCTGGCAAACTGATATGAAACTGATCATTCTCGACCAAAATGGTGTGATTAATCAGAGCAGTGATACGTTTATTAAAATACCGGATGAATGGATTCCCATTCCCGGCAGTCTGGATGCGATCGCCCAGCTGACGCATGCCGGTTATCGCGTGATCATCGCCACCAATCAGTCGGGTATTGGCCGCGGGTTAATCGACATGGCGACTTACAACGCGATCAACGACAAAATGTATAAGGCGGTTCATCATGCCGGTGGGCGTATCGATGCCATATTTTTTTGTCCGCACACTAACGCGGATAAATGCCTGTGCCGTAAACCCGCGACCGGTATGCTGGATGAAATCATGCAGCGGTATGGTGTTAATTTAAGAAATGTTCCAGTAGTGGGTGACTCATTAAAGGATCTGCAGGTTGCCGCCGCAGTCAACGCGCTACCGATGCTGGTGCTGACCGGCAACGGACAGAAAACCCGCGCTGCGGATGAGATTCCCGCCAACACGCAGATTTTCGAGGATTTGGCAGCGGTGGCCGATGCGCTGGTCGGAGGAGCATGATGCAGGCGATTGTGCGTTCGACCCTGTATATGTTGCTGCAAATCATCATTACGCCACCGTATGCATTGCTGACGCTGGCCTGTTTCCCCTTATCACCGCATAACCGCTATCGCGTCACTTCCAGTTGGACAATGATCATGTTGTTTCTGCTGCGACACCTGTGCGGTATTCGCTACCAAATCATCGGCGCGGAGCATATCCCTAAAACCCCGAGCATCGTGCTTTCCAAGCATCAGTCGGCATGGGAAACACTGGCTTTCCAGAAAATTTTCCCACCGCAGGTGTGGGTACTTAAAAAGGAATTGTTGCGCATTCCTTTTTTTGGTTGGGGATTGGCGATGACCAGCCCGATCGCCATCGACCGGAGTGCGAGAAAAAAAGCGCTGGAACAAATTGTCGAGCAAGGCAAAGACCGGTTGCAACAAGGATTCTGGATCGTGATTTTCCCCGAAGGCACGCGCATTCCACCGGGGCAACGCGGCAAATATCGCATTGGTGGCGCGTGGTTGGCGACGCATACTAATACACTAGTAGTACCAGTGGCGCATAATGCCGGCGAGTTGTGGGGGAGAAATTCTTTTGTTAAACACCCGGGTACGATTACTGTCAGCATTGGCGCACCCATCGACCCCACCGGCATGGAAGCGGGCGAATTGAATGCGAAAGTGGAAGCCTGGATTGAAGCAGAAATGCTGCGTATCAGTCATCCAAAGCAGCTAAAAACATAGAAAGTGTTCGTACAAACCATTTTAAATGGCCAGGAAATAACGTATACGCTCAAACGCTGTAAGCGCAAATCCATCGGTTTAAGAATTGACGGTCATGGTTTGAGTATCAGTGTGCCATTACAAACCGCACTACCTCATATTGAAACCATCCTGCAGGAAAAAGCGAATTGGATCACGAAAAAGCTTCAGCACTGGCAATGCAAACAAAGTCTTGCGTTGACATGGGCGCATGATGCGACATACCCATTATTGGGCGAGCCGTGGCGCATTGCGCTGAGACCCTCGGGTGAGATACAAATGGCATGTCAATCCGCCAATGAAGTAGCAGATTCGGCATTTGCGGAACAATTCACGTCGCAACTCAATCCCCGCCAAATCGAAAAATTCGTCATGGTCTGGTATGGCCAGCAAGCCATCGCCTGTTTCAAACAACGCATTGCGGTGTATGCGCAAGCCTTGAATGTGTCCGTACCCCCATTCCGCCTGTCGCGCGCCAAAACCCGCTGGGGCAGTTGCAACAGCCGCGGCATCATCCACTTGAACTGGCGTTTGATCCAGATGCCGCTGCATTTAGTCGATTACGTGGTGGCGCACGAACTGTCGCACTTGATTGAAATGAATCACTCGCCTGCGTTTTGGGAAAGGGTGGAAAGTGTTTATCCGGATTATCTGGTAGCTCGCAAGGAGCTCAAAGGATATGGTTAGTTGCAGGCTAATCTGAGGCTATCGATAGAAAAGCGGGCTAATGGGTGACCCAATGTATGATTGCACAAGAAACAAATAAATTTGTTCCGAGCGCTCTGAACCTATCCCCATGACGAGACCAAGGAGCATTACAAGTTTAACCTGCTCCTTAATAAACGCTCAGTTTTGTGACTATCTGCTGGATTGTTTGACAGGATATTGGGTATCTGATATTTTCCGGCCGGATCAAAAAAGCGGCTTATTGCTTCTATACATATCTAAATTAAATTTAACTAAACTAAAGAGGAATGCTGTCATGAGTGGCTATAATGTTGTATTGGCAAGAAATACGAACAGTGCTCCAAAAGGTGTGGGGCCATGTTCACAAACTGTAGCTTTCTCTCATTACAATAATCTTTCAGCTCAATTACCTATCGATCCAAAATCTGGTGAGATTGTAGCTGGTGGCGTAAAAGAGCAGGCTGAGCAATGCTTAAGAAATATTAAGGCAATTGTAGAAAGCATCGACCATGCAATGAGCGATGTTATTAGAATCACCGTATTCGTTAAAAATATCTCAGATATTGACGCTGTAGACGAAGTTTATAAAACATTCTTTCCGACCTATGTTCCTACACGGACAACAGTCGCAGTTGCAGCTTTACCTATGGATGCTTTGGTACAAATTGAAGCACTTGTTTCAAACGGTGTAGGTTCAATTCCAAACGCGCCACAGGCAGGCAACCTCATAAAGCTTACAAATAACACGAGCAATGCGCCAAAAAATCCGCTATCTACACAAACTGTAGCTTTTTCTCATTACAACAATCTTTCAGCTCAATTACCTATCGATCCAAAATCTGGAACAATTGTAGCTGGTGGTGTAAAAGAGCAGGCTAGGCAATGCTTAAAAAATATCAAAGCAATTTTAGAAAGTATCGATGTTCCTTTTGACGATATTGTTAGAATCACTATATTCCTTAAAAGCCTCTCGGATATTGAAGCCGTAAACGAAGTTTATACAACACTCTTCCCAGACTCGGGTATCGCCAGAGCCGTAGGTTATTTCCCTGCACGGACAATAATTGAAGTAGCAGCTTTACCTATGCATGCTTTGGTACAAATTGAGGCAGTTGTGTCACACGGAGACGGTACGCCCCCGCAAGCTGTTGAAGACAGGCATGGAATCATCATAGAAGCAAACAATACGGAAAACGCACCAAAAGACTCTCTATCTACACAAACTGTGGCTTTTTCTCATTACAACCATATTTCAGCTCAGTTAGGTATCGATCCAAAATCAGGTAAAGTGGTAGCTGGTGGTGTAAAAGAACAGGCTGGGCAGTGCTTAAAAAATATCAAGGCAATTTTAGAAAGTATCGACCATAGTATGGACGATGTAGTTAAAATAAATATTGCCCTTAAAAATATCGCAGATATTGATGCTGTAGACGAGGTTTACACAACATTTTTTCCAGGCGGTGTTCCTGCGCGAAGAATAATTGGCGTATCAGCGTTACTTAAAGATGCTTTAGTCCAAATCGATGCCGTTGCAGGAAACAAAGAAGGAACACCTCCAAAAGCATAATAGGTATTTGTATTCATAGAAAAGGGAGCCGAGAATGTTCTTTTCAGCTCCCTTTTTTATTTTCTTAGGACATTGAGTACTCCAATAAAGCATATCGAACCGGGTAATCCCATCCTTTGACAAGACCTTAATGTTAGATCAAATCTGAACTACTACACATGAGCCCAACCGGATGATAGCGCTGGCTCAACTGATGAATTTAGATCATCAGGCGGAGCTTGATACTTCCGATTTGCTCAGTTCATTCTTCAAGAATGATATGATCTGGCTCTATGGATGAATAATCAGTTGGAGGAATCATGCGCAGTTCAGAACCTGAATCTGGTTTGAATTTTAATCTGATCATGCCGGCCGCATTATTGCTGGTTTTATTAGTCGTACCCTTCTCGGTCAATTCTTTTATGCATATGCTGTCGGCTAAAAAGCATTTTAATACGCTGATGATGAAGATTCCGATTGATAGTAATGCGATCACAATCCCATCAGCAGCCAAACAATATGAACCTTTCGACGTGACTCTAAATCTGGAAACGAAGCAGCTTTCTAAGTTTTTGAACGAAATTGTTTCGACAGCATCTGAAGGCACCGCAATACAAGGGATTGTCGGCGTGGTGTCGCCAAACATGAAGGCGGAAATTGCAGGTGAGGATTTTGCGATTGACAAGCAGGGGCCGCAAGAACAGCTATCTGTATATGGCGGGAAGGCAGATTGGCGCTGGCGTGTTACACCGGAATCATCGGGATCTCATGAGTTGAAATTTCAGCTGCATCTAGTAACGCAACATAATGGTCAGCAGAGCACCAAAGTTCTTGATCTTGCCGAAGCGAGCTTTTCTGTTCAGGCAAATCCATCGGAATGGTTTAAGCGTAATGGGTTATGGATTGCTCTACTGCTGTTGGTGCCTGTTGCGATCATTTTCGGGTTGCGGCGTCGTTATGCGCGATAGAATCACTTTTACAATGGCTGCCGATAATTTTCTATTAGCTTTTTGTTTGGTCGCTTGAAAAAAAACGAATGATCCTTATATCGGTTTCTGAAGTTGTATTGTTGTAACTGTAAAAACGCCGCATTGAAAGTTTAGCGATTACAGATTGAATGGGGCGTTGATGTTGTTGATACGCAATGTACTTTTTTAATCGATAAGGAGAAATGTATTATGGCCATTACACGTTATGAACCCTGGGGTTTATTGAGTCAACTGCAAAGGGAATTGGAACGCAACGTTGCTGAAGGCTCTACTGCAACTGCGGAGTGGGCGCCTGCCGTTGATATTAAGGAAGAAGCCGATAAATTTGTTATTCATGCCGATATTCCCGGTGTCAAGCCTGAAGAGATAGATATCAGCATGGAAGATGGTGTACTCACAATCAAAGGCGAGAAGAAATCGGAAAGTAAAACTGAGAAAGAAGGTTATAAGCGTGTTGAGCGCACGTACGGTTCCTTCTACAGACGTTTCAGTTTGCCGGATACGGCAAATGCTGCAGCAATCTCGGCATCGTCGAAACATGGCGTGCTGGAAGTTGTGATACCAAAGCGTGAAGCCGTGCAACCGAAAAAAATCAGTGTGACAGCAGCGGAATGATTCAATTAATCTGAACTTTCCAACTCAGTGCGCTTTAGAGATTAGGGACATAATGTAAAAATGGAGTCTTCGGGCTCCATTTTTATTTATACTTGTTTTGCCAAGCTTGATAAAGCATGACAAAATAGTCGCTTGTTTCCTTGAAAATCCTGATGAATTCCACAGATCAGCAGTTTTAAACTTCCCCGATGCCACTTATTACACTGGAAAATGCCTGTTTGGCTTTTGGCCATCATGCCTTGCTGGATCATGCAAGCTTACAGCTTGATCCGGGTGAGCGTGTTGGTTTGATCGGTAGAAATGGCGGAGGTAAATCAAGTTTGCTGCGCGCCTTATCAAGTGAAATAAAACTGGACGATGGCATACTTTGGCTTGCTCCTAACTTGAAGTTGGCTTATGTGCCACAAGAACCCATACTGAGTCCCGCTAATACGGTCTATCAGGAAGTTGCAACGGGTCTGGGTAACATCAGTCAGATATTGCTGGATTATCATGCAGTCTCTCATGCGTTAAGTGAAGCGACAGAAGATACGCAAGCGCTACTGATTCGATTACAAGATCTGCAAGGTGCTCTAGAGGCTCAGGAAGGTTGGAATCTGCAAGCAAAAATAGAGACGGTCATCGACAAACTCAATCTGCCTACAGATACTTTGATTGCGCACCTTTCCGGTGGCCTAAAAAAAAGAGTGGCGCTGGCGCGTGCGCTGGTGGTATCGCCTGATGTGTTGTTACTTGATGAACCCACTAATCATCTCGATTTTTCATCCATTGAATGGTTGGAAGGATTGCTGCAAGATTTCTTGGGGAGTGTCCTGTTTATTACGCATGATCGGCGCTTTCTGGATAATGTGGCGACAAGAATCATCGAGCTGGATCGCGGAAAATTGGAATCTTTTTCCGGGAAATTTACCGATTATCAACGCAAAAAAGCAGAAATGCTGGAAGTTGAAGCGGTTCATAACCAGAAATTTGATAAAGTCTTGGCACAGGAAGAAGTCTGGATACGTAAAGGAATTGAAGCACGACGCACCCGTAATGAGGGCAGGGTTAGAAAATTAGAAGCATTGCGCCTGGAGCGTGCGGCGCGACGAGAAAAAGTGGGCAAAGCCAATATCAGTGTGGATGTAGGCGAGCGCTCGGGTAAACTGGTTGCTGAGCTGGAACATGTCAGTAAAAATTACGGTGATAAAATCATTATCGAAGATTTCTCCTGTCGTGTTATGCGGGGTGATCGAGTAGGGTTACTAGGACCCAACGGTGCTGGAAAATCGACCTTATTAAAATTGATCCTCGGTGAGTTACAACCTGATTCCGGTAAAATTCAACAAGGCACCAAGCTAGCGGTTGCTTATTTTGATCAAATGCGTGAGCAGCTCAATGAAGATATGATTCTGACGGATACCATCAGTCAGGGTTCTGAATTTGTGGAGATTAACGGTAAGCGCAAGCATGTCATCAGCTATCTGGAGGATTTCCTGTTTGCACCGGAGCGTGCTCGCTCTCCAGTCAAATCCCTGTCAGGGGGTGAAAGAAATCGTTTATTGTTGGCACGTTTATTTACCCGCCCTGCCAATGTCTTGGTGCTGGACGAACCAACCAATGATCTGGATATTGAGACACTCGAGCTACTGGAAACCTTGTTGCAGGACTATACCGGTACATTATTTCTGGTCAGTCACGACCGTGAATTTCTTGATAATGTAGTAACGCAAGTAATTGCATTTGAAGGAAATGGAAAATTATGTGAATATATTGGCGGTTACGAAGATTGGGTACGTGCAAGAAATTTTGAAGATGATATTAGGCGGCAGAAAATATCATCGAAGCAGTCAGAAACTTCGTCACCCAGTATTTCTAGATCCCCCGAGCTTGTTCGAGCTAAAAAACTGAGTTATCAAGAAGCGCGCGAGCTTGAGTCATTACCTGGTAAAATTGATACCTTGGAGCGAGAGCAAGCGAATATTACATTGCGTCTGAACGAACCAACTATTTATCGTGATTTTCCAGATGAAGTAAAAGCGTTACAAGCCCGCTTTACTATGATTGAAGAAGAACTAACAGATTGTCTTGCAAGATGGGAAAAATTAGAGTCAAAATCTACCATGAAAACGTAGCGCCTGCGACAAATTTCCCCATAAACAACATGGACATGCTTGCACTTATACATTGACCAAATCGGGCGCATCGTTTAAAGTTCAACTTTTGAGAAGAGGAGGTTACATGAAACAAAAATCGATTATGAGTTTATTACTTGCCTTGGGTATGCTTTTTGCATTTTCTGGGGTAACTCAGGCGGCTGGGGATGCAGCAGCAGCAAAGGACAAAACCTCAATGTGTGAAGGGTGCCACGGAATTCCCGGCTACAAGACAGCTTTCCCATCTGCTTATCATGTTCCTAAACTGGGTGGACAGCATGCAGAGTACATCATAAAAGCATTGGAAGGCTACAAAAATGGCACCCGCAGTCATCCTACTATGACAGGCCTTGCTAAAACATTATCTCAGCAAGATATTGAGGATCTTGCCGCTTATTATGCCAAAAATTAATTAAGTCATTAACGCAAGGAACGAATTATGAAGAATTATGTGATAGCCGCTTTGAGCGGTGCAGCCTTGATACTATCTAGTCAAGTAATGGCTGCTGATATTGAAGCAGGTAAAAGTAAAGCAGCTGAAGTTTGTGCTTCATGTCATGGTGCTGATGGTAATAGCCCAGCGCCTGCTTTCCCAAAGATTGGTGGACAATACAGAACATACTTAGTAAAAGCACTGAGCGATTATAAATCTGGTACCAGGAACGATCCAATTATGGCTGGAATGGTCGCTAATTTGAGTAAAGCAGATATTGAAAATTTGGCCTTCTATTATTCAAGCCAACCAGGCAATCTGAACTCGAACAAGTAGAGTTCAACACAAACACCAATAAAAACAAATTTGTTGGGTTTTCAAATTTAAGAATGGGATAAAATTACGGATTGGTTTTATCCCGTTTTCTTATTGATCTATTGAATTGAGCTGTCTGTCCAGACATTCAAAATAAATCGTTGCATCCGGTGCAGATTGCATGCGCTGCGCTTGCCAGATCATTTCCGCTAAACATTCCATCATTAGATGTGCAGCTGCATGCTCATCCCCTACATTTATCTGCAGGCGTGCAAAGCGTTCACAAATACCGACGGGCTGGTTGATTGATAATTGTTCTTTGATCGCCACATGCATGCTCATATGTAAAAACGGATTGGTATCACCCATCTCAGGTAAATAATCCTTATCAAGATAGCGCTCGGCATCATCCAGGATGTGATGATATTCCGGGTGCAGCAATATCGCTTCCAGTGCAATCGTCTCAATACCCGATAATATTTCCCCTTGGCGATACCTGCGCCAGGTATCAAAAAATAATTGGCGTGCCTGTTCTCTGGACGGTTTAAACATAGTGTGATCGAGCTCAAATAGTTTTGTTTTTATACTCGCAGAGATGGTTAATCTTGCATACTGCACATTCCGGTTTTCTGGCTTTACACACGTATCGACCGTGAAGAATGAGCCAATGGTGCGCATCCAGGCGAAACTCTTTGGGCACTACTTTGAGTAGCTTTAATTCTACCTCCAGAACATTCTTGCCGGGTGCAATACCGGTGCGATTAGCAATCCGGAAAATGTGCGTATCGACTGCGATGGTAGGTTCGCCAAATGCTGTGTTCAGAATCACATTCGCCGTTTTACGCCCAACGCCGGGTAATTTCTCCAGTTGTTCCCGTGTGCGAGGCACCTTGCTATGGTGCTGCTGTATCAGTAATTGGCAGGTTGCCAGAATATTCTTGGCCTTGGTTTTATATAATCCAATACTTTTTATAAATTCGGTTAAGCCCTGCTCACCCAAGGCAAGAATTTTTTCGGGAGTACTGGCCTGTGGAAATAATTTTCTGGTTGCCAGATTTACGCTTTTGTCGGTGGCTTGCGCGGAGAGAATAACAGCGATCAATAGTTCAAATGGCGAACGGTATTCCAATTCAGTGGTGGGATGCGGATTTGCTGATTTCAGACAAGCAAAAATTTCATGACGCTTAGCTGAGTTCATGGGGTTTTGTCGGTGAATTGTTTGAGGCTGCCCGTGTTCGAGCGGCTATTGCACGCTTTATCGCTGCTTGAACAATGGCCTGCTTGCGCTCTTCCGCTGATGCTGGGGTTATCGCGGATTGCACGATATTTTTGTGTTTGAGTGATTTGTTATTGGCTTGTTTCTCTCGTTCAAGCCGTTGTTGCCTGAATTGATAGCGTGAACGCGCCCTATCTGCAACCTGCTTCTTAATCGTATCGGCTGGCAGATTAAGTACGTCATTCATATGTTCATCGATCGGAATCAAGCTGATGCAATTCATCGGGCAGGGGGCAATGCATAGTTCACACCCTGTACATTCTGCAGCAATCACGGTGTGCATTTGTTTGGCCGCACCGACGATGGCATCGACAGGACAGGATTGAATGCAAAATGTGCAGCCGATGCACATGCGCTCATCGATCGAGGCGATGGATCTGGGTTTGGGAAAACCATGCGATGTATTCAGCGGCTTAGGTTGTACACCCAGCAATTCCGCCAATTTATAAATGCCTTCGACATCTCCGGGCGGGCACTGATTAATATCCGCGTGGCCTGTCGCGATGGCTTCCGCATAAGGCCTGCATCCGGAGAAACCGCATTGCCCACATTGGGTTTGCGGCAAAATGGCATCTATTTTTTCTATCAGTTGCTGATCCATTTTAATCAAAGCTCCGTTTTGCTTTGTCGGCACAAACGGCCTGTGCAATTTCTTTGACCAAATCAGGGCCACGATAAATCAAACCGGTATATAACTGTATCAAGCTGGCGCCGGCTTTGAGTTTATCCTGCGCATCGCGTGCCGACATAATGCCGCCGACACCAATGATAGGAATGGCACCTTGTAAACAGTGATGCAGTTGATGAATAACCGCGGTGGCACGCTGCGTCAGCGGAGCGCCGCTTAATCCGCCGCTTTCCTGTGCTATTGGCAGATGCTCGATTCCAGTGCGTGAGATGGTTGTATTGGTCGCAATCACACCATCCACTTGATGTTTCATCAGTGAGGCAGCAATTGACTCAATTTGTGCCACCTCAAGATCGGGGGCAATTTTTACCACCATCGGCACATATTTTCCATGCACTTGTGCCAGTTTTACTTGCTCGGATTTTAGTTGGCCCAACAGTTGATCGAGCGCATCGGTAGCTTGTAATTGCCGCAAATTTTGTGTATTCGGCGATGAAATATTGACAGTGATGTAACTGGCATAGCGATAAACTTTTCGTAAGCCAATCAGATAATCATCCGCTGCTTTCTCCAACGGCGTATCAAAATTCTTGCCGATGTTAATGCCCAGTACGCCTTGATAATCCGAACGTTTGACATTTTCTATCAAGCGATCCACGCCATGATTATTAAAGCCCAATCGATTAATCACGGCATTTGCTTCAGGAACACGAAAAATACGCGGCGCCGGATTACCTGACTGAGGTCGTGGTGTCACCGTGCCAATCTCAATAAAACCAAATCCCAACGCAGCGAGTGCACCCAAGTGCTCGCCATTTTTGTCCAATCCGGCGGCAAGTCCGACGGGGTTGGGGAAAGCCAAGCCCATGATTGTACGTGGCTGACAGACAATCGGCGTGTTTTTCAGTAATCCGAGTTTTCTGGCATTCTCAATTGCGCTGAAAGTAATGCAATGCGCGGATTCCGGGTCAAGTTTGAAAAGCAGTGGGCGAAGGAGTGTATAGAGCATGCGGAATTTTATCCTGAACGACTGGCGGTTTAAATACGTTTCAAGTAAGACTGTCGCTATCCAGCAATTGCCATTGACCATCCATTAGGATTTCCAATGGTTGAAAATTGACTTTATAGCGCATCTTGCGGTTCTCTTTGATCCAGTAGCCCAGATACAGATAAGGTAAACCAAGTTTCCGGCACTGTTCAATCTGCCATAGGATGTTGTAAGTGCCAAAACTTGCATGGGTGACATCTGCGTCATAAAAAGTATAAACCGATGAAAGTCCGTCGGGCAGCACATCGATAATACTGATCATGCGTAACGCTTCACCTTCATGGAATTCGACCAGTTTGGAATTCACATGACTTTGTAATAAAAAATTCTGGTACTGCTCAAAGCAATCATTGTCCATACCGCCACCCGCATGGCGTTTTGTCTGATAATGTTGATAGAGTGCATAATGATCCGCTTTGTAATGAAGTGCGTGCTGCGTAGCTGTCAGATGTTGATGATGCTTCCATGCGCGGCGTTGCGCACGCTTGTAAACAAACGCATTGACATTGACGCGTACCGATAGGCAAGCATGACAATGTTCACAATTGGGGCGATAAATATAATGACCGCTACGGCGAAACCCAGCCTGCAGTAATTTCCCATACGTTTGCGCGTCGATCGGATAATCCGGCGTGACCACTTCAGAACACGCCAGCCTGTCGGGTAAATAGCTACAGGAATAAGGGTGGGTAGTGTGAAATTTAAGCACGGGTATCGCTCATTGTACGATCGAAATTCCAATGACTGCTCGGTTCAAATTGGGTTATCAGCGTCTCTAACTTTTGACTGAATTCCAGTCTGGAAATTTCCCGTGCACCCAAAGTTGCCAGATGGTCAGTTCTAACCTGACAATCAATCAAACCAAACCCCCAATATTGTAATTGCTTTACCAGATGTACGAAGGCGATTTTTGATGCATCCGGTACGCGCGAAAACATGGATTCGCCGAAAAACACCTTATCCAGCGCTACACCATAAAGTCCGCCGACAAGTACGCCATCCACCCAGGTTTCCACGCAATGCGCCAATCCCATTTCATGCAGCGCAGTGTAAGCGGCGATCATCTCCGGGTGTATCCAAGTGCCGGCTTGTCCTTTACGCGGTGCAGCGCATGCGTGCATAACCTGGCTGAAACTGCAATCGGTGCGAATTTGGTAGTGGTCCTTGTCAAGTGTTTTGCGCAAAGAGCGAGAAATCTTTAATTCACTGGGAAACAGTACCATACGTGGATCAGGGCTCCACCAAAATATTGGGTCGTCTTCGTTAAACCAAGGAAAAATACCTTTGCTGTAAGCCTCAAGCAAACGCTGTGGCGAAAGATCTCCGCCGGCTGCCAATAAGCCGTTGGGCTCTCTGAGTGCACTCTCCACCGATGGAAAAGAAGAGCAAGATCTAACGCTGGAACTCATAAAATTTTTCAAAAATAAATACTGATTGATAATAACTTGATACAGATCAAGGTTCCTATTTTAACGTTTATCTATTATCAGATTTCAATCTAGAACCTAAAAATAAAGAAAATATATAAAAGGAGACTCAAGTGAAAAATATTTTTGACAGAATGCGGCAGGCTTCCCGCATCGCTGCGAGTTTATTTGTTGTAGTCGGTGCAATGGCAGCGCCCAATGCGCTGGCTTATGATAAGGCGGCGGAACGTATCAAGCAATTGGAACAAAGCTTGCAGGCCATTCAGGCTGAATTGCAAAAAATGAAATCTGAATCCGCTCAGGCTGCGCAAAAGGTTAGAAGTATAGAGCAAACAACTAGTCAGACAGAACAGAAATTAAATAGTCTCGAAGAAAGGAAGGTTGTGTTGACAGAAAGGGTAGATCCATTAACGCAACGCATTGGTTCGGATATAACAGAAAAAACTCGTTTGCTGCACTTCCGTGGCGGCTTTGCGCACATGATGAATCACCGCGACGGTGTGTCCATACAAAGTCAAGTGTCTCCGGTTGGAGCTCAGGATCAATCTGATAAGCAAGGTTGGTATGTTGGAGCTGGTATTGATTGGGGGCTGACCAGAGATATGTGGGGACTTCTACCCAAGACGACTGTTTTTGCAGAACTGATGTTTGAGTATAAGCAATTTGGTGCGCATGTTCTGGGCAATGGAGCAGTAGGTAATGCTCCCAGCATGTTAGCAGGCGGCGCAGTGAATCCGGTTAATGTAACGGTTAGCCAATTTACAGTATCCGCATCACCCAAAATAAAATTTTTCGAAGGGTCAAAAATTAGACCCTGGATTATTCCTGCAGGTTTGGCAGTTCACGTCATGAGCCCGCCATCCGAATCCATTACGGTTCTGGCGCCTGGAGTTCAATTTGGTGCGGGTGTTGATTACAACATCTGGAAGGATTTCTTTGTCGGCATTGAGGGTCGCTATCACTTGACAGCCGGCAGGACAGACGGCGTTAATTTGAGTGGCATGACGGCGGGTGGTTATGTTGGAATTGGTTTCTAAAGATTCAAATGCTGAGGAAGGCGAGAGAAAAAGCGATGAATTAGCAGTACATTGGTTTAGGCAAAAAATTAATAGTCTTTCCTCGTTTTTATAGCATTGTATTTTTGTTTCGTGTGCAACAGAAGGGTATGAGAGCTTACGAAGCCTTTACACCTCACTATTTTTTGTGAGGTGTTTTTTTTTGTTATGCTGCCCGGTAAAAGGAATAATTTTTTTACCTGCACAGTGTTTTTAACTATATAAAACCAAGCGAGCAAGGTGGATTCATATTAAAATCGCGCTTCTGTTTAATTCTGAATCAAAAACATGCATCCAATGCTAACCATCGCGGTGAAAGCCGCGCGCCGTGCTGGCAGTATTATTAATCGGGCATCACAGAATCTGGATTTGCTCAATGTGTCGAAAAAATCGCACAGCGATTATGTCAGTGAAGTGGATGGTGCGGCTGAAGACGCTATCATCAAGGTGTTATTAACGGCTTATCCCGATCATGCGATTCTGGCGGAAGAAAGCGGTCGCCAAGGTGATCATAAAAAATCCGAGTTTCAATGGATTATTGATCCGCTGGATGGCACAACCAATTTTCTGCATGGTTTTCCCAAGTATTCGGTTTCCATTGCGGTCCGGCACAAAGGCGTGCTGAGCCACGCAGTAGTTTACGATCCCGTCTTGAATGAGTTATTTACCGCCAGCCGGGGTAGTGGCGCTTATTTGAACGATCACCGCATTCGTGTCAGTAAGCGGTCACGGTTTGAAGATTGCTTGATCGGTACGGGAATTCCATTTCGGGATTTGACGCATATCGATGCTTACTTTGCCATGCTAAAGGACATTGTGCCGCGCACTGCGGGGATTCGGCGGCCAGGTTCGGCAGCATTGGATCTGGCCTATGTGGCAGCGGGTCGCTATGACGGTTTCTGGGAAATTGGATTGGCACCGTGGGATATGGCGGCTGGCTGCTTGCTGATTACCGAAGCGGGCGGATTGGTTGGTGATTTGGAAGGCAACGGAACACAGTTGGAGAGCGGCCAGGTTATTGCCGGAAATCCGAAAGTATTCGGACAGTTGCTGCAGGTGATTGCGCCACATCTGACACCGGAACTGATTGAAGTACAGCGGACTGCCAAGCCTATTTAGTCAAATTGTCGGGAAATCTAACGATCTGACGCTTCAGGTGCAGAAAAAGGTAATTCTTGGTGGTTATCGCTGGACTCGATCAGCGATCTCATTTCTTCAAGTGGCGGGAGTTCTTCTAAAGTACGTAAATTCAAATCATCCAGAAACTGTGATGTCGTGGCAAACAATGCCGGTTTTCCGGGTACGTTGCGGTGTCCGACTGCTTCAATCCAGCCACGCGTAGTGAGTGTTTTGAGCACCGAACTGGACACGCTGACGCCACGGATTTCTTCAATATCACCACGCGTCACGGGTTGACGATAGGCAATAATGGCGAGTGTTTCCATAATGGCACGTGAATACCGGAGTGTTTTTTGTGGAGTCAGTCGATCCAGATACGGCTGTATCTCAGCTTTGGTCTGAAAGCGCCAGCCGCTCGCTACAGTGACCAGTTCTACACCGCTATCGCGCCATTTCTCGCGAATTTCTTCCAGTATTTTGGATAGCAATGCAGCGCTCAATTCATGGTTGAATAATTTTCTCAGCTCATTAATAGGCAAAGGCTCCTGCGTTGTCAGCAATGCGGCTTCGAGAATTTTACTGGTTTTCTCAGGCGTGAGTGAGTCCAATGCGTCAGGCTGATTCGGCGGCGTCGATTGAGCGGACATAAATGATTCCAAAATCTTGGGATTGAGAAATTTCCAGTAGCAATTCCTTAGCCAGTTCCAGAATTGCCAGAAAGGTAACCACAACTTCAGCGGCAGTCGCTGTCGGGCTAAACAAGTCGTAGAATTCCACTTGTTCCTGTCCGCGCAGATCGCGTAAAACCTGACTCATATAAGCACGTACGGAAAGCATCTCACGTTTGACTTGATGATGACGGTTGACTTTGGCACGCGTCAGGATGGTAGTCCAGGCATGTCGCAAATCATCCAGATTGATATTGGGTAATTGTTCGGCAACGTTTTGTTCGATCCATACCTGAATGACGGTGAAGTCACGCTCAGCTTGCGGTAATTCATTCAGGCGTGATGCGGCTTTTTTCATTTGCTCGTATTCGAGTAAACGCCGCACCAGTTCAGCGCGTGGATCGTGCTCTTCTTCCATTTCCGTTTTTGGAGTGGGCAGCAACATGCGCGATTTGATTTCAATCAGCAACGCAGTCATCAGCAGATATTCGGCGGCCAGTTCCAGTTGATCAACGCGCATCATGTCAACATAGGTCATGTATTGCAGAGTGAGTTCGGCCATCGGAATATCCAGAATATTCAGATTATGCTTGCGGATCAGATAGAGCAGTAAGTCCAACGGTCCCTGAAAGGTATCCAGGAAAACTTCGAGCGCATCCGGTGGAATATAAAGATCCTGCGGAATTTCCAGCAAGGGCTCGCCACAGATTTTGGCTATGGGAGATACGTCGACAGAATCACTCACTGAATTCACTGCGCTATACAACGTATTCGGTTGTGGTTGCATTAATCCAGTACGAAGTGCATCAGGAGTAACTGAGTCCCATCGCTTTGCGGATGTCGCGCATGGTTTCTTCCGCCAATTTGTTGGCTTTCTCACAACCGTCTGCAATGATGTTGCGTACTAGCGTCGGGTCTTCTTGGTATTGCCTGATGCGCTCGACCATCGGCGCTTGTTCAGCCAGGATCGCATCAATGACGGGTGATTTGCAATCCAGGCAACCGATTTCCGCGTTCCGGCAACCGTGTTGCACCCATTCTTGCGTACTGTCATCGGAATAGACCAAATGGAATTGCCATACCGGGCATTTGGCAGGGTCGCCTGGGTCGCTACGTCGCACTCGCGCCGGATCGGTGGGCATGGTGCGGATTTTCTTGCGAATGCTTTCGGGATCTTCCCGTAGGCTGATGGTGTTGTTATAAGACTTGGACATTTTCTGGCCATCCAGTCCAGGCATTTTGGAGGCCGCGGTGAGCAGGGTTTCTGGTTCGTTCAAGATCATTTTACCGCCGCCTTCCAGGTAGCCAAATAAGCGTTCGCGGTCACCTAGGCTGAGATTCTGTTGTTCATTCAGTAATGATTTGGCTTCTTCCAGTGCATTTTCATCGCCCTTTTCTTGATACAGCGTGCGCAGCTCGGCATACAGTTTTGATTTTTTTGAGCCCAGCTTCTTGATGGCCAACTCAGCTTTTTCTTCAAAGCCGGCTTCTTTGCCATAAATATGATTGAAACGGCGGGAAATTTCGCGCGTAAATTCCAGGTGTGGCGCTTGGTCTTCACCAACTGGCACCCGATTGGCGCGGTAAATCAGAATATCTGCGCTTTGTAGCAGCGGGTAGCCGAGAAAACCATAAGTGCTGAGGTCTTTCTCGGATAGTTTTTCCTGTTGATCTTTGTAAGTGGGCACGCGTTCCAGCCAGCCGAGCGGTGTCATCATCGACAGCAATAAATACAGTTCCGCATGCGCCGGGACCTTGGATTGAATGAATAAAATCGCCTGTGATGGATCGACGCCAGCAGCCAGCCAGTCAATCACCATATCCCAAACATTTTGCTCGATAATTTCCGGCGTATCGTAATGAGTCGTCAAGGCATGCCAGTCGGCGACAAAAAACAGGCATTCGTATTGTTGTTGCAACTTTACCCAGTTTTTTAGTACGCCATGATAATGTCCTAAATGCAGGCTGCCGGTGGGGCGCATGCCTGATAAAACGCGATCAGCAAACATGTTGATTTCCTAAATTTAAAACGTTGTTAAATATATAATCCAAAAACTGACACAATCATTATTTTGGCCCAGGTGATTGCTGGCCCGATCACGGCACCCAGTACACCGCTGAATAACAATGCCAGTAATATCATAAAGCCGTAAGGTTCGATGCGGGAGAATTGATAAGCCAAGCGGTGCGGCAATAAACTGACCGCCATGCGACCACCATCCAGCGGGGGCAGCGGCAGCAGGTTGAGCACCATCAATACGACATTGATTTCAATACCTGCGATTCCCATAAGTGCCAATGGTTTTGCAAAACTGCTTTCGGGCATGAAAATGGCCAGTTTGATCATCAACGCCCAAAAAAACGCCATCAGCAGATTAGCACCCGGTCCGGCAGCGGCAACCCAGAGCATATCGCGTTTGGGGTGGCGCAGATTGGAAAAATTAACCGGCACCGGTTTGGCCCAACCAAATAAGAACCCTGCGCCGACAGTCACCTTACTGAGAATAAATAATGATAGTGGTACCAGGATCGTGCCGATCAGGTCGATGTGTCGCACCGGATTGAGGCTGATGCGTCCTTCATTAAAGGCTGTGAAGTCACCGAACCGTTTGGCGATATAACCATGTGCCGCCTCATGCATGGTGATGGCAAAAATAACCGGTAAGGCATAAATAGCGATGCCTTGAATGATGCTATCCATGGCTGATTCCAAAGGGCTCTATGCTGCCTTTGCCTTGTCGGATCAATTCGGGCACGTCGCTGGTCAAATCAATCACGGTGGTCATGTCGATGCCGCAGGAGCCGGCATCCATCACCAATTCTACTTGATGCTCCAGGCGTTCGCGGATTTCCTCCGCGTCATTCATCGGTAATTCATCCCCCGGCAATACCAGCGTGGAACTGAGCAAGGGTTCGTCGAGTTCTTCCAGTAGCGCCAGTACAACCGGATGATCGGGAATGCGTAGGCCGATGGTATTGCGCTTGGGATGTTGCATGCGGCGCGGCACTTCTCGCGTTGCTTGCAAAATAAACGTATAACTGCCGGGCGTCGTCGCTTTGAGTAACCGATACTGGCTGTTATCCACTTTAGCGTAGGTGGAGATTTCCGCCAGATTCCGGCACACCAGTGTGAAATGATGATGATCGTCCACTTGCCGGATGGTGCGGATGCGCGACATCGCGTCTTTGTCGCCGAGATGGCAGCCCAGGGCATAACAGGAGTCCGTGGGATAAACGATGATTCCGCCGCTGCGTACTATCGCAACAGCTTGCCGGATCAGGCGCAAATGCGGTGTGTCGGTGTGAATTGAAAAGAATTGGGCCACAGTAAAGAAAATGTCTGGATTAAAGAATGATTAGGGTAGCATATCGTGAAAATTATTCGATTGATGTAAGATTTTTCCAGTCATGCCAGACCGGCTTGCATCCCAGCGGAAGTTCGGGCAATTGGCCCAGATCGTAATAACTCTCACCAGGACCATGAAAATCTGAGCCGCAAGAAACCATCAGATCCATGTTCCGTGCATGTTTTGCAAAATCTATGACTTGCTCTGGTGTGTGGCTTGATGTGACCACTTCGATGGCTGCTCCGCCTAACGCGCAAAATTCATCGAATAGATCATTGAGTACATTTTTACCCAAATGATAGCGTCCCGGATGCGCAATGACTGCCCGGCCTCCGCTGCCGCGAATCCAGTCGATCGCATCGCTGAGTGCTGCCCATTCGTGAGGGGTATACCCCGGCTTGCCTTTGATCAGATATTTTTTAAATACGGATTTGACGTCTTTAGCATAGCCTTGCTCGACCAGAAAACGCGCAAAGTGTGTGCGTCCAATCAAGCGTTGCTCGCCCACATACGCATAAGCGCCTGCCAGACTGTCGTGGATGCCGATTTTGGCGAGCTCTGCGGCGATATTCTCGGCGCGCTGCGTGCGGCCTGCACGGACAACGGCCAAGCCTTCAATGAGTGGCGTATACTGCGGATCAATGTCCAACCCGACAATGTGTAGTGTGCGTCCGCGCCAGCTGACAGAGATTTCCACGCCGTTTATAAATGTGATATTTTTCGTTTCGGCTATTTGGCGCGCTTCTGCAAGCCCGGCGATGTCGTCGTGATCGGTTAGAGCCAGCGTTTCAACACCTCGGATGGCTGCCCGTTCGACTAATTGTGTGGGAGTTAACAAGCCATCAGAAATGGTGGAATGACAATGCAGATCAATATTGAGCATGAAGCGGATTATATGCGCAAAGCGGGACGTGCACCATAAGCAAATAACCCGGCTTAAGAGAAACTACTCTGGATTCATCAATAAATTACACGTTTCATAAGGAATTAGAATGACCATGACCTCGACTATGCGCGATCATATTTCCGCTGCACCGCATCGCAGCTTGTTTCTGGCCGGCGCACTGCAAGGCGTGCTGACTGTACTCTGGTGGGTGTTTGACCTGACCGGGCGCTACGCCATTGCCGGATCAGCCACAACTTGGAGCATTGCACCTACTTGGGCGCATGCCTTCCTGATGGTCTATGGATTTTTCCCGTTTTTTATTCTCGGTTTCCTGTTTACTACTTACCCCAATTGGATGAACGGTGACAAAGTAAAACCGCGCGAATACATGGCCACCAGTCTACTGATGGCGCTCGGCGTGGTGTTGTTTTATGCAGGCCTATTGACGCACAAAGTGGTCATCATCATGGGCGTAGAGATCATGCTGGTCGGCTGGGGTGTCGCGGTGTATGTGTTATTTCGTATCTTACTGGGCACACCTGCGCAAGACAAGCGCCATGCGCGGGTAACCAGCGCTGCGCTGCTCATGGGCTGGCTGGGTCTGGCGGCGTATTTGGGTTGGCTGGTCACCGAAGTTCCGGCAGCACTGGATTTTGCGCGTCATGCGGGCATCTGGTTTTTTCTGTTGCCGATCGTGCTGACGGTTTCGCACCGCATGATCCCCTTTTTCTCCAGTCGGGTATTGGACAATTATGAAATGGTCAGGCCCTACTGGATGCTATGGTTGATGCTGGCCTGTATTGTTGTGCACGGCTGCCTGCAATGGCTGGAGATGACTGCTTATCTATGGATCGTGGATTTTCCGCTGGCAGCCTGTGCCATTTATTTATCGTACCGTTGGGGGTTTTTGCGCAGCTTTAAAGTCAGTTTGCTGGCGGTATTACATGTTTCCTTCGCCTGGCTCGGTGTGTCGATGTTGTTGTACGGGATACAGAGCTTGGTATATCAGCTATCCGGCAATATGCTACTTGGCTTGGCACCCTTGCATGCATTGGCGATCGGCTACTTTGCCAGCATGGTATTGGCGATGGCGTCACGAGTTACGCTCGGACATTCCGGGCGGCCATTGGAATTGGATCGTTTCACATGGCTGCTGTTTCTAGGTTTCCAAGCGGCAGCCGCACTGAGGGTTCTAGCGGATATCGTGCCGGCGATAGCACCGATGTTCTATGTGGCCGCCGGACTCGCCTGGCTGATTTGTTTTGTGCTCTGGGCGGCCAAGTACGCGCCAATTTACTGGCGGCAACGGGTGGATGGGAAGCCGGGATAATAAGGTTTAAGCGGCAGAGAGTGTTTTGTTGTGATGAAAGTCGAACATATCACTATTTGCGTGAAGTGGAGCTGGAGGCTGCGTTGTATGAGGCGAAGCAGGACATGGTATCCGGTCGATTCAGCAAAGAAAGTGTCGATCAGCATGTCGATGATCTATTTTCAAAATGAGCTACACGCTCATTTATACCGAAAGCTATAAAAAACGTGCCATACGCTTTGCTCAAAAGCATCCCGAATTAAAAGAGCTTTATCGCAAGACCTTACAACTTTTGGTCTTTAATCCATACCGCACTTCTTTGAGAATTCATTCACTGAGAGGTAAATTGGCAGGGCTGTATTCAGTTTCAATCAATCTTAATTATCGTATTACCTTTGAGTTATTGATTGCTGAACATGAAATTATCTTGGTTAATGTGGGTAGCAATGATGAAATCTACCAAGTTGGGTAGGGGTGGTTTTCTTCGGGTACCTTTTGTTGACGCGATTGTCTTTCAGCAGCAATAGTCGACCGTCTTTTACCTATCATTATTCTAGGTATTTATTGGATTAACGTGGGAGGTGCTGGAATCTTTTGAAGAAAATAGATTTTTCAGAGATGGTTAATTCAATTAATTTCTTCTGTATCCGATATAACCCAAGCCTGTGTAAGTAGCATCTAGGTTTTTTATGCAGGGTTTTATTTCTATGTATCAATTGCTTATGATAAAGGAGATATATGAAGAAATTGTTTTTTGTTATGATTCTGACACTGTTGTTTGCCGGTACTACATTTGCGGCTATCAATATCAATACAGCTTCGCAGGCTGAACTTGAATCTTTGCAGGGTGTTGGCCCTGCGAAAGCAAAAGCAATCGTTGAATTTCGTGAGAAAAATGGTTCCTTTGCTTCTGTGGATGATTTAAAAAAAGTTGACGGTATTGGTTCTGGAACCATCAAACAGCTGCGCGATGTGGTTACGGTTGAAGCCGGTAAAAGTACGGAAACTCCAGCCAAGCAGGAATAAGTTTCTAGTTCTAGTGTTTTTCTAAATAAAAGCCTCTCTGAGAGAGTTTCAGAGAGGCTTTTATTTTATTTAGGTAGGCGTTCACAATGTTTCACGCAGATTGCTTATGTGATAATCTCAAGAAACCTATTATGAAGTTTTCGTCCATGTATAAAACGATTGAAAGTTATGTCGGTAACACGCCTTTAGTAAAACTCAAGCATCTGCCTGGGACAACCAGCAATATCATTCTCGCCAAACTTGAGGGTAATAATCCTGCCGGTTCGGTAAAAGACCGACCGGCATTGTCCATGATTTCGCATGCGCAGCAACGCGGAGAAATTAAACCGGGCGATACGCTGATTGAGGCAACCAGTGGCAATACCGGTATCGCGTTGGCGATGGCTGCTGCTATTATGGGTTACCGTATGGTGCTGATTATGCCGGAAAACCTTAGTGTAGAACGGCGACAATCCATGCGCGCATATGGTGCGGAGCTGATTCTGACTCCCAAATCCGGCAGTATGGAGCAAGCGCGTGATGTGGCGGAGAAAATGCAGGACGAAGGGAAAGGCATCATTCTGAATCAATTTGCTAATCCGGATAATCCATTGGCGCATTATGAAGGCACAGCACCAGAAATTTGGCGCGACACCGATGGGAAAATTACCCATTTTGTCAGCAGCATGGGAACTACCGGAACGATCATGGGGTGTTCGAGATTTTTCAAAGAACAGCGACCAGCCATTAAAGTGATTGGCGTGCAGCCGGAGGAAGGTTCACAAATTCCCGGCATTCGCAAATGGTCGCCTGCTTATTTGCCTAAAATCTATGATGCGCAACGAGTGGATGAATTATTATATGTTTCTCAAGGAGACGCTGAAGATTTAACGCGCCGGCTGGCAAGCGAAGAAGGGATTTTTGCAGGCATCTCATCGGGCGGTGCTTTGGCAGCGGCATTACATGTGTCTGCGCAAGTTGAAAATGCGATAATTGTATTTATCGTATGTGACCGCGGTGATCGTTATTTGTCGACAGGTGTTTTTCCTGCTTAGCGAAACAGCATGCTAATCAATAATTTTTCACTTCCTGTGCGTGTCTATTACCAAGATACGGATGCTGGCGGTGTGGTATATCATTCAACCTACCTTAATTTTATGGAGCGTGCGCGATATGAGTGGCTCAGGGAATTAGGGTTTAATGTAAAATTACTAACTGAAATTCACAATGTATTGTTCATGGTACGCTCGCTTGAGATCCAATACCTCAAGCCGGCGGTCCTTGATGACTTTTTGAATGTGACAGTGGCCGTTAAGGAGATAGGCAGAAGCCGCATTGTGCTATCTCAGGAAGTTTTATGCAGCCATGTCAAATTAGTAAATGCCACGATCCATGTGGTGTGTGTCGGTGCAGAAACACTGAAGCCAGTCAGCATTCCTGCACCATTACGTGAGAGAATTGGGAAACCCGCATGAGTACAACAGTAACACAAGATATGTCGTTTCTGCATCTGATCAGTAGCGCCAGTTTGCTGGTACAACTGGTGATGCTGATTTTGGTCATGATTTCACTTTTATCATGGTGGTTTATTTTTCGTAAATTATTCGTTATTCGCAATGAGATAAAGAAGACTGATGATTTTGAAGATATTTTTTGGCGTGGCGCCGATATGAACGCGCTTTATCAGCGCACAACAAGTGCACGCTATGACTCGGGCAGTATGGAACGTATTTTTGCTGCTGGTTTTAGTGAATTTAATAAGCACCCGCCAGGATCTGATCTTGAAGCGGTGATGGACAGTACGCGCAGAGCCATGCGGGCGACTTATCAGCGGGAAATGGATTACTTGGAATCACACCTATCGTTTCTGGCGACGGTCGGGTCAGTCAGTCCTTATATTGGTTTGTTGGGTACCGTGTGGGGAATTATGAATTCTTTTCGCAGCTTATCGAGCGTCACGCAAGCTACCATTGCGCATGTTGCGCCGGGTATTGCGGAAGCACTGATTGCAACTGCGATGGGATTGTTCGCGGCAATTCCTGCCGTGGTTGCTTATAATCGCTATGCCAGCGGTACTGATCAACTGGCAACCCGGTTTGAGAGTTTTATGGAAGAACTGTCCAATGTATTGCAACGGCGAGCAGCCGGATAAACACAACTGAGAGGATTGTATGGCGCGTCGTGCCAAACATCGATTAATGAATGAAATCAATGTGGTGCCATACATTGATGTCATGCTGGTGCTGTTGATCATTTTTATGATTACAGCGCCAATGATTAACCATGGACAGATTGAGTTGCCGCAGATTGGCAAATCATTGGCGACACCGGCTGCACCAATGGAAGTGATTATTAAAGCAGATGGCAGCTTGACCTTACGTGATCGCGCCAAATCATCGGTGGAACAGAAAGTGGATCGGAACCAGTTGATTGAAGCTATTAAGCAAAAGCAAGCACAGAATACGGAACAGCCGGTGGTAATTGCGGCCGACAAAAATGTACGTTACGAAGAAGTGATCAAAGTGATGGACATTCTGCAGCAAAATCAAGTGCAGAAAGTGGGTTTGCTGGCGCAACAAAAATGAATGAGCTGTAATGAGTGTGAGCGTCTTACGCAATTTTTCCCATTCCGAACCAAAATCATTATTGGCGGGTGTGCTGGCGGTGCTGGTGCATCTCGTTTTTGTCGCGCTAATGATTTTTGGCTTGAATTGGAAAGACCATCCGCCAGAAGGCATGATCGTAGATATATGGACAGAGTTGCCTAAATCTGTGCAGGAGCCGGTAAAAACTCAACCACCTCCGAAGCAACCTAAGCCCGTTCAGGAGTCTGTCAAACCTAAGTCGGAGCCAGAGCCGGAACCACCCAAGCCAGAGCCGCCCAAACCGGAACTAACTAAGTCGGAGCCGCCTAAACCTGCGCCGCAGAAAGCGACTACACCACCGATTAAGAAACCTGATATCGCAATGAAAGAGAAGCCTGAGCCCATTAAAGAGGCTAAGCCGGATGTGGAAGAGCAAAAGAAAAAAGAACGAGAGAAAATTAAAGAGCAGGAAAGATTGAAAGAGCTTGAAAAGCAAAAGGAACTTGAAAAGAAAAAAGAATTAGAAAAACAGAAAGAACTGGAGAAACAAAAAGAATTCGAGAAGCAGAAAGAGCTGGAAAAACAAAAGGAATTACAAAAGCAGAAAGAAAAAGAGCAAGCCGTACAGCGGCAGCGTGAACAAGAGGCAAAGGCACAGCGGGAAGCCGAAGCTAAACGTGCTGCTCAGCAAGCAGCGGCGAGAAATCAGATAACGAACGAGATTTCCAAATATAAGGCGATGATTCTTGCCAAGATCAGGAGCAGAATCGTCATGCCGCCTGACCTGCCAGGTAATCCGGTGGTTGAGTTCAATGTCACGCTGCTTCCGGGTGGGGATATTCTGGATGTCAGGTTAAGCAAGAGTAGCGGACATACGGCTTTTGACAGTGCTGTCGAGCGTGCAATCTTTTTATCAAAGCCATTGCCACTGCCGCCTGATCCTACTTTATTCAATGAGTTTCGTAACTTGAATATTACCGTGCATTATCGTGAATGATTGTTATAATCATCGTGAATTTTTTTGTTTTCTAACAACTTAATACTTATGTCAATTCATTGGTTCAAAACTATTCGTAGTAGTGCATTGATTCTACTTTTATGGTGGGTGAGCATGCCTTTGCATGCGCAACTGAATATCGAAATTTTTGGTGGCGGCGCATCACGCATACCCATCGCCATTGTTCCTTTTGCGGAAGAAAATAAACTTAATCAGGGTATCACGCCGGTGATTGGTGCTGATTTGCAACGTACGGGTTTGTTCAAATTGGTGGATTCCTCCGGGTTATCCCCTCATGTGCCGACCGATGTGGTATATGCGGATTGGGCGAATCGCGGTGCCAATGCGCTGGTCATTGGTCGTACGATAGCGTTATCCGGCGATCAAGTGGAGATTCAATTCCGCTTGATGGATGTTGCGAAGAAATCGCAATTAACGGGTTTGTCGATTACTGTTCCTAAAACACAATTGCGTGCCGCCGCGCATCGCATTGCAGACGTTATTTATGAAGCATTGACCGGCGATGTGGGGGTATTCAGCACGCGTATTGCCTATGTGCTGAAACGGGGTAATAAGTATGCACTGCAAGTTGCGGATGCAGATGGCTATAACGCACAATCCATCATTGAGTACACGGAGCCGATTATTTCTCCGGCTTGGTCACCGGATGGTAATCAACTGGCTTATGTTTCATTTGAAAATAAAAAACCGATTGTGTATGTGCAAACATTATCAACGCGTGAGCGTAGAGCGGTTGCCAGCTTTAAAGGCAGTAACAGTGCGCCGGCCTGGTCGCCCGACGGTAAAAAACTGGCCGTCGTACTAACCGGACAAGGCGGATCGCAAATATTTCTGGTGAATGTCGATGGCAGCGGTTTACAGCGATTGAGTCGAAGCTCCGGAATCGATACCGAGCCAAATTTTTCTCCCGATGGTCGGTACATCCTATTTACATCTGATCGCGGCGGTAGCCCGCAAATTTATCGCATGGCAATCACCAATGCCGAAACCAGTAATGCTGAACGCCTCACTTTTGAGGGGAGTTACAATGTCAGCCCGGATTTTAGTCAGGATGGTAAAAGTTTCACGTTTATCCATCGCGGTGATAGTCGATTTAACGTAGCCGTTCAAGAAATTGGTTCACGTCAGGTGCAGATACTGACCAATTCCAAATTTGATGAATCTCCAAGTTTTGCGCCCAACGGCAAGATGATCTTGTATGCAACTGAGATTGACGGGCATGGTATATTATCCGCTGTTTCGAGGGATGGGCAAACAAGGCAACATCTTTCCGTACAAACAGGTGATATCAGGGAGCCGGCATGGGGGCCTCTGCCTAAGTGGAAATAACGCAAGTTTTTTAATTACAAGGAGTGAGTAAATGAGGAAATTAGCAGGTATTGCATTAATCGTGTTGTTATCAGCGTGCGCCAGCCAGACAACTCAGCCTGAGGTTGATGATCTAACCGCAGGTGGAGTCGGTAGCGGTTCGGGTGGCAGTGATTTGATGGACTCTGGTTCCGGAAGGCCGAGCTATTTTAGTCAATTGCAAGACCCTAACAGCATTCTGTCGCAACGTAGCGTTTATTATGACTATGATAGTTATACCGTTAGAAGCGACTACAGGGAATTAGTGTTGTCACACGCCCGGTTCTTACGCGACAATGCCAGCGCCAGTGCGATTCTGCAGGGCAATACCGATGATCGTGGCAGCCGTGAATACAATCTTGCGTTGGGACAACGTCGTGCGGATAGCGTAAAAAATATGATGACATTAGCGGGTGCCCGCGATGAACAGATTGAATCTGTGAGTCTGGGCGAAGAAAAGCCACGCGCATTGGGGCATGGCGAATCAACCTGGAGCCAGAATCGCCGTACAGATATTCTTTATCGAGGTGAGTAAACATGCTGATACGCGCTTTCTTACTATTGCTATTAATGAGCGGTAGTGCCAGTCATGCGGCATTGTTTGGCGATGATGAGGCACGCGAACAAATCAGCGTCTTACGGAAACAAGTCAATGAGATGGAAGCGCGTATTGCCAAAATGGAGCAAGCGTTGAATAGCCAAGCGCTGCTTGAGCTGTATGCAAAGGTTGAAACGCTCGGGCTTGAATTGGGTAAGCTAAACGGGCAAATAGAAATGCTGAGCAACGATAATTCGCTGTTACAAAAGCGACAGCGCGATTTTTATATTGATTTAGACAACCGTTTGCGCGAAATTGAGCAGCCTAATAAGCGAGCTCCTTCATCTCATCCTAGTCCGAAAGGCTCACCGCAGAGCATGGTAACGCCGCCATCCAATGAATCGGCAGCGCCAGCTTCACTCGCGGCGACTGCAGTAATGCCGGAAGTTGCAGCAACTGAAGAAACAGTTGCTGCGGCACAACCCGATTCAAGAGCATTGTCAGCCAATGAATTGATGCCGCCCAGTCCAGTAGAAAACGATGCCTATAAAGAAGCCTTTAATTTATTTAAAAATGGCGATTATGCAAGCGCCATCGCACAATTTGAGAATTTCCTGGAGAGCTATCCGCAATCGAATTTGGCACCCGGGGCTGCCTACTGGGTTGGTAATGCACGCTACGCGCTGCGTGATTATCAATTGGCTATTGATGCACAAAAGAGATTGATTAATAAGTATCCGGATAGCCTTAAAGCGCCGGATGCTTTTCTTAATATGGCCACTAGCCAGCATGAAATGGGTGATAGTAGGGCGAGTAAGCATACCCTAGAAGATTTGGTAACAAAGTATCCGAGCAGTGACGCCGCAAAAAAAGCCAAGCAGCGTTTGGCCAATTTCAAATAAATTCTTCATATCACAAGTAGCACATGCTATTTGTTGCACTAGCCGGTAGGCGATCGTGGTTAAATTTTTTCCTCCAGATAGTCAAGCATTGTGCAAACACTAGAAACAACAACTTTGCGTATCAGTGAGATTTTTTTTTCCTTACAAGGAGAGACAAGTCGCGTCGGCCTACCAACGGTTTTTGTACGTTTGACGGGATGTCCTTTGCGGTGCGGCTATTGTGATACGGCCTATGCTTTTACTGGCGGCGGCAATATATCGATATCAGAAATCCTGAACCAAGTCGCGCACTATAAAACCCATTACGTGACAGTGACAGGCGGCGAGCCTTTGGCACAGAAAGCATGCTTGGTTCTATTGACAGCATTGTGCGATGCGCAGTATTCAGTATCATTGGAAACCAGCGGCGCGCTGGAGCTATCTAATGTGGATACACGTGTATGTAAAGTAATGGATATCAAAACACCCGGCTCGGGGGAAATGACTAAAAATAACTGGTTCAATCTTGCTCATCTGACTCAACAGGATGAGATTAAATTTGTACTTTGTGATGAGGCAGATTATCAATGGGCTTGTGAAATCATTTACAACCGGCAGCTACAGAAAATATGTCCTATCCTGTTTTCACCTGTTCATGCCGAGCTTGACCCAGCGACATTGGCGGCCTGGATTTTGCGTGACCAACTGCCGGTGAGAATGCAGATTCAGTTGCATAAATTACTGTGGGGAGAAGGGCCTGGGCGTTAATGTTTGCGATACCCTAACCCATCAGGCCGATTAGCGTATGAAAAAAGCGGTTGTATTGTTATCGGGTGGACTGGATTCTGCAACAGTGTTGGCTATTGCACGAAACCAAGCATTTCAGTGCCATGCTTTGAGTGTCGATTATGGTCAGCGCCATCAGTCAGAATTAACGGCTGCGCAAAATGTTGCGCGATCTTTGGGTGCTCATGCCCATCAAACTATCCGGCTGGATCTGGCAGTGTTTGGTGGATCTGCACTCACCGATCAGTCGCTCGAAGTGCCGGTCTCCGGAGAAAATATCGGTATTCCCATTACCTATGTTCCTGCCAGAAATACCATCATGTTGTCACTGGCGCTGGCATGGGCAGAAACACTGGATTGTCAGGATATTTTTATCGGCGTGAATGCGGTCGACTACTCCGGTTATCCCGACTGTCGTCCGGAGTACATTCAGGCCTTTGAGAAAATGGCGAATTTAGCAACTAAGGCAGCCATTGAAGGCAAAAAAATAACCGTTCATGCACCGCTGATTAGTTTGTCTAAGAAAGACATTATTGAAAAAGGGTTGGCATTAGATGTTGATTACAGCTTGACTGTTTCCTGCTATCAGGCGGATGTGATGGGGCGAGCCTGTGGTAGGTGTGATTCGTGCCGCATCCGACGTGCTGGATTTATTGCAATGGAAATAGCGGATCCAACACGTTACCAATAGCAAGTTATTAACTCTAAATAATAAATGATAGCTTGCGGGTATTATGGTTAGTTGATATAGCTGGCCGTATGGGATAGCTAATCATATATGCTTGTGACATATTGTTTTTGAGGCAATTAATTTCATATTATTCTCGACATTTGTAATATTGGAGGTTGGGGAAGTGGTTTTAATATTTTGATATATAATAGTTTTTGTGAATATCTTCTCAAAAGAATCTCTAGCTAGAGATTCTTTTTTGGTAATGAAAAATTGTGGAGGTAGTTTTAAGCAGAAGTGATCTTGGTTTTTAATCCAACAGGCCATTGTCGGTACACCGAGTAACGATAATCTGGTGGGCGCGGCCGGCAATGATACCTTGGCTGGTGCGGCAGGCGCCGACTCGTTAACGGAGGGAGCAATTAAAATAGATTTTTAAAACAATATTGCGAAGGCACCAATAACGTATCCTTGTAATTTGATGCAAGGATACGTTGTGGATTTAATGCTTAAACAGAACTGGCTTTTCGTTCAATACATACTCCCAGTTTTTTTACCCCACGTATAATTCCAAGTTTTGCAACACTGATTTTAACCCATGGTGAATGAAACTCCATCAGGATGGTTTGTGCGATATGTTCTGCCAGGGCCTCCAGTAAAGAAAAGTGTTGTTCTGCCAGAATCTTGTTAATTCTTTCAATGATCAGAGCATAATCCAGCGCGTCTTCGATATTGTCCGATTGGCATGCCCGGCTGGTTGGGAGTGCAATCTCCAGATCTAATTGAATGGTTTGGGGGACTTTGCGTTCCCATGGATAAATTCCAATTAAGGTTTTTGCTTTGAAATCGTGCAGAAAAATAATATCCATCGGTGATTAAGCGCTAAAATGAGCAAGCTGTTGCCGGAATTAAAAAAGCACTGAGTCAATGTTTCTTTAATGGGCATTTTGCTGATGTGAAATATCTGGGATTCTATTCTATTTTGTTTGGATGGTGCTAATTACACATGACAATATTGTTGTTTGCTTTGTTGGCTTACTTATTGGGATCTGTTTCTTTCGCGGTGGTATCCAGTTGGATTTTTAAATTGCCGGACCCGCGTACATACGGTTCTAAGAATCCGGGAGCAACCAATGTCTTGCGTAGTGGTAAGAAAGCTGCAGCTGTTTTGACATTGTTGGGCGATGCCGGTAAAGGCTGGCTTGCGGTGGTTTTGGCGCAATATTATGCCCCGATTTGGGGATTGGGTAATGAAGGGATTGCTGTGGTTGCACTGGCAGTATTTCTTGGGCATGTTTTTCCAGTATTTCTGCGCTTCCAGGGCGGTAAAGGCGTCGCAACCGCAGTGGGTGTGTTGCTGGGTTTAAATCCGTGGGTTGGTTTGATGGCGATAGCGACTTGGCTGTTGGTTGCATTGATTTGGCGCATATCGTCCTTGTCGGCTTTGGTTGCGGCAGTACTGACGCCGCTTTACGCCGCGAGCATGCTGGGTTTTGAAGGGAGTACGCTGGCGGTTTTATGCATGTCATTGGTGTTGGTCTGGCGTCACCAATCGAACATTGTTAGTTTGCTGGCTGGCAAAGAAGGACGCATTGGTGAAAAGAAGTCCTCGGTTCCTTGATTAGTCGCTTGATGCTTTAAGTGTTTCCAGATTCCAACGTGCCCTGACGGTGAAGCTGCTTGTGGGTTGCCAGGTTTTATGCGGCGCAGCTTGCAATCGCATTGCACCGGCAAAGGCGATCATGGCGCCGTTATCGGTGCAGAATTCAAGTTCCGGATAGAAAACGGTTGCTCCGTTTGAAGCTGCCTTGTTGCTGAGATTCTGGCGTAATTGCGCATTGGCGCCTACGCCTCCGGCGACGACCAGTTGTGTGATGCCGGTCTGTGATAGGGCCGACAAAGATTTTTGTGTTAATACTTCTACAATAGCTTGCTGAAAAGCCAAAGCAATGTCCGCGTGGTTCTGCTGCGTGCTTTCCTGCTTGTTAATCAAAGTAAGCACTGCAGTTTTAAGGCCACTAAAACTAAAGTTGAGATCCCCGCTATTAAGCATTGGTCGCGGAAGTTTGAAGCGATTTGGCTGGCCTTGCTGTGCAAGTTTTGATAAGGCTGCGCCACCCGGATAACCCAATCCCAATAATTTGGCTGTTTTATCAAAAGCTTCGCCTGCTGCATCATCAACCGTTTCGCCTAACAGCTTGTATTGGCCTACACCATCGACTTGCATCAGTTGTGTATGGCCTCCGGATACCAGCAATGCAATGAACGGGAAGCTTGGTGCTGGCGTGGATAACAATGGCGATAATAGATGGCCTTCCAGATGATGGATGCCTAGTGCAGGAATGCTTAATGCAAAACTCAATGCGGCGCCAATGCTGGCGCCAACCAAGAGTGCGCCAGCCAATCCGGGCCCCTGGGTATAAGCGATGGCGTTGATTTCGTGTAATTGACATTGCGCTGTGCGCAAAGCTTGCTTGATCAATGGGAGAACACGTCGGATGTGATCGCGCGATGCCAGTTCCGGCACCACACCGCCATATTCACTATGCATTGCTATTTGTGAATAGAGTGTGTGACTGAGTAAACCTCGTGTTGTGTCGAAAAGTGCGATCCCTGTTTCATCACAAGAGGTTTCAATACCTAGAATAAGCATTAGGGAAAATGGGAGAGAAGATTTGCGCTTTTATAACAGAATTCTTGGTGTTATAATCAAAAACTTTTTTATGCCTCGTTGATTTTGTTGTTCTGGCACGAAAAGAAAATATTATATATTAACTAACAACCGAGGATTTTGCATATTTATGACAACTATTAAAGTCAAGGAAAATGAGCCATTTGAAGTTGCTATGCGACGTTTTAAGCGATCCATAGAAAAAACAGGGATACTGACAGAATTGCGTGCGCGTGAGTTTTATGAAAAACCAACAGCAGAACGTAAACGTAAGCTGGCAGCGGCTGTTAAGCGCAATTACAAACGGTTGCGTAGTCAATTGCTACCTCCTAAGCTTTATTAGATCATAGCTATTTACATGAAAGTAACTTGATGCTTCTGCTTTTTGAGTATTATGTGAAAGCCTAATGGTTGTGCCGGAAACTGCTACTATGAGTTTGAAACAGAAAATTACTGATGATATGAAGGCAGCTATGCGCTCGGGCGACACCAAGCAGCGAGATACGATTCGCTTGTTGCAAGCGGCTATCAAGCAGCGTGAAGTGGATGAACGCATAGTACTTGATGACGCAGCGGTAATTGCGGTGATTGAGAAAATGCTCAAACAGCGTAGAGATTCTATTGCGCAATATGAGGCTGCGCTGCGTAATGATCTGGCTGATAAGGAAAAAGACGAAGTTGCTATTTTAAGTGCCTATATGCCGCAAGCATTGAATGACGCCGAGATAGATACTTTGATTGCTGAAGCGATTTCAGCGACAGGAGCCAAAAACATGCAGGATATGGGTAAGGTGATGGCTTTGCTGAAGTCAAGACTTGCTGGACGTGCTGATATGGCAAAAGTATCGATACTGATTAAAGAAAAAATATCAGCCTGAAATTGTGCTCTATTCGGGAATTGCTGGTTCTTAAAAAAACTGTAATTTCTTTATAATTGATTGCGGGGCACTATTGATAGTTTTCTATAGATGATTCCTCAGCCTTTTATTCATGATTTACTCAGTCGTGTAGATATTGTTGATGCGATTGACCGTCATGTTCCGCTTAAAAAAGCAGGCGCTAATTTTGTAGCCTGTTGCCCGTTTCACAGTGAAAAAACTCCCTCATTTACGGTCAGCCAAACCAAGCAGTTTTATCATTGTTTTGGTTGCGGAGCACATGGTAATGCGATCAGTTTCTTGATTGATTATAGTGGCTTGAGCTTTGTTGAGGCAGTGCGTGACTTGGCCGCCTATGTGGGCATGCAAGTACCGGTGCAGCAAGTCGATACAACTTCCAATCAAATTGATACCAATGATTTATCACAATATCGGATAGAAAGAGATGGTATCCATAATTCAGAGGTATCGCCACAAGATTTGATCAATGTAATGCAGGTTGCTACTCAGTTTTATCGAGAGCAACTGAAAGTATCAGAAAAGGCGATTGCTTATCTCAAAAAACGTGGATTGTCCGGTAAAACTGCAGCGCGGTTTGCAATGGGTTATGCACCTGCGGGTTGGCAAAACCTTGAAGCGGTTTTTCCTGATTACCAGTCTGAAGAAACCCGGGGATTATTGGTAAAAGCAGGGCTGATCATCATTAATGATGAGGCTAGGCAATATGACCGATTCAGAGATCGCATTATGTTTCCGATCCTTAATCAAAAAGGCCAGATTGTTGGTTTCGGCGGCAGGGTATTGGAGCAGGATGAGCCGAAATATTTGAATTCTCCAGAAACAATTTTATTTGAGAAAGGACGGGAGTTATATAATTTCTTTTCCGCCCGTCGTGCCATTCGTGAGGCGAATTGTGTGATTGTGGTAGAAGGTTATATGGATGTGATCGCACTCTCGCAACATGGGATTGATTATGCCGTGGCTGCTTTGGGTACAGCGACCACCAGTTTTCATATTCAGAAACTTTTGCGCCAGACCGATCGCATTATTTTCTGTTTTGATGGCGATAAAGCAGGTAGAAAGGCAGCATGGCGTGCGCTTGAGAATAGTTTGGCACTCATTTCGGATGATAAATATTTAAGTTTTCTGTTTTTGCCTGAAGGTGAGGATCCCGACAGTTATGTGTGTCGATATGGAAAGGAATCTTTTGAGCGGCAACTCAAGCAAGCAATACCCCTATCGGAGTTTTTATTCAAGGAATTATGCTCAGGAATAAATCTTCAAACCGGTGAAGGTCGTGCCAAATTAGTGAATGATACGAAACCCTTACTGCAACAAGTGAAGGCACCGGCGCTGTCATTGATACTTTTAAATCGCTTGGTTGAATTGAGCGGGATTAGTCGAGATGAATTGGAAGATTTGTTGCAAGTAAAACGTATATCGACGGCTCGTAAGACGGGGAATGCGCATAGAAAACAGCAGATTACACTCTATCATCGATTGATCCGGATGCTGTTGTACAGTCCGAATTATATCGCTAAACTGGATAGAAATTTGCTTGTCGAATGCAGTGAAGATACCGAAGAATTTGCTGCCCTAAAAACGCTGGTTGATTTTTTGAATACACATGCTCACCTAGCTGAGAGTAAATCAACTCCTTCAGTATTGACTTATTTGCAAGACAGTCCATATAGAACGCTACTGGAGAGTATTGAAAGTGAGACCCTGGAGTGGGGTGATCCGGATGATATAGAGATGGAATTTTTGGATACCTTAAAGAAATTGCAACAAATACAAAATAAGAAGCGTATGACTGAGTTACACAGCAAATCTTTGGATAGGTTAACCGATGAAGAGAAACGAGAATTGCAACGATTAGCCATGCTATGAAGTGAGTTACTAAGTGTCAGTTGTATCGAATTTTGATATAATCTGGCGTTTTCAGCTTTTAATTTATCCATATTATTGGAATACAACATGCCAAGAACAAAAGTGGTCAAGTCAAAAGATACTGAAGTTATCAAGAAAGAGAAAGTAACAACTGTAGAAATAAAAAATACCGATAAAGAAATGCTGGAAAAAGAGGCGCTTAATCAGTTAACAGCTAAAACTGAAAAACAAATCGAAACATCTCCTAAAGCAATTGACATCAGTATTGATGAGATGACGCAAGCAGTATTGGATACTAATGATATCGAGTCTGGTAACGGTAAGAGAACCCGGGGCAGAACGCCCAAAAAGATAAAAGCAGCTGCTGATCAGTTGGATGAGCTGGCACCTATTGCTATCAGCCAGAATAGTGCCGCGTTGCCGCAAGATATTGAGGCACGCCGCATGCGCCTCAAAATACTTATCGGATTAGGTAAGGAACGCGGTTATCTGACTTATGCTGAGATCAACGATCATTTGCCTGATGATATGTTGGATGCAGAGCAGATAGAAGGCATCATCAGCATGATCAATGATATGGGCATATCGGTACATGATGAAGCGCCGGATGCTGAAACATTGCTGATGTCGGATGCTGCGACAACCGTTGCCGACGAGGATGTGGCGGAGGAGGCTGAAGCTGCACTTTCTACAGTAGACTCTGAGTTTGGACGTACGACGGATCCTGTGCGTATGTATATGCGTGAAATGGGTTCAGTAGGATTGCTGACGCGTGAAAGTGAGATTGAGATTGCCAAACGCATCGAAGGCGGTTTGCGTCATATGATTCAAGCGATTTCAGCTTGTCCGCCGATTATTGCGGGAATTGTCGGTCTGGCAACCGAAATTGAAAAAGACAGCTTACGTATTGATGAAGTTGTAGATGGGCTGTTAGATGCCAATGCACAAGACATCATGAACGAAGAGTTTTCCGAAGAATCATTGGAACAAGAGTTAGAGGCCGGTGATCTCGAAGACGAAGACGAAGACGAAGATGGAGACGCCGCAGTTGCCAGTGCAAATTTGTTGAAGCTAAAAGCTGATGCGCTGGAACGTTTTGCAGTTATTCGTGAGATTTATAACGAGATGCAAGCGCTGCTTGAAAAAGAAGGGCCTTATCACTCTGGATATATTGAGTTACAGGATAAAATTTCATCTGAATTGATGGCTATTCGTTTCTCGGCAAAAATGGTCGAGAAGCTCTGTGATACGCAACGTGAATTAGTGGGTGATGTCCGCAACTATGAACGTAAGATAATGGATCTGTGTGTATCCAAAGCGAAGATGCCAAGAAATCATTTTATCAAGACATTTCCTGGAAATGAGACAAATCTTGGGTGGGTAGCGCAAGAAATCCAAGCTGGTAAGCCCTATAGTCAGGCGCTTGAGCACTATAAGCCTGCAATTATGGAAGAGCAACAGAACTTGCTAACACTGAAAGATAAGATTGGCATTCCCATTAAAGATCTGAAAGAGATCAATCGCAAGATGTCGACGGGCGAAGCTAAAGCACGCCGAGCTAAACGCGAAATGACGGAGGCGAACTTGCGTCTGGTGATTTCGATCGCTAAAAAATATACTAACCGTGGATTGCAATTTCTTGATCTGATTCAAGAAGGAAATATTGGCTTAATGAAAGCGGTCGATAAATTTGAATATCGGCGCGGCTATAAGTTTTCAACCTATGCAACATGGTGGATACGACAAGCAATTACCCGATCGATTGCCGATCAGGCGCGTACTATCCGAATTCCAGTGCATATGATTGAAACGATTAATAAAATGAATCGTATTTCACGCCAAATTCTGCAGGAAACCGGGCAAGAACCAGAGCCAGCGGTTCTGGCGCAAAAAATGGAAATGCCCGAAGAAAAAATTCGTAAAATTCTGAAAATCTCCAAAGAACCTATTTCTATGGAAACACCAATCGGTGATGATGAAGATTCCCATTTGGGTGATTTTATCGAAGATGCAGCAACAATGGCGCCAGCCGATGCGGCAGTTTATGCTAGCTTAAGGGGGGTTACAAAGGATATACTGGATTCGTTAACACCGCGTGAAGCCAAAGTACTACGCATGCGTTTCGGAATTGAAATGAATACCGATCATACGCTGGAAGAAGTAGGGAAGCAGTTCGATGTTACGCGTGAACGTATCCGACAGATTGAAGCCAAAGCACTGCGTAAACTGCGTCATCCAGCACGTTCCGAGCGTTTGCGAAGTTTCTTGGATACGGGAAATAATTGAGTTTAGCTTAAAATAATAATATACGGGTCTGTAGCTCAGTTGGTTAGAGCAGGGGACTCATAATCCCTTGGTCGCTGGTTCGAGTCCAGCCAGACCCACCAAAAAATCAAGCGCTTAGTGACAAAAATCCTAAGTGCTTTTTTCTTTTCTTAAAATTGTAACCGTTTTGTAACCGCAGTCCATCATTGGTTTGATGTATCTAAATAGCAGGAATTTAATAATACCGACTTCTAATTTGCGTCGTTGTGAATCTACTTGACACTTGGTGCGATGGATTCAAAATCAGGAGAATCCCAACCTCGCGAACCCCGTTTGGCGCGAAGTGTTTTAAAGATTTCGCCACATTCAGGAGTAAGTGTTTTTGCTAAAAAATGGGCAATCGATTTTTCAATGCGTGGTTGCATGTAAATCTCAGAATTCCATTCATTAGATTAAAGTTTCAGGTTTGAAGGACAGATAAACAAATGCATCTGGCTTTAATAAATCTACAAACATTTCACTTTTTAACGGATTATCTCTATGCTTTATTGAGAATAGGCACAACAGCTTTGCTCTTGTGCATGGTATGAGGACAGACTGGCTATGCCAGACTGTAGTAATGGGCGTGAAGTTTGCTGCAAATATGGACTGTAAAGCAAAAAAGGGAAAATGAATTTAAATCAGTATATAGAAGCCATTCACAAACGTTTCCAATCAGGCATAGCTAAAGAACATGCTTATCGAGGAAATCTTGAATCACTTATTCGTGAATTAGTGCCAGGCGTTGAAGTCACCAATGAACCGGCTAATGTAACTGAGTGTGGCAACCCAGATTATGTAATCACAAAAGGGAAAATACCGATTGGTTTCATTGAAGCTAAAGACATCGGCAAAGATTTAAATGATAAGCAGTATAAGCCTCAATTTGACCGCTATCGTAAGGCGCTAGACAACCTCATCATTACCGATTACCTTTGGTTCCAGTTCTATCAGAACGGCGAAATAGTTGCGGAAATCCGCATTGGTGATATCAAAAACAACAAGATTGAACCGCTGACAGAAGGCTTTTCCGAATTTACTGCCCGGATACAAAATTTCTGCACATTTATCGGGCAAACAATCAAATCCCCGAAAAAGCTTGCTGAAATGATGGCAGCCAAGGCAAAACTATTGCAGATGATTCTTGAGAAAGCGATTGAGTCAGATGAGAAATCACAAGAAAATACTAGTCTGTTGACACCGATCGAAACTTGACACTAAAAGCCTAGTTGTACCGGTTGAAAACTGACCAGGTAATTCACGTATCTTGCCTAAATTTTAGGCGGG